>DASXEK010000077.1:0-112606 GCA_036490155.1 Acidimicrobiales bacterium | reverse complement strand
CGGCTCCCGAAGGCCTCGCGCTCGTGGTGTAGCCTCGATCCCTCCCCGGCGAGGCCGGTACGCGTCGGGGCTATAGCTCAGTCGGTTAGAGCGCAGCACTGATAATGCTGAGGTCGCTGGTTCGATTCCAGCTAGCCCCACCAAGGAATTGGCTAGTGAGCGACTGCCCTTCCCGTTCCGGCCCACTCGCTGACGCGGGAATGCACTCCGAATCCGTCAAGGAGCCGACGCAGGCCCACCGCGAAGAGCTCCTCCTCTGCCTCCTCGTCGCCGTACGGAAGTGCGATCACGCGGTCGACACCCCGCAACGTCGCCGGAGAGGCGGGGGGTGCGTCGTCGGGTCGCGCGTCCGCGCTGGAGAACGAAGGAACGTCGGGTTCAACTCCAAGTCGTTCCGAAGCCAGGCGGCGGTGGCTCCGATGGAGGATCGACCCAAATGTGTACGTCGTGTACGCGAAGAAGGCCTGCCCGACGAGCTCTCCTTCGAGACCTGCTGACTCGAGGAGGCTGCCGAAGATCGCCAGGCTGCCGGCCAAGCGACTGTCGCCCTGTGGTGGCGGCAGGACGATGTACGGCGCAATCCTGTAGTGACGGCTGAAGGCCCGTCGGCCGCACACGGCGGCTCCGATCAGGAACTCAACCGGATCGCCCGGATCGCTGACCGGGTCGGGGACCAGGGCGAGGAAGTCGGTGATCGACTCCTCCCACACGAGCGAGACCGCCGCTTGGATGAGTTCGCTCTGACATTCGAAATAGTTGTACAGAGCGCCTGGGCTCACGCTGAGACGCGCCGCAAGTGCCCGCATCGAAAAGGTTGAGTCGGTCGCATCGAACAAAGCCAGGGCCTCGCGCGCCACTTCCTCCTTGGTCAGGTGTGTCGACCG
The DNA here is from genome assembly GCA_036490155.1 of Acidimicrobiales bacterium. Taxonomy (GTDB): domain Bacteria; phylum Actinomycetota; class Acidimicrobiia; order Acidimicrobiales; family RAAP-2; genus Bog-473. Next base: position 111,722 of record DASXEK010000077.1, on the reverse strand, counting down.
CCCTACCGCCATCCGGGCCATCGTGCCTCCTTACGAAAGAGCCGATTGTGCGTAACTGTACATCGTTCAATATTTATTGTGAACGAGCTTTACAATCAGATTCTCGGGCGTCCGTCTTCAACGCCCTCGCGCCGACCCGAGCGCTGCCCCGGAGATCCTCCGCCACAAATCAGGCGCCCGGAGTGAAAAGAAGCCCCCCCATTACGGCAACTTTCCCGAGCACGCGTTTGGTTCCCGTGCCTGTCCTAGGCAGTAGGCGGGAGCTTTGCGGGCTCCGCAATGCCAAATTTCAAATTTCGAACAACTTTCACTGCGGCAGTCAGTATCCTTTCCCAACAGCAGTTTCCTCCGCTGAACCGGAGGCGGGAACCGGAAAGGGAGAAGAGTGGCGGGAGCAAGACACGCGCGGACCGCTGGTCCCAAGCACGCGAGGGCTGCCGCGGTGCCACGCCACGCGCGCCGAGGCAGCCGGTGGCGTCTCGTCGCGGCCCCGTTCGGGGCCGTACTGCTCGTCTTGCTGCCCATCCTCCTCGTGCTCGGGCTCTCGGGTCCGGGCCCCGCACCCTCTCTGGCTACTCCGGGCCAGGGGCTCGATGCATCGGCCACCCTCCCCGCCCCGACGTGCGGCGCGCTCGGCGTGCTCTCGAGCCTGATCGGCACCTGCCCCGGCGCAACGGCGCCCTCCACCGCCATGGTGGAGACGGCGAAGACGTCTGCCACGTGCAACCTGTTCCAGGCACTCTTTGGGCAGTGCACGGCGGCGGGCGAATTGTTCTGGCTCGAAGTGGCGCTGGCCTCCCTCGGCCACACGTCGCCAACCACCACCACCTCGACTTCGCCAACCACCACCACCTCAACTTCGACGACCTCGACGACCTCGACGACTTCGACCACCACGACGACGCAACCTGCAACGGCATGCGCTGGGTCGGCGCCGCCGATCGCGCCGCCGAGCGGGACCTGGAAGTGCACCTTCGACGACGAGTTCAACGGGACGTCCCTCGACACCACGAAATGGCAGCCGCAGCTCACGGCGGGGAGCGGTTACTCGACGGGTTCGGACCAGGTCTGCTACGTGAACAACCCGAACACGATCAGCGAGTCGGGCGGTTACCTCAACCTCTCGATCGTGCGCGCCGAGAACCTGTGTAACGGGCTGAGCGGACTCGTCAGCTCCTACGAGGGCGGCATGGTCACCTCCTACGAGCTGTTCAGCCAGGAGTACGGCTTCTTCCAGGTGCGCGCGGAGATGCCGGCGGCTACCGCACAGGGACTCCAGGAAACGCTCTGGCTCTATCCGGAGAACGAGAAGCTGTACGGACCGTGGCCCGACAGCGGCGAGATCGACTACAGCGAGTTCTACTCAGACGCTGCGGGAGCTGACTTCCCCACCGTGCACTACCCGGGGTCGGCTAACGACCCCAACTCGCAGACGGGCAGCGGCTGCAGCGTCAGCGGTTCCTCACCGGCCGGCCAGTTCAACACGTACGCGTTGTCCTGGACCCCGACGACCATCACCTCCTACTTCAACGGCGTGCCCTGCATCACCGACGTCTACGCCCCCTACGTGTCGAGTCCCGACACGGCACCCGAGCCCTTCAACCAGCCCTTCTTCTTGGCCTTCACCTCCGCTCTCGGTGTGGGTTCAGACGCCGCGAACCAATCGACGCCCTTGCCGGCGACCACCAAGATCGATTGGGCGCGGGTCTGGCAGTACGGCTGAGCGGCGGAATCCACAGGACCCAGGCCCGGACCAGGTCTGATCGGGCGCCACGCCCCATCCGCCGACCGTTCGGTGCCGATCCTGGTCAGGTGGGAATGACCTGGCAAACGGGTGGTGGTTCGGTTGCAACGGCGTTGCACCGTCAATTCGTCGACAAGTTTCAGAGATACGTCTGGTTTCCTCCCCGGGCAGTAGGGGTACTCGTACGCTGACCTAGGAGGGATCACGGTGGCGGAGGAACCTGGGCGCGCCTCGGGAAGAGGGCGTGCCTCTATGCATGCGCGACGTGGCAGCACTTGGAAGTTGAGAGTGGCATCGCTCGGCGGCGCCTTGCTGGTGGTCGCTTTGACAATGGCGGTCGTCGGGGCGGCTGGGCCGACGCGCCCCCCGGCGACGCCGCGTGGCGATGCCATGCAACTCTCAGGTTTGGCGCTCCCGTGCAACGGACTCTTGGGTCTGCTCGGCCACCTGCTTGGATCATGTGGCGCTCCAGCTGCGACGACGATTCCGTCGACGACGGGGACCGTGACGGGTAGCGGATTGGGGTCCACGACACCCACGACCGCACCCGCCTCACCGACGACGACGACCACCACCACGGCCACGCCACCGGCACCCACTGTCACGGCAACGGTGAGCCCGACGGCCGACGTCGGCGCAAACGAAGGGTGCGCCGGCACGACGCCCCCCATCGCAGCACCGAGCGGTACGTGGAAGTGCACCTTCGACGACGAGTTCAACGGGACGTCCCTCGACACCACGAAATGGCAGCCACAGCTCACCGCGAATAGCGCTTACACGACGGGCACGGACCAGGTCTGCTACGTGGACAATCCGAACACGATCAGCGAGTCGGGCGGCTACCTCAACCTCTCCATCGTGCGCACCGGGATGACCCTGTGCGACGGGCTCGACGCGCTCTTCGGCTTGAGTTCCTACGAGGGCGGCATGGTCACCTCCTACAAGCTGTTCAGCCAGGAGTACGGCTTCTTCCAGGTGCGTGCCGAAATGCCGGCGGCCACCACACCGGGCCTGCAGGAGACACTCTGGCTCGACCCCGAGAACCAGAAGCTGTACGGACCGTGGCCCGACAGCGGCGAGATCGACTACGGCGAGTTCTACTCTGACTATCCCGGCGACGACTTCCCCATCGCGCACTACCCGGGATCCACCAACGACCCCAACGCGCAGACGGGCAGCGGCTGCAGCGTCAGCGGTGCCTCGCCGGCCGGCCAGTTCAACACCTACGCGTTGTCCTGGACCCCGACGACGATCACCTCCTACTTCAACGGCGTGCCGTGCATCACCGACGTCTACGCCTCCCACGTGGCGAGCCCCGACACGGCGCCCGAGCCCTTCAATCAACCCTTCTTCTTGGCCTTCACATCAGCGCTCGGCGTGGGTTCAGACGCCGCGAACGGGACGACGGTCATCCCGGCGACCACCAAGATCGACTGGGCGCGGGTCTGGCAGTACGGCTGAGGCCCTGACGCACGACACCCGACCCGCCGTATCGTCGGGCGTGATGGAGTTCAGCAAGGAGCTGCACGACGACATCGCGGCGGGTGACATCACGGTCTCCTTCCGCCTCTGGCGCCGGCGCCACGCCAAGGTGGGCGGGCGCTATCGGGTCGGCCGCGTCGAGATCGAGGTGGACGCCATGGACCTCGTGAGCTTCGCGTCGATCACGGCCGCCGACGTCCGGCGGGCCGGTGAGACGGACAAGGAGGCGTTGCGCCAACGGGCCGCCCACGCCGGGCCGATCGCCGACGACACCGAGCTCTATCGCATCGCCTTCCACGTCGCCCGCGAGCTGGGGTAACCCCGCTCCGGCCGCCCGTCTGGCGGGCCGTACCCCGCGCGCGCCGGTCGCACGCGCCGATAACGTCGAACCGCTGCGGGGGTGCTGCCCCGGCAGCCCCGAGCTTCGTGTACCCACGAGGAGGAGCCCCATGTTGCAGCGTCCCATTGGCAACCGGACCGTGAGCGCAATCGGCCTCGGCGAGATGCCCCTCTCGATCGAAGGTCGACCCGATCGCCCCCAGGCTCTCGCCACCATCCACGCCTCGCTCGATGCCGGCGTCACCTTCATCGATACCGCCGACGCCTACTCCCTCTCGGTCCAAGAACACGGGCACGGCGAGGAACTGGTCGCCGAGGCGCTCGCGACCTACGGCGGGCCGACCGACGACGTGCTCGTCGCGACCAAGGGTGGGCATCGTCGCCCGGGCGACGGCAGCTGGACCGTGCACGGCGATCCCGCCTACATCAAGGAGGCGTGTGAGGCGTCGCTCAAGCGCCTCGGCGTCGACGCCATCGGCCTGTACCAGTACCACCGGCCCGACCCCAAGGTTCCCTGGGCCGAGTCGGTCGGCGCGCTGGCCGACCTGCTCGATGAAGGCAAGATCCTGATGGCGGGTGTCTCGAACGCCAACGTGGCGCAGATCGACGAGGCGCAGCGAGTGCTCAACGGCCGACTGGTCAGCGTGCAGAACCAGTTCTCGCCTCGCTTCCGCTCCTCGGAGGTCGAGCTCGAGCACTGCGAGCAGCTCGGCATCGTGTTCATTCCCTGGAGTCCCCTCGGTGGCATCGGCCGCGCCGACGACATCAAGCAGACGCACCAGGCCTTCGCAGCGGTAGCCGATGAGGTCGGCGCCAGCCCGCAGCAGGTGACGCTGGCCTGGATGCTGGCCAAGGGATCCCGCGTCATTCCGATCCCCGGCAGCAGCCGCCCCGAGACGGCGGTCGCGTCGGCCGCCGCCGCCGAGCTCTCCCTGAGCGTAGACCAGGTCGCCCGGCTCGACGCGTCCTGATTCAGGGTCTGGCCGCCGCGGTGGCGGAACAGAACGTCGTCCCGGCGTGTTGCAAGACTCTGCGCCGCGCCTGACGACTACGGCGGCGCCGAAAGAGAGATCGAGATGCCAGCAGTGACCGTCACCGACAACCTCGTCCTCCCGTGCCTCACGGCACCGGCCGACGTTTCGACGATCCGTCCGGTGAAGTCGATCACCGACGCGCCCGGCGGCTTCGAGGGCGAAGGTTTCCCCGTCCGGCGCGCCTTTGCCGGCGTCGCGCTGGCCGACCTCGACCCGTTCATCCACATGGATCAGATGGGCGAGGTGGAGTACGCGCCGGGTGAGCCGAAGGGCACGCCGTGGCATCCGCACCGCGGCTTTGAGACCGTCACCTACATGATCGACGGCACGTTCCAACACCAGGACTCCATCGGCGGCGGCGGCCTCATCACGAACGGCTCGACGCAATGGATGACCGCGGGCTCGGGCATCTTGCACATCGAGCGCCCGACCGAGCAGCTCATCGCCACGGGCGGGCTCTTCCACGGGATCCAGCTCTGGGTGAACCTGCCGTCGGCCGACAAGATGATCGACCCGCGCTACCAGGGCATCGAGGGCAACGACGTGCTGCTGCTTACCTCCCCCGACGGCGGCGCGCTCGTGCGGGTCATCGCGGGTGACGTCGGCGGCCACGAAGGGCCCGGCTCGACGCACACGCCGATCTCGCTGGTGCACGCCACCATCGAGCCCGGCGCCGAGCTCGTACTCCCATGGCCCAACGGCTTCAACGCGCTCGTCTACGTCCTGTCCGGCCACGGCGCGGTCGGGCCCGACGCCCGCCCCATCCATACTGGGCAGCTGGCGGTCCACGGTCCCGGAGAAGGACTCGTCCTGCGCGCCGGCGCCGAGCAGGAGTCACGGCACCCCGCGCTCGACGTCCTCATCCTCGGCGGCCAGCCGATCGGCGAGCCCGTCTACGCGCACGGACCCTTCGTCATGAACACCCGGGACGAGATCGTCCAGGCCTTCGAGGACTTCGAGGCCGGCCGCCTCGGCACCGTGCCCGCCGACCACATCGGCAACGCCTGACGCCCCGACCCGCCAATGGGCCACCTCGGCGCGGGGCATGATCGGGGCATGCAGCGGATCCCCGGGAGCGAGGCAACCAACGGCGAGACCTGGAGCACGGCCGACGTCGGTGACCTGACGGGCCGCGTGGCGCTCGTGACGGGCGCCAACAGCGGCATCGGGTACGAGACGACGCGCGTGCTGGCCGAGCACGGCGCGCACGTGATCATGGGGTGCCGCAACCAGCAGAAGGCGGCGCGGGCGCGGGACAAGCTCGAGAGCCAACTGCGCCGGAGCTCGCTCGAGCTGCTCGACCTCGATCTGTCCGATCTGGCCTCGGTGCGCCAGGCGGCCGGATCGGTCCTCGACCAGCATGCCCGCCTCGACCTCCTCGTGAACAACGCCGGCGTGATGGGCACCCCGTACCGCCAGACGGCCGACGGCTTCGAACTGCAGATGGCCACCAACCACCTCGGCCACTTCGCGTTGACCGGCTTGCTGTTGGACCGCCTGGTGACGACCGAGCGGTCGCGCGTCGTCTCGGTCAGCTCGCACATGCACCGCCTCGGGCGGCTGCGCCCCGACGACGTCGCCACCACCACCACGGCGCGGAACCCATGGATCGTCTACAGCACGTCGAAGCTCGCCAACCTGTTGTTCGTGGCCGAGCTCAGCCGGCGCATCGAGGCCGGCGGCTTCCGCACCATGGTGCTGGGCGCGCACCCCGGGTGGACGCGCAGCAACCTGGCCGGCAGCGGTGGCGCGCTGAGCGGGAGCAGGGTGCGGCGCAGGCTGAGCCGGGTCGCCGGCTCGAACCTTGGGCAGTCGGCGGCGGGCGGCGCCCTACCGGTGCTGTGCGCAGCCACGGCGTCGACCCTGCGCAACGGGCAGTACGTCGGGCCGGCCGGGCCGTTCGGAATGTACGGCCCGCCCCGCGTGGCGCGGCCGAGCCGGCGGGCGCGCGACCTGACGATGGCGGCCCGCCTCTGGGCGGCTTCCGAGGACCTGACCGGCGTGCGCTACTCGGTGGGCGCGGTGGTCTGAACACACCGGACGCACGGCCCAGCCACGTCGTCGAGCGCAGCGGCGGGCCGCAGCTCCCTTAGAAAGTCGGCGTGGGCGGGCACCCGGTCGGGCCGCAGCACGCGGCCGAGGACGACGATCACGACCGAGGCGGCGCCGGCATGCCGCAGCGAGGCCGCCGCGCTCTGGGCCCGGGACCCGCTCACGTAGGTGTCGTCGAGCAGGACCACGCGGCGGCCGACGACGTCGGCGCGGAGGTCGGGTGGCACGGCGAAGGCACGGGCGGAAGGCCGCATGTGCCCGACCGCTCCGCCGGTGCGGGCGAGCAGCCGGGGCGACCAGCGCGTGCCCGGGAGCGCAGACTCGACGTGCGCCGCAAGGCCGTCCACGCGCCCGAGGGGCGCACCGCTGGGGCGCAGGGACGAGGGCACCGGCAGGACGATCTCGGGTGGAGCGCCGGCCGCGGCCGAGACGCAGTCGGCGTGGGCGTGCAGGAAGCCGGCGGACAGCGAGCGGACGATCACGCAGAAGCGGTCCCTGGCCTCGTCGATCGGTGACTCCTTGTAGCCCATCAGCACCGTGTAGAGCGGTCCGGGCAGCGGGCACAGCCACACCGGGAAGACCGGGGCCAACGCCAGGCCGAGCCGGCGGGCGATGAGCCGGCAGGCGAAACAGGCGCGGTCGGTCCCGGGCGCAGGGCCGCAGCACAGACGGCAGACCCCGGGCCCCGGGGCCGGCGGAGCGGCGGGGTCAGCCGGAAGGCTCGGCGGTGGGTTCGGGGGGAGGTCGATGCAGGAGAAAGGTCCCCGTGGCGCGGCTGACCAGCTCGCCTTCGGCATTGTGCAGGGTGGCCTCGCCGTAGGCCACCTGCTTGGCCAGCCGCACGACCTCGCCCCGCAGCGCGTAGAGCTCGCCTTTGAGCGCCGGGCGCATGCACTCGGTCTTCATCTCGAGCGTGCCCCGGGTGCGGGCCTTGCCCGGGAGGGCGGAGTTGATGGCGAAGTTCATGGCCGCATCGAGCAGGAGGGAGTGGATGCCGGCCTGGACCACCCCGTGCGGGTTGCACCCCAGGTCCGTCGGCGTCAACGTGCCCGCCACCCAGCCCAGGTCCTCGCCGTCGACGCCGTAGTCGGTGAAGGCGCCGCCGACCAGCTCGATGATCGGCATGCCACCGTCGCCCAACCAGCGGTCCATGGCCTTGACGGTGCGGCTCATCGGGGCAGACCCTAATGGGCGATCGGGCCCTGCGTTATGGCCGTCGCATCCCTGGTCAGGGCCCAAGTGGCCCGACCGACCGCGGCGGGTAGGATGTCGTGCGATTTGGACCGGCAGGGCGTGTGCGCCCGCCGGATTTGCGAGGAGGCACCATGACCACCGCAGTCATCGTCGACGCTGTCCGGACGCCCGGCGGCAAGCGCAACGGGAAGCTCCGCGGCTGGCACGCCGTCGACCTGGCCTCCGAGACGCTCAGGGCCATCGCCGAGCGCAACAAGCTCGACCCGGCGCAGATTGACGACGTGATCATGGGCTGCGTCATGCAGGTGTCCGAGCAGTCGCTCAACATCGGGCGCAACGCGGTGCTCGCGGCGGGCTGGCCCGAGTCGGTGCCCGCCACGACCATCGACCGCCAGTGCGGCTCCTCGCAGCAGGCCATCCACTTTGCCGCCCAGGGCGTCATGGCCGGGGCCTACGACATCGCCGTCGCGGCCGGCGTCGAGAGCATGACGCACACCCCGATGGGCGCCTCGGTCGTGCGCGACTACGGCTTCCCCTTCGGCCCCCGCATGATGGCCCGCTACGCCGAGCAGGGCGGCCTGAAGGGCCAGGGCATCGGGGCCGAGATGATCGCCGACCAGTGGGGCATCTCGCGTGACGACCTCGACGCCTTCTCGGTGCAGAGCCACCAGCGGGCGGCCCGTGCCACGGCGGAAGGCCGCTTCGAGAACGAGCTCGTGCCGGTGACCGTGCACGACGAAGAGGGCAAGGACACCGACGAGATCTTCTCCGCCGACGAGGGCATCCGCCCCGACTCCTCGGTCGAGACGCTGGCCAACCTGAAGCCCGCCTTCAAGGAGGACGGCAAGGTCACCGCGGGTAACTCCTCGCAGATCACCGACGGCTCCTCGGCCGTGCTGATCATGAGCGAGGAAAAGGCCAACGCGCTCGGGCTGCGTCCGCGGGCTCGCTTCCACGCCTTCGCGCTGGCGGGCGTCGACCCCGTCACCATGCTGACCGGGCCGATCCCGGCCACCACCACGGTGCTCGAGCGGGCCAAGCTCACCATGGACGACATCGACGCGGTGGAGATCAACGAGGCCTTCGCCTCGGTCGTGCTCGCGTGGGAGAAGGAGCACCACCCCGACATGGAGAAGGTGAACCCCAACGGTGGCGCCATCGCCCTGGGTCACCCGCTCGGTGCGTCGGGCGGCAAGCTCATGGCCACGTTGCTGAACGAGCTCGAGCGGACCAACGGCCGCTGGGGCCTCCTCACCATGTGTGAGGGTGGGGGGCTGGCCAACGCGACGATTATCGAGCGGCTGGGCTGAGTTTCCCGGTCGGCGGGTCGGCCTGTTGCAGGCTGGTTGTCGGGTCGGCTCAGGCCGGCGGCGAGGTCAGTGGTATCTCGTCGCCATCAAGAAGCCGGCGAAGATCATCACCAACCCGGCCACCAGGCCCCACGGTGAGCCGTGCGCGGCCCACGGCAGGTGCGCCAGGTAGTTGACCGTGATCACGGCGACGCCGCCGATGAGCAGCACCAGGATGAGCACGCCGTACCACGGCGGGCTGTGGCGCACGCTCTTGGGTATCGGCGCGGTATAGCGGCCGCTCTCCTCGGGTGACTTGTAGCGGCCGACCTTCGAGGTGGTGCGCCCCGACGCGGACTTGCCCTTCTTGGACGCACCGCCCGGGCCCTTGGTGCTGGTTGGCATCGGGATCAGAGGTTAGTGCGCGCCGCTGGGACGCTCCCGGCGGCTCGATCGGGGGGTCTTGGCAGGCGGGCGCTGAGTGGCATGGCGTTGGGTACGCTTTTGCGCCCATGGGACCGCGAGTGCTGGTCGTCGACAACTACGACTCCTTCGTCTACAACCTCGTCCAGGAGCTCGGTGAGCTCGGCGCCGACCCCGTCGTGTTCCGCAACGACGCCATCGACATCGACGGCATTCGCGCCGAGCGCCCCGATGCCGTGCTCATTTCGCCGGGGCCGGGACGCCCCGAGGACGGTGGCGTCAGCCTCGACGTCGTCCGACAGCTGGGCGGAGAGATCCCGTTGCTCGGGGTGTGCCTCGGGCACCAGTGCATCGGGCAGGCCTTCGGCGGGGAGGTCGTGGCCGCCCCGCACCTCATGCACGGCAAGACCTCGGAGATCCACCACGACGGTCAGGGCATCTTCGCCGGCCTCCCCAACCCGTTCGTGGCCACGCGGTACCACTCGTTGGTGATACGGCCCGAGTCGGTGCCCGCCGAGCTCGAGGTCACGGCGACCTCAACCGACGGGGTGGTGATGGGACTGCGGCACCGCACCTTGAAGATCGAGGGTGTGCAGTTCCATCCCGAATCGGTCCTCACCGCGTCGGGGCCGGCGCTGCTGGCCAACTTCTTGGGCGAGCTGGAGGAGGCGACCGCTCCGACGAGGCCGTAGGACCGCGGGGCGGCCCGTGGCTCGTCAGGGTTGGCGGTTGCGCAGGAGCCCGCTGTGGGGGTTGGAAGTCGTGGTGTCGCCGAAGCCCAGGGTCGTTGAAGTCGTCGTCGAGGAGCTACTCGTCGTCGTGTTGGACTGGCAGACCGAGATGTTGACCGTGCCACCGCTCGCCACCTGCGCGTTCCCGGCCGGGTCCTGACCGTCGACGTTGCCGGGCTGGGCGTTGTTGGCGCAGCCCGTGTCGAACGTCGTGTTGGGCACCAAGCCGGCGTTGGTGATGGCGTTCTGCGCCGAGGCGGCCGTCTGCCCCACCACGCCGGGAACGAGCACGCAGTTCGAAATGACGAGGTTGACGGAGCTGTTGGGCGGCACGTTCGCACTCGGCGCCGGACTTTGCCCCGCCACGGTCCCGCTCTGATAGGCGGCGGGGCAGCCCTGCGACTGCGACCCGACATTCAGTCCGGCCTTCTCCAGGGCGGCACCCGCCGCGGTCGGGCTCTGGCCGAGCACACTCGGCACCGAGACCGCCGTCTGCGTGCCCGACACCGTGAGCACGACCGGGACGTTCGCCTTGATCGAGGTGCCGCCGGCGGGATTCTGGCTGATCACCCATCCAATGGGCTGGTTGCTCGTGATGTATTTCACGCTGTAGGTCAGATTGGCCGCCGTGAGCTTCTGGATGGCGGGGGCCAATTGCTCGTTGCTCACGGTGGGCACCTGCACGGTCGGGATGTTCGGCCCGTCGCTGATGACCAGGTTCACGGCGGAGTTGCGCGAGACCGACGATCCCACCTTCGGATTGGTCGACAGCACCAGCCCCTTAGCCGTGGTGCTCGTCTTGAAGCTGGTGGAGCCGACGCTCAGGTGGTCGTTCTGCAACGTCTGCGTCGCCGTGGCGGACGTCTCCCCCACCACATTCGGCACGGTCACGTTGCCGCCGAGGGAGCTGAAGAGGAAGTAGGCGATCACCCCGAGCGCGACCAGGAGGAGGACCAAGATGATGATCAGGCGCCGGGTCCGCTTCTTGCGCTCTTCTTCCTCGCGGTTGGAGGGCGGCGGCCCGCCGGTGGGGACGGCCATGGTGCGGCCGGTGGTGGCGGCGATCATTGTGGTGGCGCCCGCGGCGGCGCCGACCGGACCCATCACCGACGTGAGGCTGGGGTCACCCGCCTCGACCGGACGGCCATCGGCGAAGCGGAGGAGGTCCGCCCGCATCTCCTCGGCCGAGGCGTAGCGCGCGGCCGGGTCCTTGGCCATCGCCTTCATGATCACGGCCTCGAGCGCGACGGGAACGGCTGGGTTGGCGACGCGCGGCAGCACGGGCTGGTCGCGCACGTGCTTGGACGCCACCGCGACGGGTGAGTCGCCGGTGAAGGGCGGGCGCCCGACCGCCATCTCGTAGAGGACGACGCCGAGCGAGTAGATGTCGCTGCGGGCGTCGACGCCTTTGCCCTCGGCCTGCTCGGGTGAGAAGTACGCGGCCGTTCCCATGACGGCGCCGGTCTGGGTGAGGCTCTCCTCGGTGTTGACGGCGCGGGCGATGCCGAAGTCGGTCACCTTCACCACGCCGTCGGGCGTGATGAGCACGTTGCCAGGCTTCACGTCGCGGTGGATGACGCCGTGGCGATGAGCGAAGGCGAGCGCCGCCGCCACGCCGGCACCGATGGTCGCGATCTGGGTCGGCGTCAGCTTTTGCGGATCACGCAGGACGGCCGATAGGGCGCGACCGTCGACGAACTCCATCACGATGAAGTACACGCCGTCGTCCTCGCCCCAGTCGAAGACGGGGACGATGTTGGGGTGCGAGAGGTTGGCGGCGGCCTGCGCCTCGCGACGGAACCGCTCCACGAACGTCTTGTCGACCGAGAGCTCGGGGAAGAGGACCTTGAGTGCGACCGGCCTATCGAGCTGGCGGTCGACCGCCCGGTAGACCTGGGCCATGCCGCCGCGGGCGATCAGGTGGGTCAGCTCGTAGCGACCCGAATAGGTGCGAGGTGTCTCAACGGGTTGCATGGCGGACCGAGCCTACGCTGGGCGCCCTTGGGCGCGGGGTAGGAACGGGCTGAATTCGGTCACGGCCGGGATCCCTTTCATGGCGTGGCTCCCGTGGTCGCGGGCTGGGCGACCGGCGCTGTGGTCGTCGTGGTGGGCGGCACTGTCGTCGTCGTGACCACCTGCGGTTGGAACGTCGCACGCGGGATCGTCGTCGAGGTGGTCGTCGTGGTGGTGGTGGTCGACGTGGTGGTCACACTGGCCACGTAGGCGCGGGCATCCGCCAACGACGCCTTCTGGACTCCTGTCCGTAGCGCGGTGGCGGCGGCGGTGGACAGTTCGTTCTTCGTGACGGCGGGACGCGCCACCACCCGGGGATGGAACCACAGCACGCCGCCGGATTGGCCCTGCTCGATCACGACCTGGTTCCCCTTCAAGGTGACGAGCCAGTTGTCATAGGCGTACCAGCGGATCACGAAGTAGGCGGCGATCGGCACCGCCGCCACCAACAAGACGAAGCCGATGACCCGGAACGTCACGCGACGTGGGATGCCGAGGCGGTGCCGACGCTGGCGGCGAGTCTCCTTCTCTTGGCGCTTGGCGGCCGCCTGCGCCGTCGCGGTCGGAACGACCGGCACGCGGGTCGATGTGCGGGCCACGGGCACCGCAGCGCCGGAGCCTTGGAAGAATTCGTCGCTGCGGGGACCTTCCTCGCCCAGCTTGGTCGCGTCGCCGCCGAAGCCCAGCCGCGCCCCGGGAGCCAGGGTGTCCGAGTCGGAATAGGCCGGGACCTGGGCGGTCCGGTGCACCGGCACGGCCTGGGTGGCGTCGGACGGGGAGCCAGCCGACCCCGAAGCGTTGCCATTCGGGACAGCAGCGGCGGCGGTGGTGGTGGTGGTGGTGGTGGTGGTGGCGGCGCCCGCGGCGACGGCTGCGGCGCCAGCGGCGGCCACCGTGATGGCGGCGGTGCTCGCGCCGATCGGCGTCACCTTCGACGTGGCGTCGGGACCGTTCTCGCCGATCTGGACGTCGACGATGACCACGGTGATGTTGTCGGCCCCGCCGTGTTCGTTCGCCACGTCGACCAGGCGGCCCGCCGCCTCTTCGGGGTCCCGGACCTCGCCGAGGATGTCGGCCATCTCGTCCATGGCGACCTCGTTGGACAGGCCGTCGGAGCACAGGAGCACGCGGTCGCCCGTGCGCAGCTGCAGTTCCCACATGTCCGTCTGGACCTCGGAGGACACGCCGAGGGCGCGGGTGAGGATATGGCGCTGGGGGTGGACGGCCGCCTCGGCCTCGGTCATTTCGCCGTGGCGCATGCGCTCCTCGGCCAGGCTGTGGTCGGCCGTCACCTGGAAGAGCCGCCCGTCCGAGTAGACGTAGGCGCGCGAGTCACCCACGTTGGCCAGTGCCAGGACGTCGTGGCCGTCGTTGTCGCCGACCAGGGCCACCGCAGTGAGCGTGGTGCCCATGCCCCGCAGGTCGGCGTTGGCCTGGCTCTCGTGCCAGACCGCCGTGTTGGCCTCGGAGAACGCCTCCTTGAGGCCCGAGACCGTCGGGGTGCGCTCGAAAGCCAGCTCGAGCGTCTCGACGGCGACCCGCGCCGCCACCTCGCCGCCGACATGACCACCCATGCCGTCGGCCACCGCGTAGAGGTTGGGCCGCTCGAGCGGCATGTCCTGATTGATAGGCCGGACCCGCCCGACGTCGGTCGCCGAGCCCGACCGCAACACGGTCATCGCGAGACCTCGAACACGGTCGAGCCGATCTGGAGCAGGTCGCCCTTGCCGAGCCGCATCGCCTTGGAGATCCGCTCGGAGTTGACGTACGTGCCGTTGGTGGACCCGAGGTCCTCGACCCACAGCTGATCGTGGTTGCGGAAGAGCCGGGCGTGGAGCGTCGAGGTGTAGATGTCCTCGGGCATGGCGACGCCGCATCCCGGCGAGCGCCCGATGGTGAGCTCGTCGTCGAGGTCGTAGCTGCGCCCCGCGTGCGCCGGCGGTTGGACCACCTTGAGGTAGAGCTGCCGGCGGCGGCTCGACTTGGCCGGGGCGGCCGGCCGTGACGCGGCGCGCTCATCCCGACGCTCTTGGCGCTTCTGCCAGCGCGGCTTGCGAATGGTGGCCGGGCTCATCTCGACCCAGACCGCACGGATGACGCGCAGGAAGAAGAGGAAGATCAGCGCAATGACCCCCCACTGCAGAACGTGGAGGACCGCGTTCAGGTTCTGCGTGGCGATGAGCATCGCCACCGCATTCAATTCGGTCACGACATTTCGAAGGTAAGTCTCGTCGACCCCACGCTGACCTCGTCCCCGCTGGCGAGGAGCTGCTCCCGGACCGGGGTGCCGTTCACCCTGGTGCCGTTGGTGGACCCGAGATCGGTGACGAAGACGCCGTCGCCCTTGCGGCGCAGCTCGGCGTGGCGCCGGCTCACGTTCGAGTCCGGCAGGCACACGTCACACTCGGGTAGACGACCGATGACGACGGCCTCCGAGCCCACGGAGACGCGCCGGCCGTCCGGCAGGACGAGCTCGGCCAGGATGCCGCCGTCCTCGCTCTCGTGGACCTCCGCGGTCACGGTGAAGCGACCGGGCTTGAGGTTGGACCCCTCGAAGATCTCGACCTCCACCGGCCCGACGAAGGAATAGGCCTCGATCCGGGCGTGCTCGCGGGCGGCATCGGAGAGCTCGCGGGACAGGGCGTCGATGAAATTCGAGAAGCGGCTGACATCCGCCGGGGACAGCGTCACCGAGAACGCATTGGGCGCGATGAGGCCGCGCACGCCGACCCGCCGGTGCAGGTCCATTTCGCGCGTGAGCCTCCGACCGATCTCGACCGGTTGGAGGTTGCTTCGAAATGGCTTGGCCAACGTTCCCTCCACCAAACGCTCGAGGCGCTCCTCAAACTGCTGGAGTCCCATGGTCATCTGAAGACTACTGGCCCAATCCCCTGAGATGGGACTCGGCAGGCGTCTGACCTGGTCACCTATACCCAAACGCAGCGTGGAGGCCGATCGGGGCACTCTCCCCAGCGACTACTGTTGGCCGGTCACTCGGGCGAGTGGCGGAATTGGCAGACGCGCAGGATTCAGGTTCCTGTGTCCGAAAGGATGTGCGGGTTCAAGTCCCGCCTCGCCCACCCAACCACCACCGGCCGTGGTGGGTTGCAAGATGGCCGCTCAGGACGTGAGCTGATCGGCCGTCGGCTCCGGACGGTCGCGGACCGGCCCGAGGGCGCTCGGCATCGAGGCCAGGGTGCCACGCCCGGCGTCCGCAACCGATGTGTCTCACTTCGAGTCCCGACGTTTGGCCGTGCAGACTGGAATTCTGGTCGCACAGCCCGACCGGCGCTCCTTGGAATGCGCGCACCCTTCGTGGTGCTGAACAGAGAGTCACGACCGTGACCGTGAAAGGACCGGGGGAATGCCCTATCAAATGTCGATGCCCGCTGCCCAGCGGGACCAATTCCTCTCTGACGTGCGGGTGGCGATCATCGCGGTCGACGAACCCGGACGGGGACCCCTGGCCCTTCCGATCTGGTACGAGTACGTGGACGGAGGGATCGAGATCGGGCTCGATGCCGGGTCCCGGAAGGCCGAACTCCTCCGAGCCGCCGGTCGAGCCACGGTCACGGTGCAGGACGAGTCTCCGCCGTACCGGTACGTGAGCGTCGAGGGCCCGATCGAAATCACCTCCAAGCAGCGCGACGTCCTCCGGGTGGCCAGTCGCTACCTCGGCCCTGAGTTCGGCGAGTGGTACGCCCGAGAGAACCCAGCGACGAGCTCGACTGTCGTCTTCCGCCTGACCCCTGAGCACTGGCGGACACAGGACTTCTCGGCCGCGACCTCGGCCACCGAGGACCGTTCACCCGAAGCGCGATGACGCCGAGCGCCGACGAGGTCCGCCAACGCACTCTCGAGGTGGCGCAGGCGTATCTGGTCCTACTCGGCCAGAACCTCGACGAATGGATCGAGCTGTGGCACGAAGACGGCGCCCTGGAATTCCCCTTCGCCCCGACGGGACGACCCGACAGCTACCACGGCAAGCAGGACATCCTGGCGTACATGAAGGCCGCGTCAGGGCGCATCGTGACCGAAGGCGTGGAGAACTTGCGCGTCCATCCGGGCGCCGATCCGGAGGTTCTCGTCGCCGAACTCGCGACGCGGGGTCACTTGTCGACAACGGGGGCGCGCTACGACCAGCGCTACGTGTGCGTGTTCGAAATGCGGGACGGGCTGCTCTGGCGGTACCGCGAATACTGGAACCCTCTGGTGTCGATCGAGGCGTACGGAGGGCTCGCCGCGTGGTTCACGGCACTGGATGACTGAGCGCGGCCGGGGCCGCCGATAACCGTCAGCCCTGCGGTGTGGTGGTGGTGGTCGGCACGGTGACCGTCGTGATCTTGGCCCCGGCCGGCAGTTGGAAGAGCGACGCGGGCGGCGACGAGGAGTACTTGGTGATCTCGAAATTGGTGGAGTCCCCCGCCACCCCCACGTAGCCGAGCACCCCCTGGCTCGTCGTGCAGACGGTGCTCTTGCCCGAGACGCCCGGCGCCGTGAGGTCGATGCAGTTCATCGAGAACCCGTTCAGCGACATGGTTGACGTGCTGACCTTGTCGCCGGCGAGGCCGGCCGCCAGGGCGAAGCCGCTCAGGAACTTGGTCCAGTGTGCCCGGGTGTAGAAGTCGATCAGCGCGTTCTGGCTCGAGGCGGCAATGCCGTCGATCTTGTCGCAGCTCCATTGGCCTGACGTCTGGTCACAGGCGTACTCACCGGAGGCGTTCTGGACGAGGTGCGCCGGCGTCGTCTCCGCGGCGCCGCCCGTGGGCGTCAGCGTGAACGCGACGTCCTTGGGTACCTGCGCCGCGTAGGTGACCGTGGCCGGCGCGCTGCCGGTCGTCGTGTAGACGGCCTCGAAGGTCGTCGGCGCGTTGCTCAGCCTGGAATTGAACCCGTCGATGATCGCTTTGTTGCCACGGACGTCATGCACGGCATTTCTGACTTTGTTGATGGCCGAACAGGCCGAGAACCCCAGCGCGCCCAGCCCCACCACGGCCAGCGCGGTCACTCCACGGCGAACCCAGAAGGGCGCCTTCGGCCCTGGTGAGGGTCGAGCCTCCTCCATGCGCACTTCCCTTCGCCCCCGGGCGCTCGTGTGCAGCACCCGGTCCGAGCCTACGCCCTCCGCAACGGGCATGGCGGACGATGACACCCTGGTTGGCCCGCCCAGACAATCGGCGACGAGACGCCCACTGGGTATGCACGTTGTGTATGCGTCAATTCGTAGATCGCCCGCTGGACGCCGGCGACCGAGAGGCGGGAGGACTTCGCTGCTCCCTCTCGCTCCTGGCCGTCTGCACCGGGTTCTTCGTCATCCAGCTCGATGCGATGACCGTCGTCAACGTCGCCCTGCCGAGCATCGCTCACAGCCTGGACGCCTCCCTGTCGCGGCTGCAATGGGTGGTGGACGCCTACACGCTCGCCTTGGCGGGCCTCATGCTCATGTCCGGTCGGTGGCCGATCGCCTGGGCGCCCGCCGGGTGTTCTCGCTCGGGGTCGCCGTCTTCACCGTCGGCTCGCTCGCCTGCTCGCTGGTGCCGAACCAGGACCTCCTGGTGGTGGCCCGGGTCATCCAGGGCCTCGGGGCGGCGGCGCTCCTCCCCAGCTCGCTGGCGCTGCTTGTCCACCAATTCCCCGACCACCGCCAACGGGCGCGCGCCATCGGTGCCTGGGGTGCGGCGGGCAGCGTCGGGGTGGCGGCGGGCCCGGTGCTCGGCGGCGCACTCATCGCCACCGTCGGGTGGCGGGCCATCTTCCTCATCAACGTCCCGATCGGGGTGGCCGAACTGTGGCTGCTGCGCCACTTCGTCAGCGAGGCGGCGCGCGGCGCGGCGGAGCCGTTCGACGTCCCCGGCCTCGGCCTGACCGTCGTCTCCTTGCTGCTCGTCACGGCGGCGTGCATCGAGGCCGGCAGCGCGGGTTGGACGGCGCCGCTCCCCGTCGTGTTGTTCGTGGCCGGTCTCGGCGCCGGGTCGGCGTTCTGGCGCACCGAGCGCCGACGTGCGACACCGATGCTCCCGCCGGAGCTGTTCCGTTCGCGGCCCTTCTCGGCCGCGGTAACCGTCGGCGCATGCTTCAACTTCGCTCTTTACGGCACGCTGCTGTGCCTCTCCCTCTATCTCCAGCAGACCCGCGGCGAGTCGGCGTTACGCACCGGGTTGCTCCTCTTACCCATGGCCGTCTTCGTGGCCGCGGGCTCGGTGCTCAGTGGACGGCTCACGGGCCGGGGGCACCGGGCGCCGATGATGATCGGACTGCCCGTCGCGTGCGGTGGCGCGATGATCCTCGCCACCGTGAACGCGACGACCTCTTCGACGGTCGTCGTCGGAGCGACGCTCGCCGTTGGGTTGTGCTCGGTGGCCATGCCGGCGCTGTCCTCGCTGGCCGTGGGGTCGGCGCCGGCCGAACGAGCCGGGCTGGCGAGCGGGGTGCTGAACACGGCGCGCCAGGCGGGCGGTGCATTGGGCGTGGCCGTGCTCGGCTCGCTGCTGGCGTTGAGCGGCCGCATCCCTGCGCAGTACTCGCTGGCCGTGCCCCTTGGGCTGGCCGCGGGGGTGCTGCTGGCGGCCACAGGTGTGGCGTGGCTGGGGACCCGAGGAGAGGTCACTGGACGGCGGCGGGCGGGATCGAGTCCAGCCGCCGCGGCGGGGTCCGGAAGCGAGGGGCGGACCGCAGCGTCTCGGGATTGAGCCAGAGGGACAATCCCGGCAACGGCCACGGTGGGTGCGCTAACTTGCGAGCGGCGCTCCGGGGGGAGGTCTGGCGATGGAGGACACGAAAACCGAGACCAGTTCCCTACGCCGCGCGCTGCCGCCGTGGTCGCAGGAGGTCCTGCACAAGGTGGCCGAGCTCCGGGATCAGCTGCCCCAAGTCGACGACGCGCACCACCGCGCCTCGGTGGCGACCTTGATCACCGAGGCCGAGGCCTTCGCCACCCTGCGCAAGCCCGGGAAAGAGGTCTGGGCCCAGATCCGGGAGTGGTGGTACGGCAGCCGGGTCGAGCAGGCCTGGACGTGCCTGCACCAGGCCGAACTCGGACTGGTCGAACACGGAAAATCCGAATTTCTCGAGACCACCGCCCTCGAGATCGCGCTCTCGCTCGGCAGTGTGCTCGACGCCAAGGACCCTCTGCGGCTGCGCCTCGAGAACTACGTGCGGAGCCTGCCTGACCCCTTGAAACCCCCTGCACCGGCGCCCGGTCCCGGGGCGGCGCCGGTTCCGGTGCCCCCCGCCCACGCCCAAGCCCACGCGGCGGCTCATGCCGGCGCGGTGGCCGCCGCGCCCGGATCGACCACGACCACCTCGACGTCGACCACGACGCCGGCCGGCTGACGATGGCCACCGAACCGGTACCCGCCACGCCCACCGACCCTCCGGCGCCGCCGGCGCCGCCCCTCACGATGATGTTGTCGGTGATGCGCGCGGCCTATGACCTCAACGACAGCTTCCACCGCGACGCCCGCGCCTTTCGGAACCGGCTCATCATCATCTCGCTCATCTCCATCGCGACCAGTGGGCTGCTCGTGTTGCTGCAGTGGCGACTCCCGAGTGCGACCATCATCCAGCGCCCCACCGGCGCCAGCAACGAGTCCGCCTGGGCCCTCATGCTGCTCGTCATGGTCTTCGGCAGTGTCGGCGCGCTTGTGTCCGCCATTCCGGCCATGGCGTCGATGCCGCGCGTGAAGAGCCCGTTCAACTTCCCTCTGCAGCAGGCGCTGATGAAGGTCTTCGTCGGCAGCCTCACCGCGCTGGTCGGAGTGATCGCGACGGGAAGCGCGGGCGTGACGAATGGCTTCGCTTCCTTGGAGGCGCTCGTTGGCGTCGCGGTGGTCTTCGGCGCGGCTCAGCAGGCGGTCACGCAGTATCTGGACAAGCGCGCCACGCAGATCATCAGCTCGAAGCCGTCGTCAACGGCGTCGTAACGGACGTCTGGGCGGCGGTCCAGGAGCGAGCCCGCCGGGATCGGTCCGGCGGAGCAGCGCGGTGGGCTGCCCCGAGGCAACCGATCCCTCAGAGGCGATAGAGCTTCGCGGCGTTCTCGCCCAGGATCTTGCGCTGGACCTCGGGGGAGAGCGTCGACATCTTCTCGGCCACCGTCTCGAGCGGCTTGGGGTACAGGCAGGTCGGGTGCGGGAAGTCCGTCTCGAAGAGGATGCTGTCCGCGCCGACCGACTCGACGAGTGCCGGCAGATTGTTCTTCTCGAACCAGAACGTGGCGAACAGGTTCCGGCGGAAGTACTCGGACGGCAGCATCGAGAGCTTCTCGAGCGACTTGGGGGCGTTCTCCGACATCTCGTAGTCGAGGGCTTCGAGGATGAAGGGCACCCAGCCGACGCCGCTCTCCACCGACACCATCTGCAGCTTCGGGTGCCGGTCGAGCATGCCGCTCAGGATGATGTTGGTCACGACGCGGGCGTTGCCGATGAACAGCAGCGTGCCGCCGATCGCCAGCTTGGTGTCCTCGTCCTGGGACTCCCAGGGATAGGTGCCGAAGTACGTCATGGTGGTGAGGCTGGCGCCGATGTGGAAGTGGACGGGCAGGTGCCTGTCGGTGCACACCTCCCACAGCGGGTCCCAGGCGCGGTTGGCCAGGTCGGGCCCGCCGACGTCGTTGGGGTCCGACGTGATGTTCACGCCGCGCAGGTCCATGTCCGCCACGCGTGTGGCTTCGGTCACCGCCTCGTCGACGTCCCAGGCCGGGAGGACGGGCATGGGCAGCAGGCGGCCGCCCGACTCCGCCTGCACCTCGGCCATGGCGTCGTTGTAGATCTGCACGCACAGCAGGCGCAGCACGGGGTCCTTGACCACGTCGGAGATCCCCTGGCCGCCGAGGCCGATGGAGTTGGGGAAGCAGACCTGGGCGTAGACGCCCGAGTCGTCCATGACCTCGATGCGCGCCTTGATGTCGAACGCGCCGAGGTGAATCTCGTCCTGGGTCCACTCGAAGAGCGCCTCGGCGGCCCGGCCCTTGCCGCCCGCTCGGTCGATGACCCCGCCGCCACCGGCGAAGCCGAGCTCGGCACCGTCGACGTACCACATCGGCTTGCCGTCGACCTCGACCACGTGCGGGACGCGGTCCTTGTACTTGGCCGGGGCGCGTTTGGTCCACAGGTCGTGGGCCTCCGTCAGATGGGTGTCCGCGTCGACCACCCGCAGCCCATCTAGTGCCAGCGCCATCCGTGCCTCCCCGAGCTCAGAATTCCCATGCGCGTCAGTTTTTCGGTTTCTCGATTTTGACTTCGATTTCAATACCACCCTACGGCCAGGTGTACGGCGGTGCCTGTCGGAGGGATGGGACCTGGTCAGGACGTCAGCGTCAGCGGGTGCGGGGGAAGCCGAGGTCGATCTCGCTGGTGGCCGGGTCGGGCCAGCGGGTCGTCACCACCTTGGGCCGGGTGTAGAAGCGGATGCCCTCGGGGCCGTACATGGCGCTGTCGCCGAACAGCGAGGACTTCCAGCCGCCGAAGGAATAGAAGCCCACGGGCACCGGGATGGCGACGTTGACCCCGACCATGCCGGCGGTCACGTCGCGCTGGAAGCGGCGGGCCGCGCCGCCGTCACGGGTGAAGATCGCCGTGCCGTTGCCGTACGGGCTGGCGTTGACCAGGTCCAGCGCCTCGTCGTAGTCCTGGACCCGTACGACGCCGAGGACGGGCCCGAAGATCTCGTCGTCGTAGACCCGCATGCCGGGGCGCACATCGTCGAGCAGCGTGCAGCCGAGGAAGAAGCCGTCGGCTTCGTCCGCCGCCTTCGGCTCTTTTCGGCCGTCGACCACCAGCCGGGCGCCCTCGGCCTCGGCGCCGTCGATGTAGGAGCGGACGCGGTCGCGGTGCTGCGCGGTGACGAGCGGGCCCATCTGCGACCCGGGGTCGTCGCCCGGCCCGATGACGACGGAGGGGATGCGCTGGGTGATGGCGTCGACGAGCGGGTCGGCCACGCTGCCGACGGCGACGACCACCGAAATGGCCATGCACCGCTCGCCCGCCGAGCCGTAGCCGGCCGAGATGGCGGCGTCGGCGGCCGCACCCACGTCGGCGTCGGGCAGCACGACCATGTGGTTCTTCGCCCCGCCGAGGGCCTGGATGCGCTTGCCGTGGCGCGCGCCCTCTTCGTAGACGTGGCGGGCGATCGGGGTGCTGCCGACGAAGGAGACCGCGGCCACGTCGGGGTGGGCGAGCAGCGCGTCGACCGCTTCGGCGTCGCCGTGCACGACGTTGACGACCCCGTCGGGCACGCCGGCCTCGCGGGCCAGCTCGGCGATGAGGAGCGAGGCCGACGGGTCGCGCTCGGAGGGCTTGAGCACGAAGGCGTTGCCGCAGGCGATGGCGTTGGCCAGCATCCAGAGCGGGACCATGACGGGGAAGTTGAAGGGGGTGATGCCCGCCACCACGCCGAGGGGCTCGAGCACTGTGTGCACGTCCACGCCGGACGAGACCTCGGTGGAGTGGGCGCCCTTGAGGAGATGGGGGATGCCGCAGGCGAACTCGATGTTCTCGAGGCCGCGCGCCACCTCGCCGGCGGCGTCGCTCAGGACCTTGCCGTGTTCCGCGGTGACGGCTGCGGCCAGTTCGGCCGACGCACCGCTCAGCAGCTCGCGCAGGCGGAACAGGATGTTGGCGCGGGCGCTGAGGGAGCCGGACCCCCATTCGGCCGCCGCGTCCTTGGCGACCTGGACGACGCTGTCCACCTCGGCGACCGAGGCGAGCGGGACCGTCGCGCTTTGCACGCCGCGGGCCGGGTCGAACACCGGCCCGAACCGCCCTGAGACCCCCGCGACCGACTTGCCTCCGACGAAGTGCTCGAGCTCACGCATGCGACGATCCTGCCACCGCCCGGGAGGTTCCTCAGACGGGGGTCGGCTCGGACGCCGGCTCGGCGACCAGCTTGGCCAGCTCTTCGGTCACGATGCGGTCGCGCTCTTCGAGGTCGCGCCGCGCCGCACGCGGGCTCCACCGGCCCTTCATGGTGAAGACCAGGAGGGCGAAGACAACCATGCCGGCGAGACAGACCGTCCACCAGCGCTTCCACTCGCCGGGGGAGGTCTTTTGCGCGGGAATGATCTTGTCCTCGGCAAACAGCAGGTTGGCCAGGCTCGGCGAATACTTGTTCACCCCGGCGACCTGGGCCAGGGTCACCGGCTTCCCATTCTGGATGTCCAAGGCGAGCGGGTTGAAGGCATTGAGGCCCAGCACGTTGGGGTTCGTGAGCCCGCCGGCCGCCGTCAGCGCCGTCGTCAGGCTCTGGGTCCGGTTGCAGACCTGCAGGATCGTGGCCAGGGTGTTGAGCTCGGGTCGGGCCTGGGGCGTCGTCTTCAGGTCGGCGATGACAGTGGCCGGCGCCGGTGTCGGATTGCACTTCAGCGCGGACGTGTTCGGTGCGTAGGGCTGCGCGGCCTGGATCGCCTGCAGGGTGGAGCCAGCGTTCTGATTGTCGACCAGCGTGGTCGACGTGGTGATCACGTACGGCAGCACGAGGAAGGACAGCGCCACGGTGATGCGCAGGATCCAGCCCCACACGGCCAGGCCCGACGCCGTGAGCGCGGGGTTGTGCGACTCGACCTGCTCGGTGTAGTTCGCCATCCAGGGCGCATAGGCGAGCGAGATGCTGACCGCCAGCAGCACGATGACCAGGACGTTGGAGTAGTACCCCGTGTGTGGGTGGCCTGTCTGGTCGATGAGGAACAGCATCATGACGATGGCGCAGATCGCGCCGAAGAGCATGAAGGGCTTGCGTACACGGGCCCAGTCCGAGAGCACGCCCGCGACGACCAGCCCGGCCGAGAGGAAGGCCGCCAACCAGACGTTGATGCCGTTCGCCTGCGAGGCGGTGCGGTTGAACGTCACCACCCAGTAGATGGTGAGCACGCTGACCGAGGCGAAATAGAACAACAGGAACACCGAGATCGCGATCGACGAGGCGATCAGATCCGGCTTCATCATGGAGCGGATGGGGTGCGCGGTCGCCTTCTCGACGTCGATGCCCATCGCCCGCGCCTCAATGAGGGCGCGCTCCCGTTCGGAGACCATGAGCTGGTTGCGCAGTTGCGGCGACAGCTCGCGCAGGAAGAAGAAGGCGACGATCACCACGCCGAGGCACACCAGCCCCGAGATGATGAACTGGTCCTGCCACGGCGCGAGGTGCGTCAGCGTGTGCGTCGCGACGAGGCTGGCGGACAGGGCGCCCATGGTCGGCCCGAGCGCCCAAAACCCCATGGCGGCGCCGCGTCCCATCTGGGGCGAGAAGTCGCGCATCAACGCCGGCGTCGACACGAGGATCACGCCCTCGACGAAGCCGATCACGCAGTAGGACGCGGCGAACCAGAACTTGTCCGTGATGTGCGGGATGGCGAAGAGCTGAATGAGCGCAACGAGCAGTGTGCCGTAGATGGTGAGGTTGGCGCGCCCGATCCGGTCGGAGAGGCCGCCGATGAACGCACTGAACGCACCGATCGCGTTCGAGACGACAAGAAGGTACAAGAAGTACTGGAACGACATGTGGTAGTAGGGCAGCAGCAGCGGCGTGACCGCCCCCTCCACGTAGTACAGGTAGTAGAGCATGATCGTCGTCAGCACGACGATGGCCAGATAGCCGATCCGCGGCACCGTGTTCGGATACTTGTACAGCTGGCGCTTGCCGACGGCGTTCTTCCACCACCCGCCGCTGCCGCTGCTGGGGACCGCCGCCGTCGGTGCCGTGGTGGTCATGTCGATCCCCTTTCCCACTTGTCGTCCCGGCCCCAGGCCGTCCTCACTCATGGTGGTCTACCAGCTAGGGCCGGATCCGACCGGCGAAGCCGGCGGCGGCGGCGCGCTAAGCGGTCGTGGTCGCCCCGGCGCCGGCGTCGAAGGTCTCGTCGAGGGGTTGCAGCGGCACATGCCAGGTCAGGCGGGTGCCGCCTTCTCTCGAGGTGCCGATCTCCATGCCGCCACCGAGGCGCTCCGCTCGTTGGCGCATGTTCTTGAGCCCACGACCGCCCGAGGATCCCTCAGCGGCCGGGCTCACGCCGATGCCGTCGTCCGCCACCACGAGCCGCAACTCGTCGTCGCCGGCGGCGATCGTGATGACCGCCTGGCTCGCCTGCGCGTGCTTGCCCACGTTCGTGAGCGCTTCGCGCAGGACGGCCAGCACCTCGTCGGTCAACGGGCCCGTGACGGCATGGTCGACCGGACCGCTGAGGGCCACCTGGGGAGAGATCTCCAACACCGGCCGGAGCTCGTGCAGGAGATCGAGCACCTTGGGGTGGAGCCCTTCCTTGTTGATCGTCAGTTCGATATCGAAGATCGCCTTGCGCAGCTGGCGGATCGTCTCGTCGAGCTTGTCGATCGCCTCGGCGATGCGCAACACCGCTTCGGGTCGTTCGACCAGCCGGGTGGTGCCCTGCAGCGACAGGCCGATGGCGAAGAGACGCTGGATCACCGAGTCGTGCAGGTCGCGGGCGATGCGATCGCGATCCTCGGTCAGCGCGTGCTCGCGCACGAGCGAGTGCAGCCGCGCGTTCTCGATCGCAATGCCGGCGGCCATCGCGAGGGCCAGTACGAGCTCCTCATCCTCTGCGGAGAATTCCTTGGCGTGGCGCTTGTTGGTGAGGTACAGGTTCCCGTAGGCCTCGCCGTGCACGCGGACCGGCACACCGAGGAACGAGCGCATCGACGGGTGATGCTGCGGGGTCCCGAAGCTGTCCGGGCTGTCGGAGAGGTTGCCCAGGCGGAGCGGCTTGTCGTCCGCGATGAGCGTCCCGAGGACGCCTCGCCCGGTCGGGCGCGGACCGATGGCGTGCTCCTGCTCGCTGTCCAGGCCGACCGTGAGGAACTGGTCGAGCGTCTGCCCGTCGGCCGACAGCACCCCCAACGCGCCGTACTGCGCGTCGACCAGATCGCACGCCTCTTCGATGATGCGGCGCAAGACGACGGGCAAGTTGAGCTCGGCATCGAGGATCAGGATCGCCTGCACCAGACGACGCAGCTTGACGGGGTCGTCGATCTGATCGAACGGCTGCACGACTGACCAGGCTATCGGTGGGCTCGTCCCGCACACGTCGCGACCGCGGCGCAGCGTGCGAGCCGGCGGGGCGCGGCGCCGGCGGGGCGCGGCGCCGGCGGCGCCCGCAGGCGGCGGCGTGGCACAATCAACGCGATGGGGATACGGGTGTTCGTGCTGGACGATCATGAGCTGGTCCGGACCGGGTTGCGCACGCTGCTCGAAGCGGAGGGCGACCTCGAGGTCGTCGGCGAGGCGGGGACCGCTGTCGAGGGACTCCGCCGCATCCGTGAGCTCGAACCCGACGTCGCCGTCCTCGACGTGCGCCTGCCCGACGGGTCCGGGATCGAGGTGTGCCGGGAGATCCAGTCGGAATTACCCAACGTTCGCTGCCTCATGCTCACGTCGTACTCCGATGACGACGCGCTGTTCTCGTCGATCATGGCGGGCGCGTCGGGCTACGTGTTGAAGGAGGTCGGCAGCGGCGACCTGCTCGGCGACATCCGGCGGGTCAGCCAGGGCACGTCGCTGCTCGACCCCGCGCTGACCCAGGAGCTCTTCGACCGCCTGCGCAAGGACCAGGAGACCGAGTCGAGGTTGAGCGTCCTGACACCACAAGAGCGCAAGGTGCTCGAGCTCATCGCGCAGGGGGAGTCGAACCGCCAGATCGCCGAGCACCTGTTCCTCGCCGAGGCGACGGTGAAGAACTACGTCTCGAGCCTGCTCTCCAAGCTGGGCATGCGGCGCCGCACCGAGGCCGCGGTCTACGCGGCCGTGCTGGCGGAGCGGAAGTCGACGGTCACCCGGCGCTGACGGCGACGCGGTCAGGCGGCCCCCACCCGGCGATGGTCGTCGAGCGTGCGGAAGTCCACGCCGGCACGTCGCAACAGCGCCTCGAGCCGTTCCCGCTCGTCCAGCGGATTGACGAAACGCGACGGGTCGCTCTCGATCCCCATGGCGGCGCAGAGCCGGAGCAGCATCCGGTCGTGGTCGAGTTCGAGCGCCAGATCCTCGGCCATGACCTGGCCGTGGTCCGGTCCGTACTCGTGCCCCTGTCCGTGCCCGTGCAGCCGGCGGCGGCACTGCAGCAAGATCACCACCAACTCGTCGCGGGACGCGGGGAGTTGCACGGGGTCCATCTCGGCGCACAGGCCGGTGAGCAACTCGCTGTACATCGACATCGCCCTGCCAGCGTGAGCGCTTCCCCATCCACTCACCAGAGCCGATCCTCCTGTCTTCGAGCACGAGACGGCACCGGCCACTCTCCCGGCGCCCCCGAACGAGTGTTGGGCAGGCTGATCGCTGCCACCGGCGGCGCGTCGGACACGACGGGTCACCCCGGGAGGGGAACTTCGTCCCTCAGGCGTTGCCCACCCGGGTCGACCGATCCGCGCGCGCCAGGACGTCTTCGGCGGACTCGCCGTCCTCCGCCAACGCGAGGCCGAGCGACGCGTGCAGGCGGACCGATTGGCCACCGACCACGACCGGCTCTTCGAACGTGTGCTGCAGCCGGCGCGTCAGGGGCCCTACCGCCTGCTCGTCGTTCACGGCCAGCACCACAACGAGCTCACTGCCGCCGACGCGGCCCACGGTGTCCTCGGTCCGCAACACCGCCGTGAGGCGACGCGACATCTCGCACAGCACGGTGTTGCCCGTCGTGTAGCCGAGATCCATGTTGATCTCACCGAGGTTGTCGAGATTGATGTGGCACACGACGACCTCGCCGCCATGCCGCCGGCGCCGGGCCAGCGCCTGGGTCAGGCGGTCGAGAAGCAAGAGCTGGTTGGCCAGGCCGGTGTGCGGGTCGGCCATGGACAGCTGCCACAGCTGGTCGTACTTGCCCGCCCTCGCTGTACGGCCCGGTGGTTGGCCGTCCCCCGCCGAGGTGAACTCCTGCAGCATCGACTCCACGCTCCTCGGGCTCCCGCCCTCTTGCGCACCGCCAGCCGACATGTCCGAGCCCTTCTTGCGACCCGCGTCGTCCGGTGACCGGGGACGAGACTGTCCTTCGTCCCGACTGAACACCTTTTTCTTCTCTTTCTTCACTCTGCGCCCCCTCCCGGCGTCTGAGTGCCACTTTTACCGCTCAACGGCTCGCGGTAACAGGGCAAAAAGTCATGACCTGGACGGCACACCGGCGGACCACCGGCGTGAGCGTCAGCCGTTTTTGCAGGCCAGGGCCTCAAACAACAGTACCGGGCACCACGTCCTCCGGCGGCGCGGGCGGACAGATATCACCGGTTCGCCACTTGTCTGCACCGCAGACCCCCTCAAGAACCCGAGCGCGGCCGCGCTAACGTCGCCGCAGGTCGCCGGGCGCATCTTCCACCGATGACCCGCACGAATCCGGACATCGACCATCACACTCCTCCTTCCGACGCACAGCACCGACCCGGCCTCGCCGCCCGGCGGCGCCACGTGAGCGCTCCCGCCACCCCCGTGGTCGTCGACGACGCCGGGCTGGAGTCCCTGGTCGTGGAGATCACACGCGAGGACGCGTACGCCTTCGACACCGAGTTTCACACCGAACGCACCTACGTGCCCGAGCTCGCGCTGATCCAGATCGCCTGGGCGGACAAGGTCGCGCTCGTCGACCCGCTGGCGGTCGACCCGGCGCCGCTGGCCGCGGTGTTCGGCGGACCGGGCATCGCCGTGGCGCACGCGTCCACCCAGGACCTCGACGTGCTCATGGCCGCGTGCGGCGCCGTCCCCGCCACGGTGTTCGACACGCAGATCGTCGCGGGGTTCCTCGGGATGTCGACGCCCTCACTCGCGCGCCTCGTCGACGTGATGCTCGGCGTGTCGCTGCCCAAGGCGGACCGGCTGTCGGACTGGCTGGAGCGCCCGATGTCGGACGCCCAGCTCTCGTACGCGGTGAGCGACGTCGCGCACCTGCTGGAGTTACGGGCCGTCCTGACCGAGCGCCTGCGCGCGTTGGGCCGGCTCGATTGGGCCCTGAACGAGTGTGACCAGGTGCTGGGCGACCACACCCCGCCCGCCCGCGTCCCCGAGGAGGCCTGGTGGCGCCTCGGTGATATCCGCAGCATGTCGCGCCGTTCCCGGGCGGTGGCCCAGGAGGTCGCGGCGTGGCGCGAACGCACGGCGGCCGAGTCGAACCGGCCCCGGCGCCAGGTGCTCTCGGACCTCGGCCTGCTCGCAATCTCGCAACGGCCGCCGCGCACCGCCGACGAGCTCCGGCGCGCCCGCGGTGTCGACGGGCGGCACCTGGCACAGGGGCGGGCGGGCGAGATCCTCCAAGCCGTCCACCGCGGGCTCGATCTCCCCGCCGACAACATCCGCATGCCCTCGGAGGGCCGCGACGCCCAGGCGGCGCCGGGCGCGGTCGCCGTGTGCTCGGGCCTGGTCCGCCAGATCGCCGACGACCTCGACTTCGACCAGGCCCTCCTGGCCACGCGCGCCGACATCGCCCAGCTGCTCTCCCACGAGCCGAGCCGCCTCGACACCGGCTGGCGGCGCACGATCGTCGGCGACCCGTTGCGCCGTTTCATCGCCGGCGAGGTGGCCGCCGCCTTCGACCGCCGGGGCCACCTGGTGCTCGAGGAGCGCTCGCACCGGCCGGCGCCGGACCGTTAGTTGACCGACTTCTCGCGCCCGGCCCAGTAGGGCTGGCGCAGCTTGTATTTCTGCAGCTTGCCGGTCGCCGTGCGGTCGAGCGCGTCGCGGAGCTCGATGCTCGTCGGCGCCTTGAAGTGGGCCAGCCGGTCCCGGCAGTGCGCGATGAGCT
This sequence comes from Acidimicrobiales bacterium, assembly GCA_036490155.1. GTDB lineage: Bacteria > Actinomycetota > Acidimicrobiia > Acidimicrobiales > RAAP-2 > Bog-473. The sequence continues at coordinate 81,699 of DASXEK010000077.1, read as the reverse complement.
CGCTCTCGGTGGCCGTCTCCCCCGGTCGCACCACCACCAGTGCCTTGATCGTCTCGCCCCACTTCTCGTCCGGCACGCCGATCACCGCCACCTCGGCGACGGCCGGGTGCTGGTAGAGGCAGTCCTCGACCTCGATGGAGGAGACGTTCTCGCCGCCGGTGATGATGACGTCCTTCTTGCGGTCCGAGATGACCGTGTAGGCGCCGTCGAGATACCCGCCGTCCCCCGTGTGGAACCAGCCGCCCTCGAGCGCCTGGGCCGACTCCTCGGGTTGCTCCCAGTAGCCGGCGAACACGTGGTTCGACTGCGCCAGGACCTCACCGTCGGTGTCGACGTCGATGCGCACGCCCAACGCCGGCACGCCGGCCCGGCTCAGCAGCTGCGACCGCTCCGTCGCGTCGAGGGCGTCCCACTCCGCCGGTGCCCGGTTGATCGTGAGGAGGGGCGACGTCTCGGTCAGGCCGTAGATCTGGATGAACTCCCACCCGAGCTCGCTCTCGATCCGCTCGATCGTCTTCGACGGCGGCGGCGCACCGGCGACGACGATGCGCACCGTCCCGCGCCCGGGCACCTCCCGCCCGGCCTCCGCGCGCACCTCGGCCGCGTTGAGAATGGCGGCCACCACGGCGGGCGCGCCGCACAGCAGCGTCACCCCGTGCTGCTCGATCCGCGACAGGATCTCCTCGCCGTCCACCTTGCGCAGCACGATGTGCGTACCGCCCATGCCGGTCACGGCGTAGGGCATCCCCCAACCGTTGCAGTGGAACATGGGCAGAGTGTGCAAGAGGACGTCGCGGTCGCTCACGCCGGTGTGCCAGCCGAACGCCACCGCGTTGAGCCAGCAGTTGCGGTGTGTGAGCTGCACGCCCTTGGGGCGCGCCGTCGTCCCCGACGTGTAGTTGACCGAGCACGTCGCATCCTCGTCCGCCGCCCACGGCCGGGGCGCGCTGCCCTCCCCCGCCGGCGCGAACAGCGCGGCGTCGTCGGTGCCGTCGAGCCGGAACTTGTGCGCGACCTTGATGGTGTCCACCTCGGCGTCCAGATCCGGGTCGTACAGGAGGACGGACGCTCCGGAATGCTCGACGACGTAGGCGATCTCCTCCCGCGTCAGCCGGAAGTTGATCGGCACGAGGATGCGCCCGTAGCCGCTCACCCCGAAGAACGACGTCAGGAAGCGCCCCGAGTTGGGGCTGACGATGGCCACCCGCTCCCCGTGTTCGACACCGAGCTCGTCGAGGGCCAGGGCCATGCTTCTGGCGCGCGCCGCAAGCTCGTCGTAGGTCGGGGTGCCGAACGAGCCCGGCGCCCCCGGTTCGTCCACCACCGCGGTACGTCCCCCGTAGACCAGCGACGCCCGGTCGAGGAAGTCGGCCACCGTGAGTGCGACCCGCATGCCACCCCCAATCTCTGTGCGCCCACCGGGCGCGCCCCACCGGGGCCGACCATACCGGAACGGATCGTTGCTCCGGGTGTGCGACCGGCCGGTTTAGAAGTGCCCCAGCACCGGGTGCGGGACGTACGGCTTCTCGATGCGCTCGATCTCGTCCTCGCTCAGCGTCAGCTGCTCGGCGGCGAGCGCGTCCTTGAGGTGCTTCTTCTTGGTCGATCCGACGATCGGGGCCGACACGCCGGGCTTCTGGAGCAGCCAGGCGAGCCCGACCTGGGCCGAGGGGATGCCATGGGCGGCGGCCACGTCGTTCACCGCATCGACCACGTCGAAGTCCGTGGGTTGGTCGTACAGGTAGTCGGTGAAGGGGTCCGTGGTCGAACGGGTCGTGAGCCGTCCGCCGTCGCGCGTGCGGTTGCCTGCCAACATCCCGCGCGCCAACGGGCTCCACGGGATGCAGCCGACCCCCTGGTCGAGGCAGAGCGGGATCATCTCGCGCTCCTCCTCGCGGTACACGAGGTTGTAGTGGTTCTGCATGGAGACGAACTTGGCCCAGCCGTGCGACTCCGCCGTGTGCTGGGCCTTGGCGAACTGCCAGGCGAACATGCTGCTCGCGCCGATGTAGCGGGCTTTGCCGGCACGCACGACGTCGTTGAGCGCCTCCATCGTTTCCTCAATCGGCGTCCGGGGGTCCCAGCGGTGGATCTGGTAGAGGTCGACGTAGTCCACTTTGAGGCGCCGCAGCGACGCGTCGATCCCCGAGAGGATGTGCTTGCGCCCGAGCCCGCCGCCGTTCTCCCCCGGCGTGACCGGCATGAACACCTTCGTCGCGATCACGGCCTCGTCCCGGCTGAGGAACTTCGGGACGAGGCGCCCGGTCGCCACCTCGCTGGCGCCGGCCGAATAGGTGTCGGCAGTGTCGAAGAAGGTCACGCCGCCCTCGACGGCGGCCTTCACAATCGGCTCGGCCGCGTCCTCGTCGATGACCCAGGGTCGTTCACTCCCATTGCCGAACCCCATCATGCCGAGGCAGATCCTCGACACCCGGAGTCCCGCCGTGCCCAGATTCGTGTAGTTCATGGCTGACCTCGCTCCGCGCTCGTTGCCGCAGGCTTACCAGGCGCGGTCCGCCGGTCGTTCAGGGCCGCCGGACAGGATCCGGCCGGGGGCGGGCCGCCCTCAGTGGTTGCCGTGTCCTCCGCGGCCCCCGGGGCCGGGACCTCGCGGCGGCGCGCCGCCGACGGCGCCGGGCGGGGGGCCCGGGGGTGCGGGTGGTGGGGGACCCGGGCGGGCGCCGGCCGGCTGCGGGCCGGGGCCGTGCCCGTTGGCGCCCGGGTGGTTGTTGGCGGGGTTCCCGTTGCCCCCCGGATGGCCACCGCCGGGATACCCCTTGCCGTTGCCGTTGCCGTTGCCGTGTCCGGGGCCGTTCGATGCCGCGATCGCGACCGGCGGCGCCGTGGTCGTCGTGGTGGTGGTGGCGATTGTCGTGGTCGTGGTGGTTGGAGTGGTCGTCGTCGTGGTGGTCGCCGTCGCGACCGCGGCCGGGGTGAGCGCGACCGTCAAGACGTCGGCGTCCGGCGACGTCCTGTCGCCGCCCGTACTCGGGGTCGACCGCGCGGTGCGCGCCGGCCCGACCAGGGCACCGCCGCCCAGGGCGTCCGACGTTCCGGCGCCCGGCGTGCCGCCTCCTGAGCCCGGAAGGCCTCCGCCCGGTGGCAACTGGGAGCTCGGCGTGTGCGACGGTGTCGGCGGCGGCGTCGTGCTCGCGAGCGGGACGGTGACCGGACCACTCCCGATGACGAGAGCCGCCACGATGGACACCGTAGCGGCGACCGCGCTCAGCGACGCGATCGTGCCGTCGCGCCACAGGTGGAGCCGCCGGGTTGTTGCGACCGTCATGGCCGCCGCGACGAGTGCGGGAGCGGGCGCGACCGACGGGTACGTCGGTGCGGACCGCCCAAATTCGGGCGACGCAAAGACCTCTTCCAGAGTCGCGTAGTCGTCGGCCTGAGCCCAGTCGGACACTGCCCCTCCCTCATCCTCCGTGGGAACTCGTCCGTGTCTGTGGGGGCCTCCGAGAGAGCCGTGACGCTCCCGAAAATGTGTTGCGTTACCCCCTCATCGCCACCATATAGCTGCACGGTCGGCCTGGGAATGAAGTCTCGACAATCTGGCGCCAATTACTTCAAACGGTCGTTTGCGACTGCGAAATCCAAGTACACCGAAAGGGATGGCGCATCATTCCCGCGGCCTCGGCGAGCCAAAGACCCAGCGTTGTCAGGTTGTTGTGCCGGCCACCGAGCGGCCCAGGTTCGTCACCGTTGCCCCGAGGTTGGCGAGCAGGCCAGTGACCGACGAGGCCACCGGCAGCGCGTTCCCGAGACCGTCGGATGCCGCGGTGACGGTCGTGCCGACCGTGGAGACCGTGTTGCCGACGACGATCAGCAACGGAGTGAGGATGCTGCCCCCACCCGAGGTGGCCGGCGGTGGCGTGCCGGTGCCGGTCGAGGGAGGCGACGCCGGGGAGGTGGGGACGACCTCCACCGTCGTCCCGGGGGGCACCTCGATGATGACCTGCGGACCCGACGTCGTCGTGGCCGAGGCGAGCCGGGCGACGGTGGGTCCAGCGGCCGAGCCGGCCGTCGTGGGAGCCGCCGCGCCGCCCGCTGGGCCGCCAGGCTGTGGCGCGCCGCCCGGGGTGGGCGAACCGCCCGTCGGCCCGGGGTGGTTCGAGCCCGGGTGGGAACCCTGCGCGGAGACGGTCGGCTGCTTGGTCGGTTGACCCGTCCCCGAGGCGATGCCGACCACGACCAGGGCCGCGGCGGCGACGCCGCTGACGGCCGCAATGGCCCGGTAGCGCGTGGTGTCGCGATCGGGAGCGCCCCGCCCGGGGACCGCCGCCAGGACGGTGGTGGTGGCGACCGCCGGGGCCGCCGCAGTCACGGCCTCGGGATGCCCGAAGACCTCAGAGAGGAACACCTGCTCGAGTTGGGGCGGCTCGGCCGTCTCACCTTCTCCGCCCTTGGACGAGATCCCGCGCAGGGATGCACGCCCGAATTCCCGCGACAAGAAAACCTCTTCGAGACTGGTAATTGCGCCAGTCTCCTGCTGGTCGGACATCGATCCCTCCTTCCTCCATCGGATCCCGTCCTATGTAGGTAACGCCTGGGGCGTCTCCCTCCTACTCTGCCAAATGGCTGTTGCTATCAGGCCTTCTGGGCCTCCCGGCGCCGGCTGAGCCGCGTGATGACCAGGCCCAGCAGCAGGGCGGCGCCACCGATGAACAGCTCCACCAGCAGCGGAGCCCCCGTGAGGGCCAGCGGACCCGACGCCGCTGCGGTCTTGACCACGGTCGGCGTGGCGGCCGCCGTCGTCACCGGCGCTGTCGCCGCCGTGGTGGCGGGCGGTGTCGAGGCTGCGGTGGTCACCGCCGGCGTCGGGCACGATGCGCTGGCGGAGCCGCCGAGCGCCAGCTGAATCCCACAGATCGTGATCGGGAGGCTGATCCCCGTGCCGGGGCTACCCGGCGTGCCGATCGGAAGGGTCGTGCCCGTGCTGGCGCCGGTGCAGACACCCGAGGCGTTGCCGTCGATCGCCGCGGTGACCGAGCAGACCGTCACCGGCACGTTGACCGGCACACTGCCCGTCGGGGTCGTCGCCAGGTGGGTCGGCTCGCATTGGTTGCTGGCCGAGCCGGCCACCGCCACCACGATGCTGCACGCGTTCACCGGCACGACGCCGTCGATCGGCGCGCTCTGGCTGACGTTGTTGGTGGGCAGATCGTTCACGAGCGGGAAGCCGGCGTCGGGCATGCACATGCCGGTCGCGGTGCCGTCGACCTCGGCGATGACGCCACACGCGGTGATCGGGGCGAAGGCGTCGGCCAGCTGGCCCTTCTGCGTGATGGTGTCTGGGAACTGCGGGCAGTTGGCGTTGCTGTTGCCGTCGATCTCGACGATAACGTCGCACACCGTCACCGGGACGGCGGCATCGATCACACCGGTCTGCGTCACCGTGCCGTTGGTCCCGGCGAGGTTGCAGTCGCTGGCGGTGTCACCGACCAGGCCCACGTTGATCGCACAGAGGCTGATGGGCGCGTCGAGGTTGATGGCGCCGTTCTGCGTGGTCGAGGCCGACGCCTGTCCGGTCGTGAGCCCGAGGGACTGCGCGGCCATCCCGAGCAGGCCGATCGCGTTGTACTGGGCGGAGATCGGGATGTTGATGTTGCCGATGGCACCGAGCTGGTTGAGGCCCACCGAGGTCGTCGAGCAGCTGCTGTTGGCGCCGGCGAGGACGCCGAGCGACAACGAGCAGGCGTTGATCGGCAGGTCGGCGTTGATGAGCGGGGACTTCTGGTTCGCCGTGTTGGTGCCGGTGAGCGAGTTCAGCTCCGGGATCAGGTTGCTCCCGATCTCATTGGCCAGCAACGAAATCGGGATGGACAACGACAGCGGCAGCGCGGCCAGAGGCGCGAGCGGGTTGCCCGGTGTCGTGCTCGACTTGGCCGCCGGTGTCGACGAGGTCGTCGGCGCCGGTGCCGGGGCTGGAGCCGGTGCGGTCGTCGTCGTCGGTGCGGTGGTGGTTGTCGTCTTCGGCACCGTGGTCGTGGTCGTCGCCTTCGACGGCGACGGGAGGAGGCCCGACGTCGCGGCACCGACGGGCCCGAGGCCCGCCAGCACGCTTGTCGCGACCAGGATCAGGCCGCCCGTCAGTACAGCGATAGACGTAAGAGGATTCCGCCTCAAGGTGATGCTCCTTCTGTGTATGGGCTACACAGGACCCGCTTTGAGCCCGCGACTTGGGGTTTGTTATACCCAACGGAGGGACCGCAAAACTGGTGCGGCCTCTCGCTGGAATGGCCACGATAGCACAACAAAACCGCTGACACGGGCGCTGCAGGCGCTGTTTTCCCTGTTGGGAGGGCCGTCTGGGCGTGGAATTCCCTCTCGGTCCCCACATCGTCGGCGCCGTGTATTGGGGGTGCGCGAACTTCGCGAATCCTCCGGAATCTAGGCCCGGGTGCGCCGGAAATAGCGGCTGAGGGTCTCGATCTGCTGTTGGTACGACGACCCGATGCCGGAGCCGTAGAGCGCCGCTGGCTCCTCCAGCATGCGTTCGAACGTCAGCTTGCACACCGACTGCCCGTTCTCGACCATGAAGGGCACGTCGTGGGCCCGCACTTCGAGCGCGGCGCGTGAACCGCGGAACCCACCGGTCGGGTCGAACCCGAAGCCCGGGTCGAAGAAGCCGGCGTAGTGCGTGCGCAGCTCGCCGCTGGTCGGGTCGTACGCCGTCATCTCGGCCGCCAGGTTGGGCGGAATGCAGACCGCCTCGTCGGACATCAAGAGGTAGAAGCGTTTCGGGGACAGCACGAGGCGGTCACCCTCCTCGCGGTACACCGGGTCCCAGAAGGGGCGCGGGTCCACCTCGCCCCCGCGGGTGAGGTCGAGCAGAGGGGCGCTCTCGCGGGCGCTGTAGCCGACCTGCCCCCGCTCGTCACCACTGAGGTCCAGGCCGAGGAAGAGCCCGTGGGAGAGCGCCAGCTGGTCGACCGGCACGGGCACGCCGCCCCGGTAGAGCATCGGCTCCTCGAGATGCGCCGCCCGCACCTCGTCGTCGGTCAGCCACGGCCGGCCCATGGAGAGGCGCAATTGGTTCAAGGTGAGGTCCTCCTTCACCCTGACCGCGAACGACAGCGGCACCACCTCGAGGTAGAGCGGCCCGCTGTAGCCCGGCGCGATCTCGTCGAAGCGATCACTGCCGTCGGTGATCACACGCGTGAAGACATCGATGCGCCCGGTCGAGCTCTTGGGGTTCGCCTTGCCACGCAGCCCCGCCGGAAGGTCCAGCCGCTCCTTCAGCTCAATGAGGTATGGGCACTTGGCCTCGAGCATGGCGCCGTCCCCGCGCAGGTCGAGCTCGTCGAGGACGTAGTCCTTCAGTTTGCGCTCCACCGAATCGGATCCCGGCAAGAAGCTGCAACGGATACGGAGCGCCCGCTCCCCCAGACGCAGATCCAGACTGGCCGGCTGGATGTTGGCCTCGGGGATCTTGAACCGTCCGGCCTCGACGTACCCGGCGCGGATGGCCCCCTCGAGCATCTGTCCGGGGAGGACCCCCTCGGCAGTGGGCTGGAGGTTCAGCATCGGCGGGGCAGTCTCACGGGCGGCACGCTCAGAGCAAAGCACGAAGCGCGCTGGCGCGGAAGCCCGAATCTCAGGTCAGTGTCGGGCACAGCCTGTGGATGACTTGGGGACAGTCGGAGGCAACACGGGGGTTCGTCAGGAACCAATGGGTTGTCCACAGGCCAGACCCGCCGGTCGGAGCACGGACCGGCCCGGCGGGAAGCGGACCAGGGTGTGCCGATAAGCTGACGGGTCGTCAGATTTGCCCGCCGGGCCGGCTCGGCGGCGCACCGCGGAGGTTCCATTGCTCGACTACGTCATCCGATCCGGCACGCTCATCGACGGCTCCGGCGACGCGCCCCGCACGGCCGACGTCGGCATCCGCGACGGGCGCATCGTCGCGGTGGGCGAGGTGACCGAGCCGGCGGCGACAGAGCTCGACGCGGCCGGGCTGTGCGTCGCCCCGGGGATCGTCGACCCGCACACGCACTACGACGCCCAGCTCTTTTGGGACCCGGCCGCCTCTCCCTCCAACGTGCACGGCGTGACGACGGTGATCGGCGGGAACTGTGGCTTCACGCTCGCCCCGCTCAACGCAGAGGACGCCGACTACATCCGCCGCATGATGGCCAAGGTCGAGGGCATGCCGCTGGCCGCGCTCGAGAACGGCGTGCCGTGGAACTGGTCCACCTTCGCCGAGTACCTCGACGCGCTCGACGGCAAACTCGGGGTGAACGCCGGCTTCCTCGTCGGCCACTGCGCGCTGCGCCGCAAGGTGATGGGCGCCCCGCGGTCCGAAGAGGTCGCGACCGACGAGGAGATCGCAGCCATGCGCGCGCTGCTGGGCGAGTCGCTGGCCGCCGGGGGCCTGGGTTTCTCGTCCTCGCAGTCGCGGACCCACTCCGACGGTGACGGCCGCCCGATCAGCTCACGTCACGCGGACCGGCGCGAGATGCTCGCGTTCTGCGAGGAGGTGGCCGCGCACGAGGGCACCACGCTCGAGTACATCACCAACGGGTGCCTCGACTCCTTCAGCTCCGAGGAGGTCGACCTGATGACGGCCATGAGCGTCACGGCACGCCGGCCGCTCAACTGGAACGTCCTCACGGTCGACGCCCGGTCGGCCGAGCGGATCGAGCATCAGCTCTCGGCCTCGTCCGCCGCCGCCGCCGCCGGCGGGCGCATCGTCGCCCTCACCATGCCGACGCTCGTCCCCATGAACATGAGCTTCCGCACGCACTGCGCGCTCTTCCTCATTCCCGGCTGGGGCGAGGTCATGGGGCTCCCCGAGGCCGAGCGCATGGAGAAGTTGGCCGATCCCGCCGTCCGCGCCCTGCTCGACGAGCGCGCCCGCAGCAAGGAGGCCGGCGTCTTCCGCGGCCTCTCGCACTGGGGCACCTATGTCATCGGTGACACCTACGCCCCGGCCAACGAGGGCTGCGCGTTCCGCCCCGTCGCCGACATCGCAGCCGAGCGCGGCACCGCACCGTTCGACACCCTGCTCGACATCGTCCTGGCCGACGATCTGCGCACCGTGCTCTGGCCGAACACCGACGACGGTGACGACACCACCTGGACCATGCGCGCCGCCATCTGGAACGACGCCCGCGCCATGGTCGGCGGTTCTGACGCCGGCGCCCACCTCGATCGCATGTGCGGCTCGAACTACCCGACCGCCTTCCTGGCCGACTGCCTACGCGGGCGGCAGCTGGTCCCCGTCGAGCAGGCGGTGCACATGATGACGGCCCAGCCGGCGGCGCTCTTCGGGCTGCGCGAGCGCGGTCTCGTCCGCGAGGGCTATGCGGCCGACCTCTTCGTGTTCGACCCCGAGACGGTGGACTCGGAGCCGGCCCGGCTCGTGCACGACCTGCCGGGCGACACACCTCGGCTCTACGCGGGCTCGCACGGGGTGGTCCGCGTCCTCGTCAACGGCACCGAGACGGTGCGCGACGGTGCGCCGACCGGCGCCGTGCCGGGGTCCCTCTTGCGTTCGGGCCGCGACACCGCCTCGGTCGTCCCCGTCCCGGCCTGAATCCCGGGGCCTGGCCCCGCCGTCTAGCCTGCCCTGCGGTGACGCCCGAACCCAATGACCCGGCGCTCGCCGTCGACGAGCCGCCGGCCGGCGTGGGGGGCGTCACCGGCACTGCCGTGGACGGACCGCCGCCCGCTGGGCCCGCGACCAACGGCTCGGGCGACGAGGAGCCGCCGCGGAGCACGCGCTGGCTCCGCGAGGCCGTCATCGTCGTCCTGGTGGCGGTCGTCGTCGCGGTCGTCCTCCGTACGTTCGTCGTCCAGACCTTCTACATCCCATCGGGCTCGATGGAGCCGACGCTCCAGATCGGCGACCGCATCCTGGTGAACAAGCTCAGCTATCACCTGCACGGCGTCGGGCGGGGCAACATCGTGGTGTTCTCCCGGCCCGCCAACGAGGACTGCGGCGGCCCCGAGGTGAACGACCTGGTCAAGCGCGTCATCGGCCTGCCCGGCGAGACGATCTCGGTCTCGGGCGGCTACGTCTACGTCAACGGGCACCGTCTCGACGAGAGCTGGCTGCCCGCCTCCGAGCAGGGCGTGACCAAGCCCGGCCCCAGCGGCACGGCGTACAGCCTCCAGCAGCCCTTCCGGGTGCCGGCGAACGACTATTTCGTGATGGGCGACAACCGGACGGACTCGTGCGACAGCCGGTACTGGGGCCCCATCAACAAGTCGCTCATCGTGGGCAAGGTCGAGATGCGGGTCTGGCCCGTGTCCTCCATCGGCTTCTTTTAAGCCGCCCTCGGGGCCACGCCCCGCGGCGCGCCACTAGTCCTCTTCGGGCTCCGCCGCCACCCGGGCCACCGCGGCCACCGTCTGGCCGTCGTCGAGGTTCATCACCCGCACGCCGGTGGCGTCGCGGCCCTGCGATGCGATCTCGCGCGCCGCGGTGCGGATGACCACGCCGCCCGAGGACACGAGCAGGATCTCTTCGTCCAGCGCGACCATGAACGCGCTCACCACGGTGCCGCGCGTGCCGGTCAGCCGGATGCCGCGCACGCCCTGACCGCCCCGCGTCTGGCGGTTGAAGCGCTCGAGCTTGGTGCGCTTGCCGTAGCCGGCGTCGGTGACGATGAGGATGTCGGTGTCGTCGGCCGCCACGTCGCACGAGACCACCGCGTCCCCCTGGCGCAGGCGGATGCCACGCACCCCGGCCGCGTCGCGACCCATCGGCCGGACGTCGTCCTCGCTGAAGCGGATCGTCATGCCGTTGCGGGTGACCTCGAAGAGGTCGTCGTGGCCCGACGTCGTCACGACCCGCACCAGCTCGTCGCCGTCGTGCAGGTTGATGGCGATGAAGCCCTCGCGCCGCGACTTGTCGTACTCGCTCAACGCCGTCTTCTTCACCTGCCCGTGCGCCGTGGCGAAGAACAGGTACTGGTCGGCCGAGAACTCACGGGTGGCGATGATGGCGGAGATCGACTCGTTCGGCGCCAGCGGCACGAGGTTCACCGCTGCCGTCCCGCGGGCGGTCCGGTCCTTCATCGGGATCTCGTGGCCGCGCAGCCGGTACACCTTGCCCTGGTTGGAGAAGAGCAGCAGGTAGGCGTGTGCCGACGTGTGGACCACCTGGTTGACCAGGTCCTCTTCCTTCAGCCGCGCCCCCTGGACACCCCGGCCGCCCCGGCCCTGGGTACGGAAGGCGGCGGCCGCCACGGACTTGATGTAGCCCGCCCTCGTCATGGTGACGACGATCTCCTCGTCGTCGATCAGTTCCTCGACGCCCATCTCGCCGGGGTCATGCGTGATCACGCTGCGGCGCGGGTTGGCGTGCTTGTCGCGGATCGCCGTCATCTCGGTCTCGATGACCCCGCGCAGCTTGGCGTCGTCGGAGAGGATGGCCTCGAGCTCGGCGATCGTGGCGCGCAGCTCGGCCATCTCCTCTTCGAGCTCGGCGCGGCCCAGCCGCGTCAACCGGCCCAGCGTCATGTCGAGGATGTGCGTCGCCTGCACCTCGGTGAACGAGAAGGGTTCCGCCATCAGCGCGGTCCGGGCGGCGGGGCGGTCGTCCGAACCCCGGATCGTCGCGATCACCGCGTCGAGCATGTCGATCGCCCGCAACAGGCCCTCGACGATGTGGGCGCGGTTGCGCGCCTTGTCCAGCCGGAACTGGGAGCGCCGGGTGATGACCTCGATCTGGTGGGCGATGTAGTGCGACAGCGCCTGCGCCAGGCTGAGCGTGCGCGGCACGCCGTCCACCAGCGCCAGCATGTTGACGCCGAAGCTGGTCTGCATCGGCGTCTGCTTGAAGAGGTTGTTCAGGACGACGTTGGCGTTGGCGTCGCGCTTCAGCTCGATCACGAGCTTCGGTTCCTGGTTCGCCGACGCGTTGCGCAGCTCGCTGATGCCGTCGAGGTCGCCCGCCCGCACCAGGTCGGTGATCTTCTGCTCAATGACCTCCACCGAGGTCTGATACGGCAGCTCGCTCACCACGATGCGGTCGCCGACGCGGCCCTCCTCGATCTCGGCGACGGCGCGCATCTTGATCGACCCGCGACCCGTCCGGTACGCGTCGAGGATGCCCTGGCGTCCGAGGATGAGCGCCCCGGTCGGGAAGTCCGGGCCCTTGACGAACTCCATCAGCTCGTCGGAGGTGGCCTCGGGATGGTGCAGCACGTGGAGGGCGGCATCGATCACCTCGCCCATGTTGTGCGGCGGGACGTTGGTCGCCATGCCGACCGCGATGCCCTGCGAGCCGTTGACCAACAGGTTCGGGAACCGCCCGGGCAACACGACGGGCTCGGAGGCCGACCCGTCGTAGTTGGCCACCATGTCGACGGTCTCCTCGTCGATGTCCGCCATGAGCTCGAGGGCGAGCGGCGCCAGCCGGCATTCCGTGTAGCGCATGGCGGCCGGCCCGTCGTCGGGGCTCCGGCCGCCGAAGCTGCCGTGCCCGTCGACCAGCGGGTAGCGCAACGAGAACTCCTGCACCATGCGCGCCAGGGCCTCGTAGATGGCGGAGTCGCCGTGGGGGTGGTAGGTCCCCATGACCTCGCCCACGACCTTGGCGCACTTGTTGTGCGGCCGGTCCGGGCGCAGGCCGTTGTCGAACATCGAGTAGAGGATCCGGCGGTGCACCGGCTTGAGGCCGTCGCGCACGTCGGGCAGCGCCCGGGCGACGATGACCGACATGGAGTACTCGAGGAACGAGCGCTCCATCTCCTCCTGGATCTCAATCGGCTCTATCGAACCACCCGCGGGCGGCTCGTCGCCCCCGGGCGGTGCCGGTGGCGCAGCGTTCCCCCCACCCGCTCCGGCGCTGCCGCGGCCCGCGCCGCGTGTCGATTGACGTGGCATGTCTTCCTACTTCCTGCTTCCCGTCCGGTGCCTCAGATGTCGAGGAACCGCACGTCCTTGGCGTTCGTCTGGATGAAGTGGCGTCGCAGTTCGACGTCGTCACCCATCAGGATGGAGCACACCTCGTCCGCCAGCGCGGCCTGCTCCACGTTGACCTGGAGGAGCGAGCGCTTGCTCGCGTCCATGGTCGTGTCGCGCAGCTCGGCGAAGTCCATCTCGCCGAGGCCCTTCAGCCGGTTGAAGTCGTGCTTGTGGTCGGGGTGCTCGGCCAGGAACGCATCCTTGGCCGCGTCGTCCTTGAGGTAGATCTTCTCCTTGCCGACCAGCGTCGAGTACAGCGGCGGCTGCGCCACGTAGACGAACCCGCCCTCGACGAGCGGCTTCATCTGGCGGAAGAAGAACGTGAGCAGCAGCGTACGGATGTGGCTGCCGTCGACGTCGGCGTCCGCCAGGAGGATCACCTTGTGATACCGGATCTTCGCGACGTCGAACTCCTCGGCCAGCCCGGCGCCGATGGCCGAGATGAGCGCCTGGATCTCCGCGTTCTTGAGCATCTTGTCGATGCGGGCCCGCTCGACGTTGAGGATCTTGCCGCGGATGGGGAGGATGGCCTGGGTCACCGGGTTGCGCGCGTCCTTGGCCGAGCCGCCGGCCGAGTTCCCCTCGACGATGAAGAGCTCCGACTCGCGCGGGTCGCGCGACGAGCAGTCGGCCAGCTTGCCGGGCAGCCCGGCGCCGTCGAGGGCCGACTTGCGGCGCGTCAGGTCGCGCGCGCCCTGGGCCGCCATGCGCGCCCGCGCCGCCTGCGTGGACTTCTGCACGATCTGGCTCGCCTCGCGCGGGTTCTCCTCCAGCCACTCCAGGAGCTTCTTGTTCGTCGTGCGCTCGGTCAACGAGCGGATGCTCGCGTTCCCGAGCTTCGCCTTGGTCTGCCCCTCGAACTGGGGGTCGCGGAGGCGCACCGAAATGATGGCGGTCAGCCCCTCGCGGATGTCCTCGCCCTTGAGGTTCTCCTCCTTCTCCTTCAAGAGGTTGCGCTCCCGGGCGTAGCGGTTCACCACGTTGGTCAAGGACTTGGAGAACCCCTCGACGTGCATCCCACCCTCAATAGTGGAGATGCCGTTGGCGAAGGAGTGGATCGACTCGTGGTAACCGGTGTTCCACTGCAGCGCGATCTCGACCTCCTGGGCCTCCTCTGCGCCCTCGAAGGACGCAACCTTGCGGAACAACGACTCCTTCGACGCGTTGAGGTGCTTGACGAAGTCGACGATGCCGCCGCTGTACTTGAAGGTGACCTTGGTCTCGGGGTCGGTCCGCTCGTCGAAGAAGCGGATCTCGAGGCCCTTGTTCAAGAAGGCCATGATCTGCAGACGCTCGATGACGGTCTGGGCGCGGAATTCGGTCTCGTCGAACACGCTGGCGTCGGGCCAAAAAGTGACGGTGGTGCCGGTGCGTGGCTGACCCGTGCTGCGGTCCTTGGGCGCCGGGCCCGTGTCCGTGATCTTGCGCTTGAGCTTGCCGCCCTTCTCGAACTCCGCCTCCCAGTGCTGGCCGTCCCGGTCCACCTCCAAGATGAGCCGCGACGACAGCGCGTTGACCACCGAGACGCCGACGCCGTGCAGCCCGCCGGAGACCTGGTAGCCCTTGCCGCCGAACTTGCCGCCGGCGTGCAGGGTGGTCAGGACGATCTCGGCCGTCGACTGCTTGGGGTACTTGGGGTGCGGGCCGACCGGGATCCCGGCGCCGTCGTCACTGACCCGGCACCCGCCGTCGGCCAGGAGCGTGACGTCGATCCGGCTGGCGCGGCCCGCCATGGCCTCGTCGACCGAGTTGTCGACGACCTCCCACACCAGGTGGTGCAGGCCCGTCGGGCCGGTCGAGCCGATGTACATGCCGGGACGCTTCCGAACCGCCTCGAGTCCCTCGAGGATGGTGATGTCGGCCTCGCCATAGGAGGCGTTCGCCCCATTCAGCGTCTCGTCCATCTTTACTGCCACAGGCGCGCCCTTTCAGAACAACGGTCTTCGCGGTACGAATCGAATCCCCGAACAGAGCAAATCCGGCCTTTCGATGCGACACACCATTCTACCCGATGGGAGCGACAATTCGGCACTCATGAACGGCCGCTCACGGCCGCTCGACCAGCACCTCCAGACGCTCGATCGCGGTGCCGCCGAAGGCCTCCACCCGCGCCAGGATCTGCGCCGACTGCATCCGCGCCCGCGTCGCCCAGGCCGGGTGGTCGACCGCGACCACGAGGGTCCGCCCGTCCACGCGCAACGGCCGCACGTGGCCACCCAGGTCGCCCTCGACCACCTCGTCCCACCGGGCGAAGACGGCCTCCATGGTGGCCGGCGACGCCGGCACGCCGAGGCGCCGCAGGAGCCGGGGCATGGCCTCGCCGACGCGTTTGGGGCCACCCCCGCGGCCGTCCCGCCGGTCCCTCATCCGCGCCCCAGCGTGTCGACCGGGACGACGCGCGCCACCGCGATCCCTTCGGGCAGCGGCGACGCGGTGGTCAGGATCGACTGGCCGGTGGGCAGCTCGGCCACCAGGGCCCGGCTGCGCACAGGATCGAGCTCGGAGAAGACGTCGTCGAGCAGGAGGGTGGGCGCCACCGGCGTGCGCGCCCGCACCAGCTCGTGGATCCCGAGCCGCAGCGCCAGGGCCAAGCAGCGCTGCTCGCCCTGCGACGCGTGGGTCCGCGCCTCGCGGCCGTCGAGCACGATGACGAGGTCGTCGCGGTGAGGCCCCACGGTGTTGACGCCGCGCCGCAGGTCGTCGGTCCGCGACGCCGCCAGCGCGTCGAACAGGTCGCCGTCCCAACTGCGCTGGTAGCGCTGCTCGACCATGGCGTCGCCCGGCGCACCGGCCAGCCTGCTGTACGCGCTCCCGACCAGCGGTTCGAGGTCGCCCACCAGGCGCTCACGCGCCGCCACGAGCACCTTGGACGCGTCGGCCAACCGCTGGTCCCACACCTCGAGCGTCGTCGTCACGTCCGCGTTCGCCCGGCCGCCGGACTGACGGAGCAGCGCGGCCCGCTGGCGCAGGACGCGCTCGGTCTCGTCGGCCGCCCGCGCCCCTTCGGCGTCGAGGAGGGCGAGCGTGTCGTCGAGCAGTTCGCGGCGGCCTTTGGGGCCTCCGCTGATCAGCGCGAGATCGTCGGGCGAAAAGATGGTGCACGGTGCGGCCGCCGCCAGGTCCGCACGGCCTCGCGCGTCCTTCCCGTTCACCCGCGTGCGGCCACGGCCCTCGGCCCTGATTTCGGCGTCCACCGACACGGTGGTCTCCGAGGTGTCGAACGAGGCGCGCACGATGGCACTCTCCGCCCCGGTGCGCACCATCGCCTCGGGCGGCGCCCCGCGAAAGGAGCGCCGCGTCCCCAGGTAGGCCACCGCTTCGAGCACGCTCGTCTTCCCCGTGCCGTTGGCCCCGGTGATGGCCGTGGTGCCTTCGAGCTCGGGCGAGAGCAGCGCGGCCCCGAACGTGCGGAAGTCGGTCAGTTCGAGATGCCGGAGGCTCACCGCGCCCGCGGCTCCCTCAGGACACCCGCACCGGCATCAGCAGATAGCGGAACTGGTCCTCCTCGGTCCCGCGCACGGTCGCCGCACGCGACGCGTCGGCCGTCTCGACGATCACCTCGTCGCCCGTCACCGCCTCGACGCCATCGATGAGATACGAAGGGTTGAACGCGATGACGAGCTCCTCGCCGCTGAAGTCGCCGTCCACCGCCTCCGCCGCGTCACCGACGTCCTGGCTCTGCACGCTGAGGTCGACGCCGCCCGGGCGCATGGCGAGGCGGACCGGCGTCGTGTTGTCGCGCACGAGCAGCTGCACGCGGCGCAGCGCGGCGAGGAAGGTCTCCTTGCCGAGGTGGAGCCGGTTGGGGTACGAGTCGGGGATCAATTGCTTGTAGTCCGGGTAGCGGCCCTCGAGCAGCCGCGTGCTGATCTGGACCTTGCCCTGCCAGAACGTGATCTCGTTGCTGCTCGCCGCAACGCCCACCCGGTTCGTCTCGGCCCCCTCCGTGATCATGCCGGTCGGCAGGCGCTGCAGTTCGGACAGGGCCCGCGCCGGGACCAGCAGGTCCTCCTCCCCCGGAATGGTGTCGGTGTCGGAGAGGTCGCGCATGGCCATCCGGTACGAGTCGGTGGCCACCATCCGGATGAACCCGTCCACGTGCGCGAGGAGCACGCCGGTCAGCAGGGGGCGGCCGTCGTCGTGTGACGCGGCGCGGACTACCTGGCGCACGGCCTCACTGAGCGAGGACTCCGAGAGGTACGTCGTGGGGTCGTTCGTCTTGCCGACCGGCGGGAACTCCACGACGGGATACGTGTGGAGACGGAAGGTCGAGCGGGCGGCCGAAATTGTGACCTGGTCGCCCTCGTCCTCCAGCGTCACCGCACCAGGCTCGAGCCGCCGCACGATGTCGGTGGACAGGCGGGCCGGAATCACACAACTTCCGTCGTTGATCCCGATGACCTCGTCGGTCACCTGGATCGTGAGGTCGAGGTCAGTGCCGGTCACGCTGAGCGAGTTCCCGTTGCAGGACAGCAACAAGCCGAGGAGCACGGGGGAGGAGCCACCCCGCCCGCCCACGGCGCGGCCGGCTGTGGCGAGCATGTCGACGAGTGCGTCGCGCTCGGATCTGAACTTCACGGACGGCGGTCCTTTCGGAGGCGGGCCCTGCTTGTCATTTCGAGAGGGAAAGGTACATGGGAGAGTTAAAGGTAGTAAGGCCTGTGGATTGTGGATGACAGCAGGCGATGCCAGCGTGGTGGTGGATTCGCTGTCCCCATGGTGGTGTGGGTGGGCCGGGGGCCCTCAGGGGCCGGTTGGCCGTGCCTGAGGACGACTGGGGACGCAGCGATCCGTGGTCCCCAGGCTCACGCCGCGAGATCCACAGGCTTTGCCCCTGGCAAAGCACACGGCGCCGCAGTATGTCGTTCGGTTGGGCGGCCGCGACCCGGGTGGTGTCAGCCCGTGCCGGCACGGATCTTCTGGATGAGCTCGGTGACCTGTTCGTAGATCTGCCGACGCTCTTGCATCTGTCCGGCGATCTTGTCGACGGCGTGGATCACGGTCGTGTGGTCCCGCTTGCCGAAGACGCGGCCGATGGCCGGATAGCTGTAGTCCGTGAGCTCACGGGTCAGGTACATGGCCACCTGGCGGGCGGTGACCAACGGCCTGGTCCGGCTCGGGCCGCAGATCGCCTCCACCGGGAATCCGTACGCCGCCGACGTGGTCTCGAGGATGTACTGCGGGGAGATCCGGCGCGGCTCGCCCGCCAGGATGAGGTCGGAGAGGACATGCTCGGCCTGGGTCAAGGAGAGTGGTTCCTGGTTGAGCTTGGCGAAGGCGCAGATCCGGATGAGGGCACCTTCGAGCTCCCGGATGTTGTTCTTCACGTGGGAGGCGATGAATTCGAGGACGTCGTCGGGGACGTCCTGGTGTTCACTCAGGCATTTGGAGCGCAAGATGGCGAGGCGGGTCTCGAGGTCGGGTGGGTCGATCTCGGTGATGAGCCCGGAGAGGAAGCGGCTGCGCAGTCGGTCTTCGAGCGTCTCGATCGACTTGGGCGGGCGGTCCGAGGTCAGCACGATCTGCTTGGACGCGCCCTTGAGGTCGTTGTAGGTGTGGAAGAACTCCTCCTGGAGGCCCTCTTTGCGCTCCATGAACTGGACGTCGTCGATGAGGAGGACGTCGCAGTCGCGGTAGCGACGCTTGAAGGCGAGCGTGGTCGAGGTGCGCAGCGAGTCGACGAAGTCGTTCATGAACGTCTCGGTGGTCACGTAGAGCACCTTGCGCCGGGAATAGTTCTCGGTGACGTAGTTGCCGATGGCGTGCAGGAGGTGGGTCTTGCCCAGCCCCGAGTCGCCGTAGATGAAGAGTGGATTGTAGGAACGACCAGGGGTTTCGGCGACGGCCTGGGCCGCCGCGTGAGCCAGGCGGTTGGAGGAGGCGGCCACGAAGGTCTCGAAGGTGAACTTCGAATCGAGCTGGACGGCCGGCGATTCGCGTCCCATGCGCCCCGAGGGCTCCGCCGCCGCGACCGCCGCCGGTGCGGGAGCCGGGTCGGCGGGCAGTCCGAACACCTCGTCGAGCCCGTCCGAGCCCGGCGCGCTCACACTCCCGCCCACGGCGACGGGTGCCGGCGCCTGCTCGAGGACCTGCAGGCGGCCGCGCACGGGCACACCGACCTCATTGGCCAGCGTGTCCTCGATCATGGGGAGGTAGCGCGACTCGACCCGCTCGCGGATGAGCCCGTTGGGGACGGCCAACACGAAGACACCGTCGGCGTACTCGACCGGCTCGATCCCCGAGAGCCAGAGCTGCCATGTGGTCTCCGACACCTGCTCGCGCAGCGATCCGGTGCACCTTGTCCAGAGATCTCCTGCCTGATTCACCGGTCCTGCCAGACGACCCTTCTCCCCCCTCGGCGTCCGGCAAGATGTCGGGAACGATCCTCGGTACGGGTAATTGGATGAACGTACACCGTGAGGCTCGATGCGACTAGAGGCGGTCCCCAAATCGCGCCTAACATGGGCGGACTCGCCGCCGCCGGCCAGATTCTTTCCGTGGGCCGAGGCATGAACCCTGCGACGGACCGGTTTGCGGAGGACGTCCGGGCGTCGCGAAAGGCTGAATGACGTGAAGCGCACCTATCAACCCAACACCCGCAAGCGGGCCAAGACGCACGGGTTCCGCAAGCGCATGTCCACGCGGGCGGGCCGGGCCATCTTGAAGTCAAGGCGCCTCAAGGGACGCCACCGCCTCACCGTCTGAGGACGGACCCCCGTGCCTACGCCGACGGTCGGACGGATCACCAGTCGCGCTGCCTTCGCCGAGGTGCAGCGAGCCCGCGCCCGCGGCGCCAGCGGTCCCGTGCGCGCCGTCTTCGCGCCGGCCGACGAGGCGACCCCTGGCTTGTTTCCCCAGGTCGGCTACGCAATTGGGCGCCGCTGTGGTTCCGCCGTGGTGCGCAACCGGCTCCGCCGGCGAGCCCGGGCCGTGGTCCGGGAGGCGGCCCCTTCCCTCCCCCGCGGCGCCTTCTTGGTCCGATTGGACCCGGGCGCCGCGAGCCTGAGCCCGGCCGAGTTCCGCCACGATCTGGCGCGGGCGTTGCGCCGCGCCGGCGAGGCGGCGGTCCGCTCGTGACGCGCACCGAGCCGACCGAGTCCCGGCCCAATGCGCCGGTCCGTGCCGCCGTGGCCGTGCTGCGGGCGTACCAGGGCGCATCGTCAGGCCGCGTCTCCCCCTGTCGCTTCTACCCCAGCTGCTCGAATTACTCGATCGAGGCCTTCACGACCCACGGCTTCTGGCGTGGCCTGGCCCTGACGAGCCGGCGCCTCGTCCGCTGCCGGCCCTTCGGGCCGCACGGCGTCGACCTGGTCCCCATCTCGCTGCACGTCCACCACCATGAGGGGGGCCGGTCGTGCTGAGCCACCCGCTCTTGGCCGAAAACAGCCTGTTCCACCTGATCGGCGAGATCTTCCACCCGATCTTCGAGCTGTTCGGCCTCATCCTGGCCGGCCTCTACTCCGTCTGGCCCAACTACGGCTTCGCCATCGGGGGCCTGACCGTCCTGATCATGCTGGCCCTCACCCCGATCACGGTGAAGAGCACCAAGTCGATGCTGGCCATGCAGCGGCTGCAGCCCGAGATGAAGAAGCTCCAGGCCAAGTACAAGGGCGCGGAGAACCGCGAGCAGCTCAACGCCGAGATGATGAAGCTCTACAAGGAGAACGGGACCAGCCCGTTCGGCGCCTGCCTGCCGAGCCTCCTGCAGATGCCGTTCCTGATCGTGCTGTACACGTTGATCCGCGGACTCTCGACCACGGTGACACTGGGCCATAAATACATCGACGCGGCTGGCCACTATGTCAGATGCACGAGCGCCCTATGTGGAGCGCCGAAATACATCCCGACTGCGTCGAAGATGCACCAGCAATTGGTCGCAAGTCAAGGCCAAATGCATTGGTGGTTCGGGATGGATCTTTCGGCCTATCCGTTCTCGCATCACGGCGCCAACCAAGCCGTTCTCACGATCCCCTACCTCATCCTCATTGGTGCTGCGATGTTCATGCAGTACTACCAAATGAAGCAGATGAATAGTCGCAATCCGCAGGCTGCAGCTGCGAATCCGCAGATGCAAACGATGCAGAAGTTTTTCCCAATTATCTTCGGTGTCATTTACCTCCGAGTGCCGGCGGGAGCAACCATTTACATGGTGATCTCATCGGCCATGCGGATCGGCACACAAGAGGTGATGTTCCGGACGGGGATGGTCAGCCCCGTCGCGGCCGAGCGCGAGATCGGCTCGGCCAAGGATGCCAAGGATACGGAGAAGGAGAAACCAAAGCCTGCTCTCAAACCGGCGGCGAAGCCGGAGAAGCGCTCGACCGCGACCGACGGGACGGCGCTGGCCAAGGGGACCGTGCCGCCCAAGAAGAGTGCGGGCACCAACGGACGGCCCAACACGAACGCGAACGGGCGGAAACCGGCGGCGGGCAAGCGGCCCGCCAACGGGAAGGGAGCGCCGGCGGAAGAGCCGCCGGCCCCCAAGCCCCACCCGCGGTCGCGTACCAAGCGGGCCAGAAAGGCGCGCTAGGACGTGGAGTGGGTAGAGGTCGCAGGTAAGACCGTCGAAGAGGCGACCGAGCAAGCGCTCGATCAGCTCGGGGTTGGCCCGGGCGACGCCGAGATCATCGTGGTGAACGAGCCCAAGATGGGACTGTTCGGACGCGTCCGGATCGAGGCCCGCGTGCGCGCCCGGGTGCGCCCGGTCGGGGCCCGGCCCAAGCGCGAGCGCTCTCGCCGCAGCGGTGGGCGCTCGGGGGGTCAGGGCAGCCGCCAGGGCGGCGGCGACCGCACCGAGCGCAGCAGGTCGGCGGGCTCGAGGTCCGGCGCACGTGGCGACCGCGATCGCGGCGGCAGCGCCAGCGCCGCCCGCGCTACCGCGACCGCCGAGAGCGACGACGCCAGCAGCAGCGACGTCGATGACGACACCGGCGCCACCGGGACCGAGAACGGGTCGCGCTCCGGGCGCAGCAACGGAAACGGCTCTGCCGGCACCGGGACGGGGACGAGCCGCTCGGCTCGCCGCCGCCGCAATCGCAGCAAGGCCGCCACGGCGGGTGGAGCCGCGGCCGGCGGGGGAAGCCAGGGATCGAGAAACGGTTCCACTGGGGAGCCGTCCGCCACGAGGGCTCCCCAGAGGAGCAACGAACCGAAGGAGACAGACGACATGGCCGAGGGAATGACGCTCGAGGAGCAGGGTGAGATCGGACGGACGTTCTTGGTCGGTCTGCTGGCCGAGTACGGCGTTGAGGCCACGGTCGAGAGCCGTCTGCTCGATGAGGAGACCGTCGAGATCGCCGCCATGGGCGAGGACCTCGGCCTGTTGGTCGGCCCCCGCGGCTCGACCTTGGCTGCGCTTCAGGACCTCACCCGGGCCGTGGTGCAGCGCCAGTGCCCGTCCCGGACCGACCGCATCCTCGTCGACGTTGCGGGCTACCGGGAGCGCCGCTCGGCCGCCCTCAAGCGCTTCAGCGTCCAGATCGCCGAAGAGGTCATCTCGTCGGGTCAGGAGAAGGCGCTCGAGGCCATGAGCCCGGCGGACCGCAAGTCCGTCCACGACGCCATCAACGAAATGGACGGCGTCGTCACCCGCTCCGAGGGCGAAGACCCCAATCGCTACATCGTCATCGCCCCGGCGAGCTGACGACCGGTCGGTGCCCGGCACCGACCCGGTAGCCGCCGGCCGCTCCCCCAGCGGCGGCCTTTCCGCCGATCCCTCTCCGGCCCCGGCCGAGCCCGCCGCTCCCCCGCCACCGCCGCCCGCCGCCTCCCCCCGCCTCCTCGACCAACTACTCGAGGAGGCCCGCGCCGCCGGCTTCCTCGGCCCAGGCCCCCTCGGCATCCAGTTCCGCCACGCCGAGGGCTTCGTGGTCGTCTGCCGCCGTCTGTGGCCTGACGGCGCCGCCCCGCCGGTCCTTCTGGACCTCGGCTCGGGGGGCGGACTCCCCGGGCTCGTCGTGGCCACGAGCTGGCCGGAGGCCTCACTGGTTCTCCTCGAGTCCAACGGGCGCCGGACGGCGTTTCTGCGGGAGGCGGTGCGGCGTCTGGGCCTCGAGCATCGGGTGTCGGTGCACCACGACCGAGCAGAGTTTGCTGGCCGCGACCCGGAGTTCCGGGGCCGCGTGGACGGGGTCTTGGCCCGGTCGTTCGGCCGTCCGGCGGTGGTGGCCGAGTGCGGGGCGCCCCTCCTGAAGCCCGGCGGTTGGTTGATCGTCTCCGAGCCCCCCCGGGACATCCCTGGGGGCCCTGGGGATGCCCCAGGACGTTCCCGCTGGCCCGCCGAACCCCTGCGCCAGCTCGGCTTGGAGCCGGAGGACCTGGTACGCGTGGAGTTCGATTACCAGACCCTCCGCCAGGCGGAGGCCTGTCCGGACCGCTTCCCGCGCCGTGACGGGGTTCCGGCGAAGCGCCCGCTGTTCTGACCCCAGGCGGATCGCCCCCCGCCCCCCGCACCGTGGCATTGAGGAAGGCCCGGCGGACGACCTTCTCAAAGGCGGTCGGACCGGGAGCTGCTGGCCCAGGCCCGGGTGGCCGCCCCGGAAATGTTTCACGTGGAACCGGAACCTCAGAGCTCGCGCTGCGTTGGGGTCATGTTTCACGTGAAACAGAGGGCTTAAGTCTTGACCGCCTGGCTGCGGGACGCCAGGATAGGCCGGTGCTGTGGCGACTCGGAGTTCCCGCCTGATGCGCATCCGGCGCAGAGACAAGGTCCCGACTCCATCCCCACCCCAGAGCGCCCCAAGCCCCGTCGCCCAGCCGGGTCCGACGTCCGTGGATCCAGTCAAGAGCCTGATCACGGACGTTGTCGAGACACCCAACGGCGCTCCCCCCACGGCCTCTCCGCCGCCACCTGCACCATCTCCGGTACCTCCCCCAACGGCCGAGCAGCATCTTCCCGTTGCTGACCCGACTCCCCCGCCAGAGGCCACTCCCCAGGCCACTCCTGAGGCCAGCCCAGAGGCCGCGTCGGACGCCGTAGAGCCGGAAGAGCTTTTCGATGAGGTCCCCGACGTGCTCGAACAGGCGGAGGCCCAGGCCCCGGCCCCGGCGGTCCACGAGGAGACCCAGCCCGAAG
Source organism: Acidimicrobiales bacterium (assembly GCA_036490155.1). Lineage (GTDB taxonomy): Bacteria > Actinomycetota > Acidimicrobiia > Acidimicrobiales > RAAP-2 > Bog-473. The sequence continues at coordinate 57,701 of DASXEK010000077.1, read as the reverse complement.
ATGTAATTTCGCCTTCGGCACCAGCCGAGGAGTCCGAGCCAGAGGCGGAGATGGCGAAGAAGCAGAAGGCGGAGAAGAAGTCCAAGACGGCCGATCCTCCCGAGGCCGAGGAGCCGACAATGCGACCCCCATCTATCCGTGACGACGCCAACGAGCTCCTGAATGGGTCCAAACCGGCCGCCCGGGAGCTTCCTCGCGTTATCGCCATCGCCAACCAGAAGGGGGGCGTGGGCAAGACCACGACGACCGTGAACCTCGGAGCGGCCCTCGCCGAGCAGGACTATCGGGTGCTGGTCATCGACCTCGATCCCCAGGGCAACGCCACCACGGGCCTCGGCGTGGAGGCTCGCAACTTCGAGCTGTCGATGTACGACGTGATCATGCGGGATCTACCGCTGGAGGACTGCATCGAGCCCACCAGCGTGAAGAACCTCTTCGTGGCGCCGGCCACGATCGACCTGGCGGGCGTGGAGATCGAGCTGGTCCCGGCCTTCAGCCGGGAGCTCAAGCTCAAGCGGGCCATCGACACCGTCGTGGACGACTTCGATTTCGTGCTCATCGATTGCCCACCGTCGCTGGGCCTGATCACCGTCAACGGCCTCGCGGCCGCTCATGAGGTCCTGGTACCGATCCAGTGCGAGTACTACGCCCTCGAAGGCCTCAGTCAGCTCCTGCGCAACGTCAACCTGGTCTCGACCAATCTGAACGAGACGCTGGAGGTCACCACCATCGTCCTGACCATGTTCGACGCCCGGACCCGGCTCTCCGTCGACGTGGCGAACGAGGTGCGGGAGCACTTCTCGGAGCGGGTCTGCCGTGTAGTGATCCCGCGGACCGTCCGCCTGTCCGAGGCCCCGTCCTTCGGGCAACCGATCACCGTGTTCGATCCGGCTTCGCGAGGCGCAGTCGCCTACCGAGAGCTGGCCAAGGAGGTAAGCAATGGCGCGCCGCAGCGGACTCGGTAAGGGCCTCAGCGCCCTCATCCCGAGTGAGGCGGTCGGCGAGACCGACTCGGTCCTTCGGGTCGTGCCGATCTCGCACATCCGCCCGAACGCCTACCAGCCCCGGAGTCACTTCGAGGAGGAGTCGATGGCCTCGCTGGCCGCCTCGATCAAGGCGGTGGGCCTGTTGCAGCCGGTACTGGTGCGTGAGCTGCAGGACGAGGCAGAGGCCTACGAGCTGATCGCGGGGGAGCGGCGCTGGCGGGCCGCCCGCCGAGCCGGGCTCCAGACGATCCCCGTCCTGGTCCAGCGCGCCGACGACGTGGCCAGCCTGGAACAGGCCCTGGTCGAGAACCTGCACCGCGTCGATCTCAACGCCCTCGAGGAGGCAGCGGCCTATCAGCAGCTCATCGACGAGTTCGGCCTCACCCACGAGCAGGTGGCGACGCGCATGGGCAAGGGCCGGGCCACCATCACCAACACGCTGCGTCTCCTGCAGCTCCCGGCGGGGGCGCAGCGCGCCCTGGCCGAGCGGACCATTTCGGCGGGCCACGCCCGGGCGTTGCTCGGCACGCCCGACCGTGCGCTCCAAGAACGGCTGGTCGAGCGCATCGTCGAGGAGGGCTTGACGGTTCGCGCGGTCGAGGATCTCGTCCGCAGCGGGGGAGCCGATCTCCATGTCGTCCCTCCGGTGCCGGAGGAGGCGACTGTCGACACGGCCGATGCAAAGGGTGGTACCTCAAGTACTACCGACTCGGGGTCTCGTCGGGCGCCGATCAAGCGGCTCCCCGAGCCCGGGGTGCTCGAGCTCGAGGACCTCTTGTCCACCTACCTCAACACCCGGGTCAAGGTCGACATTCAGAACCGCAGGGGTCGCCTGGTGGTGGAGTTCGCCACCCTCGAGGACCTCGAGCGCATCTATCGCGCCATGGTGGGTGACGGAGGCGTCGCGTAGTTCGCGTAACTGTCAAGGGTCGGTTCAGCTTCATCCACAACCTGTGCATGATGTTGTGGATTGTCACCCTGTTCACCCGCCGGAAGCGTTGATCACCGAACGGTCGCTTAGGCCGCGTTCCTGTCAGACAAGGACCGCGGCCAGCTCTAATTACAGGTAATCAGTCCCAGGAGGCGTCGGCCCAATGGCCGAGCGCCACCGAGAGGGCGGTGGCGAGGGAGGGCGCGCGCTCGACCACGATGCTGGCCGGACCGACCTCCACGAGGACCGCAGGCATCCTGGTCTCGCGCAGGAGAGTGACCGACATGCCCCGGACGCCCCCGTCGGCCACGCCGAGCGCGTCGGGCACTGCGCCTTGGACGAGCTCGGCCAGGCGCCGCCCGCCCTGGGATTCGTCGTGGGTACCCGACCAGAACGCAGTGCGGCACGACGAGGTCGAGGGGTTGAGCCGCAGGCCGATGAAGACGTCGACGCCCAGGTCGTTGGCCTCTCTGGCCTGGACCGATGCGTCGGGGTGATGCAGCTCGCTCACCCGCGTCCCGGCCAACGTGAGCCGGCGGCGCAGGGCGCCGGTGACGCTGCCCAGGCCGCCACTTTCGCCGACCGCCACGTGGCGGCCACGCAGGGTGGGGGGCGCATCTCGGAGGGCGGCCCTTTCGCGGACCAGCGAGACGAGAGCGGGCTCGCGGTGGCGGCTCTCGAGGCGCAGCAGCTCGCTCAAAGTGGTCGCGCCGACGATGCCGTCCGCCGGGACGCCGGCGTTGCGTTGGAACTCGCCCAGCGCCCGCACGGTGGCGTCGCCGAAGATGCCGTCGATGCGGCCCGTGTCGAACCCGAGTGTGCACAGGCGCTGTTGGAGCTCGGCCACATCGTCACCCCGCAGCATGGGGGTCCGGCGGTACAAGAAGCGGTCGCCGAGCCGGAAACCGGCCTCGACCAGGGTGTTCCACGTCTGCGCGCCGCAGACTCCGTCCACGCGCAGGCCGCGCAGGCGTTGGAAGGCCTGCACGGCGGCGCGGGTGGCCGGTCCAAAGATGCCGTCGGCATCGACGGGCGCGCCCGGGAGGATGGCGGTCAAGCGGTGCTGAACGTCTGAGACCGCGGGGCCGCGGTCGCCGATGGCGAGGGGCAGGCCTACAGGTAGGCCGAGATCTCCTCGAGCAGGGCCGCCTTGGGCTTGGCCCCGATCAGCCGAGCCGCCGGCTCGCCGTCCTTGAACAGGATCAGCGTCGGAATGCTCATCACGTCGAAGCGGCGCGTCACGTCCAGGTTGTCGTCGATGTTGAGCTTCGCGATCCGGACCTTGCCCGCCTGCTCCTCCGCGATCTCCTCCAACACCGGGGCGATCATCTTGCACGGGCCACACCATTCGGCCCAGAAGTCCACCAGGACGGGGACGTCGGAACCCTTGACATTCTCGTCAAAGGTAGCGTCGGTGAGGGTTTCAATCTTCTCGCTCATTCGATCTCCTTGTCAGCGGTTTCAACGTCGAGACCCCCGGATCTGTTCCCATCCGGACCCCGATCCCTTCCTACTCGCCCCTGGCCTCGAGCCAGCGTTCGGCGTCGATGGAGGCCATGCAGCCCGATCCGGCCGACGTGATGGCCTGGCGGTAGTAGTGGTCCTGGACGTCGCCGCAGGCAAAGACCCCGTCGACGCTGGTCCGGGTGGTGTCGTCGAACGTCCTGACGTAACCCATGCCGTCGAGCTCGAGCTGACCCTTGAGCAGGGCGGTGTTGGGCTCGTGGCCGATGGCGACGAAGAGGCCGGTCGCATCGAGTTCGGATTCCTCACCGGTGACGGTGTCGCGAAGGCGCAGGCCGCTCACCTTGGTGTCGCCGTCGATGTCGATGACCGTGCTGTTCCACTTGAACTCGATCTTGGAGTTCGCCCGGACGCGGTCCTGCATGATCTTGGAGGCGCGCAGGTCGTCGCGGCGGTGGATCAGGGTGACCTTGGAGCCGAAACGGGACAGGAAGAGCGCCTCTTCCGCGGCCGAGTCGCCGCCGCCGACGACCGCGATGTGGTGGTCGCGGAAGAAGAACCCATCGCAGGTGGCACACGTCGAGACGCCGTACCCGAGCAGCCGCTCCTCGTTGGGGATGCCGAGCATGAGGGAGCGGGCGCCGGTGGCGATGATGAGTGTGTCGGCCAACGCGGTGGGCTCGTCGGCGTTGGGGTCACCCACCCAGACCTCGAAGGGCCAGGGGGAGACCTCGATGCGGCTGACCTTCTCGGTCCGCAGTTCGGCGTCGAAGCGTTGGGCCTGGGCCCGCATCATGCCCATGAGGTCGGGGCCCATGACCCCGTCGACGAACCCCGGGTAGTTCTCGACGTCGGTCGTCAGCATGAGCTGGCCACCGGGCTGATCGCTCGTGGAGGACGGCTCGCCCTCGTAGACGAGCGGTTCGAGCTGGGCTCGGGCGCTGTAGAGGGCCGCGGTCAGCCCCGCCGGCCCGCTGCCGATGATGACGACCTTGCGGCGCTCAGGCATTGGGCGGCACACCGCGGCGCGAGTACAAGAACGCGCCGGCTGCGCTGAAGATGAAGCCGAGGGCGAGATAGGAGATCCAGACCCGGTGGCCGTACATCGAGGTCACGCGGATGAACGCAATGCAGAACAGGACCAGGACGGCGACGCCGACCAGGGCGATGATGACACCGAAGACGACGGCGCGGGCGGCCACGATGGCGGGTCTGACGGCCCGGTCGTTGACCGTGGCGACCACCGTGTCGATCGTGTCGAGGGCACGAGTGGACAGCGCGTCGGAAATATCGTTCTCAGCCACGGGGTGAGACTACCCGGCGGACCCGGTGTTCTCGGCGTCTCCGGCGCTCCTGGCTGGGACGATGTAGCAGACCCCCACGGTGTTGGGGCCGGCGTGGGTGCCCACCACGGGGCCGAGGTCGACGGAGAGCAAGGGGTGCTCGGTGGCGAGGTCCCGGATCTTGGCCGTGACCTCGGCGATGTCGTCGCAGGCGCCGTCCGCCACGGCAAGTCGCTCGAATGGGGCGTCGTCCTTGACCTTGTCGACCAGGTAGGCGATGGCGCGGGCCCGCGTCCGCTGTTTGGACTCCTCGGCCACCTCACCGTCCTTGAGCTGGATCACGGGCTTGATGTTGAGCAGCGAGCCGAGCAGGGCGCGGGCGCCACCGATGCGCCCGCCACGCTGGAGGTGCTCGAGCCCGCCCAGCACCCCGTAGATCCGGGTGCGACCGATGCGCTCTTGGGTCGCGGCGGCGAGGTCGTCGAGACCCGCTCCGGCGGCGGCGTCCTCGGCGGCGGCGATGACGAGCAACCCCTGGCCCATGGTGAGCGAGAAGGTATCGACGACGAGGACGGGGGCGGCGTCGAAGGAGTCGGCCGCCGTCTTGGCCGAGGCGAACGTGCCCGAGACCTTCGACGAGATGGTGAGGCACAGGACGGACTCGGCGCCTTCGTCGACGGCCTGTTGGAATGCCGCCTGGAAGGCACCGGGCGACGGCGCCGCGGTCTCGGGCAGATCACCCTTGCCGCGGCAGCGGTCCCAGAACTCGGCCGGGCTGAGCTGACGGCGGTCCTCGAACTCTTCGGTGCCGAAGCGGATGGTCAACGGCACCACGATGACGCCGTGCTCCTTGACGAGCTGGTCGGTCAGGTCGCAGGCACTATCGGTGACGATGTGGACGCCGGGCATGGCAGGGAGTCTGCCACGGGGGGCCGGTCGTCAGGAGGCCCGACTGGGCCCGCTGCGCAGGTGATCAGGGGCGATACGGGACGATGCGGGGCTGCTGCGAGCGCGACGAGGCGATCGGGCGTGGCGGCGGAGGCGGCGGTGGGGGAGGTGGCGGCCGGCGCCGGGCGGCGTCGTGGCGACGGCCCAGCCAGATGACCACAGCGGCGAAGACGGCGCCGCCGGCCACGACCGAACCCACGACACGGGCGAGGAGCCCAGTCGTTGTGGTCGAGCCCGACAGGTTGGAGACGACGAGCACGACGACGCCCATCGGGACGGACGCGATGACGACGCGCCACAACGGGGCCCATGTCTCGGCTGCGGCGAGGCGGCCGAACCATTGATGGAAGACGGCCAGGGCGAGCAGCGCGGCCACGGCGTAGGCGATGGAGAGCGAGAGGGCGAGGCCGCGGACGCCGAGGGGGTGGACGAGGGCGAGGGCCAGGACGACGTTGAGCCCGTTCTCGACGAGGTACAGGTAGAAGGCCACCTTCGTGCGTTGCATCGACTGGAGGACCCGGACGAAGTAGAGGTAGGCGCAGAAGCCGGGCAGGCCGAGGGCGAAGAGCGCGAGGGCGGAGCCCGTCGTGGCGGTCTCCACCGGCGTGCTGTGCCCGATGCCGAGAAGGAGCGCGACGGCAGGCTTGGCCAACAGCAGCATGCCGACGGCCGAGGGGACGACGAGCGCGAGGACGGCGCGTAGTCCGCCGCTCATGCGACGGAGGAAGGCCTCGGGTTGGTCGGTCGACCACTGCTGGGCCAGGTCCGGGGTGACGACGGACATGACGGTGACGGCGATCACCCCGTAGGGCAGCTGGAAGAACGCGTAGGCGTACGTATACGAGGACACGGGGTCGGGCCCCGCCACGGACCCGGCGAGCACGGTGACGACGAACAGCGCGAGCTGGTTGGCGACGACGAACCCGAAGGTCCAGGCGCCGAGGCGGGCGACGTCGTGGAGCGCGTCGTCGCGTGGGTTCCAGCGCCAGCGCAACAGCCTGAGGTCGGCCTGGCGCAAGCTCGGGATGAGGGCGACGGCCTGGAGGACCACGCCGAGCGAGGTCCCGAGGCCGAGGAGGACGAGCTGGCTGTGGTGCTGCTCGATGCTGGTCAACGAGGCGCCATGGCCGGCCCAGAGGCCGAACCACACCAGGATGCCGATGCAGACGACGTTGTTGACGATCGGCGCCCACGCCACCGCAATGAAGCGACGGCGCATGTTGAGGAGCGCCGCGGCGAGTGCGAAGAGCCCGTAGGCCGCGATCTGTATGACGAACCAGCGGAGGAACGTGGTGGCGACCTCACGCTCGAGCAGGACGCGGTGGAGATGGGCGGGGTGGGCGTGCGTATCGAGCACGGTCAGGGCGTCGATGAGGTAGGGCGCGGCCACCAGGGCCGCGATCGTCGTGCTGAACAGGACGACGACAGAGACCGTGAGCACCGAGGAGATGGAGTCGAAGGCCTCACGCTCGGTGCGGTTGGCCAGCCGGTCGACGAAGACCGGGATGAACGTGGCGGAGAGGATCCCGCCCAACACGATGTCGTAGAGCATGTTGGGCGTGGTGTTGGCCAGGTTGTAGGAGTCAGCGAGCGGCGTCTGGCCGAGCGCCCACGCCAGCGCGACGAAGCGGAGGAGGCCGGTGACGCGCGAGACGCCGGTGCCGACGGCGACGTAGGCCGCGGACGTGCGTAGGGGCAGGGCGCGGGCCCGGCGGGCGGTGGCCACGCTCAGTGCGCCCGGGGCCGCTGGCGGCGGGACCGCCGCCAGGTGCGCCCCCACCACACGAGGAGGACGGCGCCGGCCAGGACGGTCAGGGCCACCCCGACGAAGGAGATGGCCGTCGAGTGCACGGTCAGGACGGTGTGGGCGAGGAGGAGCTGGCCGTTCTGCGTGTGCAAGGTGACGTCGATCGGCAGATGGTCGCCTGACGTGCGGGCCTGCGCGGTGACCCGCACGGACGTGGTCGGACGGTCGAGGAGCAGCTTGCGCGTGTTGCCGTCGGGGAACGTGAACTTGTCGCTATCCAAGGTCACGACGACGTTGACCGGATAGGGCGCGCCCGAGAGCACCGTGATGGGGATCGACGCCTGTTGGGCGGTGAAGGTGACGGTCTCCTCGGTGGCGAGGCTGATCTTGCCGGTCTCGGCGCCGAACGCTTTTTGATAGGACGCGAGTGCCGTCGTCCGGCGGGCCGTGGTGAGGTCGCTGGCCTCGGTGGCCAAGAGCGCGTCGGACAGGGTCTGCATCTCGGGCGGGCGGCCACTGATCGCCCCGGAGAACGACGAGAGCTGTTGACGAGCCAGGGCGATCCTGGTGGCGGCGGCGCGGGAGATGCCTCGTGTCGCCGGCCCGGATTGCAAGCGACGGGTCGAGGGCTCGCGGTTGCCGCCGACGGGCACCTTCGAGAACAGCTGGTCGAGCGTGACCGGACTCAGGGCAGGGTTGCCGCTCAGCCCGTCGAGCAGCGTCTTGAGGAAGGGACCCGAGGCGCGCCAGCCCGACGGCGGGGTGACCACGACGCCGCGCGCCTGCGAAAGCGACGCATTCTCGAAGTGGATGAAGGACAGCCCGGCGAGCAACTGTTCGGCCCCGAGCAACGGGTCGCTCGGTTCCGCAGTGAACCTTGCTCCGAGCGATGAGTCGGCCGCGACCGCGGTGACGGTCGATCCATGACCAAGATCGAGCGTGAAGGGTTGGGCGAAGGTGTAGTTGCTCGTGCCCGAACTGGCCAGGTCCCCGTCGCCCAAGACCAACTTGGATGCGCCCGCCTGCTGCAGCCCGGTGGCGAGGTCGGCACTGTCGCCCTGGGTGAAGGAGGTCGTGGTGTCGACCCAGGCGCCGGCGGTGGGCCGGAGACCGGCCGCGTGGAGGATCTCGTCGCCCCGCGTCATCTGTGTCCCGATTTCGCTGGCGATACCCGCTTCGGATATCGCAGTCAGGTCAATGGGGACGTACGGCTGGTCCATTGTCTGCTCGCCGCCGAGGGAGCCCAGCTGCTCGAGAGCGTGGGGCGCTGACTTGCGCTGCGCCCGGTCGGACTTCTCGACGCCCGCCGGGTTCACGGCGAGCGTCACGGGAACGTCTCGGTGGTCGGCCAGCGCCGTCCCGACCGTTGCGGCCGTGGCGGCGTTCGCCACCGGCAGCACGAGGCCAACCTGGAGCGGTCCGCCGAGGCCCATCGAACCGGGCGCGTCCGCCTCCTGATAGGTGAGGAACGTCGTGAAGCGCGCAATCGGCGTCGTCGAGTTCTGTCGATCGAGCGCGACCGACACGGGGTAGACGTCGCCGCATGTGCCGCTGAGCGGGGTGCACCCGAGGTCCAGCGACTTACTTCCGGCAGCGCACACGCCGACACCGCTCGCCGGAGGAGTGTCGGCATCGTCGCGCTGCACCGGGACGCAGACGGCCGCCGCCGATCCTGCGCCGCCACCCGAGACCGGTATGTCGGACTCGCGCAGGAGGACGGTGCCATCGGGCGTGCCGCTGATCGCCTGCTGGAGTTGGGACGAGCTGTCCAGCCGTGAATAGAACGTCACGCTCACGTGGAGTCCATTCGTCGACCCTGCGGCGCGGCCGACCCCGAGGGTCATGTTGAACCAGGGCAGGGTCGGGGTCACAAACGGAGTCTGGGAGACCAGAGTCAGGGGGGGACCGTCCGTCGTGGCGCGCACGACAGCCGCCGCGGCGCCTCCGGAGTGGCCGGTGGCGGCGGCGGGTGCGGTACCGAGGAGTGCGGTTGCCACCACGGCGAGCGAGCAGAGGGCGGCCTTGCCCCAGCGCATCGACACAGGGAGAGGCTAGAGGGCGCACTACCGTGGGCGGGTGCAGTCCACGTCGGTGCCCGAACGATTCCGCCCCTACGTCGACGCCACCGAAGAGCTGGCGCGGCGCTTCGGCGCGGCCGGAAAGACGCTGTATCTCGTGGGGGGATCGGTGCGCGACGCGCTGTTCCCGGGCGCCGCCGACGGCGGTTCCGAGTCCGACTTCGATCTCACGACCGACGCTCGTCCCGACGAGATCGAGCGGCTCGTTGGGGGCTGGGCCGATGACGTGTGGACCCAGGGCGCCCGCTTCGGCACCATCGGATGCCGCAAAGGCAACCGCATCTACGAGATCACGACCCATCGGGCCGAGGCCTACGTCCCCGATTCGCGCAAGCCGGAGGTGACGTTCGGGGACGACATCACGGTCGACCTGTCGAGGCGCGACTTCACCATCAACGCCCTGGCGTTGCGACTGCCCGACATGGAGCTGATCGATCCCTTCGACGGTCTCGGGGACCTGGCGGCCGGCCGGCTGCGCACGCCGCTCGACCCCGAGGTCTCGTTCGGCGACGACCCGTTGCGCATGCTGCGCGCAGCACGGTTCGCGGCCCGCTTCTCGCTCGAACCCGATCCGGCGTTGGTTGAGGCGGTGCGGCACATGCACGGCCGGCTGTCGATCGTGTCGGCCGAGCGCATCCGCGACGAGCTCGACAAGATGGTCATGGTCGACGTGCCCTCCAAGGCCTTGTGGTTCGTCGTGCGCAACGGGCTGGCCGAGGAGTTCCTTCCCGAGCTGCCGGCCATGGCGCTCGAGCAGGACCCGATCCACCGGCACAAGGACGTGCTGGCACACACCTTCGCGGTGGTCGACAAGACGTCGAAGATCCGGCTTCTCCGACTCGCCGCCTTGTTCCACGACGTCGGCAAGCCGCGCACCCGGGCGATCACGGACGGCGGCGTGACCTTTCATCACCACGAGGTCGTCGGAGCTCGTATGACGAGGACGCGCATGGAAGCGCTCCGTTACCCGAGCAGCGACGTCGACACCGTGGTGCGGCTGGTGGAACTGCATCTGCGGTTTCACACGTACCGGCTCGGGTGGACCGACAAGGCCGTGCGCCGTTACGTCCGCGATGCCGGGCCGCTTCTCGACCTGCTCAACGAGCTGACCCGCTGCGACTGCACGACGCGCAACGCCGCCAAGGCCCGGGCCCTGGCACGTCGTATGGACGAGCTCGAGGCACGCATCACCGAGCTCCGGGCGGAGGAGGAGCTCGACGCGCTCCGCCCAGACCTCGACGGCAACCAGGTCATGGAGCTGCTCGACCTCAAGCCCGGCCGCGCCGTCGGCGACGCCCTGACGTTTCTCATGGAGCTGCGGCTCGATGAGGGCCCCCTCGGCGAGGAGGAGGCGGCCCGGCGGCTGCGGGCCTGGTGGGAAGAGCGCGGCGGAGCCTGACCGGGTACCGTCGTCGGCATGACGCGGATTCAGGCACCGGACAGTGGGCTCGGCGAGCACATCGATTGGGCGCTGCTACGGCCCGAGATGGCGGCCGGCATGGGCAAGCTCTCGGCGGCGGTCTACGGCAACTCGCAACTGTCGGTGCGCGAACGCGAGGCGGCTCGCTGGACGATCGCACTGATCAACGACTGCGCCGTGTGCCGCGACACGAGGGCCAAGGACGGGCCAAGCGTCGGTGCCACCGAGCCGTTCTACGCCGAGGCGTCCGACTGGCGCAGCGCGACCGACCTGAGCGTGCGGGAGCGGCTGGCGGCCGAGTTCGCCGAGCGCTTTGCCATCGACCACCTGGCCATGGACGACGAGCTGTGGGGCCGGCTCCACGCAGCCTTCTCCGAGGACGAGCTGGCCGACCTGACTATTTGCTGTGGCTGCTTCCTCGGTATGGGCCGGACCCTGGCCGTCGTGGGCGTCCGTGCCCCCGAGGAGCGGATCCTCGTCTGACCCGGCCCGGTCCGGTCAGTCCGGCGGCCAGACCTCTTCGGTCGTCTCGCCGGCCGCGAACGCCTCGACCATCGCATACGCCACGTCGTCGTGATACTGCACCGGCGGCGACTTCATGAAGTAGGCCGACGGCCCGAGCAGCGGTCCACCCACCCCTCGGTCCAACGCCAGCTTGGCGCACCGGACGGCGTCGATGATGACCCCAGCCGAGTTGGGTGAGTCCCACACCTCGAGCTTGAGCTCCAGGTTCAAGGGCACGTCGCCGAAGTTGCGGCCCTCCATGCGGATGTAGGCCCACTTGCGGTCCTTGAGCCACGGGACGTGGTCCGAAGGGCCGACGTGGACGTCGTCCGCATCCAACACGTTGTCCTCGATCTGGCTCGTCACGGCCTGCGTCTTCGAGATCTTCTTCGACTCCAACCGCTCCCTCTCGAGCATGTTCTTGAAGTCCATGTTCCCGCCGAAGTTGAGCTGGTACGTGTGGTCCAGCGCCAGGCCGCGGTCCTCGAACAAGCGCGTCAAAATGCGGTGGACGATCGTCGAGCCCACCTGACTCTTGATGTCGTCGCCCACGATCGGCACGCCGGCGTCGCGGAACTTGGCCGCCCATTCGGGGTCCGACGCGATGAAGACGGGGATGGCGTTGACGAAGGCCACGCCGGCGTCGAGGCACGCCTGGGCGTAATGGCGCTGCGCCTTCTCCGACCCCACCGGCAGGTACGAGACGAGCACGTCGGCCTTGGCGTCACGCAGGGTCTGCGCCACGTCGACCGGCTCGGCCGGCGATTCCTCGAGCATCTCCTTGTAGTACTTGCCCAGCCCGTCGAGCGTGGGGCCGCGCTGCACGGTGATGCCGATCTCGCCGACTTCGGCGAAACGGATGGTGTTGTTGTGCCCGGCGTAGATCGCCTTGCCCAGATCCGTGCCGACCTTGGTCTGGTCGATGTCGAACGCGGCGACGGGGACGATGTCGCGGACGTGATAGCCGCCGAGTTCGACGTGCATCAGCCCCGGGACCGTGTCGGAGGGGTCCGCATGGCGGTAGTAGGTGAGGCCCTGGATGAGCGAGCTGGCGCAGTTGCCGACCCCGGCAATCGCGAGGCGTACGGGGCTGGGCATCGGAATGTCTCCTTCGGTTTGGTCGGTCATGCGAGTGTCAGCCCACCGGCTCGGTGCGTGCGTCGGCGAGGTCGGCACGCTCGGAGTCGATGAGAGAGTCAAGCCAGCTGACGTCCCGGGCGACGCCGTCGACGGTGTGCTGGACGACGGAACGGGCGTAGGGATCGAGATCGGGTCGAGCCGACTCGCTCTCGACGAGCCGCTGGACGAGCAGTGCCCGTCGCCGCTCGAGCAGCGCGAGGCGGGCCTGCGGGGCCAAGTGGCGGGCGAACGCCAGCCGCAACGAGAAGCTGCGGGCGTCGTCGGCCGCACTCCCGTCGGCCAGCAATTCGGCGAACAGCAGCCGCCCGGCGTCGGTGATCCGGTACACCTTCTTGCCCCGCCTCGAACGCGTGCCGGCATGCCGGCGCGCTCGGAGGACGGCGAATTCTCCGGACAGCGACCCCGTCGGTGGCGCCGCACCCGTGGTGCCGGGGTCGGACCCGGTCGGCCCTCCACCCTCGGTGGCCACCACCGCGCCGGACTTCTCGAGGCGGGTCAGGGCGGGGTAGATGGAACCGAACGACACGTTGGCCAGCAGCCCCAGGTGGTCCCGGAGCTGACGGCGGATTTCGTAGCCGTGGAGGTCCCGTTCTTCGAGCAGGCCCAGAATGGCCATGTCCAACATTGCGGATCATTATATCGATTCGATATAGCGATGTACAGGAAGTCGTCGCGGATTTGTCACGAGGGTGCCCAAATCGTGCCTGCAATGGGTGGCATCCCCAGGCGTGGGGGGTAGCCTGGCCGCCGTGTCAGTCACCTCGGAACCGAGGTCGTCCTCCCGGGCCGTGAGCCCTGACGTCACGGCCCAAGTGGAGTACCGGATCGTGCGAAACGGCCTGGTCCATGAGGTGGAGCGGGGCCGCGTCCAGAAGATCGACGTGTGCGACGCCCACCCCGAACTCCTGCGGGCGGCCCGCAACGTCGGGCGGCCCACCAAGGAGGTCTGCCCGATCTGCGACGACGGGCGGCTGGTGATGGTGACCTTCGTCTTCGGAGCCAAGCTTCCTCCCGGCGGGCGTTGTCCAGGAACGGTCGCCGAGCTCAAGGCGCTGTGCCGGCGGCCCGAGCCCGTCCTCTGCTACGAGGTCGAGGTCTGCCCGGCGTGCGCCTGGCATCACCTCATGAAGAAGTACCCCGCCGGTGGGGGGTCCGGCGGCAAGGCGCGGCGGACACCGTCGAAGAAGACGACCCCATGACCGACGGGCCGAAGCCCACGGTGCCGAACCTGCGGGATCGCAAGCGGCGCGACGGCGGGGTGCCCATCGTGATGGTGACGGCATACGACGAGCCGGGGGCGCGGATCGTGTCCGAGGCGGGGGCCGACATCATCTTGGTCGGGGACTCCGTGGCGAACAACGTGCTCGGCTACGAGGACACGCTGCACGTCGACATCGACGTGATGGCGCACCACACCGCCGCGGTGGCCCGGGCACGGCCCCGCTCGCTGATCCTGGGCGACATGCCGTGGATGAGCTACCACACCTCCGCCGAAGAGGCGGTGCGCAACGCCGCCGCGCTCGTGCGCGCCGGCGCGCAGGCCGTCAAGCTCGAGGGTGGCCGGGCCCGGCTGCCCGTGGTCGAGGCGATCATCCGGGCCGAGATCCCGGTGATGGGGCATCTCGGGCTGACGCCGCAGTCGGTGCTCGCCATGGGCGGGTTCCGGGTGCAAGGCAAGAGCGTGGACGCGGCGACGGCGCTGCTCGACGCGGCGAAGGCGCTGGCGGCCGCGGGGTGCTTCGGCTTCGTCATCGAGGGTGTGCCCGACGTGGTCGGGGCGGCGGCGACCGAGGCGCTCGACGTGCCGACGATCGGCATCGGGGCCGGGCCGGCGTGCGACGGGCAGGTTTTGGTGTTTCACGACCTGTTGGGGCTCGGGGCGGGGCCGGTGCCCAAGTTCGTGCGCCAGTACGCGGACCTGGGGCGGCTGGCGACCGAGGCGGTGGCGGCGTTCGCTGCTGATGTGCGGGACGGGAACTTCCCGGGGGAGGCGGAGACGTATCACGGGCCGGCCGGCCTGGGGGACGCACTCACGACCTGACGCCCTGGGCCTGGGGCGGCGCCCCGGGGCGGGGCCGGACGACGGCTCGGCTAGCATGATCCGTCACAACACACCCTGCTCCTGACCGTCAGGGGCCCGGGACACCCCGGTCCAGAGGGAGGTACGCCGCTTATGCGGCCTTACGAAGTCATGGCCATCTTTGAGGCCACCACGGAACCCACCGTGATTCAGGGCGAGCTCGACCGCGCGTTGGACGTCATCCGTAGCAACGGGGGGAACCCCGGCGCCATCGACCGCTGGGGCAAGCGAACCTTCGCCTACGAGGTCAACCACAAGCGCGAGGGCTATTACGTCGTCGTCGAGTTCACCGGCGAGCCCGAGACGGTTGCGGCGTTGGACCGCATGCTCGGCTTGGCCGACGATGTGGTGCGCCACAAGATCGTGCGCCTGCCCGAGACCGTCGTCGAGTCGTGGGCGACGCCGACGCCGGCGACGAGCTGACGGCCGGCGAGCAAGGACGAGAGGAGTACAGATGGCTTCAGACAACAGCGTGACGCTGGTGGGCAACGTGACCCGTGACCCCGAGCTGCGCTTTACCAACACCGGCCAGGCCAACGTGACCTTCGGCCTGGCGGTCAACCGGCGCTGGCAGAACCGCCAGACCCAGGAGTGGGAGGAGGCCACCTCGTTCTTCGACGTGGTCTGTTGGCGGGAGATGGCCGAAAACGTGAGCGAGAGCATCACGCGTGGCTCCCGGATCATGGTGGCCGGACGGCTCGAGCAGCGCAGCTGGGAGACCCAGGAGGGCGACAAGCGCTCGAAGGTCGAGGTCGTGGCGGACGAGATCGGGCCGTCACTGCGCTGGGCCACGGCGCAGATCACGAAGAACGAGCGGCGCGGCGCCGGCGATGGTTCGGGGCGCGGTGGCGGCTCCCGATCCGGTGGCGCACCCCAGGCCCAACCGCAGTCCCAGCCCCAGTCGCAGCCGGCCGGCGGTGCGGGCGGCGGCTACGGATTCGATGAGGAGCCCTTCTAATGGCACGGCAAAACCAACGCGGTGGGTCGGCGGCACGCCGAGCCCCCAAGGACCTCGGCCGCCGGGTGAAGAAGAAGCCCTGTGCCCTGTGCCGGGACCAGGTCACGTGGGTGGACTACAAGGACGTCCCGATGCTGCGCAAGTACATGAGCGACCGGGGCAAGATCAGGTCGCGCCGGGTGACGGGGAACTGCGCCCAGCACCAGCGGGCGCTGGCCATGGCGATCAAGACGGCCCGTGAGCTCGTGCTGCTGCCCTACACGCAGCGCACGGTGACCGAGCGTCCCGGAGGCCGACGCGGTGACCGCGGCGGGACGTTGAGCGACTCGACGTTGTCGAGCTCGGACCGAGGTTCGGACCGGGGCCCGCGGACGTCGTCGGTCTCGGTCGAGGTCGTCGACGACACCGATGTCCAGGGTGACGCCGAGACCGAGGCGGCCGTGACCGCGGAGGTCAGCGAGCTCGTCGAGGAGCTGGTCGAGCACGCGGCGGCGGACGCGGTCGAGGCCGGTGCCGAGACCGAGGTCGCTGGGAGTGACGCATGAAGGTCCTCCTGCGTGACGACGTGGCCGGCGTCGGGCGCCGGGGCGACATCGTGAAGGTGGCGGGCGGCTTCGCCCGTAACTTCCTGTTGCCCGAGGGGCGGGCCATCGTGGCCGGTGAGGGGATCGAGGGGCAGGCCGTGCAGATGCGGCGTGGGCGCGACCTGCGCGAGGCGCAGGACCGCAACGCCGCCGAGGCGCAGGCGACCCTGTTGGCCGGTGCGGTGATCCCGATCAGCGCCCGGGCGGCATCGGGAGGCCGGCTCTTCGGCTCGATCGGTCCGGTCGAGGTCGTCGACGCAATCCGGGCGGCCAAGGGGGTCGAGGTGGACCGCAAGCACGTGGTGCTGCCCGACCACATCAAGGAGACCGGGACCTTCGACGTCACGGTGGACCTGTTCCCGGACGTCTCGACCGTGGTGACCGTGGAGGTCACGGCCGCCGGATAGATCCCGGAGGTTCGGGGCGGGTATCCACAGCCCCTGTGACGACCGCAGGGCATCATGCTGCGGTGCAGCTAACGCGGGAGATCGGGATCAGCGGCGTTCCACAGGCGCCGGCCGGTCGTACACGGCTTATCCACACGAAATCGGGACTTACCGTCCCCAGCGCGGGACCGTCAGAGTAGGGAAGCCGTGGTTCAAGCCTTCGACGACACCCGCCCCCGACCGCTCCGTGTCGCTCCTTCGGGAGCAGGCGGGCGCGTACCGCCGCACGACCTCGAAGCGGAGGAGTCCCTCCTCGGGGCGATGCTGCTGTCCAACGACGCGGCGTCCGTCGGGATAGAGAAGTGCTCGTCGGGCGACTTCTACAAGCCGGCGCACGGGCACATCTTCGGGGCGATCCAGGCGTTGATGGAGCGGGGCGAGGCGATCGACGCCGTGACAGTGACCGACGAGCTCAAGCGCTCCGGCGTGCTCGAGCAAGTGGGGGACCCGTCGATCTTCATTTCCCTGCAGGCGAACACGCCGTCGATCGCCAACGCGCGGCACTACGCCGCGATCGTCGAAGAGCACGCGTTGTTGCGCAAGCTCATCGGGGTGGCCGGCGACATCGCCGACATCGGCTACTCGGTGCCCGAGGACGTCAAGGCGGCGGTCGACGAGGCCGAACAGATGGTGTTCAATGTCGGCGAGCGCCGGACGGCCGACACAATGCGGCCGCTGCACGAGCTCCTCGGGGCGGGGTTGGATCGGATCGAGGAGCTGGGCCAGCGGGGATCGGCGATCACCGGGGTGGCGACCGGGTACCACGAGCTCGACAAGATCCTGCTCGGGTTCCAACCCTCGTCGCTGAACATCGTGGGTGCCCGCCCCGGCATGGGTAAGACGTCGTTCGCGTTGGGCGTGCTGGCGAACGTCGGGATGGCGGTGCAGCGACCTGCTCTGTTGTTCTCGCTGGAGATGGGCCACCTGGAGCTGACGCAGCGGCTGCTGGCGTCGGAGGCCGAGGTGAACGGGCAGAGCCTGCAGACGGGGCGGATCCGGACGCAGGACTGGAGCAAGATCGGCATGGCCGTGACGAGGTTGTCGAGCGCGCCGATCTTCATCGACGACAACCCCAACGTGACGGTCATGGACATCCGGGCCCGAGCCCGGCGGCTGAAGAAGTCGGAGGGTGACCTGGGGATCGTCGTCGTCGACTACCTGCAGCTGATGACTGGCCGGGGGCGGGCGGAGAACCGCCAGACCGAAGTGGCCGAGATCAGCCGGGGACTGAAGATCCTGGCCCGTGAGCTCGAAGTCCCGGTGGTGGCCCTGTCGCAGCTCTCCCGAAATCTCGAGTCTCGCCAGGACAAGACACCGCAGCTCTCAGACCTGCGTGAGTCGGGGTCCTTGGAGCAGGACGCCGACGTGGTCCTGTTCATCTACCGGGAGTCCGAGTACAACGACGAGGTGCCGATCGACCGGGCGGACGACGCGCTGATCGAAGTGGCGAAGCACCGGAACGGGCCGACCGGGAAGGCGAACCTGCTGTTCTTGAAGCAGTTCGCTCGCTTCGAGAACCACCGAGGGGTCTGACCGGTACCGGTCAGCTGGTTAGCTGGCGGCGTTGGCCGCGGGGAGCACGAAACGCTCGATGGCCTTGGCGAACCCTTCGTCTTCGTTGCTGGCTGTGACGCGGCGGGCGGCCTTCTTCACCTGCGGGTCGGCGTTGCCCATGGCGATGCTCAGGCCAGAATGGGCGAACATGAGGATGTCGTTGGGCATGTCACCCAACGTGGCGATCTCGCCTTCTTCGAGGCTGTAGCGCTGGGCGAGGTAGCGGGCGACGAACCCCTTGTTGGCGTCAGGGTGGGTGACGTCGAGGTAGTACGGCTGTGATGCTGCCGCCGTGACGTGGTCACCGAATTGCTCGTGCGCCGCCTCGCCGGCCTTCTGCACGGCGTCGTGATCGTCGCTGACGCCGACGAGTTTTGCGACGTTGTCGGTCAGGTCCTCGTAGTTGTCGACGACAGTGGGATCGAACTTGACGGTCCACGCCTCACGGTCGACGTGGGGTCCCTTGGGGTCCGTGACGTACCAGTCAGCGCCGCGATAGAGCCACACGCTGAGCTTGGACGACTTCATGAGGTCGATGACTGGTCCTACGAGGTCCTTGGGGATGGCTCGCTGTTCGATGGTCTTCATGTCCCGATCGACGACGATGCCGCCGTTGAAGGCGGCGATGGGAGTTTGCAAGTCGAGCGGCTCGACCAGCATCTGCATGCCTCTTGGCGGGCGGCCGCTGGTGACGGCGAACAGCACGCCGACATTGTGCAGACGGTGGACTGCGTCGACAGCTTCCTTCGTGAGCACCTTGTCCTGGGTGACGAGCGTCCCGTCCACATCGGCCAGGACGAGGCGGATGGGCTTCGGGCTGGGCTGCTGATCAGGGCTGGGGGCGATGCGCCGATGGTAGTGGTGGGGGCGGCGCCTCAGCCCGGACGATCACCGCAGGGTCACAGACGGAGTGGGGACGCTCTGCTGACGCCGTCGCCACGCCCCCGCGAGGGCCGTGAGGGCAAGGGCTGTCGCGACCACACCGCCGAGCCAGACGGAGACGATGGTCGAGAACGTCAGTGCCACGACGGCTTCGCATGCCACGACCGCGGCCAGCGCGATCGGGCCCGCGACCGTAAAGCGTCGGTGAAATTCGGCGAGTGCAACGGAGCTGGTGATGCGCCGGCCCAAGTAGACCGCCAGGCCGCGGACGAGTCCGAACGCGACACCGATGACAATGGCTGTGGTTGGACTGCCGGTGAGGGCCGCCAGCACGATCATCAGGTAGACGGCACAGGTGCGGATGTAGGTCGCGAGGCCGGCGCCGATCTGCCAACCGAACCCGGCGCCGTAGACCCAGGGGCGAAACCGGTCGAGCCAGCGCTCATTCACCTGTCGGTGGTGGACGGGGAGCTGGAAGCCGCCGAGGCGCGCATCGGAGGCGAGGGTGATGAGTGCGGCCGCCGCCGCGATGGCTCCGAGCACGGAATTCGACGCGTGCGTTTTAGCGACTCCGGCCGCGAGGAACGCCATGCCCGCCCCCAGGAAGGCGCCACCGATGAGGCTCCCCACGACGAACCACCGGGCCGTTGCTTGGTAGCGGTGCCCACGGCCCTGCTCAGCGAGCGGCGTGATGGTGGCCAACATCGACAGCCCGCAAGGCGACCAGGTCGAGCGGACCGCAGCGACCAGCGCGATGACGCCGGCGGCAAGTGCGAGCAGGATGGTCATGGGGTGTCCTTTCTAGGTGGGGCGAGCAAGCCCGTCATGCGGGTGACCCGAGGAATGGTGCGCCGCCGTAGGTGAAGATCCCGCCGTCCGCCGCGACGAGCCAGTACCCGTCGTCGGTGCCGAATGGCGCCATGCCCACTACGGGCTGGTTCAACTTGATGGAGCCGGCGGAACCGTCGAACACGGCGTCGCCGTAGGCAAAGATCCCGCCGTCCGCCGCGACGAGCCAGTACCCGTCGCCCGTCGGGGTGGGGGCCATGCCGACGACCGGGGAATTGAGGTGTTGTCCGCCCATGGAGCCAAAGAAGAGAGCGTCGCCGTAGGCAAAGATCCCGCCGTCCGCCGCGACGAGCCAGTACCCGTCGCCGGTCGGGGTTGTGGCCATCCCGACTATCCGGGCGTTCAGCGGTTGGCCACCCATCGAACCGCAGAACGGCGCGCCTCCGTAGTCGAAGATGCCGCCATCAGCTGCGGCCATGAAGTACCCCCCGCCGGGACAACTCGTTACGGCAACCATGGGCGCATCGAGGGGCAGTCCGGAAGCATCACCAGCGGGGGGGAAGTCTCCGTAGGTGAACAGCTTCCCGAACGTCGTCAGCACCGCGTAGCCGGACCCGCTGAGGCTCGTCGCCATGGCGACGACTGGGACTGTCGGTGGCGCGGGCGTCCAGCACGGCGCGTTCTGTTCGGCGGTGCCGTTGTCGACCGCGACCGCGGTCGTACATGAAGGATCCACCGTCCACGGCGGGACGCAGGCGACCACGCGGCAGACGATGCGACCCATGCAGGCGATGTTCTGGTTGCATTGCCCGTATCGGAACTGCAGGCATCCCGTCAGATACGAGTCACAGCCCTGCGCCCCGCAGCCACATTCCGTTGCGTCACAGCCCGGCTCGCAAAACGGGAACCCGCTGCTGCAGCCTGTGTCACACGAACAGGTGGCGTTGCAGTCCATGTAGTACCGCGGGCCGGCGCAATAGGAAGAGTTGTCGGCCAGCCACCACCCACCCATCACCGTATTCGCGGGGCAGTAGTTGTAGCCGCTGACTGAGCAGCAGAACTCGGTGAATCCCGAGCAGCAAGTGCTGCCACAGCCGCATCCGGCATTCCCACACTCGCAGATCAGTCCGTACGCTGTCCCCGGTTTGAGGGCGAGATCTACCCCTGCGCCAACGGCCACGGCGCTGCCGACGAAGGCCGACCGGTTGATAAGGCTGCGACGAGACAGCCGGCCCTCAAGGAAAGCGGACGTCCGCTCCACGAGTGCTGTGCTCAGGCTCACGAGCTGGTCGCCGTTGTCGTCGTCGTCGGGTGCCGTACGAGACGAAGCGCGGCTTCCAGCGCTGCCATCGGCGACAAGGCGAGGTAGGTCACCCACACACCGACTCCACTGACGACGAGCAGCGGAAGGCCGAGCCACGGTTGATGGTCGAGCAGCACGAAGAGTGACGTCGCATCGGGCGGGTGCAATGCGACGAGTCCTGCTGTGGCGAACAGAACAACGTTGATGGCGACGTGAAGCAGTGTCGCGGGGGTGTCGGGGCGTCCGAAACAGCCGCAGGTGGCGAGGGCCCCGCCGTGGCTCCTGGCGTAAGCAACAACGCAGACAAACAGCGCGTACGAGGCGGCCACCAACGCGGCTGCAAGTGGCCGGGGAAGGAAAAAGGCAACCGCGCCGAGCGCCCCCTCGGCGAGCGCCCCGACCCGGACCGCGTGACGAGTCAGGCGCAGCGACCTGGACAGTGGAATCCAGTCGGGAAGGAGGAGAACGATCGCACGCGCAGTGTCATCAGGCCGGAGCGCTTTGGCCGCGCCGGCCGCGACAAGCAGGCCGCACGCAACGAAGAAGACGCCGATCAATTCCACTGTGGTCCGGCGGGTTGAGTGGTCGAGGATGCCGGGGCGATGACGAGCGACGAGACGAGTGCGTTGACTCCCGGTACCAAACGGTCGCGCCTGAGGTGGCTGCCGAGTACCGCGTAGAAGGAGAACGGCCGGCCTGACTCGGTGAAGAACCACTGCGTGCCCGACTGGCCCGGGAGGCCCCGGCGCAACCGGACCGGAGAGAAGTCCGCCGACGTGAAGACCGTCGGCCGACCTTGGCGGCTGAAGAGCGCAGTGCCGAGGCTTTCGGGCCCGAACTCGAAAAGGCTGGCGAAGATGTCGTCCGGGCCCATCAGGTTGACTGCGCCGCTGCCAAAGTCGCCGATGTCGTCGGGCAATGGGAACGTCGCGAACTGTCCGACAGGATTGCTCGTGCCCACCGTCGCCGGACGGACAAAAATGCGTCCCTCAAAGCCGTCCGGGAGGCGTACCACGATGCCGTGCGCACCGATGGTCGCCATTATTCCGCCCGCTCCGGGTCTCCGCCGTTTGCGCTGGTGTTCGGCGGCGTGGAACCGCCACCAAAGGGAAAGACGTCGTGGAGTGATTGTGGATACAGGCTCGGGTCACCCGGATGGATGCCGGCCATGGTGAGCACCTCATCCGCATCGGCTTCCCGCTCTGGCCCGTTGCGACCACTGCCACTCGACGTGCGGCGCCGCCGGCGGTGACGCGGTGCACGGTCATGTTCGGCGCGCTGGATGAGATCGAGCAGTTGCCCGACGTGCGCCGCCACTCCCTGACCGACGACCTGGCCCGTGCTGCCGTCGACGAGGACGAAGAAGGGGGACCCGGGGACTTGATAGTCGAGCCAAGCTTCGCTGGACATCACAACCGGGACGCCTCCGGTTGTCAGTGCCGCCACCTCAGTGGGTATCTCCCGGTCGGGTCCTTTCGTGACGATGACGACGCGGGTGTTGCCGGGGAGTTCCAACCCGCCCGGATTTTGCAGGGTCTCCCAGAAACCAGCGCAGGTTGCGCAGCCGGAGGAGAGGAATCCAAGCAGGGTGAATCCGTCGTTGTTGTCTATGGCAACGGCACGCGCGTCGCCAGACGGCGTGATTCCTGCGACAGTGTGGGCGGAGACGAGTTCGGTCTGGGTCGGTGACGACGCCGCCGCTCGAGGAGCGCTCACTGGCCCGGGTGTTGGCTCGTCCGTGGTGGTCGGGTCGCCGACGCCGACTCCGAGCTCATGGAGCGACCGGAGGATGTCTGCATGGCTGCGGAGCAGCCCCGCCACGAGGAGGCTCAGCAGCAGCACTACGAACGTCACAACGACAACCAGAGCAACCATTACGTCTCCTTCTTCACCGGGCGCTCCAGTATCCAATGGCGAGGCGCCTGGTGAAAGGGCATTTTGTCCACCCCTCTGCTCAGATTTGGTGCTAGAGCCGGCGCCGATTCGAACTCGACCGCCCGCCGCGCGAGACGGGATGCGTATCCTTGGACCGCCAAGCCGAACTGACAACAGGGATTGGTGATGACCGCCCTCGAAACTGAGCTGTTCTTGCCTGAGCCCGAGGTGCGGGCGCAGCGCTACACGGTGATCTCCGTCGACGACCATGTCGTTGAGCCGGCGCACATGTTCGAGGGCCGGCTGCCGGCGATGATCCAGGCCCGGGCTCCTCGGATCGTCGAAACCCCGCAAGGGCACCAAGTGTGGGAGTTCGAAGGCGAGCGCTACACCCAGGTCGGGATGAATGCGGTCGCCGGTCGCCGTCCCGAGACTTACGGGCTGGAGCCGTTCCGCTTCGACCAGATGCGGGCGGGCTGCTACGACGTCGATGCGCGGGTCCGTGACATGGACATCAACGGGGTGTGGGCGTCGGTGAACTTCCCGTCCCAGATCACGGGATTCTGCGGGCGGGTCTTCTTCGCGTGCCCCGATCGCGACCTCGGGCTCGGGTGCGTCCGGGCGTGGAACGACTGGCTCTTCGAGGAGTGGTACCAGCGACACCCTGATCGGATCGTGCTGCTTGGGATTACGCACCTGGCCGATCCCGAACTCGCCGCCGCCGAGATCCGTCGCAACGCCGAGCGAGGGTTCACCTCGGTGACCTTTCCGGAGCGTCCGCACGAGATCGGGCTCCCGTCATTGTGGGATCGCGGGCACTGGGACCCGATCATGCAGGCCGTCGTCGAGACGGACACGGTGATCTCGCTGCACGTCGGCAGCTCGGGGATCGAAATCGGGCCGCCGGGAGGGGCACCTCTTCAAATCGGCGCCACCTTGTTCGGCCAGCGGTCACTGACTGCATGCGCCGAGTGGTTGTGGTCCGAGTACCCGCTCCGGCACCCCACCATGAAGATCGCCATGAGCGAAGGGGGCATTGGCTGGGTCGCCATGTTGCTCGACCGACTCGACAACATGGTCGATCGCTCGGGTTACGGGAAGGGCTGGGACATCCGGCCTGCTGAGGTCGTCCGCCGGAACTTCTGGTTTTGTACGATCGACGACCCCTCGACGATCGACACACGCCACGCGATCGGTGTCGAGAACATCATGGTTGAGGTCGACTACCCGCATGGCGATGGGACCTGGCCCGACACTCAGCGCGTGATCGAGGAGTGCTGGGGGCACATCCCGAACGACGAGCTTCGGGCGATGTGTTGCGAGAACGCCGCGGCGCTGTATCGCCATCCTTTACCAGACACGGTGCTGCCGCGCTGAGAGGAGCTGCCGGTGTTCACGCCCACGGCCGAGAAGTTGATGCCCGACCTGACGCCACGCGAGGAGTTGGTGGTACTGGCACGGGCGCTATGGCGGGAGGGTTACAACGACCACCTGGCCGGGCACATCACGGTCAACCTCGGCGACGGGACGCTGCTCTGCAATCCCTGGCTCCTGACCTGGGCCGAACTGCGGCCCTCGCAGGTGTTGCGCATCGATCTGGACGGGCGGGTCGTCGAGGGCGACTGGCCCGTCCCGCTTGGGATCCCGCTCCACCTCGAGCTGCACAAAGCCCGCACCGATGTTGGCTGGGCGGCCCACAACCACCCCCTCTTCGGCACGGTATGGGCCGACTTGGCCGAGGTGCCGCCCATCCTCGATCAGAGCTCGGCCCTAGGTGGCGGCACCCTGGCCCTGATCGACGAATATGACGGGCCAGTGAACGACGCGGGGAGCGCGCGCCGAGCCGTCACGCAGATGGGTGACGCGTCGATGGCGTTGCTGGCGGGCCACGGGGTGTTCATCCTCGGTGGCTCAGCGCGAGCGGTCCATCAGCGCGCCGTCGCCCTCGAGCAGCGGTGCCAGCACGCCTGGTATGCCCGGGCGGCCGGAGGCGACGACACGTCGCGGCTCCCTGACGCATTCATCAACCTGGTGGCGCGGAGCGATGGCGAGGGATTCATCGGATTCTGGGAGGCCGCTGTCCGCGCTGAGCTGGCGTCCGACCCCGGACTGCTCGACGACTAGCCGCCGCCGAGCGAGTGCGACGACGTGCCTCGGGGTGGGCGCTGTCTGGAAATCGTCGTCCAAAGTGGAGAAGGTCGCGACGTCATGACCCGGCCCTTCGGGCCGACGAATGTGAGCTCCTCGTTGGCATTTCCGGACATGGTCCACTGTTTCGAGTGCACGAGATGGTGATGATGTTCGCAAAGCAGCCCTAAATTCTCGAGGTCAGTCGGGCCGCGGTCGCGTCGCCACCATCGGATGTGGTGGGCGTTGACGAAGGTGGCGTGGGCGCAACCGGGGAAGCGGCAGTGGCGATCACGTCGCATCACTTCGCGCCGCTGCGTCTCGGTGGGATATCGGCGTTGTCGACCCTCGTACATCGTGTGGCCGTCTTCGTCGTCGATCGCGAGGATGATGGTCGCGTCACAGGCCAGCCGGCGTACGGTGTCGGCGCTGATGAGTCCGTCGCGCTCGAGCTCGCCCGAAAGCTCTGACGACTCGTCCTGCAACGTCTCCAGTGGGATATGGGCCACGACAGTGAACGGTGTCGCAGTACCTCCGGAGCCTCGGGAACAGCGGACCAGGTTGACGAAGGTGTCGCAGAGTCGTTGGTCCCAGGGTGTCTCACCGTCGGAGGGAAGCTCACGGGCCTGGGCCTCGAGCGTGCCCCGCACCTCGGCGAATGTCTCGGCTGGGAGCTGGGTGGTGACCGTCCGGAAGGACTCGTTGAAGCGCAGAAATCGGCCCTCGTAGTCAGCGCGTGCGGCGCCGGGGGAGGCACCCCGTCGTGATCGAGCCAGTTGGGCCAGCTCGCGTACGGAGTGCTCCATGGCCCGGTCCCGGAACTCGCCATCGGATTCGGGGGTGGCGGCATCGACGACGGCCCGCACCTTGTCGAAACTCAGGTCACCGCAGGACAGGGCGGCGGCCAGGTGCGGAAGGTCGAAGAGTCGCTCGCCGACGTGGGCAAAGTTCCGGGCGGTCGGGAGGGAGACGCCCAGGCGTTCGACCATCCAGGACTCGAGCGAGGTGGCGCCCTCCGCCCGCCAGCCTTCGCGGCGGTCGAGCTCCCCGGTGAGCAGGACGACGAGGCCCGCCAGGGAGGCCATGTGGCGAGCCGACTCGGCGGCCAGCTCCATGATCTCCTCGTCCGACAGCTTGGCTACCTCGCTGAGGCCAACCGACAACGTCGTGTTGGAGACGGGCGAGGCGTCGGTGGTGGCCACGTCGGAGAACGGTCCCCGCCGGGGCGGTGGGCCCGGATTTTGTCTGGGTTGCTTAGCGGGTGGGGGTCCCGAAGACGTCGCGCAGTTCCATGGGCACCGGGGTATCGAGCTGGGCGTAGGTGCAGGAGGAGGGGTCACGGTCGGGCCGCCAGCGCACGAGCGACGTGGCGTGGCGGAAGCGGTCGTGCTGGAGGTGGTCGTACGACACCTCGCAGACGGTCTCGGGACGTAGGGGCTCCCAGGTCATGTCCTTGCCGGCGTTCCACCGGTTCACGGCACCCGGGGCCCGGCCTTCCGCCTGCGCTTCCGCCCAACCGGCCCAGGGATGGTCCTTGAGGGCGTTCTTGCGGTACGGCTTGACTTCGTCGACGAGCTCGCGGCGGCGGGCGACGCTGAATCCAGAGGCGACGCCGACGTGGTGCAGGGTGCGGGCATCGTCGAAGAGGCCGAGGAGGAGGGAGCCCACGCCCTCACCGTCCTTGTGGGTGCGGAAGCCGGCCACGACGCAGTCCGCCGTGCGCTGGTGCTTCACCTTGAGCATGACGCGCTTGTCGGGGAGGTAGTGGAGATCCGCGGGTTTGGCGACGACGCCATCGAGACCGGCGCCCTCGAAGCGCGAGAACCAGTCCGCGGCGACGTCGGGGTCCTGGGTGGCCGGGGTCAGATGGACGGGGGGCTTGGCCTTACGAAGAAGCTTCTCGAGCGCCGTGCGCCGCTGCGCGTACGCCGTGTCCATATACGAGGTGTCGTCGTGGGCGAGGAGGTCGAAGGCGACGAACGACGCCGGCGTGGCCTCGGCGAGCTGGTTGATCCGCTTGGCCGCCGGGTGGATGCGCTGCGACAACGCGTCGAACTCGAGCCCGCTCGGACCGGCGATCACGATCTCGCCGTCGAGGACGATGCGGGGCGGGAGCTCACGACGGAGGGTGTCGACGAGCTCGGGAAAGTATCGGGTCAGGGGCTTCTCGTTGCGGCTGCCGAGCTCGACCTCATCGCCGTCGCGGAACACGATGCAGCGGAACCCGTCCCACTTGGGTTCGTAGTACAAGTCCTCGTCTCGGGGGAGGTCCCGGGTCAGCTTGGCCAGCATCGGTGAGACGGGTGGGTTGACGGGAAGTTTCACTTCATGCCGCCTCTTCGTGCGAGGACGCCCACGCCACCAGGTCGTCGGCGGTCGAGCGGTTGACCACGCGGTCGAAGGGCACGTTGGCGGCGATGGCGTTGCGACAGCCTCGCCCGAGCCACTCCAGCTGGCCTGGGGCGTGGGCGTCGGTGTCGATGGCGAAGGAGCACCCGAGCCCGACGGCCAGGCGGAGCAGGTCGTCGGGCGGGTCCTGGCGTTCGGGACGCGAGTTGATCTCGACGGCGGTGCCGGTGCGAGCGCACGCCTCGAACACCGCCTCGGCGTCGAACGTCGACTGTGGGCGGCCGCGGCCGACGATGATGCGCCCGGTGCAGTGACCGAGGATGTCGGTGTGCGGGCTCTCGATCGCCGCCAGCATCCGCGCCGTCATCTGCCTCGCATCCATCCTGAGCTTGGAGTGCACGCTGGCGACCACGACGTCGAGCTGGCCCAGCATGTCGGGGTCGAGGTCGAGGTCCCCGTCCTCGAGGATGTCCACCTCCATGCCGCTCAGGAGGCGGAACGGCGCCAGGCGCTCGTTCACGGCGCGGACCACGTCGAGCTGCTCGCTCAGCCGCTCCTCGTTGAGCCCGTGCGCCACGGTGAGGCGGGCGCTGTGGTCCGTGAGGACGAGGTACTCGCGGCCGAGGTCGCGGGCGGCTTCCGCCATCTCGGCGATGGGGCTGCCGCCGTCGGACCAGTCGGAGTGGGAGTGGCAGTCGCCGCGGAGGGAGTGGAGGAGCTCGGCCGCGGCCCCCTCGACGACGAGGTCGCCCTTCGTCAGTTCCTTGTCGATCTTCGTGAGGTAGGCGGGGACCTTGCCGTCGAGCGCCTCGGTGATGACCTGCGCCGTCGACTTTCCGACGCCCTCGATGCTCTGGAGCCGGCCGGCGCGGGCCAGGGCCTCGAGCTCTTCGTCGGGGACGTCCTTGATGGCCCGTGCCGCGCCACGGAAGGCGCGCACCTTGTACGTGTCGGCCCCGTTGCGTTCGAGACGGAACGCGATCTGGTTCAGCGCATCGAGCGGCTGCACTTACGAGTCGGCCTTTTCCTTCTTGGCCCGGCTCGGCGCGACCCGGGGCGGTTCGTCGGGCATCTTGGGGTATTGCGGGGGCCACGGCGCATCGTGCAGCCCGGACTCCTTGTCCCGTTCGGCCATGGCCAGGAGCGGTTCGATCGACTGGGGCGACGCGGCGATGTCCGCCCAGGGATCGCCCCGCCGGGCTACGAGGTCGGGCACGGTCCGGATGGTGAGCTCGTCGGGGACCACCGACTCGACCTCGTCCCAGGCGAGCGGCGTGGAGACCTGGCCGCCGACGCGGGGCCGCGCGAACCAGGCGCCGAAGACGGTCTTGTGCGGCGCGTTCTGGTTGAAGTCGACGAAGACGCGGGTGCCCCGCTCCTCCTTCCACCACTTGGCCGTGATGTCCTCGGGGTGACGGCGCTCGAGCTCACGGGCGAGGGCGACCGCGGCGGCACGGACGGCGATGGAGTCCCAGCGTGGTTCGAGCCGGAGGTACACGTGGAGACCGTTGTTCCCCGTCGTCTTGGGGTAGCTGCGCAGGCCGAGCTCGTCGAGCAGGTCCTTGCACTTGAGGGCGGCGGCGCGGACCTCGTCGAAGCCGATCCCCTTGACCGGGTCGAGGTCGATGCGCAGCTCGTCGGCGTGCTCGGGGTCGGCCGCCAGGTACGGCCAGAGGTGCAGGCCGAGGCAGCCGAAGTTGACCGCCCAGATGACGTGGGAGATGTCGGCGACGACCAGCGCGTTGGACGTGGTGCCGTTGGGGGTCGAGACGATCGTCGATTGCAGCCACTCCGGAGCGCCCGCGGGGATCCGCTTCTGGAAGAAGGACTTCCCGGCGGCGCCGTCGGGAAAGCGCTGCAACAGGGCGGGCCGGCCACCGGCGGTGTTCAGCAGATGCTCCCCGATGTCGAGGTAGTACGAGACGAGGTCGGACTTCGTGGCGTCGATGGCGGGGAAGTACACCTTGTCGGGCCGGCTCACCCGCACCTCGCGCCCATCGACCTCCACGAGGAGCTCGTCGTCACCGGGCACGAGGTCGACTCTAGCGACGGCGGGGTCCGGCGGTCCCCGGTGTCGCGCCTGGTGGACGACGGTGAGGACGCGTCCGGCGGCGGCAGGGGGGCGAGACGGTATCGGTGGGGAGCGTCAGGCCCGGGCCGACGACGAGCCCACGTGCGGACTGGTCGGACAGTTCCCGGGCCAGGACTTCGTCAGCAGCCGTCGTGTGTGGTGTCTGCGCCTGCCCGAAGCCTGGCCCGGGAATGTACGAGGTCGGCCGGCACCAGGTCGTTCGACCGGTGCCCGGCGGTCTCCTTGCCAAGGGCCCCGAAGAGGAGGTCTGCGTACAAGTCCACCTCTGGATCGTGATCTCTGGAACGGGGGACCGGTAGGGCAGAAGGACCCCTCTTGGCCCGGCTGAGTGGCGGACCGGCGTCAGCGCAGGAGCGAGTCGAGCGCCTGGTCAAGCCGGCCGTCCCCGGACTCGGCCTCGGGCAGCGAGGTCACCCTAAGCGGCGACGGAGCAGTGAGGACGGTCAGTGAGGACAGGCGGGTCGTCCGCTCCCGGACCTGCGCCGCGAACAGGCGCCCCCAGAGGCGCCTGCGGGTGGAGCCGAGCACGATGGCGTCCGCCGCCTCTCCCTCCGCCTTGGCCACGATCCGAGCCGGTACCCCCCGGTGCCACGCCACACACGCCGAGCCGCTGGCCGGCACCCCGATGTCCGCCAGCTGACGAACCGCACTCGTCACGAGGTCCGACACCTCGTCTCGGGTCCGCAGGGTGGTGCCGGCGCCCGCGACGACCCGTTCGTTCACGTGCAGCACGTGCACCGACGCACCGGTCCGGCGGGCCAACGCTCCCGCGAAGAGCAGCGCCACCTCACCGGCGGGCGAGTCATCGAGTGCGAGCAAGATGCGGTCGAACATGGCGGCCTGCGTTCCGTTTCCTCACGGGCGGCCCCTCGGGGCCTTGTTTCGGGAATGTTAACGCAGCACCACCCGCTGAACGGGCCCTATCGTTTGCTCGTGCAGGCCTGAATTTCCCGAAGGGAGGTTTTGGGCATGCGGGTCGCCCTCGCCCAGGCTCCATGCCCTGAAGCCATGACGAAGTGTCTCGTGATCCAGCATGTGGCGGCGGAGTCCTCGTGGGCCATCGGTGACGCGTTGGATCGTGCCGGCGTCGCCGCCGACATCCGTCGTGCCGACGCCGCCGATCCGATTCCTGGAAACGCAACCGGCCACGGCGCGCTCGTCGTGATGGGTGGTCCCATGTCGGCCCTGTACGACGAGGGCTTTCCGAGCCGCCGGGCCGAGGTGGCCCTGCTGGCCGACTTCCTCGCTCTGGGCAAGCCCACTCTGGGCGTGTGCCTCGGGGCCCAACTGCTTGCGATCGCCGCGGGCGCGGCGGTCCGTCCCGGAGAGTCCGGGCCCGAGATCGGCTGGGGCCCCGTCGAGCTCTCGCCGCACGCCACCACCGACACGCTGTTGACGGGGCTCCCCCGTCACATCGACGTGCTCCACTGGCATGGCGACACGTTCGAGCTTCCCCCCGGGTCGGTGCGCCTGGCCGCCAGCCCGCAGTATCGGAACCAGGCGTTCAGGGTGGGCGAGGCGGCATGGGGCCTCCAGTTCCACCTGGAAGTCACGGCCGCCGCCGTCGACGGGTTTGTCGCGGCCTTCGGGGACGAGGCCACCCACGCGCCAGGCGGTGCCGTGGCGATTCGGCGCGCCACGCCACACGCGCTCGACGCGCTCCTTCCCTGGCGGGAGCTGGTGCTCGACCGCTTCGCCACGCTGGTCGCCGGTGTCGAGGCGGACGGATCTCGGGACCATTTCGCGGATATTTCCAGTCCGTAAACTCTGACAACTTCACTTGCCTGACGGACAACCTCGGCCCACAATCGGCCGATGGAGCTCCATGAAGCCCTCTCGTCGATCGCCGAAAGCCTCCGCGAGGAACGCACCCGTGCCGGCCTGACCCTCGAGCAGCTGGCCCAACGCGCCGACCTGTCCACGGCGCACCTGTCGCGGCTCGAGTCCGGGGAACGGCAGCCCTCGGTGGCCGCGCTGATCGCCCTGTCGCGGGCGCTCGGCGTCTCGATGAGCACGCTCCTCGGCGAGCGGCGGGGAGCGCCGGCCATCGCGACGTACCCGGCCGGTGCGCCAGGTCACGAGGCGAATGGCCTCACCATTGCGCCCAGTAGCGGGTTCCCAGGCTCGACCACGCTGCAGGCCCTTCACATCACCATCAGTCCCGATCGGGAGCCGCCCGAGCCCGCCCGCCATCGCGGCGAGGAGTGGATCTACGTCGTGGCCGGCCGGCTCAGGCTCGAGTTCGACGGGCAGACGCACCTCCTCGAGCCCGGTGCCACCGCCCACTTCGACGCCAGCCGCCCGCATCGCCTCGGTGCCGACGGCGGCACCACCGAGGTCATGGTCGTGGCCGCGGACGGGCCCAGCGACTTTCGCAACCACCCGCTCTTCAGCACGTCCATCACCGACCACTAGCCACAAGGAGGCAAACCCATGACGATGCTCGCCGAGCTCGAGGCAACCGGAGAGAAGTACTCCCTCGGCGCCCTCATGGACATGCGGACACGGACTCGTAAGGCCGTGCACCTGATCGCGGAACAGGTCAAGCCGGGCATGGCGGAGGAGGAGGCCAAGGCGATCGCCCGCGACACCCTGAAGGAGATGGGCATGCGCCGCGGCTGGCACCACATCATCGTGCGCTGTGGCCCCAACACCACGAAGGACTTCATGGAGAGGTCAGAGCCCGGTGTCGTGTTGGGCGAGAACGACATCTTCTTCGTTGACATCGGCCCGATCTACGAGGACACCGAGGGGGACGCCGGTGACACGTTCGTCTTCGGAACCGATCCCGACCACCTGCGGGCCAAGAAGGAAGTCCGGCTCATCTGGGACGACGTGCGGGACAAGTGGTTCGCGGAGGGGGTCACGGGCAAGGAGCTCTACGACTACGCGATCGACGCCGCCGCCGGGTTCGGTTGGAGGCTGAACATGGACCTCTCCGGCCATCGGCTCTCGGAGTTCCCCCATTCCGCGCACTACGACGGCCCCCTGGCCGAGGTGCAATTCCGTCCCAACCCGAACCTCTGGGTCCTCGAGATCGCGATCGCGCACCCCGAGCGGAACTTCGGCGCCTTCTACGAGGACCTCCTCCTCGAGGACCAGTCCTTTCCTGTCCCCGACTGACGCCCGCCCTGCGACCTGACCCCCTCGAAGTCCACAACAAAGGAGAAACGATGACCATCAGTGGCGCGACGGATGCCTCGGCCACGAAGAAGATGCACGGGCTACGCACCAATGTCCTCGGCCTGCCCTCGCTCTTCGCCCAGTCGGTCGCCCTGATCTCACCGACCATGACGGCTGTGCTGATCATCCCGCTCGCCTTCGCCAGCGCCGGCCAGGGCACGTGGCTGGCCTATGCCTTCGGGACGATCATGCTGCTCTTCGTCGTGTTCTGCCTGAACCAGTTCGCGAAGCGGTCCTCCTTCGCCGGCTCCATGTACGCCTATACCGGCAAGGGACTCGGTCCCACCGCGGGTGTCTTCTCGGGCTGGACGCTCATCTGGTCGTACTTCTTCATCGCCGTGGCGGGGATGTGCGGGTTCGCCGTCTTCTGCCAGCAGCTGCTCTCCGCGCTCGGCTACCACGGCTCGATCCACCCGATCATCTTCTTCGCCATCAGCGCGGCGGCCTGCTGGCTCATCGCGTACAAGGACATCCGGGTCTCCACCGTGCTCACGCTCGTCCTCGAGTGCGCGTCGGTGGCCTGCATCACGGCCCTGGCGTTCGTGATCCTGTTCAAGCACGGGTT
Organism: Acidimicrobiales bacterium; assembly: GCA_036490155.1. Classification (GTDB taxonomy): domain Bacteria; phylum Actinomycetota; class Acidimicrobiia; order Acidimicrobiales; family RAAP-2; genus Bog-473. The sequence continues at coordinate 24,413 of DASXEK010000077.1, read as the reverse complement.
CCACGTGGACACACACGAGCTCTCGCTGAGCGGGGTGAACGTGCGCGGCATGGGTCTGGCCGTCGTCGCCTGCATCTTCTCGCTGGTCGGCTTCGAGGCCGCCACGACCATGAGCTCCGAAGCGAAGAACCCCCGGAAGAATCTGCCCCGGGCCGTGATCGCCAGCCTGCTCGTCACCGGGGCCTTCATGGTCTTCATGGCCTACGTCGAGGTGTCGGGCACCTCCAACTACGGCGGCGCCTGGACCTCGGCGCCACTCAACTTCTTGTCCCAGGCCTACGGAGTGAGCTGGTTCCGGATCCCGGTCTCCATCGGCGCCATGGTGAGCTTCTTCTCCCTGTCGCTATCGTGCCTGAACTCGGGCGCACGGATCATCTACCCCATGGCCCGCCACGGCATCTTCTCGGGGCACCTGGGCCGGGCGCACGCCACCAACCGCACGCCGCACGTGGCGGTGACGATCTACATCGGCATGATCTTCGCCCTGCCGACCTTCCTCATGATCTTCACCAATCCGCTGACCGCCTTCGGCGATGCCGGCACGCTGGCCGCCTTCGGCTTCCTGGTGGCGTACTACCTGATCACGGTGGCGGCGCCCGTGTACCTCAAGAAGATCGGCGAGTTGACCCGGCGCAACGTGGTCATGGCGTGCATCGCCGTGTTGTGCCTGATGGTGCCGACCGTCGGCAGCTTCTACCCGATGCCGCCCTGGCCGGTGAAACTGTTCCCCTACATCTACCTGGCGTGGATGGCCGTCGGCGGCACCTGGCTCTTCGTGGTGAACCGGCGCCGGCCAGGCATCCTGGCCGACATCGAGGCGGATCTGGAGCGGGCGCCCGAGCCGGCCGGGGACGAAGAGATCATCGTGCCCGAGCTGTCGCCCCAGCCCGCCATGGCCTGAGCCGACGACGACGCCTCCGTCGGGGCACCCGGCACCGGCCCGCCCCACTCTCCGGGGCGGGCCGTGCCGCGTCAGATGAGGTCGGCCAACCCCTCCCACCCCCGCGGGGGCGGGGCCAGGCGCCAGAACTGCTCGGGGACGCGGCCCTCCATGCGAGCGGTCAGGGCGTGGTCGCGTTCCAACGGCGCGATCTGCGACGTGTAGCACCAGATGGCGCGGTGCTTGCGCTCCTCGTCGGGCACGTGCGGCACGATCGCCGGCGTCGGCCACCACGGCGAGCGCAGCAACTTGGCCGCCCGCCAGGCCAGCAAGCCGGGCAGGTGCTTGTATCCGTGGTCCTCGTAGCAGAACCACGTCCGCTCCGGTTGCTGCGCCAGCACCAACAAGCAGGCGTCGTGGGTCATGTCGTGGTCCGGATTGGCGAGGCCCATGGGGAAGAAGACGGCCGTGGGGTCGATCTCCGCGATGGCGCCGCCGAGGACGGGGGCGACGTCGGCCGCCACCGGTCGGGCACCGACCGGCAGGTACTGGTGGTCGGGGAAGTCGAGCCAGCGGTAGGCCGAGTCCAAGACCGTCATCGCCGCCACGTCCTCTTCCCGCCGCAGCGCCACGACGTCGTCGCCGGCGACGAAGCCGCCGAGCGCATCCCACTCCGAGGGCTCGGCCGGGTAGGCCGGCGGCCGCCCGCCCAGCACCGTGATCACGGTCGTGTCGTCGTAACTCCCGAGGAGGTGCCCGGCGCCCATCGCGGCGTCGTCGAAGTGTGGCGACACGACGACGATGCGGGAGAGCACGCCCGACTCGAGCTCGCCCCAGGTCGGCTCGTCATACGGCGTCGCGTCGGTCACGGCGTCGGATCATACGGGGACGTCGCCGACCTCACCGGCGACGGCCACGTGTCGTCGGAACACGGGCATTAATGTGGCGATGAGCGCGGCGCCGGCGATGCAGGCCAGGCCACCCGAGACCACCGCGAACTCGACGCTCGTCGCGCTGGCGACGGCGCCCGACTCAAAGTCGCCCAGGCGCGGCCCACCCTGGACGACCGCCATCTGGATGGACGACATGCGGCTGCGGAACCGCTCGGGGATCGAGCTCTGCAAAATCGTGTTGCGGACGACGGCCGAGATCACATCCGCCCACCCCGCAATGGCCAGCAGCACCAAGGAGAACCAGAGCGTGTCGGTCAGCCCGAACACCGTGATGGACGCACCCCACAGCACGACGGCGATGATCACCGTCCAGCCCTGCCTGCGCAGATGGACCACCCAACCTGTTGTGAGCGCGCCCAGGAAGGCGCCCGCTCCCGGCGCCGCGTAGAGGAACCCCAGCGTGATCGTCCCCCCGTGAAAAATCGTCAAGGCCATGGCCGGGAATAGCGCCCGCGGCATACCGAACACCATCGCGTTGATGTCGATCACGTAGACGCCCTGCAGTGCCTGACGGGAGCGCAGGTAGCGCAGGCCCTCCTTCGTCGACTGCCACATCGACATCCCGCCCGCTTCGTGCGCCGGCAGGATCGGGTGCAGCATCACGGTCAGCACCACGGCCGCGACGAAGGAGACGGCGTCGAGCGCGTAGACGAGCCGGAGCCCGACCACCAGCAGGATGCCCGAAATGGAGGGACCGACGATCGCGCCCAGCTGGAATTCGATCTGCATCAGGGCCGCCGCCGCCGACAGGTGTCGTCGCTCGACCAGTCCGGGGACCGAGGCGGAGCGGGCCGTGCTGGAGAAGCCGTAGAACCCCGAAGCCAGAGCGCTGATCAAGTAGAGCGCCAGGAGCGAGGGGTGGGGCACCGCGGCGTTGACCGCCAGCCCCCCGCTCGTCACCGCCCCGGCGACGCCGGTCCAGATCATGATCGGCCGGCGGTCCACCGAATCGCCGATCGGTCCGGCCGCCAACGCGCCGGCGAGGAACGGAAACAGCTGCGCCAGGCTGATCGCGCCGACCTGCAGCGACGAGTGGGTCATCGAATAGACCTGGAACGGGATGGCGACGACGGTCAGCTGCGTCCCGAGCATGGAGACGAGCTGGCCGCTGAAGAGAAGTCGAAAGTCGCGGCTCTCCCGCAGCGGGGTCGCGTCGACGAGGATCCGCCCCGGCATCGGGCCAGCCTAGGAAAGCGCCGGCGCTGTCGGCGTCAGCGTCAGGTGGCGTGCCGGGTGAAGTCGCGCCCCGAGATGTCCCAGGCCGCCGGCCAGTCCTGCGTGCGCAACAGCGCGTCGCTGCCGCCGTCGCAGAAGATGACGGAGCCGCAGAAGAACGTACTGTCCGGCCCGACAAGGAACGCGACGAGCGCTGCGATCTCCTCGGGCCGCCCGCCCCGCCCGAGCGGGATCGGCAACATGTCGAGCATCGGGCCGGTGCGCTCGTCCGCCCGCATGGCGTCGACCATCGGCGTCTCAATCAGCCCCGGCGCCACCGCGTTCAGCCGGACTCCCGCCCCGGCCCAGTCGGGCCCCGTGGCGTGCCGGCGCACCCAGTAGGCCACGGCGATCTTCGTCGCCGCATACGCGCCCATCGATGTCCCCTCGTCGGCCACCGCGGCCGCCCGCACCTCGTCGCCGTCGAGGCAGGCCTGCGTGAGCGCGAGCGGGATGTCGGGCTGCACGGTCGTAGAGTTCGAACTGATCGCCACGGCCGCGCCGCCGGCCGAGAGCAGCGGCCGCAGCCCCTCGAGCACCTCGACCGTGCCGAAGTAGTTCACCGACGACAGCAGGGAGCCGGCACGGTCGGGCGACCCCGCCAGCCCGGCGCACGTCACCACGGCGGCCAACGTCCCGTCCGCCAGATCCTTCGCATCGTCGATGGCGCGCTGGCGCTCGGCCGGCACGGCGAGGTCCGCGGTCACGTCGACGTCGGTCCCCGGCCTGTCGATGCCGATGACGTGGAAGCCCGCCGCGCCGAGTCTGGCGGCGGTGGCGCGGCCGATGCCCGAGGCGGCGCCGGTGACGACGGCGTTGCGACCCGGGTCAGGCAGCGGGGCGCGCCTTGAGGACGGCGAGCGCCTTGTCGGCGTGCGAGCTCATGGAGATCTCGCTGTGGATCACGTCGAGGACGGTGCGATCGGTGTCGATGACGAACGTGGTGCGCTTGTTCGGGCCGAAGCCGCGCTTCACGCCGAGCTCGGCGGCGACGGTGCGGTCGGAGTCGGAGAGCAGGGGCAGGCCCAGCGTCTCCTTCTCGTCGAACTGCTTCTGCTTCTCGACCTTGTCGGCGCTGATGCCGACGGGTTGCGCGCCGACGGCGGCGAACTCGGCGGAGAGGTCCCGGAAGTGACAGCTCTCCTTGGTGCAGCCGTACGTCATGGCCGCCGGGTAGAAGAACAGCACGACCGGCCCGGTGGCGAGGAAGTCGCTCAGCTTGCGGGGGGTGCCGGTCTGGTCGGAGAGCTCGAAGTCGGGGACGGTGTCGCCTGTGCGCATCCGCTCAATGTAGGGCGAACCGGCGTTGGCGTGCCGGGACGGCGACGGGTCAGGCTTCGAAGCGGAACCCGACGCCCCGGACCGTGACGAGGTGACGGGGGTTGGCGGGGTCGGGCTCGATCTTGCGGCGGAGCCTTTTGATGTGGGTATCCAGGGTGCGGGTGTCGGTCAGCTCCTGGTCCCACCAGAGCCGGTCGATGCACCAGTCGCGGGTGACCACCTGGCCACTGTGCGACATGAGGAGGGCCAGGAGGTCGAACTCCTTGCGGGACAGGTCGACGGCGGTCTCGTCGACGGTGACCTCGCGGCGGCCGGCGTCGAGGCGGACGGGGCCGACGGCGAGGACCTCCTCGTGGTGCTCGGCCACGGCGACGCCGCGTCGCAGGACCGCCCGCATCCGAGCCACCAGCTCACGCAGCCGGAACGGTTTGGCGACGTAGTCGCTTGCGCCCAGCTCCAGCCCGAGCACGATGTCGACCTCGGAGTCCCGTGCCGTCACCATGATGATGGGCACCGGCTTGAGGGCGCGCATCTGCTGGCAGATCTCGATGCCGGACTGGTCGGGCAGCATGACGTCCAGCAAGACGAGGTCGGGATGGACCCGGTGGAAGAGGCGCAACGCCTCGTGCCCGTCGCCCGCCGATTCGACGGTGAAGCCCTCGCGGGTCAGGCCCGACGCCAGGGCTTGTCGATACGACTCCTCGTCGTCGACCACCAGCACGAGCGGCCGGTTGTCGCGCGAGGGGCCGTTGAGCGAAGGCCGGCCCGCGGTCGCCGGTACGTTCGTGATCGCCACGTCGTCAGGCAGCGTCGTGTGGGAACTGGGGTGTGGTGGGGCGTAGGGCAGGCGACGACGGCCGACGGGGGGTAGATCGCACCGGCGCCGCCTGGTCGCGCGGGGAGGCGAACCCCCGCGCTCTGGTGACCAACGATCCGAGGAGCCCGGGACGTGCCGGCCGGATCATGATGACCTCGGCCAGGGTCTCCCGGCCGTGACGGCGCCCGGCGTTGGAACAGTCCCCGCCGGTGTGGCCCATGCGGTGATCCACGTTCGCCATCAGCGCCCACGCTAGAAAGCCGAGGTGAACGTGCTGTGAAACCGTTGCAACCGAAAAGTGTTCTGCAGATGAACTCTTCTCTTTGCGTCCCTGGGCGCAGCATTACGCTCCCCGGGACGGGAAACGTGGGAGTGGGAGGTGCCCGATGACCGAGGCCATGGGCCACGGCGTGAATCAGCGCAAGGCAATACAGATGACGCCCGACGAGGTGGACGCGTTCCTCGCCGAGCGACGGGCCATGACGATGTGCTCCTTGGCGCCCGACGGGTCCATCCACGCGGTGGCCATGTGGTACGGCTTCTTGGAGGGCGCGATCACGGTCGAGACGAAGGCGAAGTCGCAGAAGGCTCAGAACCTGCGGCGCGACCCCCGGCTCACGTTGCTCTTCGAGGACGGCGACTACTACGAGGAGCTGCGCGGCGTCGAGCTCGTCGGCCGGGCGGAGATCATCGACGATCCCGACCGCCTGTGGCAGCTCGGCGTCAGCGTCTTCGAGCGCTACTACGGCGACTACTCCGACGAGTTGAAGCCATTTCTCGAGACGATGCTGCACAAGCGGGTGGCTATCAAGCTGCACGTGGACCGGACGGTGAGCTGGGACCACCGCAAGCTCGGGCTGCCGCCGACCCGACCGGCCGCCGACACCGCCGGCTAGGGAGCGAAGTCGTCGTGAAGTTCGCCACCCAGCAGGCGGTCGCCGTCCCGCCGGCCCGGGCCATGGCCGCCTACGGCACACCCGCCTTCTACGAGGGGCGAACCAAGCGCGACAACATCGAGGTGATTGAGGTGGTGCGCCACGAGGACACCGGGTCCCGGGTGCTGATGGAGGTCCGTTTCGCCTTCCGGGGCCCGATCTCGCCGGCGGTCCAGAGGATCATCGACCGCAACAAGATGTCGTGGATCACCCGCAACGAGATCAAGACCGACGAGGCCCGCGCCGAGTGGGTGGTCCTGCCCGACCACTATCCGGACCGGCTGAGCGCGCGTGGCGTCTACACCTTCGAGGCGGGGGCCGAAGGTCCCGAGACCAGCTCGGTGGTCGGGATCGAGGGCGACCTCAAGGTGCACGTGCCGATCCTCGGCCGCTCGGTCGAGAAGGTCATCGTGTCGGGGATGCGCAAATACTTCGAGGCGGAGGTGCTGACGATCCCCGACCTGACGACCTCGTAGACAAGATCGTCAGCCCTTGAGCAGCTGCGCCATCCCATCCTCGATGCCGTGCGCCAGCACGTCGATGTCCTCGGTCGTGTCGTAGTCGCCGGTGATCCCGAAGTTGACCTCGCCGTCGTAGGAGAAGATGGCGATGCCGAGGCGGATCTGCCCGCCGAGCGGCACGTAGGGGAAGGCGCGCAGCATGCGCCGCCCCGCCGCGTACAACGGGAACTGCGGGCCCGGCACGTTCGTCGTGACCGTGTTGACGTTGCGCTGCCCGGCCCGGGTGGCCAGGCGCATCCCGAGCGCCAGCAGCATGGGCGGGGCAAAGCCCGACATGGAGGTGAGCGCCTCGCCGGCCATGGCCTGCTTCGACTCTTTGAGGTCCTTCATCTGGTCCGTGATGGCGGCCAGGCGCACGGCGGGGTCCTCGATCTCGACCGGCAGCTCGGCGAACATCGCCGAGACCTTGTTCTCGAACGTGCCGTCGCCGACCGCCTTGCCCGACGTGTCGCGGGGGCGCACCGATACCGGGACCAGCGTACGGACGACCCGTTCGGTGTCCTCGCCGCGGGACAGCAGGAGCTCACGGAAGCCGTTCGTGATGCAGGCGAGCACAACGTCGTTGAACGTGCCCCCGTGCTCCTTGCGCACCGTCTTGATGTCCTCGACCGACGTCGACGCCCAGGCGTAGCGGCGGTGCGGCCCGAGCGGGCCGTTCAGGCTCGAGAGCTGCGTGGGGCGCACGAGGCCGGCCAACGCGAAGACGCCGCTCGCCACCTCGCCGACGTACGACGCCACCTGGCGCACCACGCGGGTCTGGGCCCGGGCCGCCCGCAGCTGCTCGTAGGGGGAGCGCACCATGTTCTCGGCCGCCTCGACGACGAGCTCGAGCCCGGACGGCTCGGCGTGCGGCGCCCACTCCGACGGGTGCTCGGGGCGCGGGGCGTCGGGGCTGAGGTCCATGATCACCGCCAGCAGGTCGGTGCCCGCCACCCCGTCGACGAGCGCGTGGTGCGTCTTGGACAACATGGCCCAGCGCCCGTCCTCGAGCCCGTCGACCACCCAGATCTCCCACAGCGGCTTGGAGCGGTCCAGCTGCTGGGACATGACCCGCCCGACCAGCTTGCGCAGCTCGTTCTCGCCGCCCGGCGCCGGCAGCGCCGTGTGCCGCAGGTGGTACTCGATGTTGAAGTGCAGATCGTCCACCCACACGGGCCGCCCGAGCTCGAACGGCACGAACTTCACCTTCTGGCGGTACCGCGGCACCAGGTCGAGCTTGGCGTCGACCATGTCGACGATGTCGGCAAACGGCGGCGGCGGTCCCTCGAAGATGGCGATCGACGCGATGTGCATGTGCGACACGCCGTCCTCGATGTGGAGGAACGAGGCGTCCAGGGGGCTCAGGCGGTCAGGACCCATCGGTCCTCCCTTCGAGGTGTCTCGCGCCTGAAGTTACTACCGGGCCACCGCCCCGGATAGGGGTCAGCCGGCGGAGGCGGCCGGGGCCGGTTCGCCCAGCCCGGCCAGGAACGGCGCCGCGAGCGCCCGCTGACGCGTCTCCTCGTAGGCCGCCTCGATCACCCGGGGGGCCCGGTCCTCGGCCATCGCCCGCAGACCCATGACGCGGCGGGACTCGCCACCCGGCTCCAGGCTGATGACGGCGGTGCCGGCGTGCTCGAGGCGGGCGATCTCGCGCTCCATGCGCCGGTGCACCGTGCGGCGCAGCAGGCCGTCGGCGCCGTTCGCGCTGCCGTGCGCGGCCGACATGGACGACACGATGACGACGAGGTCGAGCGCATCGGCTCGCAGCACGTCGGCGTTGGTCACCGAGTGCACGCCGCCGTCGATGTACTCGGCGCCGCCGATCGTCATGGGGCGGAAGTAGCCGGGGATGGCACACGAGGCCAGGACGGCCGGGGCCAAGCGGGCGGGCGGCGAGCCGGGGCGACCGAAGACAACACGGGCGCCGTCGGAGCGGCGCACGGCGCAGATGCGCAAGCCGTCGGGCCAGCGGTCGCCGATCAGGTCGTCGAGACCGGCGGCGCGCTCGGAGATATCGAGCTGTCCGCGCGGCACCAGCGTCATGGCGGCCACGTCGGGGCGGAAGGCGAGAGGGCGGCGGGCCAACCGGGCCAGCAGCGCGGGGGACGGCAGGTTCCACGGGCGCAGGATGGACAGGACCGTCGGCGTCGGCAGCGGACCGCTGTCGTCGGGCAGGATGCGGCGGAGGATGGCGCCACCCCTCCGGGAGGTAGGGACGCCGTAGAGCGAGGCGGCCAGGTCCGTGGCGGGAACCCCGACGCGCAGGGCGGCCCCGGTGACCGAGCCGGCCGAGGTGCCGACGATGATCGTGGCGAGGCGGGGATCCCAACCGATCTCGCGTTCGAGCGCGGCGAGGACACCGGCCTGGTAGGCCTGCCCGACCACCCCGCCGGCGCCAAGCACCAGGCCGATGGACGGCGATTGTTGGTTCGCGACCCCCCCACGGATCACCTTCATCACCCCTTGTCTACCCGCCTACGCGCTCGATTACGTCGATATTGACGTAAAGATCAATTCGACAAGCGCTGGGAGAGAGTTAGCCCTGATCGCGGAGGATTTAGCAAGCAACCCCGATGCAACCTCCGGCGACGTGGCCCTGCGGCAGGTGGGGACGCGACGGTGTGACACAGCCGGGCGACACCACCGTTACTCTCCGAGGCTGACATGGGGAGGACCCGGACCCGTCTCGACCTGCATCGCCTCTCGGCGCACGTGCTGGGGCGCCGCCGGTTCGCCGTGAGCGGCCACTTCGGCCTGCGGGCGAGCCCCGGAGGCATCGCGACCCCCGCGTTCGGGCCCGAGCCCGAGACCCTGCGCCTCACGTCGGCGTGCCTCATCCGGGAGGTCGGGACCGATTCGAGCGGGCTGGCGCTGGCCGGGGCGACGCTGGCCGCACTGGCCGACTTCGCCGGGGCCGACCTGGGCGCCGAGTTCTCGGCCGGCGCCGACACCCCGGACCTGGGGCGAATCGACGAGCCGCTCGCGCTCGACGCGCACGAGCTGGACGACCTCTTCTCGTGGTTCGACCTCGCCTGGCGGGTCCTCGACCAGGTCGTGGCCGAGTGGCGGGGGCGTGGCCCGGCGACCACGGTGCAGCTGTGGCCCGAGCACTTCGACGTCGGTACCGCGCTCGACTTCGGCGACGGCGACGGCGCCGGAGTGAACCTCGGGTTCTCGCCCGGCGACGGCTTCTCCGACCAGCCCTATGTGTACGTGGGGCCGTGGGGGACCGAGCGGCCCGGTGCCGACGGCTATTGGAACGCACCGTTCGGCGCGGTGCTGTCGAGCACCGATGCGCCCGACCGGGCTGCCTGCGTGTCCTTCATGCGCGCCGGCCTCGACCGGCTCTCGTCGCCGTGACACCCGTCCCGCTCCCCACCGCCGAGACCGTCAACCTGTCGCCACCCGACGCGGCAGAGGCGCAGACCTTCGCCGACGGGATTGCCTCGGCCGTGTCCGGGGCGGAGGGGCTGCTGCCGGTCCAGCGGTCGCTGATTGAGGCGCTGTTCCCCGCCATGACGGGGCACCACGTGGTGGTGGACGACCAGCCGGCCGTGACGCCCTCCGAGCTGGCGACCGCGCTGGCGCGACGTGACCTTGGCTTCCGTTCGCGCGGCGTGCAGCTCATGCTGCTGTGCGCGCTGGTGCGGCACCCGATCCCCGAGGACGTGGCGGAGAACATCGCCGCGTTCGCCTGCGAGCTCGGCGTCGAGGAGGGGATGGTCCGCGTGGCGCGCGAGTTTGCGCACGGCTCCCTTGGTCTTGCCGCGCTCGACTTCACCCGCAGCGGGTACGAGGGCACTTGGAGCGAGGAGGAGTCGACGACCATCGTGCACTCGTCGCGTGTCCTGCACGACGCCTGGGAGTTCTCGGTCAACGACCCCGAACTGGCCGCCCGGTGGGCCGCTCTCGAGCACCTGGCGGCCGACTCGATCGGCCGCCAGGTGTGGGAGATGTACCAGTCACGCGGCTTCACGTTCCCCGGGACGCCGGGATCGGCGCCGCCGCTGCTGGCCCAGCACGACTGGGTGCACGTGCTGGGCGACTACGGCACGTCCGTCGAGTCCGAGGTCGAGGTCCTCGGGCTCATCGCGCGGGCCAACGACGACATGCATGCCTTCTCGTTGCTGGCCATGGTCATCTCGCTGTTCGAGACCGGGTACCTGGCGACGGGCGCCGGCCTCTTCCAGTCTTCGCCCGGCCACTTCTCGTCCAGCCCCCACATGGCCGTCCGGCTGTCCGACGCCATGCGGCGTGCTGCCCTCTGCCACGACGACGTCACGGGCTCGGACAGCATCGACTTCTTGAAGATGGACTGGTTCTCCGTGGCGCACCAGTCCTGTGCCGAGTTGCGCGCCCGTTTCCATCTGGTGCCCAAGGCGCCCGAGGCGGTGGCGGCACACTCGGTCGGACCTTGGGAGCAGGGCGGCATCAGCCCGTTCCAGGTGCGCGCCGGCCACGAGCTGGCGGCCGCGCAGGGGCGCACGTACGACGCCCACGGCGCGTCCGTGGCCGACTAGGACTCGAGGAAGCGGAGGACGGCGAGCACCCGCCGGTGGTCCTCGCCCGAGACGGGAAGGTCGAGCTTGGCGAAGATGTTGGCGACGTGCTTCTCGACGGCGCCCTCGCTGACGACCAACGCGTTGGCGATGGCGCCGTTGGAGCGCCCCTCCGCCATCAGCGCGAGGACCTCGCGCTCGCGGGAGGTCAACGCCGAAAGGGTGTCGGATCGCCGCGTGGCGCCGATGAGCTGGGTGACCACTTCGGGGTCCAAGGCCGTACCTCCTATGGCGACCCGCTCCAGCGCCTCGACGAAGTCGCTGACGTCGGCCACGCGGTCCTTGAGCAGGTAGCCGATGCCGGCCGCGTCGTCGGCCAGCAGGTCCGCCGCGTAGCGGGTCTCGATGTACTGGGAAAAGAGCAGGATGCCGAGGCCCTCGTACTGGGCCCGGAGCTCGAGGGCGAGCCGCAGGCCCTCGTCGGTGAAGGTCGGCGGCATCCGGATGTCGATCACACAGACGTCGGGCGGATTCTGCGCGACGGAGCTGCGCAGCGCGCCCGGCTCGGCGACCGCGCCGGTGATGACGAAGCCGCGGTCGACGAGCAGCTGGACGAGCCCGTCGCGCAGGATGGCCGAGTCCTCGGCGATGGCGACGCGCAACGCAGCGGTCATCAGACGGAGAGCGGGAGATCGACGGTCACGACGGTGGGGCCGCCGGGAGGGCTGACGAGGTCGAGCCGTCCGTCCACCGTGCGCACCCGGTCGGTCAGCCCGGCCAGGCCGCTCGACGTCGACCCGACGGTGGACAGGCGCGCCCCACCGCGGCCGTCGTCGCGCACGACCAGTCGGAGCCACATGCCCTGCTGGGTGCACGACACGGTGGCCCGCGACGCCTGCGCGTGCTGGGCCACGTTGGCGAGCAACTCGGCGACGCAGTAGTACGCGATGGCTTCGATGGCCGGGGTCGGGCGTGCGTGCACGTTGAAGTTGAGCTCGGTGGGGACGGCGCTGCGGGAGGCCAGCGTGGCCAGCGCGCCCTCGAGCCCGATATCGAGGGCCGGCGGGTGGATGCCCCGGGCGATGTCGCGCAGCTCGACGATGGCCTCCTTGGCCCCCCGGTGGGCCTCGTCGACCAGCTGGCGCACGCGCTCGAGGTCGACGTGGTCCGGCTCCGGGTCTTCGAGCTTCTCCTTCGCCATGCCGAGCCGCATGGCCAGGGCGACGAGCTGGGCCTGCGTGCCGTCGTGCAGGTCGCGCTCGATGTGCCGCAACGTCGCCGCCGACGCGTCGACCGTCTGGGTCCTCGCCTTCTCGAGCGAGCGGACGCGGGCGGCGATGGGGTCCGGCCCGAGGAGCGCACGGAGCAGGATCTTGTCAACGGTCACGAATCCACGCATGACCCAGGGGGCGGCGAAGAGGAAGATGAGGCCGAGGAGGAAGAGGCCGAGGTTGTGGCCGAAGCCCGAAGGCCCGTTGCCGAAGCCGTTGGAGAGGAAGATGCCCTGTGCGAGGCCCCACATGTTGGGGCCGCCGTTGCCGTGCCAGAAGATCGGGCTCAGAATGCCGAAGATGGCGTCCCACCAGAGGCTGAACGCGACGTAGACGCCGAGAACGGTCCACGGGACCTTGATGGCGTGGTACGCCACCGAGCGCCAAGCGACGCGGTCGCGCAACACCGACTGCAGCCAGCCGAAGAAGCCCGGACGGCGAATGAAAGGACCTGGATCCTCGATCGTCTCGCCGAGCATGTTGTGCGCCAGGTCGCGCTGCCACCGACCTAGGCCGCGCGCCCCGCGGAGCGAGAGGCCGAGCACGGCCAGGCCGAAGAACGTGATCGCCAGGACCACCCCGGTGAGCATGGTGGCCCCGATGAACGCCAGCCCGACGCCGGCCAGACCGCCGCTCACGAGGAAGAAGGCGAGCTCCATCCAGGGTCGCCGGGTGAAGGGTTCGCGCACGATGCGCTGCACGAGCGCCTTCGCCCGGTCGACCTGTTCGTCGGTGATCGCGAAGGACACCCCTTTGGAATCCTTTTGATCCTCGGGGCGTGCGTCTTCGGTAGCCAAGGTCATGCGTCTCGCTTCACCAGCAGTACCACACCGGCGGCCAGGGCGACGGCGACGTACACCAGCATCAACACGAACCCGATTGTTGCCGATACCTGGTTCGTCTGGGGCACGACCGCCGAGACGGATTGGGCGAAGATGATGGCCGGGGTGTACTTGGACGGGTCACTCGAGAGGGTGTGCAGCAGGATCGGGGCCAAGAGGGTGACGCCCGCGAAGGTGGCGATGGCACCGGCCGTGTGGCGGATGACGAAGCCGAGGCCCAGCCCGAGGAGGGCGAAGAGGCTCAGGAAGGCACCGGTGAGGACGACCGCGCGCAGCACCCCCGGCTGCCCCAGGTGGGCGTAGGGCGCCCCGCCCCCCGAGAGGACGGCCTGGCCGAAGAGGAAGGCGGCGAAGCTCAGGATCTCGCCGACCACGAGCGTCAAGATGCCGAGGACCGTCACCTTGGCCGCGAAGAGGGTTTCGCGGCGTGGCACCGCGGCCAGAGTCGAGCGCATGGTGCCCGAGCCGTACTCGCCGGAGATGGTCAGGACGCCCAGGACGCCGAGGGCGAGCGAGCCGATCGCGAGTCCGGCCATGGACTGATTCGTCGGGTCCCAGCCTTGGCTGTACCACCCGCGGGCGTGGTGCGCCGCGCCATTCGTGGACAGGAAGGTGACGAGCATCGTGCCGACCGCGGTGATGGCGATGATCCATTTGGTCGAGCGCAGCGAGCTGAGCTTGCTCACCTCGGCGGCAACGGCCTGGCGGTACCCGGCGCGGTTCGCTCGGGCGACCGGGGTCGTCGTCTTCGGCAATGGCAGTGCAATGGTCACAACGAATCCTTTCTGTGTGCGTGGACGATCAACGGGTGGACGAGACGAGCTGGGGATCGTGGGCGCGCTCGCGCGAGCGGTATTCGACCGAATCGGAGGTGAGCTCCATGAAGGCGTCCTCCAACGAGGCGCGGATGGGGGTCAGCTCGTGCAGCGTCAAGGAGGACTCGGCCGCGATCTCGCCGATGCGGGAGGACGTCAGGCCGGTGACGAGGATCCCCCCATCGTGAGCGACGGCGGGACGCACGCCGGCCCGCGACAGCGCGGTGACCATCAGCTGGGGCGTCGGGGTGACGACGCGCACCGCCTCGGCGGTTTGATGTTGCGCGGTGAACTCCTCGACGCTCGTGTCTGCAATGAGGGTGCCGCGGCCGATCACCACGAGGCGCTCCGCGGTGAGCGCCATCTCGCTGATGAGGTGGCTCGAGACGAGCACCGTGCGGCCCTCGGCGGCGAGGTCGCGCAGGAGAAAGCGGGCCCAGCGGATCCCCTCGGGGTCGAGCCCGTTGACCGGCTCGTCGAAGAGCAGGACACCGGGATCGCCGAGCAGCGCGCCGGCGATGCCGAGTCGTTGGCCCATGCCGAGGGAGAACTTGCCCGCCCGCTGGTTCGCCACGGACGTGAGGCCCACGATGTCGAGCACCTCGTCGATACGCGCTTCGGGGATGTCGTTCGACTTGGCCAGGTAGCGGAGGTGCTGGCGCGCCGTGCGGCCGGGGTGGAAGGCCTTGGCGTCGAGGAGTGCGCCCACCTCGCGCAACGGCCACCGCAGCTCCTCGTAGAGCAGACCGTTCACCGTCGCCGTGCCGGCGTTGGGCACGTCGAGACCCATGACCATGCGCATGGTGGTGGACTTGCCCGAACCGTTCGGGCCGAGGAATCCGGTGACGACGCCTGAGGTGACGGTGAAGCTGAGGCTGTCGACGGCAACGGTCTTGCCGTAGCGCTTCGTCAGTCCGCGGGTGACGATCATGGGGGCTCCTTTTCGGGACCGGCTGGGGTTGCCGGGGCTCTGCCCTCACAGGATGCAGGGTGCGGCTCGCTGGGAGAATGCCGCTACCGGGCGTCTCGCCCTGGTGCTAGCCCCCCTTTTCGACCGGGTGGCTAGTGCCCGTTGGCGGCCGGCGAGCCGGGCCACGCGGCGTAGCTCGGAGCCTTGTCGGGCGGTGACGCGTAGCTGGTCACCGCACCGGCGGTGGAGAACATCGGGACGGGTCCCGACGGCACGACGCCGGCCTTGTAGCGGGCCCCGCCGTTGACGTACTCCATCAGCCCAGGGCCGACGACACCCTCCTCGTCAGGTCCCTTCGCCGTGGCGTTGTACCAGAGGAACGTGTAGTCGGCCGGAGAGGAATAGCTGGGAAGGGGGGCCGCGCCCTGGTCGCCGTAGGCATCGAGGGGTGAGGTGGGCCCGCCGCCGGCGGGCGGGGCACGGAACAACCCGGTCGTGAACGTGTTCGGGGTGAGGTGGGGCCCGGCGAGCTGGACGCCGGAGAAGAACTGTTGGATGGGCGGGATGAGGGCGGGTGCGGCGAGCGAGGCGGGGCTCGTGTTGGCGCCGTACCACCAGCGGTACAGCCGGTCGGCGTCGCCGCTCGCCACGGGTGTCGGGACGGCCAGGCTCGTGACCCCGAACGCATGGGCCCACTCGCTCTGGTCGTAGTACCGCCCGAGGGTCGACGTGTCGGTGAGGACGATGCCCGTGATGATCCACTCGGGGAAGTAGCCGATGTTGGCGCACGCCTTGGTCAGGTAGATCGGCATGATGGGGTCGCCGGCGAACACGACGCTCGTCGCCCCGGACGTCTTCAGCTTCTCGGCGAGCGTCGCGGCTTGGGTCGGCAGCGTGGTGAGGTTGAGGTTGTAGGTGAGCACGTCGGTGGACGCCATGCGCACGTGGTCGGCGTCGAGCTTCTTGGACACCGACGTCGTCAGCGCCGCGTAGCCGGGGGACGGAGGCACCGACGTCTCGCTCACGACAATGAACGTGCGCTTGCGGGTGCGGAGTGACGGGTCGCCGGCCCAGACGGCGTCCTTGCCGTTGAGCTTCGCGGCGATGTAATCGATCGTCTCGTACAGCGAGGTGTCGGCCGTCGGCAGGTTGGCCCACAGATACGGCGCGTCGAGCTTGATCTGGCCGTAGGTCGACGAGTCCCCGCACGCCATGCACAGGACATGCAGACGGGCCAGCTCGACCTCGTAGGCGTTGGTCTCCGCGGGTCCCCCGATGGAGGCGAAGGCGTGATCCTGCTGGGCGACGGTGACCGCATCGGCGTGCGCCGCCACCGGGTCGCCGTCCGCGCCCGTGGCGTTGAACGGGATGAGGTTCACGTGGCGCCCGTAGGTCTCGTAGACCTTGTTGAACATGGCGACGTAGGCCTCGACCGTGGCGAGGCCCTGCGCCGGTGTCCCGGTGGCGCTCGAGACGGCCGACCCGAGGCCGCCGGGCTCGGGCTGGTAGTAGATGAGGTTGATCGAGTCGCCCGTCACGCCGCTCGACGTGCTCCCACCGTTGGCTCCGGACGCGACCGGCACGCACGGCGGCGCGTAGACGCTGGGCATCTTGAGCCGTCCGGTGTGGTGGTCACACTCGGTCCCCCAGTTGTACGACCCCGCCTTGCCGGCCTTCGCCGCCGCGGCATAAGTGATCGGCACCGACGTGTGCGACGTCGGCGCCGTGGCGGTGGGAGTGGACGACGGCGACGTCCCGTTGTTCTCGTGCACTGTGGCGATGGCGCCCGCGGCAATCAGTGCCGCCACGATCAGCGCGACGGGGCCGAGCACCCGCAAGCGGCTGACCCGGGGCCAGGGCCGCTCGTTCGGTGACATCCGGTCGCTCGGCGGTTGCGTCTCGCTCATTGCTCAGTCCACTCCCGTTCCGCTCGCAGGTCCCGATCGGGAAAGCGCCAGGGGGTCAGAGCCCAGGAAGGCCTCGCCCACGAGGGGTGACTCGAGAACCTCGCGCGGCGCGCCGCTGAGGAGCACCGTTCCCCGGTCCATCGCGATGAGCCGGTCGGCCAGCTCGGCGATGAACCCGATGTCGTGCTCGACGACGAGCATCGTGGCGTCGAGTTGATCCCTGACGTTGCGCAGGAGGCCGAGCATGGCCTCCACCTCGCGCTGGGCCACGCCGGAGGAGGGTTCGTCGAGGAGCACCACCTTGGGCTGGTGCGCGACGACCGCGGCCAGGTCGACCAGCCGGCGTGACCCGGTCGAGAGCTCGCTGACCAGGTTCTCGGCGTAGCGGTCCAGCCCGAACATCTCCATCAGTTCGTCCACCCTGCGCCGGACCGCCGCCTCGGTCCTGACCTGGGCGGGGAGCCGCAGCATCGCGTTGAACGGGTCGCCGACGTCGGTGAACCGCTCCAAGGAGACGGCCAACGCGTCGCGCACGGTCAGCCCCGAGAAGAGCCTCGAATCCTGGAAGGAGCGCCCGAGCCCGAGCCGGGCGCGGGTGGCTGCGGTCCGGTCGGTGATGTCCTCCCCACCGAGCTCGACCGCTCCGGCGTCGGGATGCAAGAACCCGGAGACGACATCGAAGAGGGTGGTCTTCCCGGCGCCGTTGGGACCAATGATGCCGACGATCTCGCCGTGCCCGGCCTGCAGCGATACCTCATCGAGCGCGGCGATCCCGCCGAAGCGCACCGAGACCCCGCGCACGACCAGGTCGTGCCCTGCCGGCGCGCGATGCGGACGCACGGCCTGCGCCGAAAGCGCGTCCGACGCCTTCTGCAGGTAGATCGACCACAGGAGCTCAGGGTGGGCGACCAGCTCCTCGGACGTTCCCGAGAAGCGCACCGCCCCGGTGTCCATGACGTAGACGCGGTCCGCCACCGCGACGGCGACGTTCATGGACTGCTCGACGAGGAGGATGGCCGTGCCGGCCTGACGCATCGCCTCGATGGCGCGGAGGAGCTGTTCGACCACGATCGGTGCGAGGCCGAGCGACAGCTCGTCGATCAGGAACAGCTTTGGGCGGGTGATGGTCGCCATGGCCAGGGCCAACATCTGCTGTTGCCCGCCCGAGAGGTTCCCCGCCCGCTCGTCGCGCCGGCTGGCGAGGGTGGGAAAGGCGGCCAACGCCTCTTCGATCATGTCGGCGTCGCGCTCGCCCCGTCGCCGTCCCTGCCAGGCGGCAGCGCGCAGGTTGTCCTCGACGCGCAGGCTGGGGAAGGTGCCCTCGCCCCCGGGCACCTGGGCCACACCGAGGCGGGCGACCTCGTCCGGCGGCAGGTGCGTGATGTCGCGCCCGTCGAACACGATCGCTCCGTGGTCGGCCTCGGCGACCCCGCCGATCGCACGCAGGAGCGTGGACTTGCCGGCCCCGTTCGTCCCGATGAGCGCCACGATCTCGCCCTCGCCGACTTCGATCGCCACGTCAGACAAGACGGTGACTCCGTCGTATCCCACCTTGAGGTCGCGCACGGCGAGCAGGGGGAGCTTGCCGTCGCGGCGATCACGCAGCATCTGGGCCCGGGTGCGCATGGAGGTCCACACGTCACGCACGTCACGGCCGATCAGGCCACCCGCGCTCGCCACGATCAGGCCGCCGACGATGAAGATCGGGACAAGGATCAGCAGCCCGTAGCGGAAGCCGACGGAGTCGCCGATGCCGCCGACGACCGGCAACACCACGAGACCGGGCAGCACGAACAGGGCGCCGATAGAGAACCCGACGGCGCGCACGCGGGCGGGGATGGCGAGCGACAGGGACGCCAGGACCCCCGGCCCGACCACGGCGAGCGAGGCGTCGATCCCCGCGTTGCCGACGAAGGCGAGCGGCACGTTCGGCGCGAGGGCGAAGAGGACGGCGAACCCGGCGGCCACAACGGACGCGACGGCCAGCATGCGAAACACGAGGCCCACGTCGCGCTTGGCCAGCCGGGTGGCGATCACCGCGCCGACCACGAGCCCGAGCAGGTCGAAGACCTGGACGGGCGCGATGAGATAGGCGCGCTCGACCGCGTCGAGGTGGAACGTCTCTTGGTATTGGAGCGACGCGAGCGAGGTGAAGCCGGCGATCGACGCCGCCAGGAAGGGAAGGGCGATGAAGATCCGCCGGAGTGCACTGATCTTCCAGACCGTGCGCCAGGCCTCGCCGAGGGAGGGCGGGGGCTCGACGGGGATGTCCGCCGTGACGTCGTCGAGGGGGGCCGGTTCGCCGAGCTCGGACGCCACCATCTGCTCGGACAGCTCGAGCTGCTCGTGCCGGCCGCGTGGCGGTTCGCGCAGCCGCAGGCCGATGAGGACGACGACAACGATCGGTGCCGCGAAGATCAGGAACGGCGCGCGCCACGAGAACAGGGAGTTCAGCCCAGCGCCGAGGAGCACGCCGGCGATGGCGCCGATGCTGAGTCCCGCGCGGTGGGCCGAATAGATGCGGGGACGGGCCGGGACCGAGTAGTAGTCGGCCAGCAGGGAGTTGTGCGTCGGGAAGATCACGGCCTGTCCCATGTACACGCCGACGAGCATCACGGTGGCGAGGACGACCGTGTTGGCCAGGCCGAGGGCGATGGAGAAGGCCGCACCGACGAGGGCGCCGATCAGCGCGATGCGGACCCGGTTGGTCCGGTCGGCCAGGACGGCGATGGGCAGCGTGCAGAGCAGGGCGGCGGCGCCGGCGATGGCGACGATGAGCAGGATGCCGGCGTTGGTGAGCCCGAACGCGTCGCGGATGTTCGGCGTCAAGATGTTGAAGGCGCTCTGCGTGGCCTGGTCGAGTAGCTGGATCCCGAAGAGCACCCCGAGGGGGAACAGGGACGCGCCGCCGCCCAGCTGGCGCAGGCCGGAGAGGCGACTGGTCATGGCGTGACCGCCGGGGCGATCGGGGCCGTGGTGGCGCCGTGGCGGCGGGTGAGTGCCGCGACGGCCCAGTCGCGCAGGTCGTAGCAGAGGCCGGCGAGCCCGCGGGGGAAGAGGATCAACACGAGGATCACGCCGAGCGCCGAAGGGAACAGCTGCCAGCTCGGCGGGAGGTAGACCGTGCTGCCCTCGACGATGGCCGCGCCGAGGACGGCGCCGAGGGACGATGCGAGGCCTCCGACGGCGGTCGAGGTGAACACGACGAGGCTGGCCGACGCCAAGAAGGACGTCTCCGCGTACTGCTGGTTGAGCACGAGGAAGAGGCACCCGGCCAGGCCCGCGATGAAGCCCGAGACGGCGAACGCCGTGAGCTTGGCCCAGACCACGCGCACGCCGTACCCCGAGGCGGCGCGCTGGTTGGACGGCAGCGCCCGCAGGACGCGGCCGACGCGGCTGTGACGGAGGCCGTGCACGGCGAAGAGCACGAGGACGAGGACGCCGAGGCACAGCAGGAAGACCGACGCCTGCGAGTTGACGGAGACGCCGAAGAGGTAGGGGACGCCGAGCTGGCCCTGGGGGATCCAGGAGAACTCGGCCGGGACGAGGAGGTAGCCGGACGCGGCGAGCGCGAAAGCGAGCGTGGTGACCGCAGCGAACATCCCGTCCAGGCGGAGCGTGGGGAGCGCGACGACGACCGCGACGGCGGCCGCGGCGGCGCCGGCGAGGAGGAGGGCGAGGCTCAGGTCCCAGTGCCAGTCGATGAGCGCCACCGAGCCGACCACACCGCCGACCGCGGCGAAGGACATCTGGCCGAGGCTGACCTGGCCCGACCATCCGGTGAGCACGACGACGGAGCAGCCGACGATGGCCAGGGCCACAAGGGCGGAGAAGCGGATGAGCTCGCCGGGGCCCATCCAGAGCGGGAGCGTGCAGGCGGCGGCGAACGCGACGAGGCCGGCGGCGGGCCGCGCCACCTTGACCTCGGTGAGGTCGCGGGCCGCGGCGGGGAGGTCGCGCACGCTGCCGGCGAGCGAGAGCGTCGTCTCGACCTCGCGGTCGGAGTGCCGATGGAGCAGCTGGCGCACGACGATCGCGCCGAAGACGACCGCGGCCAGCACGGCGAGGCCGATGGCCGGGTCGGTCGGGTCGTTCCACGACACGCCCTGCTGCAGCACGCCGAGGGCGACCGCCGACGCCCCGATGACGGGCAGCTCGGTGAAGTTGCCGAGGGCGAGGGCGGCGAGGGCGGTGACGAGCGCGGTGAGGCCGTACGTCGGATCGAGGGGAAGACCGAGGATGGCGGCCTGGAAGAAGATGCTGACGAAGGACAGCACGCCGGCCACGACCCAGGTGACGGACTGGAGCCGGCCGACGGGGATGCCGAGCATGGAGGCGCGGTCGCGGCGGTCGCCCGCCGCCTGCACGGCGATGCCGATGTCGGTCTTGGTGAACCACAACGAGACGCCGATCAGGCAGACGACGGAGGCGACGACGGCGGCGAGGTGGTTGGCGTTGAACACCACCGGCGCCAGGTGCCAGGCGATGTGCCACGGAAAGCTGATCGATGCGCTCGAGATCGGCGTCTGGCCCCAGATGCGCGGGATCAAGAGGCTCACGACCACGAGGAGCTGCGAGAGGCCGATGGTGGCGACCGTGAGGATGAGACGGGGCGAGCGGCGGAAGCGCCGCACGACGAGGATCTCGACCAGGGCGGTCAGGACGACGGCGGCCACGAGGCCGGCCGCCAGGCCCAGGAAGTAGTTGACGCCCGAGAGGCCGACGAGCCCGATGGCCAGGACCGCCGGCGCGGTACCGAGGTCGCCCTGTGCGAAGTTGATGACCTTGTTGAGGCGGTAGGTGAGGCCGAGGCCGACCGCCATGAGCGAGCCCAGCAACCCGAGGATCAAGCCCTGCACCCACACGCCGAGGGGGACGGGGAAGAGCGCGAGCTGCACCACCAAGACGGCGGCGACCGACACCACCCCGGTTACCGCGGTTCGACTTCGCCCCGGACTGATCCCGGTGTTCAGCGCCTGACGCCCTTCATCGCGAACTTTGCCCCCCCGGGTAGCTCGATGGTGCGGCTCAGGGTACCGGTCGGATGCGAGAGCGCCAAGGGATGGAGATGTCCTGTGCGGCGCCTGTGACAGAGTGGATGCCGTTCGGCTGCCCTCCGACCCTCCCTGTTCCCGATGAAATCGAGGCATCGTGACGCTCACCGACGAAGCATCGACCGGCCAGCGCGAGGCGACGCCCGCGGCGCACTCCGTCGATCTGCGCAAGACCTACGGCACCGGCGACGCCACGGTCAACGCGCTGGCGGGAGTCAACGTGACGTTCGAGCGCGGCCGCTTCACCGCGGTCATGGGACCGAGCGGCTCGGGCAAGTCGACCCTCATGCACTGCATGGCCGGTCTCGACCGGCCGACCTCGGGCCAGGCCTTCGTGGGTGACCTCGACCTCGGGAGGCTCGACGACTCCGGGCTCACGCAGATGCGGCGCGACCGGATCGGCTTCGTCTTCCAGTCGTTCAACCTGGTGCCGACGCTGACGGCGGGGGAGAACATCACGCTGCCGGCGGACCTGGCGGGCAGGAAGGTCGACAAGGAGTGGTTCGACTACCTGGTCGGGCAGCTCGGCCTCACCGACCGGCTGAAGCACCGGCCGACCGAGATGTCGGGCGGACAGCAGCAGCGCTGTGCGTGCGCCCGGGCGCTCATCAACCGGCCCGACCTGATCTTCGCCGACGAGCCGACTGGCAACCTGGACTCGAACTCGTCGAACGAGATGCTGGGCTTCCTGCGGCGATCGGTCACCGAATTCGGCCAGTCGATCGTCATGGTGACGCACGATCCGCACGGGGCCTCCTTCGCCGACCGGGTCGTGTTCCTGGCCGACGGCCAGGTGGTCGACGAGCTGGCCAACCCGACGGCCGACTCGGTCCTCGAGCGGGTGCGGACGCTGGGCGCCTGAGATGTGGAAGGTCACGATCAAGGGGTTGTTGGCGCACAAGCTGCGGCTCGCGCTGACGGCGTTGGCCATCGTGCTCGGGGTGACCTTCATCGCCGGGACCTTCATCCTGACGGACACGCTGCACAACACCTTCGACACGCTGTTCGGGAACATCTACCAGAACATCGACTACCAGGTGCGCGGCGTCGCGCAGTTCGGCAGCGGCGGCAACGCGACGCGCAACCCGGTGCCCGAGTCGGTCCTGGCGAAGGTCGAGGCGGTGCCCGGGGTCGAGGCGGCGGACGGGTCGGTGCAGGGCATCGCGCAGTACATCGGCCACGACGGCAAGGCCATCTCTACGGGCGGGGCGCCGTCCATCGGCCTGTCCTTCGACCCGGACCAGCAGCTCTCGGCGCTGCATCTGGTGCAGGGGCGGGCGCCGACGACGCCGCGCGACGTGGTGATGGACCTGGGGACGGCGCAGAAGTACCACTTCTCGGTCGGCGATCCGGTGCGGATCCTGCTGCCGGGACCGACGCGCACGTTCACGATCACGGGTATCGCCAAATTCGGGACGGCGGACAACCTGGCGGGGGCCACTCTGGCGGCGTTCGACACGCCGACGGCGCAGGCGCTGCTGGGCCGACCGGGGCAGTTCGACTCGATCAACGTCGTGGCCAAACCGGGGGCGGACAAGGCGCAGGTGCAGCGGTCCATCGCGAGCGTGCTGCCGCACGGCGTCCAGGTGGTGACCGGTCAGACGGTGGTGAACGAGTCGACCAGCGCCATCAGCTCCGCCTTGAGCATCTTCAACACGGCACTGTTGGTGTTCGCGTTCATCGCGCTCTTCGTGGGCGGCTTCACGATCCTCAACACGTTCTCGATCATCGTGGGCCAGCGGACGAAGGAACTGGCTTTGCTGCGCATCGTGGGGGCGAGCCGGCGCCAGGTCTTCATGTCGGTCCTGCTCGAGGCGGGGATCGTCGGGCTCGTCTCCTCCCTCATCGGGCTCGGGCTCGGCGTGCTCGCGGCGCTGGGCCTCGAGGCGCTCCTGAGCGTGTTCGGCGTGACGCTGCCCTCGGGCCCGCTCGTGTTCGAGGCGCGCACGGTGATCGTGTGCCTCATCGTCGGCGTCGGCGTCACGATGGTCTCGGCGATCGGCCCGGCGCGTCGGGCGGTGCGCATCGCGCCCGTCGAAGCCGTCTCGGAACAGCAGCTCGAACAGGAGATCCCTTTGCGGCGCCGGTTCACCTGGGGCTCGGTGATCACTGGGGGCGGGATCGTCGCCCTCACGGTCGGGCTCGTCGCGCCGGCCATCGCCCTGGTCGGGCTGGGCGCGATCCTGATCTTCATCGGCGTGGCGCGGCTGGCGCCCGCCGTCGCGCGCCCGATGGCGAGCGTGATCGGACGGCCCCTGGCCCGGCTACTGGGCGTGTCGGGCCGCCTGGGCCGGGAGAACTCCATGCGGAGCCCGCGCCGGACGGCGCAGACGGCGTCCGCCTTGATGGTCGGCCTCGCCCTCGTCTCCGCCATCGCCGTGTTCGGTGCCTCGCTCTCCCGTTCGGCGACCCAGAGCGTCGACAACGCGATCAACGCGGACCTCATCGTCACGAACACCAACCAGAACGGGCCCGGTAACTTCAGCACGACGGTGCCCACGAGGGCGGCGTCCGTGCCGGGCGTGACGGCG
>DASXEK010000057.1:0-5243 GCA_036490155.1 Acidimicrobiales bacterium | reverse complement strand
AGGCGGTCGCCGCGCCAGGCGATCAGGCCGAAGCCGGCGACGACGACAACGAAAAAAAAGCCGATCAAAAGGGGTCCGATGGACGACTCCGAGAAGGCGTGTACCGACTGAATGACGCCCGAGCGGGTCAGGAAGGTCCCGAGGATGGTCAACGCGAACGTGGCGATGGACAGCGAGAGGTTCCACACGCGCATGAGGCCGCGCCGCTCCTGCACGAGGACCGAGTGCAGGTACGCCGTGCCGCAGAGCCACGGGAGCAGGGCCGCGTTCTCGACCGGGTCCCAGCCCCAGAACCCGCCCCAGCCGAGGACCTGGTACGACCACCACGCCCCGAGCACGATGCCGACCGAGAGGAACGTGAACGCGAGCAGCGTCCAGCGCCGGCACTCGATCTGCCAACGGTCGCCGACGCGGCCCGTGGCCAACATCCCGATGGCGAAGGCGAACGGCACCGTGAAGAGCACGAAGCCGCAGTACAAGAGGGGCGGGTGGATCGCCACGAGGGGGTTGTCCTGCAGCAGTGAGTTGGGGCCCAGGCCCTGTGTCGCGCCCGGCGCGGTGTCGAAGGGATTGGCCGGGCCGACCATCAGCCCGAAGAAGAAGGCGGTGACGACGTAGAGGACGAGGGTGGCCCAGCGGATCACCGGGTCAAGGTCCTGATGGCGGTAGCGCCAGACGAAGACCGACGTCACCACGCACAGGACGAGGCCCCACAACAGGATGGAGCCGGCCAAGGCCGACCACAGGCCGGTGACGGAGTAGAGCAGCGGCGTGACCGTGCTGTTGTTCTGGGCCACGAAGACGAGGGTGAAGTCGTGTGTGACGAGCGCGTGCTCCATTGCGCCCACCGCGAGCAGCACGCCCACAAGCATCACCGGGGCGAGCAACCGGCCGTCCCCTGCCGCCTTGACGGCGAGGCCGCCGTCGGACGAGGGCCCCGACGCAGCCGCCAGCGCCGCGGTACGGCGCGGGCGGGCCAGGCCGACGGCGATGACGAGTGCGCCGACGATGCTGGCGACGAACGCGAGCCAGATCCCGATCGCCCCGAGATGGGCGTCGACCACTAGGGCAACACCTTCCCGTTCTTCCCCTTCACCCGGTTCGGGTACTGGGCGATGTAGGTCGACGAATGCTTCACCTCGATGGTGTTCGAGACGAAGTTGTCCGAGGTTGTCGACGCGAAGTGGCCCACCACGACGACGGGGATGTTGGCCTGGAAGAGCTGCGGCGGGCTGCCCGAGTTCGCCACGGGCACGACATGGTCACCCTGCGAAATGCGGAAGTCGGCGCCGGTGGCCGTCGAGTGGATGGATCCGGCCACGACATTGCCCTCGAGGCGGAACGTCGTGGTGCCGAGCTGCGCCCGGTGCGCCAGCGCCTGGTTCACCGTATCGAAGTAGTCGAGCGAGCTGCCCAGCCCCTCGACGAGGAGGAAGACGAGCGCGACGGCCAGTAGCGCGAAGACGAGCAGGAGCCGGCGCTTGGTACGCCGACGGCGGGCCGCGAGGGCGGCGCCCACACCGCGCCCGCCGGCCGTCTCGGGGGTCGCCGGCGGGCTCGGCTCGGTGGTGGTGTCGGTCACGGCGCGTCGGCGGGGATGGCACCCTCGTCGGGAACCGACTGCGTGTTGGCGGCCGCACGCTCCCAGCGCCGGCGGCGCAGGGCGAGGCCGAGCCCGTAGAGGAAGAGGCCACCGAGCGCGGCGATGTACCCGGCGTCGACGTAGCTCATGGCGACCCCATGTCGTCGGGCCCCGAGGTGCTCGAGCCGACGCCGACGAGCTGGTCGTCCTCGCTCCAGCGCTCGGTGAGCGAGATCTCGAGCTCCTGGTCGCCGGCCGCGTCCTGCAGCACCTCGATCCGGTAGCGCACGGCGAGGAGCCACACGAAGATCAAGGTGAAGGCGACGAAGCTGAGGAGCATCGTCCAGAGCATGGAGCCGTGCACGTGGAGCTCGAAGCCGGGGTCGAGAATCGTTCCGCCTTGGTGCAGCGTGTTCCACCAGTCGACGGAGAAGTGCACGATCGGCACGTCGATGGCGACGAGGATGGCGGCAACGGCGCAACGCCGGGCCCGGATGTGCGGGTCGGCCGGCACGCGGCGCAGCGCCAGGTAGCCGAGCTCGAGCAGCAACAACAACGCCGTGGACGTGAGCCGGGCGTCCCACGTCCACCACACGCCCCACACCGGGCGGCCCCACAGCGAGCCGGTCACGAGGGTGAGCGCGGAGAAGACGGCGCCGACCTCGACCGCCGCGGCGGCCAGGCGGTCCCAGACGAACGAGCGGGTGCGCGGCCACAGGTAGAGCAGGCTGCCGGCGAGCGCCACGCCGCCGGCCCAGTACAGCGCGACCGTGGCCACGGCGGGATGGATGTAGAGCAGCCGCGCCAGGTTGCCTTGCACCTCGTCCGGCGGGGTCACCCACAGCCCGAGCCAGACGGTGAGCGCGGTGGTGGCGACAGCCGCCACGGCGACGGCGACGAGCCAGCGCGGGCGCCAAGCCTTGATGATGGCGGTCATGCGGCCTCCTGGAGTGGACCGTAGAGCACGATGCCGACGACGAGATAGATGACGGCAAAGGGCACGAGGATCTTGAGCCACTGGGTCCCCGCCGAGGTGTTGCCGCTCAGCGCGGCCTGCCACACCTTCGAGCCGGCGAGGAGCACTGGCGCGAGCACCGGCAGCACCAACAGCGGTAACAACGTGTCGCGCACGCGCAGGCCGGCCGACAACGCGCCGTAGAGCACGCCGGCACAGGCCAGGCCGAACGTGGCCAACAGGCACGCCACCACGGCGAGCCAGATCACGTGGACGCGCACGTCGAAGAGAAAGGTGACGCCGGCCCACAGCACGAGCTGCAGGACGAGCAACTGCAGGCCGACCGCGGCCGCCTTGCCGAGGAAGATGCCGGCCGGGTCGATGCCCGAGAGGCGCAGGCCGTCGCGCGTGCCCTCGCCGGACTCGACGGCGACGCTGCGCTGGATCGCCAACACGGTGGAGAACAAGAGTGCGATCCAGAAGATCCCGGGGGCGGCGTTGCGCAGTGAGCTCTGGTCCGGCCCGATGGCGAACGCCAGCAGGATCAGCACCAGCAAAGCGAACGGCACGACCTGCCACAGGCCGACACGCGAACGCGCCTCGATGCGCAGGTCCTTGCCCGCCACCAACACGGCGTCATGCCACATGCGTGGTCCCCACCTCGGCGCTGGACGTGGGCGCGCCGGGCGCCGGCACGGCGGTCAGGTTGGCGCGCCGCCCGCCACGCTCCTCGCCCGTGACCCGCCCGCCGGCCATGGCGACGACGCGATCGGCCAGCGGGACGGAGAGCTGCGGCTCGTGCGAGGACAGCAACACGGCGGCGCCGGAGGACACCGCCTCGCCGATCAGCCGCCCGAGCAACTCGCGCGAGGGGGCGTCGAGGCCGGCGTGGGGCTCATCGAGCAACCAGAGCGCGGGCCGTCGCGCCAGCAGGGCGGCGAGCGCGACGCGGCGGCGCTGCCCCGCCGAGAGCCGGCCGGCCGGGGTGCTGCGCAGGCGACCGTTCAGCCCGAGGCGGGTGAGCGCGTCGTCGGCGCTCGAGACTGGAAGGCCAAGGGCGCGGACGGCGAAGCGGACGTTCTCCGCCGCGCTGAGGTCGTCGTAGAGCGGGGCGGCATGTCCCAAGAGGCCGACGAAACGCCGCACCGCCGTGTGCTCCGCGGTCAGGTCGACGCCCAGGACCGTGGCCTCGCCCGAGGTCACCGGCAAAAGCCCAGCACAGGCGCGCAGCAGGCTCGTCTTGCCGGCGCCGTTCGGCCCCACGACAACCACGACCTCACCCTGTTCGAGAGAGAGATCGACCCCGGCAAGGGCGGGGAAGCGGCCGGCGAGAGCGACAGCGGCACGGAAGAGGACAACGGGGGCCATGGCCTTCCCCACCATGGTAGGGGGGGTGGGTCCCAGGGTTCCAAGCGGGCCGGCCCCGGCGCCGCCCCCGATCGGAGGTGGATCGGTGCGAGAGCCCAGGTGGGTCAGTGGTCAGGCGGCCGACCAGACCCAGGCGTAGGTGAAGGGCAGGCCCCGGTGGCGCTCCCAGCTGGGCTTGAGGCGGATGAGGCCGTCGTCGACGAGGGCCTCGTGCATCTCGGCGGCGGCGAGGCCGGCGGCGCGGGCGGCGGCCATGTGCTCGCTCGGCAGGTGCAGGTGGGTCTCGATGGCGACGGGCTCGCCGCCGGGCCCGTCGAAGTGGGTCGGCATGCCCACCGCCATCTGGAAGTACGGGTGCACGCCGACGATGACGAACCGGCCGGCCGGGCGCAGGAGGCGGCGGGCCTCGGCGTAGAGCGGCGCCAGCTCGGGCAGGTGCTCGTCGACGAGCACGCAGGCGACGACGTCGTAGGCGCCCGGGGCGAGGCCGGTGGCGCGCACGTCGGCGTGGACGAGCTGGTCGTGGAGGCCACGCCGGCGGGCGCGCTCGAGCATGGCGTCGGTGACGTCGACGCCGTCGATCGGAAAGTCGCCTCTGGTTCTCAGGAAGGCGGCGGTGCGTCCGGACCCGCAGCCGAGGTCGGCGGCGCGGCCGACGCGCGACCACTCGACGGTGTCGATGCGCCCGAGCAGCGCCAGGTCCATGACGTCGTCGACCGTCTCCTCGTAGATCGGCGCCCAGGCCTCGTAGCCCTCGGCGACGCCGACGGTGCGGTAGTGGCGCTGGTCGAACGCCGCAAAGTCCGGCACGAGACGGCCTAGCGCATGTGCGCCAAGGCGTTGATCTGGTCGAGCGACGTCTCGGCGTTGTCGGCGATTTCGGCGCGAGCGAAGTTGCGCAGGGCGAGCTCGTGCGCGACGAGCAGGTCCGCGGCTTGCTTCTCGGCCGGATCGAGCTCGCCGATGCGCCGGTACATGGCGCAGAACTGCGACGTGATCGGCTCGAACGTGGCGAGGAGGTCCTTCCACGGTGTGTCGGCGGCCCCGGCGAGCGCCTCCGCTGTGCTCAGAGACTCGGGGTCGGGGTCGGTCGAGAGGCCGGCGCGCTCGAGCGCGGGCACGATGGCTTCCTTGGTGCGTCGCTCGAGTTCGGACAGGACCCGCATCTTGGCGGCGTGCTCCTCGTCGTCGATCAGCTCGGCCATGCGGCCGAACAGCGCCTCGCCCAAGACCTCGCCCTGGTAGGCCTTGACCCAGAGCACATCGACCGGGTCGTCGGGCGAGAAGATCTGCTCGAAGGCCTGCGTGCTCGCTTCCGCGTCGGTATCGGTGTCGGTC
>DASXEK010000041.1:0-3863 GCA_036490155.1 Acidimicrobiales bacterium | reverse complement strand
GCCAGTCCGCTGAACCTGGCGACGGCGAACGTGCCGTGGGAGATCTTCTCCTCGACCAAGTCAGTGGTGTCCATCCTCACCGGCATCGCCTACGACCACCACAAGCTGGCCCTCGATGATCCGATCGGCAAGTACCTCCCGACTGGGCCCGGCTGGGGTGACGCGGCACACCGCGCCATCACCATCCGCGATCTCCTGACCGAGACCGCCGGGTTGCGCGAGTCGATCCTGGCTGAGTTCGCCACGACAGCGACCGACCCCAACATCGCGCAAGAAGCACTGGCCCAACCGTTGGAGCATCAACCGGGAACGCACTTCGAATACAGCCAGCGCGATCCGGACCTGCTCGCCTACGTCGTCCAGCGGGCAGTTGGCGAGGACCTGCAGGCGTTCGCCCAGCAGTACCTCTTCGGTCCGATCGGGATCCCCAAGAGCAGCTACATCTGGCTGCGCGACCGCAGCGGCAACACCTACGGCTACGCCAACCTCTTCATCCCACCGACGCAGTTCGCCAAGTTGGGGCTGTTGATGCAGAACGGCGGCCTGTGGCGAGGCCAGCGCATCCTCTCGACGTCGTACATCAGCCAGGCGGTGGCCGATCAACCGACCAACCCTTGCTATGGCTTCTTGTTCTGGCACAACGGCGGGACCTCGTGCACCGGCGCCAACATCCCGGCCGCCGAGAGCACCCCGGGCCCGCTGGTCGGGTCAGCGCCGAGCGACCTCTACGCCATGGTCGGTGCACTCCAGCAGAACAACTTCATGATCCCGAGCCTCCACATGACAGTCACGTGGACGGGGGTCCTGGGCGACACTGCCCCCAACCTGTCGGTGGCGCTCTCCGCCGGACCGACGTCGGACCTCTATTACAACTTCTTCCGCATCCTCATGCGAGGCGTCCGCGACGTCCATGTGCCCGACCCCGGTCCCTACAAGGCACCGGCGCTCGACCTCGACATCGATCCGACCAACTACCTCAGTGCTTCCGTGTTGCTGACGGATCTCTTTCCGAACTCCACGTGCAACGTGATCAGGTGCGCGCCGATTCCGAGCAGTGCGTCTCCCGGCCTGCCGCTCAGCGTCTCGCTGGGCGAGATCAGCGCATCCCCGGCGACCCCACCAAATGGAGGCCATTCGGGATCGACCACGGCCACGGGGCCGGCCCCGCCGACAGCGCAGCCCACCTCAACGACCGGTGTCGCACCATGTTCCAGCGGCAAGGGCTCGTGTAATGCGCTTGCTCACACACTCGAACAGCTGCTGGGGCACGGCGCGGGATAGGCGGGTGGGGAGAGCGACTGAGACGGCGGGCCCTCGGTTGTTGGACTCCGGCCCCGAAAATGGTGCTTTTGGCCCATAAGGGAACTGCCTGATCCGCTCATACTTGAGCGCAGCGGTCGCAGGTTTGGCCGTCCGACCATGGGGTCGGATCAGCGAGGGGGTTGGGGGTGCAGCCGAGTCAGCGGGCCAGGTCGCGCCGCGGCCCGTCCATCTCGCAGGAGAGTTCCCACCGAGCCGCGCTTCGTTTCACGCTTGGTGGCGGACAGTGGACGTGGGGGGTCGTCGCTGTTGTCGACGCCACGGCTCTCGTCACGGCTCTGGTCAGCGGGTTCACCTGGCTGGTCCCGATCGCCGTACTGGGACTCGGGGCCCTGATGTCGAATATCTGGCTCGTCCTCAGACGTGCCCGCACAACGAGTGCGGTACTCGTTCCATTTCTGGAGTCCGCTTCTGATGACATCACAAGCCCAACCGGGTTCCGGGCCGCGCGCCATGTTCGTTTCTCGCCGCCGCCGACAGCACCGCGAACGTTGTTCGGCGTCATTCGTCTGCCCGAAGCCGGACCGATGTCTCGTTCGGTCGTCAGTGCGAGTGTCACGGCCGTAGCGCTCGTCACATCGCTGCTCGTGACGGTCAGCGTCCACAGCTCTTCCGCTACCCCCTACCCGTCCCTCTCGCTCGATCCTTCTCCTTTCGCACAACCCGCCTCGCTCGCTCTCGGCCCGGCGAAGTTCGGGTCCCCCATTACGAACGAGCAAGCGACGCACGTCATACAGGCAGCGTGGCGGCTCCGCGAGAATGCGCTTGTTCTTCGACAACCGAACGTGATCCGTTCGGTCGAGACGGGGAGCCAAGCGGATTTGGACGCCCAGTATCTCGAGGATCTTGCTCACGGCCAGGAGCCAGTTATCTACAGCGCACCACGACCCGCCGATGCCATCGACATCTTCATCCCCCCTCCGGCCATGTCGACGAGCTACTTCGCGGCCGCAGTGAGTGCCTCACCGACGCACGATCCCACCGCCACAACCGATCTA
This sequence comes from Acidimicrobiales bacterium, assembly GCA_036490155.1. Lineage (GTDB taxonomy): Bacteria > Actinomycetota > Acidimicrobiia > Acidimicrobiales > RAAP-2 > Bog-473. The sequence continues at coordinate 1,545 of DASXEK010000041.1, read as the reverse complement.
CTGATCATGACTCGGACGCGAACGGATCGCACCTGGAAGATCGCCTTTGTCGAAGGACGTCAGGATACAGAGGATGGGATCTATTTCCCTGGCCCGCTGGGCATACCGGGGGGATGGGACGGGTTCGACTTCGTCGGTAACGGATACACCGGCTGGCTGAGCCAGCTGGCCGCCTACTACGCAACCTGGAAAGACACCGGACACCCCCCGACACATGATGCATTCGTGACCGGAATCCTGACTGACGAGAAAGGCGAAGAGCTCACGGATCGCGGGCAGGATTCTCTGACCGACCACGGGTTGGCTCGGCAAACCTACACATTCGTCGCTCCGCCACAGTCGGAGCAGTGGCTCATCGGGTATGGCGGCACCGCAGCGACGTGCGGCAACATCGTCGAGACGAGGACTGAACGGGAGGTCGACGGGATACTGGTGCAGAAGAAAAACCGTTCCAGTTGGGGCGCGGAAGTAGCCCCCGGGAGCTACAAGACGATCGTCACGAGGATCGTGTTTCCGGTCTGTGTCTCAACGAACGACACTGCTTCGAATTCACTGCAGGTCTTTGGCAACGAGGACAGCAATGCCGGAGAATATGGACTCCGCTGAGGAACGAGACGGCGCCCAGGAGAGGCGCTTCAGCCGCGGGGCTGCTCGGCCGGCAGGTGCTGACGGGCTTGGCGCACGCTCTCGGCGATGCCGGCGCCGTCGAGGCCCAGGCTGGAGAGGATGTCGTCGGCCTTGCCCTGCGCCAGGTACTCGCGGGGGACGCCGAGCACGCGGGTGGCCGGGGTGCGCAGGCCCGATGACTCGATGTGCGACGCCATGGCGTCGAGCAGGAACGCACCGGCGCCACCGTGGCGCACGCCGTCTTCGGCGGTGACGACCAGAGCGTGACGGGCGGCGTCGGCCAGTATGGCGCGGTCGGGCGGTGAGACCACCCGCACGTCCCAGACGGTGGCCTCGATCCCGTCGGTGGCCAGCTCGGCAGCCGCATCGAGGCAGGCCCCGACCAGCTTGCCCACGCCGAGGAGGCAGACGCTGCCGTCGCCGGCGCGGAGTTGGAGCGCGTCGAGGCCGTGGCCGACTTCCCGGGCGTCCACATGGCGGGGCGCCGTGCGGGGGAGGCGGATGGTGGAGGGACCCGGGAGCTCGAGGGCCGCCCGCAGCATGGGGCCGACTTCCTCGGCCGCCGACGGGGCGAAGACCGACATGCCCGGAATGGAGAGGGCGAGCGCCATATCGACAATGCCGTGGTGGCTCGGACCGTCCTCGCCGGTGATGCCGGAACGATCGAAGACGAAGACGACCGGGGCGCGGTGCAGGCCGACATCGAGGTTGGCCTGGTCGAAGGCACGGCTGAAGAACGTGGAGTAGACGGCGACCACCGGGCGCAGGCCGCCCAGCGCCATGCCGGCGGCCGAGGTGACTTCATGCTGCTCGGCGATGCCCACGTCGAAGAAGCGGTCCGGGAAGCGGTCCTGGAAGGGGAGGAGGCCGGTCGGCCCGGGCATGGCCGCCGTCAGTGCGACGACCCGCTCGTTCTCC
>DASXEK010000017.1:0-45057 GCA_036490155.1 Acidimicrobiales bacterium | reverse complement strand
CCTGATCGGCTACTCGACCCCCAAGCCGGCCTACGGCGTCCTCGATGCCGACTACGCCAAGACCAAGGCCGGCGCCGGCGTCACGATCTCGAGCTCCTTCGGGCCCTCGGGCACGCAGGCCACGTCGGTCGTCGACGGGCTGCCGGCCGACGTCGTCAACCTGGCGCTCGAGCCGGACATGGACAAGCTCGTCAAGGCCGGCCTCGTGTCGAGCTCGTGGGACAAGAACGCCACCAAGGGCATGGTCACCGACTCCATCGTCAGCTTCATCGTGCGCCCGGGGAACCCCAAGCACATCACGACGTGGGCCGACCTGGTGAAGAAGGGCGTCGGCGTCATCACGCCGAACGTCTTCAGCTCGGGCAGCGCGAAGTGGAACGTCATGGCCGCCTACGGCGCCGAGCTCTCGCTCGGCAAGACCGCCGCCCAGGCGCAGACGTACCTCTCCCAGCTGCTGCACAACGCGGTGGCCCAACCCTCGAGCGCCAGCGCCGCCCTCCAGACGTTCCTCTCGGGCCAAGGTGACGTCCTCTTGGACTACGAGAGCGACGCCCTCTACGCCAAGAGCCAGGGCGAGCCGGTGGACATCATCACCCCGCCGCAGACAATCCTCATCCAGAACCCGATCGCGGTGACCAAGACGGCCAGCCCGGCCGCCAAGTCGTTCGTCAGCTACCTGCTCTCCCTCGCCGGTCAGAAGGTGTGGGGCAAGGAGGGCTACCGCCCGGTCCTGCCCTCGGTGGCGGCCCAGTTCAAGTTCCCCCAGCCGAAGACCCTCTTCAACATCAGCAAGTTCGGTGGCTGGACGTCGGTCAACACCAAGTTCTTCGACCCCACGACGGGCATCGTGGCGAAGGTCGAGCAGTCACTGGGCGTATCGACCGCCAGCAGCTAGTCGCACCGCAGGCATGACCCACCTCGAGGGGACGGCCGCTGATCTCGGAGTCGGCCCCCCGGGTCGAGATCCGGCGCCGACCGACCGCGGGCCAGGGCGGAGGGGATCGCGTCGATACTCCCTATCGGCGCCCTCTTCCGCCCTGGCCCGCGTGGGCGCCAAGGCAGGCGGGCCGACCCTGGCCGTCACCCACCTGTCGCTGCTCGTGCTGTTGCCGGTCGCCGCGCTCGTCACCAACGCGTTCAGCGGCGGCTGGAGCACCTTCTGGGCCGCCGTCAGCCAGCCCGAGGCCGTCGCCGCGCTCAAGCTCACGCTGATCGCGGCGGTGATCGTCGCCATCATCAACTCGGTCGCCGGCCTCGCCATCGCGTTCGTGCTGGTGCGCGACGACTTCAAGGGCAAGGCCTTCGTCAGCGCGCTCATCGACCTGCCCTTCGCGCTGCCGACCATCGTGGCCGGCCTCACGCTACTCGCGCTCTACGGCGCGAGCAGCCCGTTCCACGTCGACCTGGCGGGCACGCGGCTCGGGATCGGCGCCGCGTTGCTGTTCGTGACCCTGCCGTTCTGCGTGCGCAGCGTCCAACCGGTCCTGGCCGAGCTCGATGCGGAGATCGAAGACGCCGCGTCCTCCCTCGGCGCCACCCGGCGCCAGGTCATGCTCCGCATCCTGCTGCCGAGCGTCCTGCCGTCGGTACTGGCCGGCGCCGGCCTGGCCTTCGCGCGCGCCATCGGCGAGTTCGGCTCGGTCGTGCTCATCTCGGGCAACATCCCGTTCAAGACCGAAGTCGCGTCCTCGTGGATCTTCAGCCTCTCCCAGAGCGACGACCTCCCCGCCGCCAGCGCGGTGTCCATCGTGCTCGTCTTGATCTCGCTGCTCGTGCTGCTCGCCATCGGCTGGGCCCGCCGGCGCTTCGACGTCCCCGAGACGGCATGAAGGAGTCCCGCTGGCGCCTGCCGTTGCGCTTCGGCGTCCTGGGCTACCTCGCCCTGCTCGTCGTCCTGCCTGTCGGCACGGTCTTCTTCCGAGCCTTTCAGCATGGACTCGGCACGGCGTGGGATGCCTTCACCACGCCGGACGCCCTGCACGCGCTCTGGCTCACGTTGCTCGTTGCCGCTATCGCCGTCCCGCTCAACACGATCTTCGGCGTCGGCGTCTCCATCATCCTGGCCCGCCACCGCTTCCCGGGCGCCTGGCTACTCGACGCGCTGGTCGACATCCCGCTCGCCATCTCCCCCGTCGTCATCGGCCTCGCGCTGATCCTTGTTTACGGGCACACCGGCTGGTTCGGCAACTGGCTCGCCGCCCGCGGCATCACGGTCATCTTCTCGGTGCCCGGCATCGTGCTGGCCTCCGCGGCAGTGTCGCTGCCCTACGTCGTGCGCGAGGTGCTGCCGGTACTCCAGGAGATCGGCACCGAACAGGAGCAGGCGGCCCGCACGCTCGGCGCCCGGCCCCTCACCATCTTCCGCCGCATCACCCTGCCCAGCATCCGCCGCGGCCTGGCCTACGGCGTCACCCTGACGACGGCCCGGGTCCTCGGCGAATTCGGCGCCGTGGCCATCGTGTCGGGCTCGATCGCAGGCAAGACGCAGACGCTGACCCTCTTCATCTCCGACAGCATCGACAACCTCGACCCGCAGAGCGCGTACGTCGGGGCGGTAGCGTTGTGCTTGGCCGCCCTCATCGTCCTGCTGTTCTTGACCCTGACGGACCGCAACCGCGAGGCGTGGCACGGAAAGGCTGCCGCATGAGCATTGAGGTCGAGTCCATCTCCAAACACTTCGGCGACGCCATCGCGCTCGATGACGTCTCCCTCGAGGTGCCGACCGGCTCGCTGACCGCGCTCTTGGGCCCGAGCGGCGGCGGGAAGTCCACCCTGTTGCGCATCATCGCCGGCCTCGACACCGCCGATACAGGCATCGTGCGCATCGAGGGCGCTGACCTCACCCACACGCCGGCGCGCAGCCGCGGCGTCGGCTTCTGCTTCCAGCACTACGCGCCGTTCCGTCACCTCACCGTGCGACGCAACGTCGCCTTCGGCCTCGAGATCCGGCACCGCCCCAAGCCCGAGATCAAGGCCCGGGTGGACGAGCTGCTCGAGCTGGTCGGACTGGCGCACCTGGGCGAGCGCTACCCCTCGCAGCTCTCGGGCGGCCAGCGCCAGCGCATGGCCCTGGCCCGGGCGCTCGCCATCGAGCCCAAGGTGCTCCTCCTCGACGAACCCTTCGGCGCACTGGACGCGCAGGTGCGTACGCAGCTGCGCCACTGGCTGCGTGACCTGCACGACACGCTGCACGTCACGACCGTGCTGGTCACCCACGACCAGGAGGAGGCGATGGAGGTGGCGGACCGCCTCGCCATCATCAACCACGGGCGCCTCGAGCAGGTCGGCACGCCGGCCGACATGTACGACCACCCGGCCAACGAGTTCGTGCTCACCTTCCTCGGGCCGGCCACCCGCCTGCACGGCGAGTGGGTGCGCCCGCACGACCTCGCCATCCACCGTACATCCGACGAGCATCGGCCCGCCGGCGCGGTCGAGGGCAAGATCACTCGCGTGACGCACCTCGGCTTCGAGGTGAAGGTCGACGTGGCGCTCGCCGACGGCGGGGACTGCTGGGTGCAGCTCAGCCGCGGCACGGCCGCCGATCTCGGCCTCGAGGCGGGGCAGCATGTGTGGGTGGCCCGGACCGAGCCGGTGCCGCAGCCCCAGCAGAGCCGCGCGGCGGAAGCCCAGGCCGATCGCCTGCCCAGCCTCAGCGCCTAAGCGCGTCCCTACGCGGGCACTTCTCCACTTCCGCACCGGCGAACGCGATGAGCTGATCGCTCGTCATCGCCCGACCCTGATCCCTCAGCTCGAACCATCGCTCCTCACCGAGGTCGATCCGCACATCGCGCAGGGCGGCGCGAAACTCCGACGGAGCGAACGGCCAGAAGACCAGCCGGGAAGAGAACGCGCCCGAGTCGCCACCCATGAGAACGGCCGCCAAGTCCGCCCGCCGCCCAATGAACGCGGTGATGCAATTCGGTGCACCCACCCCCATCGCGGTTCGAGCGTATCGGACAGCGAGTCAGATCAGCGGATTAGGCCGCGACCTTCTTGGCAATGTGGCCCGCCCAGTGCTCGATAATCAAGCCATCGCGAAGCCGAAGAATGGCGGTGCCGTTGATGGTAACGGGGTCACCAGAAGGCGGGACATCGTAGAAGGGATCGCCGGTGTGTGTGCCCTGAACGGTCCAGTTGGAGATGACCAGATCTTCTGACTCGATTACGAGGTTCACGGTGAACACCATGTCTGGGAAGGCGGCGCGAGCCTGCTGCCACCACTTCTGCTCCTCGCCTCGCACATCCTCACCCACCCGATCGGGCGCAACTCGTGATGTTACGTGGCTGTGGAATTCAGGAGCCCAGAATTCGTAAACGGCTTCCGTGTCCCCCGACTCCATCGCTTCGCTGTACTTGGCGAGGGTTCTCAAATTGTCCGACATGTGGCCTCACAGTTATTTCGGACGAACTGTACCAAGGACCTTAAGATTCCGCGCCTGAAGTGATGCCAGTGGTGGTCGATTTGGTCTTATTTGCTGATTCGTCGATCTATGTCGGTTCCGACATTGGCCGTACGAGACCGTCTTTGCGATCCAGCCCACGATCGGCCGCGGCTTGAGGTGAGATGGTCGACCTACCGGCAGCCCCGCACGGAGGCTCGGAATGCGGACCGTTAGTCTGAAGTGCTCGTGGGTCTCCAGAAGATGAGGACATCAAAGGCAGGGAGGGAGCTCTGCGGACCCCGGGTTCTGGGGCTGATTGTGATCGTGGCTCTGGTCGCGACCGGTTGCGCTGGTCCGGCCAAAAGAAGCACCCACGGAGCAGCTTCCACTGCACACTCGACAAGGCCCGCCGGTACGAGCGGGCCTCCACCAGTATCCACGACGAGCAACGTTGCACCACCCGGGCTTTCGTTCATCGTCGAGCCACAAGCTGGCACGACGCCTATCTACAATTTCATGTCGTCGGCAAAGCAGAGCCTCGACATGACGATGTATGAGCTGTCGGATCCGGCGGCCGAGCAGATCCTGATCGCCGACCACAACAAGGGGGTCAGGGTTCGAGTCCTGCTGGACCGCGACTACAGCGGAGGTTCGGTGAACCAGACCGCATACTCGACCCTGTCTGCGGCCGGCGTCCCCGTGGCCTGGGCCAACGACTCCGAGATCTTCCACCAGAAGACCATCACGGTCGACGGTGCTGAAACTGCCATCATGACCGGCAACTTGACATCGCAGTACTACGCGACGACGAGGGACTTCGTGATCATGGACAGCCAAACCTCTGACGTGGCGGCTATCGAATCTGTCTTCGCCTCGGACTGGTCGGGAGCGGTCCCGTCACGAGGTCCGATGGGGGCGGACCTCGTCTGGAGTCCAGGGTCCGAACCGCAACTGGTCGCGCTCATCGGTTCGGCCCAACGCAGTGTCGAGGTGGAGAACGAGGAGATGGACTCATCCGCCATAGAAGGCGTCCTCGAGGCTGACGCCAGCCGAGGGGTCACCGTCACTGTGATCATGACCTCGGACTCGGACTGGAATTCGGCCTTCTCGCAACTCGAATCCGCCGGGATTCACGTCGTGCAGTATCCCGACACGAGTTCGGCTGTCTATATCCACGCGAAGGTGATCGACGTCGACGGAGAAAAGGCCTTCGTGGGCTCTGAGAACTTCTCGACCGCCAGCCTTGACTACAACCGAGAGCTCGGTGTCATCACCTCGTCGACTGTCGTCCTCGGGGCGTTGAACAGCACGTTGTCCAGCGACATTGCGAACGGTCAGAACCAACAGGGTACGAGCGCCCCTCCCCCGACCACAGCCGCGATCCCTCCATCTATACCGACACAGACCACAGCGACAGCCACTGCCTGCTCACCAATCGACGACGAAGGTGGCTGCTATGAGCCGAGGGAGTACTGCCGTGACGACGATCACGGAATGACGGGTCGGGCCGGGAACGGGCAAACCATCACCTGTGAATACGACAATGGCGACTGGTACTGGGAGTCGAGCTAGAGCGTTCGACGGCATACACCGTGTCCACAGCAGTGATGACGCAGAACGACGAGAGATGCTCCGGGGGTGAGACTCGAACTCACAACCTAGCGGTTAACAGCCGCTTGCTCTGCCATTGAGCTACCCCGGAAAGGGTTGAGAAAACAGCCTCCGAACGATATCAGCGAGCCGGACCGCTCCAGATCCTGACGAAGCCAAACCGCCAGCGAATTCAGGATTCTTCGAGGTAGTCCCGCAGGAGGTGGGCGGCGTCTGGCCGTCGGAGCTTGGCCAGGGTCTTCGACTCGATCTGGCGGACCCGCTCGCGCGTCACCCCGAACTCCTTGCCGACCTCTTCGAGCGTCCGGATCTTGCCGTCGTCGAGACCGAAGCGAAGGCGGACCACGTCTTGCTCCCGCTCTGACAGGTGGCCGAGGGCTTCGCGTACCGCCGCGTCCAACAGGGAGCGGGTTGCCGCGTCATCGGGGACCACCGCTCCCCTGTCTTCGATGAGGTCCGACAGGTTGAAGTCGTCCTCGTCGCCCACGGGCTGCTCGAGTGAAACCGTGTCCTGATTGATGCGCAGGATCTCTCGCACTCGCTCCATCGGGAGCTCGACCCGCAGTGCAACTTCCTCGATGGTTGGCTCACGGCCCAATTCCTGGAGCAGCTGACGCTGCGCCCACACAACCTTGTTGATCGTCTCCACCATGTGCACCGGAATCCTGATGGTGCGCGCTTGATCTGCGATGGCACGGGTGATGGCCTGGCGAATCCACCACGTCGCGTACGTCGAGAACTTGAACCCCTTCGTGTGGTCGAACTTGTCGACCGCGCGCATCAGTCCGAGGTTGCCCTCCTGGATGAGGTCGAGGAAAGCCAAGCCCCGGTTGCGGTACCGCTTGGCGATGGAGACGACGAGGCGGAGGTTGGCCTCGATCAACTCGTCCTTAGCCTTGAGACCCTTGCGCATAAGACGCCGGTTCCTCGAAAGGTCGGCTGCGTCAAGTAGGTCCTCCTGATTGCCCTCTCCCGCCAGGGCCAACTCGTGAGCGCGCACCCTGGCGGCCGCCGCGTTGCCCTCTTCGATGGTCTGCGCGATCTCCACCTCGAGCTCGGCATTCAGCAGTGGGACCCGCCCGATCTCCTTGAGGTAGGTGTGCACCGGGTCTTCGGCGCTGCCGCCTGACTCCGCAGACGAAGCGGCCCGCTTGCCATTGGTCTCTCGTCGCGTCTCCGCTCTGGCGCTGCCGTTGCTCTTGGTGGCTCGCGGCTCCTTGCGGGGCTTGACCTCGATGGCCACCTCCGCCACGTCGACCTCTACCTGAACCTCTTCTTCGACAACCAGAGTGACGCCCTCAGCGGTCACGCGATTGATCAGGACAGTCAGCACCTCGGGCGTGAGTTCGACCGTGTGCAGCGCCTCGATCAACTCGCCCTGCGTGAGCTGTCCCTTCTCGCGACCCTCAGCCAGCACGGCGTCGAAGTCGACCTGCGACACTCCGGATGGAAGAGCAACGTGTGCGATCGGAGCCAGTGCATCTGAAGACGGGGCAGCCGGGACCGCGTCGACACCGTCGTCGTCGATCGCAATCGCCGTATCTTCGCTCACCCTGCCCCTGCCACGGTCACGCCTCCCTCTGAACCAACCACGCTACCAACCGGTCAGCGGCATCGCGCCCCACGGCCGCAACCTCCAGTTGGTCCAGCCAGAGGCGTACTTGTGCGGTGTCTGCCGACCGCGACTGCCAGGCATCCTCACCCACGCGCGACTCGATCTCCATCTCGGCGAGCGCCCGCTGGGTGGCGCCGCGGAGCAAGCCGGCGACAACGAGGTCGACCGAATCCCCCAATTCGGGGTCGCCTGGCAGCGGTTCCTCGACGATCACTCGTCGCAACACAATCGCGACTTCCGGTGTCGCCGTCTCCACGGCATCCTGCACGCTGTCGTGTTCGAGGAGCGCGACGAACGCACCGCGCTGCAGTGGATCGGCGAAGAGCACGGCATGCACGCGGTCGGCGACATCTTCGGGACGGTGGACGGCCAGCTTGAGTGCTTCGAGTCCCGGACCTCGTCGCAGTGCCGCGGTCACCGCAGCCTCGCTCCCGTCGTCGGGCCCGAAACGATCGCTGTCGTCGGCCGGGTATTCCGTCGGCGGCGGCTCGTCGCCTCGGGAACTCCGGCGACGGGTCGGCGGCTCCGCCGGGGGGTGGGCGCGCACGTGGTCAAGACGATCGCGGAGGCGGGCGGCGTCGAGGCGGCAGCGGTCCGCCAGTTGCATGATGTACTGGTCACGCACGAGGTCGTCTGGGTGTTCGGCCACCGCCGTCAACGCTGCGTCGGCGGCCCGGGCTCGCCCCTCGGCCGTGGTCAGATCCCCGGCGCCGATGATGCGGTCGACACGGAACTGGAGGAAAGGCCGGGCCTCCTTGATGGCGCGGGCGAGCGCGGCCGGGTCGCTGCGCGCCAGGTCCCCGGGGTCGCTTCCCCCGGGAAGATCCGCCACGACCACATCCACTTCGTGCTTGCGCTCCCACTCGTAGACGCGGGAGGTCGCGCTCTGGCCGGCGGCGTCGGCGTCATACGCGAGCACGATGCGCTTGGCGAAGTTGCGCAGGAGGGTGAAGTGTTCCTCGGCCAGCGCGGTGCCACACGTCGCGACCGCCCAGGGCACACCCGCTTCAAAGCAGCCGATTACATCCGTGTAGCCCTCGCACACGACAACCTCGCCCTGAGCAATGACGCCTTGCTTGGCCCAGTTCAGCGCGTACAGCGTCTTGCGCTTGCTGTAGATCGGCGACTCCTGCGAGTTCTTGTATTTCGGCTCGGGCCGCTCGGGAGGACCCTGACCGGGACGGGACGGGAGTATCCGCCCACCCAGCGCGACCGGCCGACCGGAGGGATCGCAGATCGGAAACAGGATGCGGCCGCGGAAGAAGTCCTGGGCGCGGTCGCGGCGATTGATGAAGCCCAGGCCGGAATCGGAGAGGACCTTGGTCGGGAGCTTGAGCGCCTTCGCCAATGCGTCCCAGTCGTCGGGCGCCCAGCCGAGGCGGAACTTCCGCACCACCTCGCCGTCGTAGCCGCGCGAGCGCAAGTAGTCGCGCGCCGGTCCCGCGTCGGGGGCCTTCAAGAGGCGCTCGTGGTACCACGCGACGGCACGCTCCATCGCGTCGAGCAGCTCGGAGCGGCGCTGGTGGTCGCGACCGGCCTCCTGGTCCTCGTGGAGCGTGATCCCGGCCCGGTCGGCCAGGAAGCGCACCGCGTCGACGAAGTCGAGGTGATCGACGGCGCGCACGAAGGAGATGGCGTCACCCGAGGCGTGACACCCGAAGCAGTAGTAGAAGCCCTCCTCGGCGTTCACACTGAACGACGGCGTCTTCTCTGTGTGGAACGGGCACAGCCCGCTCCAGCGCCGCCCGACCTTCTTCAAGGCGGCGTGCTCGCTGATCAGGTTGACGATGTCCGTGGCGGACCGGACCTGGGCGACTTCCTCGTCGGGGATCCCCACGGTCCTGACGGTACCGCGGAGCTGTCCCGGCCCGAACCGACTCCATTTGCGGTGGCGTAGCGTCTCTTGATGGTCGTCACCATCTACGGCGTCTGCGCCCTCACCTTCATGATGCTCATGTACGCGCTCGAGGGGCGGGGGCGCCGGTTCGTCCTGGCCTTCGCCCTCGGCTGCGCCCTCTCGAGCACCTACGGCTTCCTCTCGGGCGCCTGGCCCTTCGGCGTCGTCGAGGGGATCTGGACCCTCATCGCCCTGCGGCGCTATCTCACGATGGGCCGCCCGTCCGAGGCGGCCGGCTGATCAACCGGCTTTCGCCTTCTTGGCCTTCTTTGAGCCGTCCTGGTCGGACGCCGCCGGGGCCGAGGCCAGCACCGCCTGGGCGGCGGCCAGTCGGGCCACCGGCACGCGGAAGGGCGAGCAGCTGACGTAGTCGAGCCCGGCCCGGTAGAAGAGGTCGATCGACGTCGGGTCGCCGCCGTGCTCGCCGCAGACCCCTACTTTGAGCCCGGGGCGGGTGGCCCGGCCGCGCTCGACGCCGAGCTTGACCAGCTCGCCCACGCCGCCGGCGTCGACCACCTCGAATGGGTTGCGCGGCAGCAGCCCGAGCTCCAGATAGGCGTCCATCATCCGGCCCTCGACATCGTCGCGTGAGAAGCCGAAGGTCATTTGGGTCAGGTCGTTGGTGCCGAAGGAGAAGAAGTCGGCCACCTCGGCGATCTCGTCCGCCCGCAGCGCGGCGCGCGGCGTCTCGATCATCGTGCCGATGGTCACGTCGAGCTTGCCGCCCTTGGCCGTGCCCGCCTTGGCCCCCTTTGAGGGGCGCGGTGCCCGCTCCTTGTTCACCTCGGCGACGGCGTCCTCCACCCAACCGCGGGCGAGCGCGAGCTCCTCGCGGGTGACGGTCAGCGGGATCATGATCTCGACGATCGGGTGCCCGCCGTCGGCCACCCGTTGGCGGGCCGCCTCCATCAGAGCGCGCACCTGCATGGCGTAGAGGCCGGGCTTGATCACTCCGAGGCGCACGCCGCGGGTGCCGAGCATCGGGTTGGACTCGCGCCACATCAGTGCCGCGTCGTAGAGGCGCCGCTCCTCGGGGTTGAGCCCGACGGTGGCGTCCTTGTGCGCCAGCTCCTCGGTCGAGGGGAGGAACTCGTGCAGCGGCGGGTCGAGCAGGCGGACAGTCACCGGGAGCCCGTCCATGGCGGCGAGGATGGACAGGAAGTCCTCGCGCTGGACGAGCCGCAGCTCCTCGAGCGCGTCGGCCTCTTCGCCTGGCGTCTGCGCCAAGATCATCCGGCGCACGACCGGCAAGCGGTCCTCGCCCAGAAACATGTGCTCGGTGCGGCACAGGCCGATGCCTTCGGCGCCGAGCTGGCGCGCGTTGGCCGCGTCGTCACCGGTGTCTGCGTTGGCCCGCACGTTGAGGTGACCCTGGCGGATGTCGTCGGCCCAGGAGAGCACCGTGGCAAACGCGGCCGGTGGCGAAGCGGCGGTGAGCGGGACCTGACCGGCGACGACGATGCCCGCCCCTCCATCGAGTGAGACCCAGTCCCCCTCCGAGAGCGTGACGCCGCCGGCGGTGACGGTGGTGCCCGAGATGCGCAGCACCTCGGCGCCCACGACGGCGGGCTTGCCCCAGCCGCGCGCCACGACGGCGGCGTGGCTGACCAGGCCACCGCGGGCCGTCAGGATGCCCTCGGACGCCAACATGCCGTGCACGTCCTCGGGCGACGTCTCGCTGCGGACGAGCACCACCTGCTCGCCGCGGTCGGCTGCGGCAGCGGCGTCGTCGGCGGTGAAGTAGATGCGGCCGACGGCGGCACCGGGACTTGCGCCCAGGCCCTTCGCCCACACGGCGTAGCCCGATCCGGCGAACTGGGGATGGAGCACCGAGTCGAGGTGGTCCTCGGTGATGCGCGAGACGGCCTCGGCCTTGGAGATCCCGAGGTCGCTCGGGCGCACCATGTCGACCGCCATCTTGAGCGCCGCCGCGCCGGTCCGCTTGCCGACCCGGGTCTGGAGCATCCAGAGCTTCCCCTGGTCGATAGTGAACTCGGTGTCGCACATGTCGCTGTAGTGCGACTCGAGCCGGTCGAAGATCTTGAGCAGCTCGGCGTGGACCTTGGGGAACTGCTTCTTCATCTCTGAGATGGGCTCGGTGTTGCGAATTCCTGCCACCACGTCCTCACCCTGCGCATTGACGAGGAAGTCACCGTAAGCGCCCTTGGCACCCGTGGCCGGGTCGCGGGTGAAGCCGACGCCCGTGCCCGAGTTGTCGTCGCGATTGCCGAAGACCATGGCCTGCACGTTGACGGCGGTGCCCAGGTCGTGCGCGATGTGCTCCCGGTCGCGATACGCGATGGCACGAGGCCCGTTCCAGCTGCGGAACACGGCCTCGATGGCACCGCGCAGCTGGTCTGCCGGCTTCTGGGGGAAGGGCTTGCCGGTGTGGCGCTCGACGATCTGCTGGTACGACTCGACGAGATAGCGCAACAGCTCGACCGGGACCTTGGCGTCGGACTCGGTGCCGGCCAACTCTTTGGCCGCGTCGAAGAGCGAGTCGAACTCCTCGCCCGGCAGCTCCAGCACGATGCGGGCGTACATGGCAATGAAGCGGCGGTAGGAGTCGAACGCGAAGCGCTCGTCCCCCGTCTGCTTGGCCAGGCCCTCCACCGACTCGTCGTTGAGGCCCAGATTAAGGACGGTGTCCATCATCCCGGGCATCGAGAACTTGGCCCCCGACCGCACGGACACGAGCAGCGGGTCGGCGGCGTCGCCGATCTGCTTCCCCATCGACTTCTCCAGGCGGGACCGGGCGTCCGCCACCTCGGCGTCGAGCGCCTTGGGCCAGCCGCCGCCCATGTAGGCCCGGCAGGCGTCGGTCGAAATCGTGAAGCCCGGAGGCACCGGGAGCTTGAGTACCGACGTCATTTCGGCCAGGTTGGCGCCCTTGCCGCCCAGGAGGTCCTTGAGCTCCATCGGCGGGCGTGGGTGCGAGTGGTCGAAGTCGAAGACGTACGGCATCGGGTCTCCTTGCCCTGGTGGGGCGTACCGCGTGGCGAGCGCGGACACGGGCGGTCGCAAACCGTCCCAATCTGGGACGGGAACGTCAGCCTACTTTCCCGTCGGCGAGCCCTCCGTCGGCTCGTCGTCGCCCGGCACGGTCCCGTAGACCTGGCGCTGGAACACTTCCTTCGCCTGGCGCATGTAGTCCCGCACGACCGCAAGCTCGTCCGCCTTGAAGCGCTGCGCCACTTCACGCATCTGTTCGGCGATCGGCTGTTGGACCTCCTGGAGTCGTCTCTGGGCCTCAGGTTGGATCTCGACCCAGACCCGGCGGCGGTCCTCGGTGTCGCGCCGGCGCGACACCATGCCGGCCTCTTCGAGGCGGTCGAGGATGAAGGTGACCGCGCCGGTGGTCAGTCCGCTCTCCTGCGCGAGGCGACCCGCGGTGATGGGCCCGAGGCGGCCAATAAGGTCGAGGCAACGCATGTCGGTCCTGCTCAGCTTCAGCTTCTTGGCCACCCGCTCGTCGAAATCACTGGCCGCGCCGAAGTAGCCCATGATCTCGTTGCGCAGCTGCTGTCCGAGCTCCATCCTCGACCACTGTCTTGACACCTAAGTTACTTTAGCACTAAGTTTCTTTGTTGATGGCTAATTCTTCCAACTCTTCGCTCGCCGTGGAGGCCCACGACCTCGTCAAGGTGTTTCCGCACGGCAACGTGCGCGCGCTCCGCGGCGTATCGCTCGAGATCGAGACCGGCACCGTCCTCGGCCTGCTCGGCCCGAACGGCGCCGGCAAGACGACGGCGGTGCGCATCCTCTCGACGATCCTCACTCCAGACTCCGGCTCGGCCGCCATCTTGGGCCACGACGTGGTCAAGGAACAGGACGCCGTGCGGCGCATCATCGGCCTGGCCGGCCAGTACGCCACGGTCGACGAGAACCTGACCGGCCGGGAGAACCTGCGCATGGTCGGGCGACTCTCGCACCTCGTCCGCAAAGCAGCGACCGAGCGGGCCGGCCAACTCCTCGAGTCGTTCGGCCTGGCCGACGCGGCCGACCGCCCCCTCAAGACCTATTCGGGCGGCATGCGGCGGCGCCTCGACCTAGCCGCCGCGCTGGTAGCCAGCCCGCCGGTGCTGTTCCTCGACGAACCCACGACCGGACTGGACCCGCCCGGCCGCCAGGACCTCTGGGGCATCATCGAGGACCTGACGGCGGGCGGCACCACCGTCCTCCTCACGACGCAGTACCTCGAAGAGGCCGACCGGCTGGCCCGCGACATCGTCGTCGTCGACCACGGCGCGGTCATCGCCCAGGGCACGCCGGCCGAGCTGAAGGCTGACCTCGGGACTTCCGTCGTGGCCGTGACGCTGCCAAACCCCGACGAGGTCGGGCGTGCCGTGCCGTTGATCGCTCACCTCACCGACCGCGAGCCTGTGATCGACGGCAACATCGTCGAACTGACCGTCGAGAACGGCCCAGCCGTGGGCGCCGAGGTCCTCCGCGCTCTCGACACCGCCAAGATCCCGGTGTCCGGCCTGGCCTTGAGGGAACCGAGCCTCGACGACGTGTTCTTGAGCCTGACCGGCCACAAGTCCGAAGCAGAGACCAAGGCAGAGGCGGAAGCACGCCGGGCCGGCGGTCGACGCCGGGGTGCCGCCAGCACCGATGGAAAGGATGCGGCATGACGACCATCGCAATCCCCGAGCTCCTCGATCGGCCGGTGGAGCACAAGGGCACCCGGCTCGGCTGGGCGGCCTCGGACATCCTCACGGTCACGTGGCGCAACCTCATCGCGCTCACGCGCAACCCCGAGACGGTCTTCTTCTCGGCGGTGCAGCCGATCATGTTCGTGCTGCTGTTCGTCTACGTCTTCGGCGGCGCCATCCACACGTCGGTGCGCTATGTGGACTTCCTCTTGCCGGGCGTCTACGTGCAAACCATCACCTTCGGGGCCGTCTCCACCGCGGTTGGCTTGTCTGAAGACCTCCACAAGGGTCTGATCGAGCGCTTCCGGGCGCTGCCCATGGCGCGCTCGGCCGTGCTGGCCGGGCGCACGACCGCCGACCTGGTGCGCAACGTGTTCGTGATGATGATCATCAGCGCCGTCGGGTTCGCCGTCGGCTTCCGCATCTCGACCAACGTCGGCTGGTTCCTTTGCGGCGTGCTGATCGTCCTGCTGTTCTCCTACACCCTTGGCTGGGGCTTCGCCACGGTGGGGCTGTCGGCCCCCAACGCCGAAACGGCGCAGATCATGGTGTTCCCGATCCTCTTCCCGCTGATCTTCGCATCGTCGGCCTTCGTACCGGTCAGTGTCATGCCGGGGTGGTTGCAGGCCTTTGCCAAGTACCAACCGGTCACGCAGATTGTCGACGCGACACGATCGCTCATGGTCGGCGGCACCCTGCACAACTCGGGCGCCGTGTGGGCGGCACTCGCGTGGTGCTTCGGAGGGCTCCTGGTGCTCGTACCGCTGGCGGTACGCAAGTACCGCCGGGTCGCCTGAGTCAGCCCTCGCCGGTGCGCCGGCGCAACTCGCCGAGGAGGTCGGCGATGGGGACGCGCACCTGCTCGGTGGTGTCGCGGTCCCGCACGGTGACCGCCTCGTCCTCGAGCGAGTCGAAGTCCACGGTCACGCACCACGGCGTCCCGATCTCGTCCTGGCGCCGGTAGCGCTTCCCGATGCTCTGGGTCACGTCGTAGTCGACCATGAAGTGCTGTTGCAGAAGAGAGAGCACCTGGCGGGCCAAGGGCTCGAGCGTGTCCTTCTTCGAGAGAGGCAGCAAAGCCACCTGGTACGGGGCGAGCCGCCAGTGCAGACGCAGTACGGTGCGCGCCTCTCCGCCGATCTCGTCCTCGTCGTAGGCGTCGAGGAGGAACGCCATCATCGTCCGGGTGGCCCCGGCGGCCGGCTCGATCACGTACGGGGTGTAGCGCTCGTTGGACTGAGGGTCGAAGAAGTCGAGCTTTTCCCCCGACGCCTTCGCGTGGGCCGACAGGTCGAAGTCGCCCCGGTTGGCGATGCCCTCGAGCTCGTCAAAGCCCCAGGGGAACGCGAACTCGACGTCGGCGGTGCCGCGTGAGTAGTGCGACAGCTCCGCGGGGTCGTGGTGGCGCAGCCGCAGCTTCTCCGGTGCGATGCCGAGGTCGAGGTACCACTGCAACCGCTCCTGCAGCCAGTATTCGAACCACTTTTCCGCCTGGTCCGGTGGGACGAAGTACTCCATCTCCATCTGCTCGAACTCGCGGGTGCGGAAGACGAAGTTCTGCGGCGTGATCTCGTTGCGGAACGACTTGCCGACCTGCGCGATGCCGAAGGGCGGCTTCTTGCGCGTGGTGTTGAGGACGTTGGCGAAGTTGGTGAACATGCCCTGGGCCGTTTCGGGGCGCAAGTAGGCCACGTGGCCCTCGTCCTGGACGGGACCCGCGTGAGTCTTGAACATCAAGTTGAAGGCGCGGGCCTCGGTGAGGTCGTGCGAGCCGCAATTGGGGCAGACCCCTTCGATCTTGTCTTCCCGCCAGCGCTCGTGGCAGTTCTTGCAGTCGACGAGGGGGTCGGTGAACGTGGCCAGGTGGCCCGAGGCCTCCCAGATGGCCGGCGGGCCCAGGATGGCGGCGTCGAGCCCCACCACGTCGTCGCGCAGCTGCACCATGGAGCGCCACCAGGCGTTCTTCACATTCCGCAGCATGTTGACGCCGAGCGGGCCGTAGTCGTAGGTCGAGCGGAAGCCGCCGTAGATCTCGGCCGAGGGGAAGATGAAGCCGCGGACGCGGCAGAGGCGGACCACCTTCTCCATCAGGTCGTTTTCGGCCGTTTCGGCGGTCTCGGTCATCAGTGAAGGATACCGGAGCCGATTCGGGCGCTGACCTCGTTGGCCAGCAAACGGCCGCGCACGGTGAGCACGGCACGATCGCCCTCCCGGGTGACGAGGCTCTCGAGTTCCTCGGGCCGCTCGAGGCTCGCCCAGGGCACGCCTCGGGGCGTGCGCAGCGATAGCGAGAGCGCCTCGAACTCGCGTTGGCCGGACGTGAGCTCCTCACGCGCAGCCTCGGGCGACTGGCCGTCTTCGATCGCGGCGATGTAGCGGTCGGGGGTGCGCACGTTCCACCAGCGCGTGCCGGCTCGGTGCGAGTGCGCGGCGGAGCCGATACCGACGTAGTCGCCTTGCTCCCAGTAGAGGTGGTTGTGTCGGCACTCGTGGCCCGGCCGGCACCAGTTGGAGATCTCCTCCCAGTGGTACCCGGCGGCGCCGAGGGCGGCGTCGGCGAACTCGTAGCGCCGGGCCAGCACGTCCTCGTCGGGGTGACGCACGGGGTCATGATCGAGGCGTGTGCCGGGCTCGACGGTGAGGCCGTAGGCGGACAGGTGCGGCGGCGGGTGCTCGAGGGCGAGGACACGGTCGAGGGTCTGGGCCCAGTCGTCGTCGCTCTCGGCGGGCGCGCCGAAGATGAGGTCGAGGTTCCAAGTGGCGAACCCGGCGGCGGCGACGGCGGCGGCGATCGTCTCGGCGGAGGCGGGGACGTGGCGGCGGCCGAGGCCTTTGAGCACGTGCGCGTGCGTCGCCTGGAGGCCGAAGGAGACGCGGGTGACGCCGGCACGGCGGTAGGCGCCGAGGTGGGCCTCGTCGGCGTCCTCGGGATTGCACTCGACGGTGACTTCGGCGTCGGGCGCCCGCGGGATGGCGTCGAGCACGCGGCACAGCGTCTCGGGGTGGAGGCGAGACGGTGTCCCGCCCCCGAAGAAGATGGAAGTCGGGACGGGGAGATCGGCCGCCCCGAAGACGCGTTGGACCTCGAGGATGCACGCGTCCGCGTAGCGCTCCATCAGGTGGTCGCGGTCGGTGTAGGTGGCGAAGGCGCAGTAGTCGCAGCGCTCCCGGCAGAACGGGACGTGGACGTAGACGCCGAACGCGCTCAAAGTCCGGCCGTCGAGCGCACGGAGCGGATGCGACGGTCGAGGTGCGCCTCCATCGCTGCCGTCGCCAGCTCGACCACCTCGTCGGCGCCCGGGGGCGGCGGGCCCTTGAGCACCGTGCCCAGCTCGCCACCGAGGATGCGGCGCAGCAGGGCCAGGGCGGGCGCGCTCAGGGGGCGGCCGCTGCGGTGGATGCGGCACAGCGCGCCGCCGAGGACGAGGTCGAACGCCACCAGCTCGACGGTGCCGTCGGGTTCGCCGCAGGTGGCGCACTCATCGAGCACCGGGCCCGCGCCTTCGAGGACGAGCGCCTTGAGGAAGAAGCTCGGCGCGAGGAGGGTGGCGTCGGCGTCGGGGTTGGCGAGGGCACGGAGGGCGCCGGTCAGCATCGAGTAGAGGGCGGGGTCGGGGTGGCGCTCCTGGGCCATCTGGTCGCTCACCTCGAGCAGGGCCATGCCCTGGGGGATGCGGTCGAGGTCTTCTCTGATGTGACGGTACGTGTCGAGGACCTCGACCTGGTTGACGATGTCGAGGTCGCTGCGGCCTTGCCAGAGCAGTAAGTCGACGTGAGTGAGCGGCTCGAGGCGGGCGCCGAACTTGGAGTTGGTGCGTCGCACGCCCTTGGCGACGGCTCGTACCTTGCCGTGGCGTTCGGTCAGGAAGACGACGATTTTGTCGGCCTCGCCGAGGCGGTACGTGCGGAGCACGACGCCCTTGTCGCGGAAGAGGCTCACGGGACGGGGGTCACGACGTCAGGCCGGGTGAGTCTGGCGGGGCGATGGCGCGTCGGCGGTGCGGGCCGGGTCAAGGGGGCAGAAACGCTCGCCGCGCTTGGCGGCCTCGGCGGCCGCCCGCCGGGCGTCAGCGGCCACGTCGGCGGCGCGGTCGTGGGCCTCTTGGGCGGGACGTTTGCGCGCCACGACGGCGGCGTAGCGCGAGCGTCGCCCGTAGATGAGGTTGCCGCAGGCGACCAGGCCGAAGAGCGCAAAAATCGCCAGCACCGGGATGCCGGCATTGAGCGCGAACGCCGCAATGACGACGAACGCGGCGAGGATGAGGATCCCCGCGGCCAGGGCGACCCGGGTGGCGGTCATGGTGCCCCCCATTCTCGCAGCCGGACGCGACGGGCCGGGTCGGGCCGGGCGGCTGGGCCGTGTGGGCTGTGAGGCCTGGAAGGGGGTCAACAGGAGGACCGGCACGGCTCCTCCGGGCATATATGGCGAATCCTGCTCATTTCGGCACGCTTTGAGCAGATCGTCCTGCTCGTTTCGCGCGTTTGAGCACACCGTCCTGCTCACTTCGAGCGCATTGAGCAGGTTTCGGTCGAGGCAGGTGGAAGGAACGCCCCGGACAGAGGTCCGGCGGCGGGACGGGGTGGGCTAAGAAACGGCGCCGAAGCGGCGGACCCGCTGTTGGAACTCGACGACCGCTTCGTAGAGGTGGTGGCGGCGCATGTCGGGCCACAGGGTCTCGGGGAAGACCAGCTCGCTGTAGGCGATCTCCCAGAGCAGGAAGTTCGAGATGCGGGTCTCGCCCGAGGTGCGGATGACCAGGTCGGGGTCGGGCATGTCGGGGAAGTAGAGGTGGCGGCGGATCGCCTTCTCGTCGATCTTGGCGGCGGGGGTGCCCTCAGCGACCAGGGCGCGGACGGCGTCGACGATCTCGGCGCGACCGCCGTAGTTGAAGGCCATCGTCATGACCATGCGCCGGTTGTCCTTGGTCAGCTCGATCGACTCGTCCATGCGCTTGAGGACGCGGCGGGGGACGCGCCAGTCGCGGCGGCCGGCGAAGCGGATCTGCACACCCTTCTCGTTGAGCTCGTCCGCCCGGCGCATCAGCAGCGACTGGTTGAAGTTCATGAGGTAGCGGACCTCATCGGGCGGGCGTCGCCAGTTCTCGGTCGAGAACGCGTAGAGCGTGATCCACTTGATGCCGATCTCGAGGGCGCCGTTCACCACATCGAGCAGGGCGGTCTCGCCGGCGGCGTGGCCCTCCGTGCGGGCCAGGCCCCGGGCGCTGGCCCAGCGACCGTTGCCGTCCATGACGCACGCCACGTGGGTGGGGACGCGGGTGAGGTCGAGCTCGGGGGGGATCGGGTCGGGGGTGGGGGTCTGGGTGTTGTCGGGCTGGTGGGGCGGGTCGGCCCGGTCGGCCCGGTCGGGCTGGTGGGCGTTCCCCTCGGCGCCCCCCTGCTCCCGGGCGGTGGAGGTCACCTGGTGAACCTACCGCGGCCCCGGTGGCCCCGAAGGCCGGCGGATTTTCCAGCAGAGGCCCCCGCCACCGTGGTGGACTGTAGGGGTACCCGTCTGGGAGATCCGGGATTGGCGACGAATAAAAGGAGGCTCCCAATGGCAGATCAGGCAGGCGCACCGCGTCCCGACGTGACCGACATGTACGCGGTGCACGGCGTGTTCCGCGACACGCTCGGCGCGGTCCCCCGGCTCGTCGGCGACATCGCAGCCGGCGACGCGGCACGGGTGGACCAGGTGGCGAACTACTACGACAACATCTTGTTCTTCTTGGAGTCGCATCACGACGGCGAGGAGAAGATCGTCTTCCCGCGCCTGCGCGAGCGATGCCCCCAAGAAGAGGCGCTGCTCGACAGCCTCGAGAGCGAGCACGAAGCGGCGCTGTCGTTGTTGGCGGATGCCCGGACGTCCCTGGCCGCCTGGCCGGGTGCAGACGGGGGTGTGGGCCGGGGCGGGGGCGGAGGCGGCGGCGCGGCGGCGCAGACCGCGGTCGTCGACAGCCTCGAGGCGTTGCGGGCGCAGCTGGTGGCGCATCTCGACGAGGAAGAGACGCGCGCGCTGCCTTTGTGCGCGGAGAACATCTTGATCGAGGAGTGGGGCCAGTTGCCGGGGCACGCCCTCGCCGGGTATCAGGGCGACAAGGTCTGGCTCATCCTCGGCCTCATCCGCCAGCGCATGACCGACAGCCAGCGCGCCGCGATGTTGGAGCACATGCCGCCGCCGGCGCGCGACATGTGGACCGGCTTCGGCGAAAACGCGTTCAACGAACTGTCGGCGGAGGTCCTGGTCGAAATCGGGCGCTAGGACAGTCGGCAGTCGGCAGTCGCCGGTCCGGGGGTCGCCGGTCGGCCACCGCGCGGCCCGGCGGTAGCGTCAGCCCGGTGACCAACGGGTCGACCGGCGAGCCAGATCACGACTCCGAATTCTCCGACCCGGGCCTCGTCGAAGACTTCGACCTCGATCAGGCCTTCGGCGCGGCGGCGGGAGGCGCCGACGCGCGCCAGGCCGGCGACGAGGGCGTCGAGGGACTCGACAAGATCACCGCGCAGATGCCGGGGGGCGAGCACCGGCCCGAACAGCAGGAGATGTGCCGCGCCGTCGCCGAGGCCCTGGCGACGGGGACGCACCTGGTGGTCCAGGCGGGCACGGGCACCGGGAAGTCACTGGCCTACCTGGTCCCGGCCGCGCTGAGCGGCAAGAAAGTCGTCGTCGCCACCGCCACCAAGGCCCTGCAGAACCAGCTGGCGGAGAAGGACCTGCCGCTGCTCGAGTCGGGGCTCGGCCTGCCCGTCCCGCTCGAGATCGCGGTGCTCAAGGGCCGGAGCAACTACATCTGCCGCCAGCGGGTGGCCGAGGTGGGCTCGGGCGGAATTCAGGCCGAGCTCGGCGACCAGGCGCAGGGGCGGGCGGACGAGCCGGACTGGGAACCGCCCGAGGCGGGTGCCGGCGGCGGGGCCGGGGCCGGGCGGACGGCCGAGGCCGGCGCGTCGCCACCCGAGGGCATGGTCGAAGAGGTGCGCCAGCTCGTGGCCTGGTCGCAGACGGCGCGGACGGGCGACCGGGCCGACCTCTCCTTCGAGCCGTCGGACCGGGCCTGGAACATGCTCTCGGTCGGGCCGCGCGAGTGCCCGGGCGCGTTCAACTGCCCCTCGGGCGGGAGCTGCTTCGCCGAGGCGGCGCGCGACCGGGCCGCCGCAGCCGACATCGTCGTCGTGAACACGCACCTCTACGGCGCGCACCTGGCCAGCGGCGGCGTCGTGCTGCCCGAACACGACGTCGTCGTGTTCGACGAGGCGCACGAGCTCGAGGAGGTCATGACCGCCAGCCTCGGCGTCGAGCTCTCGCCCGGGCGCTTCCGCACGCTGGTGACGGCCGCCCGCCCCCTCGTCGAGGACCGGGACGCGGACCTGCTCGACTCGCTCGCCGCCGTGGGCGACCTGCTCGGCACCCTGCTGGCCGACCGCGTCGGCACCCGGGTGCTCTTGGAGGGCCCCCGGGCGACGGCGGACGACACCGACCTGTCGGAGCTGCTGGCGCGCGGCGCCGACGTGAGCCGGCGGGTGGTCAACGCCCTGCGGCGCAGCGGCGCCCAGCGGAGCTTCATCTCGAGCGACGCCGAGGAGCCCGACCGCGCCAGCCGCAAGACGCGGACGCTGCAGGCCGCCGCGCACCTGGCCGAGGACCTGCACCGGCTCGTCGGTCGCACCGACGCCGAGGTGGCGTGGGTCGACGGCACGCGCCGCAACGCACGGCTGCGGCTCTCCCCCATCGACGTCGGCCCGGCGCTGGCCGGGATGCTGTGGGGCTCCATCACGTCGGTGCTGACGAGTGCGACCATCCCGCCGCGCGTCGTCGAGCGCGTGGGGCTCGACGATTTCCCGACCGAGGAGCTCAACGTCGGCAGCCCGTTCGACTACCGCGCCCACGCGCTGCTCTACGTGGCGCGCCATCTGCCCGACCGGCGTACCGAGGGTGCAGAAGAGGCCGTGTTCGAGGAGCTGGCGCTGCTGATTGAGGCGGCGGGCGGGCGCACGCTGGCGCTGTTCACCAGCCGGCGCGCCACGGAGGCGGCGGCCGAGGCGCTCGCGCCCGAGCTGCCCTACACGCTGCTGCTCCAGGGCGACCTGCCCAAGGGGCGGCTGCTCGAGGAGTTCGCGGCCGACGAGACCTCCTGCCTGTTCGCCACGCTCGGCTTCTGGCAGGGCGTCGACATCCCGGGCCGCGCCCTCTCGCTCGTGACGATCGACCGGCTGCCCTTCCCGCGGCCCGACGACCCGCTGCTGCAGGCCCGGCGCGACCGGGCCGGCAGCCGCGCCTTCTCCATGGTCGACCTTCCGCGCGCCGCTACGTTGCTCGCGCAGGGCTCGGGCCGGCTCATCCGCACCGCCGACGACAAGGGGGTGGTGGCGGTGCTCGACCCGAGGCTCGCCACGGCGTCGTACCGCGGCGTACTGCTGGCAACCCTGCCGCCCATGCGGCGGTCGGTGGACCGGGCCGAGGTGGAGTCGTTTCTCCAGCGGGCCCTCGACGAGGAGGGCGCCGGGGGGTAAGTCGAGCGGTTGCTCGGCTACTCGGCGAAATCGAAGACGAGGAGGCCGTCCCGGTCGCGCGTGCCCGGCGTGGCCACCCGCATGATCCAGCGGCCGGCGACGCGGCGGAGCTGCTCATGGTCGAGCGCGTAGGCCCGCTCGTTGTTGTGCACGTCGCACGTGAGGAGGCCGGCTTCGGTGAGCAGGCGCAGGTGCCGGGAGACCCCCTGCCACGGGATGTCGAAGCGCCGCGCGATGTCGTGGGAGCTCAGGGCGCCGCCCCGGTCGTGCAGCGCGGCGAGGATCCCCCGCCGCGTCTCGTTGGCCAGCGCCTTGAAGGCACGGTCGAGGGACTTGGGGTCGGCCACGTCCCGCAGCGTCGGCGGATTGGGCCGGCCCTCGGCAAAGACCTGGCCCCTTGCACGTGCGGGGACCATGCCTTCGACCCTAAAGGTGAAGGCGGGGTGCCCGTCCAATGGCCGTGTGAAGTGAGGTTTTGGCGTGAGAGAGACGCTGAGGTCACGCCTCTTCCGGGGGATATGTGCATAGACATGTGCATAGACATGTGCATAGACATGTGCATACCGAGCGACGGCCGCCACCGAACCCGACGGAGGAGCGGGATCACCGATGCCAGAGCGGCAGCCTCCCGGTCCCGGGCGGTCAATAGCCCAGGCGGTCCAGCATCTCCTCGCGGTTCTGCCAGCGTTTCTCGACCTTCACGTGGAGGTCGAGGTACGTGCCCTCGGGGAGCGACTCCCGGGCGGCGATGCCGACGGCCTTGAGCACGTCGCCCCCCTTGCCGATGACGATGGCCTTCTGGGAGTCGCGCTCGACGATGATCTCGACCCGGATGTGGGGACCCTCCCACTCGGTCACCCGGCAGGTGATGGCGTGCGGGAGCTCGTCGCGGGTCTTGGCCAGCAGCTGCTCGCGCACGAGCTCGGCCACCCACAGCGCCTCGGGCGTGTCGGTGATGACATCGGGCGGGAAGAACGGCGGGCCCTCGGGCAGGCGGGCGACGAGATAGGCCAACAGCGCGTCGACTCCTTTGCCCGTGCGGCCCGACACCGGGAAGTACTCCACCTCGGGCACATCCCCCAGCGCCTCGACCGTTTCTTTCGCCGAGTTCAGTCGCTCGAGGACCCGGCCCGACGGCGCGCGGTCGATCTTGTTCACGACAACGACCAGGCCGGGGACCTCGGTCTCGCCCCCGTCCTTGGCGGCCATGGCCGCGGCCCGTTGGACGTGGCGCACCGAGCGTTCGATGACGGTGCGGTCCCCCGGACCAATGGCCGCCGTCGCGTCCACCAACGGCACGATGACGTCGACGTCGTTCAGCGCGTCCGTGGCGACCTCGTTCAGCCGGGTCCCCAGCGCGCTGCGCGGGCGGTGGATCCCCGGCGTGTCGACGAAGACCACCTGCGTGTCGGCCTCCTCGTCGTGCAGCACGCCGAGGATGCGGTGGCGTGTCGTGTTGGGACGCGACGAGGTGATCGCCACCTTCGTGCCCACCATCGTGTTCACGAGCGTCGACTTGCCGACGTTGGGCCGGCCGACCACGGCGACGAAACCAGAACGCATCAGTCGCTCAGCTGCCGTTGTGCGAAGCGCCGCCGGCGCGCTCGGCGCCCGCCCCGCGCTCGCCGCGCCCCGGCCGGCCGTCGTCGTCGTCCCCGTCCTCGTCGTCCTGCGACAGCCTTCCGGTCGGCTCGATCCGCACGCGCCCGATGCGCCGGCCCCGCACGTCGAGCGCCGTCAGCCGGAAGCCGTCCACCTCGACCGAGTCGCCGGCCGCCGGCACCCGCCCGACCAGGTCCAGCATGAGCCCGCCGACCGTGTCCCATGGCCCGTGCGGCAGGTCCGCCCCGAGCAGCTCGTCGGCGTCGTCGACCGAGTACCCCGCGTTGACCATCACGGAGCCGTCGTCGAGCCGCTCGACCGTCGGCTCCTCCTGGTCGAACTCGTCGACGATGTCGCCGACCAGCTCCTCGAGCAGGTCCTCGAGCGTGATGAGCCCGGCCGTGCCGCCGTACTCGTCGACGACGATCGCCATGTGGTACTTCTCCTCCTGCATCTCGCGCAGGAGGTCGGAAACCTCCTTGGACTCCGGCACGAACTTGGCCGGCCGCATGCTGGCGCGCACCGTCTGCGCGGACTTGCCGACCCGCTCGTCGCGCACCAGGTCCTTGATGTACGCGATCCCGATGATGTCGTCGATCCCGTCCGCCTCGACCGGGATGCGGCTGTAGCCCGCCCGCAGGGCCGCCTCGAGCGCGTCGCGCACCGTGGCGTCGGCCTCGACGGTCACCATGTCGGGCCGCGGCGTCATCACCTCGCGCGCCACCGTGTCGCCGAAGTCGATGATGGAGTGGATGAAGGTGCGCTCGTCTTTCTCGATCACGCGCTCCTCGTGGGCGACGTCGGCCATGGCCTTGAGCTCGGAGTCGGTGATGTACGCCTCGCGCACCCCCTCCTCGCCCTCGGTGGCGCCGATGAGCAGGTTGGCCAGCCCGTTCAACAAGGTGGACAGCCAGCGGATGGGCGGGAACCGGATGAGCGTGTTCACGATCGGCGCGCTCAGGAGCGCCGCCCGCTCCCCGTGGCGCACGGCCCAGTTCTTCGGCACGGCCTCGAAGAAGACGAAGATCACGACGACTTCGAAGACGATGCCCAGCAGGACGCCCAACCCGCCGAAGAGGCGTTCGGCCACGATGCCGACCAGGGTGGCGGAGACCAGCTGGCAGATCAGGACCAGCAGCAGGATCGTGTTGAGGAACTTGGCCGGGTTCTCCACCAGGCGCGCCAGCTGGCGCGCCCCGCGGCGCTTCTCGTCGACCAGCGACTTGGCCTTGATCCGGCTCATCCGTACGAGGCTCGTCTCGGCCATCGCCAGCACACCGGACGCCGCCAGCAACACGAGGATGACGATGATGAGGATGCCGTCCTCGGCCCCGAAGCTCGACGTCGCCAGCAGCGGGTACACGCTCAAGCCTCCGGAGCGACGGGCGAGTAGAAGCGCGACAGCAGCTGGCGTTCGAGCGCCTCCATCCGCTCAGCCTCGGCGTCCACCTCGTGGTCCATGCCGAGCAGGTGCAGCAGCCCGTGCACGACCAGCAACGCGAGCTCGTCGTCGACGCTGACCCCGTGCTCCTCGGCGTTGCGCACCGCCACCACCGGGCAGATGACCACGTCGCCGAGCAACGTGAGGGTGCCCTCCTCGGCCGACGTGCCCGGCCCGGAGCCACCGAAGTCGGGTGAGCGCCCGGTCGGGCCCGGCTCGTCCTCAATGGGGAAGGACAGGACGTCGGTCGGCCCGGACTTGCCGAGGAATTGTTCGTTGAGCCGGGCCATGGCCTCCTCGTCCACGAAGAGGAGCGAGACCTCGGTCTCCCCCTTGATCCCACGAGCGGTCAGCACGCGGCGCGCCAGCTCCGCCCAACGGGCCACGTCAATCGGGTGCCCCTGCTGCTCGTCGGCGGCGAAGACGTCGATGGTCACTTGGTGTGACCAGTCCGCCCTTCTGCCATGTCGTACGCGTCGACGATGTCGGCCACGATCTTGTGGCGGACCACGTCGCGCCGCGTCAGGTGGACGAACGCGATGTCGTCGATCCCGGCGAGCACCGGCTCGAGCCCGACCAGGCCCGAGCGTCCGCCCGGCACGTCGATCTGCGTGACGTCACCGGTCACCACGCACTTGGACCCGAAGCCGATGCGCGTGAGGAACATCTTCATCTGCTCGGGCGTGGTGTTCTGCGCCTCGTCGAGGATGATGAACGAGCTGTTGAGCGTGCGACCGCGCATGAACGCCAGCGGCGCCACCTCAATCGTGCTGCGGTCCAGCAGCCGCTGCGCGCCCTCGGGCTCGAGCAGGTCGTAGAGGGCGTCGTAGAGCGGGCGCAGGTACGGGTCGACCTTGGCCATCAGGTCGCCGGGCAGGAAGCCGAGCCGCTCCCCCGCCTCGACGGCCGGGCGGGTGAGGATGATCCGCGCCACCTGGCGCGACTGGAGCGCGTGCACCGCCTGCGCGACCGCCAAATACGACTTGCCCGTGCCGGCGGGGCCGATGCCGAACGTGATCACGTTCTGGGAGATGGCGTCGACGTAGCGCTTCTGCCCCGCCGTGTTGGGCCGGACCGTCTTGCCACCCGCCGCGCGCACCACCTCGGAGCGCAGGACCTCGCTCGGGCGGATGTCCTCGCGCACCATGTCGATCGTGCGGGCCAGGGTGGACGAGTCGAGGTCCCGTCCCGCCTGGACCATGAGGATGAGCTCTTCGAACAGGCGCACCACGATCTCGGCGGCCGGCCCCTCGACCGAGATCCGGTTGCCCTGGACCACGATCTGCTCGTCGGGGAAGGCCACTTCTATCTGGCGCAGGTGCTCGTCGCGCGTCCCGAGCAGTCCGGCCATCAGGTGGTTGCCGGGAACGAAGCACTCGGCGCGCAGGGTGGATGACGAGGTGGTCACGAAGGAGTAGCGGTCATGTCGGTGATGAAGTGCCCTTTCAATGGCTCGCCCCCGAGGACGTGGAGGTGGAGGTGCGGCACGGAGTTCATGGCGTCCGGGCCGATGTTGAAGATGAGCCGGTAGCCCCGCTCGGGCGTCGCCAGCCCGGCCGCGTCCGCCACGGCGCGCGCGCTCATGACCATGTCGGCCAGCACCGGCCCGTCCTCGGCGGTGATGACCGACGCGTCGTCGATGTGCCGCTTCGGCACCACCAGCACGTGCAGCGGGGCCGCCGGGTTGATGTCCTTGAAGGCGAGCGTCGTCTCGGTCTCGTACACCTTGTCCGAGGGCACCTCGCCCGCCACGATCTTGCAGAAGAGGCAGTCGGTCATGCGCCGGTGCAGCGCTCCCTCTGCTCGTGCCTGATCACTCGCGCGAACATACCGGGCGCCGGTCTCCACCGCGACCATGGGCCCCGATCAGGGCTGGCCCCCCGCCGCTTCCGCTTCCGCCGCCCCCGACCCCGCCGCCCCGGCCCCGGCCGCCTCCGCAGCCGCCGCCACCGTCCCCGTCCGCAACGAGGCCAGGAGCGCGCCCGCCGTGACCGCCGCCGTCTCGGCCCGCAACACGCTGAGCCCGAAGCCGACGGTGGGCAGCCCCGCCGCCAGCTCGTCGAGGCTCCAGCCGCCCTCGGGACCCACCGCGACGACGCGGTGGCCCACCGACGGGCGGTCGCCGCTCAGCTGCGCCAGCACGACCTCACCGAGCCCGCCCAACGTCGCCAGGTCCGCGAAGGACACCGTGTCGGCGATCTCGGGCAACCAGACCCGGCGGCACTGCGCGGCCGCCTCGCGGGCCACGCGCCGGAGCCGCTCGACCGTGGCCTTCCCGCGCGCCCCGCTCCAGCGGACCACGCTCCGCTCGCTGCGCAGCGGCACGATGCGGTCGATGCCGAGCTCGGTCAGCTTCTGCACGACCCACTCGGGGCGCTCGCCCTTGACCGGGGCGAAGGCCACCGTGAGGGCCGGCGCGGCCGCGGCCTCGCTCTGCACGGCACCGTCGCCCCCCACGCCCGCGAGCCCCTCGACGGGCGCCAGCTCGGCGTCGTCCTGCCAGAGGACCCGGGCCCACCGCCCGCGGCCGTCGGACGCGATGACCTCCTCGCCGGGGCGCAGGCGGAGCACCCGCCCCAGGTGGTGCGCGTCGTCCTCGGCCAAGACCGGCCGGGCCGCGTCGTCGACGAAGACCTGGGCCGCCGCCGCGGCGCGCACGGTGATGGCGGCGTAGGCGGGAACGGGACCGGGACCGGGACCGGGACTAGCCAAAGGCTGATCGCAGGCGCGAGAACACGCCCTCGCCGCCGGCTGCGCCGGGCGCCGCCACGTCCTCACCCCGGGCGGCGGCGAACTGGCGCAGGAGCTCGTCCTGCTCGGCCGTCAGCCCGGTGGGCGTGGCGACCACGACGTGGACGTAGAGGTCACCCCGGCCGCGGCCGCGCAGGTGCGGCACGCCGAAGCCGCGGATCCGCTCGACGTGCCCGTGCTGGGTCCCCGGCGCCACCGCGAGGCGCTGCGGGCCGTCGAGCGACTCGACGTCGGTCTCGACGCCGAGGGTGGCCTGCGCCAGGCCCACCGTCAGCACCGTGTGCAGGTTGTCGCCCTCGCGTTCGAAGCGCGGGTCCGGCGTCACGGTGAGGAGCACGAACAGCGAGCCGCTCGGCGCGCCGCGCTGGCCCGCCGCGCCGCGCTCGGAGAGCCGCAGGGTGGACCCGTTCTCGACGCCCGCCGGCACCTCGACGGTGAAGGTGGTCTCCTCCATCCGGCGCCCCTCGCCGCGGCAGTCGGCGCAGGGGTGCGGGATCATCTCGCCGGTGCCGGCGCAGCGCGAGCAGGCGATGCTCGTGACGACCTGGCCGAGCAGGGACTGGCGGACGCGCCGCAGCTCACCGGTGCCCTGGCAGTCGACGCACGTCTCGGGCTCGGTGCCCGGGGCCGTGCCGCGCCCGTCGCAGGTCGAGCACGCCATCGGCAGGCGGACCGAGATCTCCTTGTGGCTGCCGAACACGGCCTCCTCGAACGACAGGACGAGGCGCACCTCGGCGTCCGCGCCCGACGACGGGCCCCGCCGCGGCCTGGACGTCCCGGCGGCCTGACCGAAGAAGGCCTCGAAGATGTCGCCCAGGCCGCCCTCGAAGTTGAAGCCCCCGGCGCCGCCGCCGGCCGGCGCGCCGAACACGCCCTCGGGCCCGAAGCGGTCGTAGCGGGCGCGCCGCTCGGGGTCGCGCAGCACCTCATAGGCGACGGTCACCTGCTTGAAGCGCGCCTCGGCCTCGGGGTCGCCGTGGTTGGTGTCAGGGTGCAGCTCGCGGGCGCGCGCCCGGTAGGCGCTCTTGATCTCCTCGTCCGACGCGTCGGGCCGGCACCCGAGCAGCTCGTAGAGGTCGCCCAGCCCGTCAGTGACCGCCATCGTGCCCTCCGGCCAACCGCTCGCCCAGCCGCTCGCCCACCACGTGCACGGCCGCCATGGTGCGTGGGTAGTCCATGCGCGTCGGGCCGAGCAGGCCGACGGCGCCGATGCTCTGGCCGTCCACCGTCACCGGCGCCACGACAACGGCGCACGACGACAGCGGCTCGTACCCGTGCTCGGTGCCGATGGCGACGGACAGCCCGCGGTTGAGGACGTCGCGCAGCAGGGTCACTACGACGAGCTGCTGTTCGAGAATGCTCAGCACCGAGCGTACGGTCTCGACCGCCTCGAACGACTCGGCCAGCCGCGCCGGTCCGCCGACGAAGACCTGGTCGGACTCCATCTCGCCGCCCATGGAGTCGAGGGCGTGCAGCGTGGCGACGACGAGGGAGTCGACCGGGATCGACCCGGTCTTCGGCGCCGCCCAGGGCCCCTTGAGCGTGCGCCCGACGAGGTGGGCGTCGAGGTGGGCGCCGGCGGCGCCGAGATGCTCCCCGGCGGCCTCGCTCTCCAGGTCGATGGTGCGCTTCTCGACGGCGCCGTCGGAGAGGACGACGACGACGAGCGCATGCTGGGGCGACAGCCCGACGAGCTGGACGGAGCGGATCGTCGCGGTCTCGTGCGACGGGCCGACGACGACCGCCGCGTACGTGGTGAGCTCGGAGAGCAAGCCGGTGGCGCGCTCGAGCACGGTCTCGATCTCGCCGTGGACCTGGTCAAAGAACTGCGCCACCTGGCGGCGCTGGACCGGCCCGAGCACGCCCGGCCCGGTCAGGTGGTCGACGAAGAAGCGGTAGCCCTTGTCGGTCGGGATGCGGCCGGCGCTCGTGTGCGGCTGGACCAGGTAGCCGTCGCGCTCGAGCGCCACCATCTCGGAGCGCACGGTGGCGGACGACACCTGCACCCCCGGTGCATTGGCGACGTGCGAGGACCCGACGGGCTCGGCGGACCCGATGTACTGGGTCACCACCGCCTCGAGGATGGCGGCGCGGCGGTCGCCCAGGGCGTGGTCCTCCCCGGTCGTGTCGGCTCTCGGGGCGGGGTCAACGGGAGGGGTCATTGGGTGCCTGGCACTCAAGTTTACCGAGTGCCAGAGGTCCGCCCCCGGGCAGGGCCCCGGCGGTCCGACGGGGTGGCCAGCCCTTAGTCGTCGCCCAGGCGCAGGGCGGAGATGAAGGCCTCCTGGGGCACTTCGACCCGCCCGATGTTCTTCATCCGCTTCTTGCCCTCTTTTTGGCGCTCGAGCAGCTTGCGCTTGCGGGTGATGTCACCGCCGTAGCACTTGGCCAGGACGTCCTTGCGCTTGGCCTTGACCGTCTCGCGGGCGACGATGCGCCCCCCGATGGCGGCCTGGATCGGCACGTCGAAGAGCTGGCGCGGGATCAGCTCGCGCAGCTTGTCGGCCATCTTGCGCCCGTAGAGGTCCGCCGACCCCTTGTGCACGATGGTCGAGAAGGCGTCAACCGGCGTGTGGTTGATCAGGATGTCGACCCGCACCAGGTTGGCGGTGGCGTAGTCCTCGGGCTCGTAGTCGAGCGAGGCGTAGCCCTTGGTGCGCGACTTGAGCTGGTCGAAGAAGTCGATCACCACCTCGGCGAGGGGCATCGTGTAGACGAGCTCGACGCGCTCGGGCGAGAGGTACTCCATGCGGGTCATCTCGGCCCGGCGACCCTGGCACAGCTCCATCACCGTGCCGGTGTACTCACTGGGCGTGATGATCGTGGCCGAGAGCATCGGCTCGTCGATGTGGTCGATCCGGCTCGCGTCGGGCAGCTCGGTCGGGTTGTCGACGTCGAGCTCGGTGCCGTCGGTCAAGAACGCCCGGTAGGCCACGCTCGGCGCGGTGGCGATCAACGACAGGTTGAACTCGCGCTCGAGGCGCTCGCGCACGATCTCCATGTGCAACAAGCCGAGGAACCCGCAGCGGAAGCCGATGCCCAGGGCCTTGGACGTCTCGGGCTCGAACGTGAAGCTGGCGTCGTTCAGCTTGAGCTTGTCGAGCGCGTCGCGCAGGTCGGGCAGCTCGTCGCCGTCGACGGGGTACAGGCCGCAGAAGACCATGGGCTTGGGGTCTCGGTAGCCGGCCAGCGCCTGCGTCGCGCCGTGGGTCGCCGTCGTGACCGTCTCACCCGAGCGCGCCTCGCCTACGTCCTTGATGCCGGCGATGAGGTACCCCACCTCGCCGGGCCCGAGCTGCGGCACGGGCAGGGAGTACGGCGTGCGCACCCCGACCTCCTCGATGTCGTGCACCGCGTTCGCCTGCATGAAGCGCAGCCGCGCCCCGGCCGCCAGCGTCCCGTCCACGATGCGGATGGAGCTCACCACGCCGCGGTACTGGTCGTAGGAGGAGTCGAAGATGAGCGCCCGCAGCGGCGCCGCCGCGTCGCCCTGGGGCGGCGGGATGCGGGCGATGATGGCATCGAGCAGGGCAGGCACGCCCTCCCCCG
Source organism: Acidimicrobiales bacterium (assembly GCA_036490155.1). Classification (GTDB taxonomy): domain Bacteria; phylum Actinomycetota; class Acidimicrobiia; order Acidimicrobiales; family RAAP-2; genus Bog-473. Next base: position 13,046 of record DASXEK010000017.1, on the reverse strand, counting down.
TCTTGGCCGAGATGCGCAGGATGTCCTCCGCCGGCAGCCCGAGCACGTGCTCGATCTCGAGGGCGGCGCGCTCGGGGTCGGCCGCCGGCAGGTCGATCTTGTTGAGGACCGGCACGATCTCGAGGTCGTTCTCGATGGCCTGGTAGCAGTTGGCCAGCGTCTGCGCCTGGATCCCCTGGCTCGCGTCGACCAGCAGCACCGCCCCCTCGCAGGCGGCCAGCGACCGGGACACCTCGTAGCCGAAGTCCACGTGCCCGGGGGTGTCGATGAGGTGCAGCACGTGGCCGGCGTGCTCGACCCGCACGTTCTGCGCCTTGATGGTGATGCCCCGCTCCCGCTCGATGTCCATGGAGTCGAGGTACTGCTCGCGCATCAGCCGGGGGTCGACCGCCCCGGTGATCTCGAGGATGCGGTCCGACAGCGTCGACTTGCCGTGGTCGACGTGGCTGATGATGGAGAAGTTGCGGATCCGCTCGATCGCAACGGGTCCATGGTCGTTGACGGGGGCCGGCACGGTCTGTCGATCGTACCGGCCGCGCCCCCCGTTCCCGATCGCCTGGCCAGGGAACATGTTCGGTCCCTGCCGCTCCGGCGCCTGTTGGATCCTGGCCACCACCTGCTACAGTTCTTCTCCGCACCGGTGGGCTCCCGCCCTCCCGCCGCCCCTTTCGAAAACCGAGGATTTCTTCACGTGGCCAACATCAAGAGCCAGATCAAGCGGAACCGCCAGAACGAGAAGCGCCGCCTGCGCAACAAGTCGGTGCGCGCCGAGCTGCGCACGCGTTCCAAGTCGGCCGTGACGGCCGCCGAGACCGGCGCCGAAGACACCGCCGAGACGCTGCGCCTGGCCGTGAAGCGGATCGACAAGGCGGCGGCCCAAGGTGTGATCCACAAGAACACGGCGGCCAACCACAAGTCGCGCCTGGTCCGGCGCGTCGCCGCGATTGAGGCCGCCGCCGAGTAGCGGTCCGGCTCCTCCCTCTCTCTTCTTTTCTTCCCGCCTCAGCGGCTCCGGTCCGGCGCCGCCGGCGCCCGCCAGAAGAACTCGAGCGCGATGTTGTCCGGATCGCGCAACGTGAGCATCGCGTTCGGCGTGTAGTCCAACTCCTTGACCCCGGAGTGCTCGACGCCGAGCTCGTCCAGCCGATCGGCCCACTCGTCGAGGTCTGCCCGCCGGGCCACCAGGAACTCGAGGTGGTCGAGGCCCGTCCGGAACTCGCTGAACTCCTCCCCCGGGTTGGCGGCATGGCCCACGAGACACAGCACCAGCTGACTGCTCGGCTCGACGAGGGCGATGTAGCGCAGCGCGCCGTCGTCCGAGGTGAAGTCGTAGTGCTCCTCCAGCCCCAAGAGCGCCGAGTACCACTCGGCGCTCGCCGCCGGATCGCGCACGGTGAGGTTGACCTCCAGGCGTCCCGTGATGGCCGGCATGCCTGAAGTCTGGCAAGCCGGCCGACCGAAAGCCCGGAGGATCGCTACGGCGCCGGGTGGGCCATGTGAAAGGTGAACAGCTTCTCGGGCTGGATCCGCGCCGCCACGGCGTCGGCGTGGTCGAGCCACTCCTCGAACGACGGCCCCTGCTTCGGCAGATACTCGTCGAGCATGGCCTGGCGCAGTTCGGCGCACGCCGGGTCGTCCATCGGGTGGCACTCGGCCCGTCCGTGCACCGTGACGGCGAGCTCCTCCCCCGGCAGGTGGGTCGCACTCACCGCGGGTCGCGCCGCCAGGTGCCGCATCCGCACCGAGTTGCGGCCCGAGCTGAACCAGAACGTGCCGTGTAGGAAGTAGCCGTCGACGGGCCCCGTCAGCGGCCTGCCGTCCGCGCTCGCCGTGGCGAGGACGAGCAGGCGCATGCCCGCCAACCGCTCGCTCAGTCGGCGGGCGTCCAAGCGGCGCTCGCTCGTGATGATCTCGGCGAGATGTGGCCCTGCACCCGCCATGGACACATCGAGCAGGGCCTGCAGGCGGTCGAATTCCTGGGGGGTCTCGAGCATGGCGCCAGTCCAGCACGGGGGTGCTCGCCCCGGCCGGGGGCGCGCGAAGCTGGATGTGATGGCGGACGGGCTCGTCCTCTCCCGCCGGCTCTCCGAGCGGGGTGTCCACGACTGGGCGCAGCGCGCCGTGGACCCGAAGTCCGCCGCCGCCGTCCGCGAGTACGTCGGCTACGAGGAGTGGACGGTCGACGGTTTCCTGCGCCGGGAGGACGCGCGCTGCGGGGTCGCCCTCATCCTGGCGTTCGGCGACGGCCTGGACGTGCACGACGGCGAAGTGGGGCCCGACCCCCGGCGCCTGCAGGCGTTCGTGGTGGGCAACCAGTCGTATTCGAGTGTGACCGGCGTGACCGGGCATCAGCTGGGCGTCCAGGTGGAGCTGACGGCGGCCGGCGCGCTCGCGCTCCTCGGTGACGTCGAGGACTACAACGACGCCGTCGTCCCGCTCGACGACGCACTCGGGCGCGCCGGCGCCCGGCTCCTGGCGCAGCTGGCCGACGCGCCCTCGTGGGAGTCGCGGCTCGACCTGCTCGACGCGTCGTTCGGTGCGTGCGAGGTGCCCGCGCTCGCCCCGGAGGTGCGATGGCTCCGCCGGCAGCTCGTGGCCTCGCGGGGACAGGCACGGGTCGAACCGCTGATGGACGAAACCGGCTGGAGCCGCCGCCACGTCACCGAGCGCTTCCGGCGCCAGCTCGGGGTCGCACCCAAGGCCTACGCGCGGCTGCTCCGCTTCCACCACGCCACCACGTTGCTCACCAAGGATCGGCCCGCCCGCTCGCTCGCCGACGTGGCCATGGCGGCCGGCTACTACGACCAGTCCCACCTCACCCGCGACTTCGCGGCCTTCGCCGGGGTCACGCCGGCAACCTACGCGGCGAACCTGCAGGCGGTGCCCGCGGTCAGGTTCGTCCAAGACCCCGAGGAGCTGGTGCCCGCATAGTGGTGGCATGACTCCCACACCGGTCGCCACCGACAGCGAGGCCACGACCATCACCGCAGCCGCAGTGATCCCGATCCTCGTCTACGAGGACATCGAGCAGGCCCACGACTTCCTCGTCGCCGCCTTCGGCTTCACGTCCGGCGGCCTGCACCGCGCCGAGGACGGCACCGTCGTGCACGGAGAGGTCCGGGCCGGCGACGCCCCCATCTGGCTCCACGCCGTCACCGCCGAGCACGAGATGGCCTCGCCCAAGGGCGCCGCGGCGTCACACGGGGGGCTCGAGGTCATGGTGCCCGACGTCGACGCGCACCGCGTGCACGCCAAGGCGGCGGGTGCGCGGATCGACCGCGAGCCGACGGACCAGGACTACGGCCTGCGCGAGTACGGCGCCCGCGACCCCGAGAACCACCGCTGGTGGTTCTCCTCCCCACTCACCGGCTGATCAAGGAGGGACACGAATTGTCAGAGCAATCAGGAACCAAGGTCGACGATCCGTTCGGTGATCGGCTTCCCATGAGTCACGAACGGATGTCGGGACGACCCTGGGACGCCTCGTACCGCGACGCTGATCCGGCACCCTGGGACATCGGCAAGCCGCAGGCCGCGTTCGTGCGCGTGGCGGCCGAGCGCGGGTTCGCCGGCGACGTGCTCGATGCCGGCTGTGGGACCGGCGAGCACGCGCTGCTCGCCGCCTCGCTCGGACGCTCGGTTCTGGGCGTGGACGTGGCCGAGACCGCCATTGCGCTCGCCCGGAAGAAGGCCGAGGAACGTGGTCTGCACGCGGAGTTCGCGGTGGCGGACGCGTTCGAGCTGGACCGCTTGCGACGCACGTTCGAGACGGTGCTCGACTGCGGGCTGTTCCACAGCTTCGACGAGGAGGAGCGACCGAGGTACGTGGCCAGCCTGGCGTCGGTGACCGAACCCGCCGGAACCGTCTACGTGTTGTGCTTCAGCGACGACGCTCCCAACATCGGACCGCATCCCACCAGCCGAGCGGATCTGGAGGACGCGTTCAACGAGGGCAGCGGCTGGAAGATCGCCGCCATCGAACCAGACGCCATAGAGACGACCTTCATGGAGAGCGGGATTCCGGCCTGGTTCGTGACGATCACACGGCTCTGACCGCGGCGGAATTCGACCCGGTGCGCGGCGGAGCTCTCAGGAGGCCTTCTTCTCCGGCGCGTTGGGCTCGCCCTGCCCCGTCGTGATGAGCCGCTTGAGGCTGCTGTTGAGGTAGAAGCCCCAGGCGCTCGTGCACTGCTCGTAGCACTCGAACTCGGGCACCAGGCCGACGTGCGCGAACCGGACCTCGGTCTGGTTGCCCTTTGGCACGACTTCGAAGACCACCTCGGTGCCCGTCCATTCGTGGGGGTCCTCGGTGAAGTTGAGGGACGAATCCACGATCTGCCAGACGACCTAGCGGCCGGGAACCAGCTCGCTGATCCGCTGCTTCGTGTAGTGAATGTCCTGGTAGCGATAGGTGAACTCCTCGCCCTGCGTGTCGGTTCGCCCCTCGATCTCACCGGACCACCAGCCGCGCACGTTCGTGATGGCGGCGAAGGCCTCGTCGGGGGTCTAGTCCACCACGAACGTCGTGGCGAAGGTCTGGCTGGTCATGGTCTCTTTCCTTCCTGCCGAGGATCGGCGTCCACCCGGTACAACCGGTCCGCTCCCGAAAAGTCGTCGCGCCCGACACAGGAGTGCTCGACCGCGACGACTTCTGGACGGCCGGACGGTTGTAACGGCAACGGGGACCGTCCCCGCCCCAAGGAGGTCATGAGATGACCGATTCGAGCCTGTCCACACCCACTGCCCTCGTCACGGGCGCCAGCCGGGGCTTCGGGCGGGCCATCGCCGCCGCGCTGCACGCCGATGGCGCCCAGGTCGTGGCGGTCGCGCGCAGCGCCGACTCGCTCCACGCGTTGCGAGACGAGCTCGGCGACCGCCTCATCCCGGTCGTGGCCGACGTGGCCGACCCGGTGGTGGCCGGAACGCTCATGGACCAGTACCGGCCCGACACGCTGGTCCTCAACGCGGGCGCCGCACCCCTGCCCCGGCGACTGCAAGACCAGACCTGGGAGACCTTCAGCCGCAACTGGGAGGTCGACGTCCGGCAGGCGTTCCACTGGATCCGCGAGGCGCTCCTGCTCCCGCTTCGCCCGGGCAGCACTGTCGTGGCGATGTCCAGCGGCGCCGCGCTGGCAGGGTCACCACTCAGTGGTGGCTACGCCGGCGCCAAGGCGACCATCCGACTCATCGCCGGGTACGCCGCCGACGAGTCGGCCCGTGCCGGCTTGGGCATCCGCTTCGTCTCGGTCCTCCCGAAGCTGACGGCAACGACCGAGCTCGGGTCCCAGGCGGTGGCGGCGTATGCGCGTCGCAACGACATGACCGTCGAGCAGTACCTCGAGGAGGTCGGGCCGGGCCTCACACCCGACGACGTCGGCAAGGCGGCGGTCGAGCTCATGTCGGCAACCGAGCCCGCATCGGGGGCGTTCCTACTGACGCCGGCCGGCCTGTCCCCCCTCCAGTGATCGGACCCTGTCATAGGCTGCCGTCGTGAGTGGGACCCCTGCGGCCGGTTCAGCAACGGCCGACCAACTGGAGCAGTACCGCCACGAACTGACCGGCTACTGCTACCGGATGCTCGGGTCGATCCACGAGGCCGAGGACGCGGTACAGGACGCCATGTTGCGCGCCTGGAGAGCGCTCGATCGGTTCGAGGATCGCGAGGGACTGCGGCCGTGGCTCTACCGGATCGCCACGAACGTCTGCATCGACCTGTCAAAGGGCCGAGCGCGGCGAGCGCTGCCAATGGATGTGGCGCCGGTGCAGACCGGCGAGCTCGTGCGCGGCGACATACGGCCCGAGGCGTTCTGGATCGGGCCCGCGCCGGACCGCATGGTCTTGTCCGAAGGGGATCCCGCCGAGCACGCCGTCGCCCGCGAGTCGGTGCGGATCGCCTTCATCGCCGCCCTGCAACATCTGGCTCCCCGCCAGCGCGCCGTGCTCATTCTGCGTGACGTGCTGCGCTGGCGCGCTGCCGAGGTCGCGGTGCTCCTCGAGACCAGCCCCGCCGCCGTCAACAGCGCGCTGCGCCGGGCCCGCGAGGCCGTTGGCGACGCCGACCGCGACCTGACGCCGAACGAGCCGTCGGCGGACGAACGCGAGCTCCTTGCCGCCTACATCGACGCCTTCGAGCGTGACGACGTCGACGGCTTGGTTGCCCTCTTGCGTGACGACGCCATCCTCGAGATGCCGCCGTTCGAGCTGTGGATGCGAGGGCCCGCCGACATCCGGCACTGGATGGTCGCCGCCGACGCCTTCGGCCAGGAGCGCTTCACCCCCGTCAGCGCCAACGGCTCGCCGGCCGTCGCCGTCTACCGCCCCCGCGAGCGTGGCGGCGTGCCGCAGGCGTTCTCGATCCAGGTGCTCGACGTCGTCGACGGCCGCATCGGCGCCATCCACGTGTTCTTGGACCAGGCGCTGTTCGAGCTCTTCGGCCTTCCCCTCGAGATGGCGGACTAGAGCCGGTCATGGAACGACGGGTCTCCCCTCTTCGTGCGGGGACCGACGTCGACCTCGACGTCTCCTGGCTGGTGCCGGCCGATCTGACGGCCGTCGATGCGCTGGCCCGCCTGCAGGTGACCGCGTCGCGCTGTGGCCGGTCCCTCCAGCTGCACGGCGCCTGCGGCGGACTGACCGAGCTGCTCGAGTTCCTCGGGCTCGGCGACGTCCTCCATGTGTGTGGGTGCTGTCTCCCGTGCGGCGCGACGCCCGAGGTCCTGGGGGACCACTGACCGTCGCCGGGTCGACGACCACGCCGCGTCGACGGGGGACAATGTGGTCCGTGGCGACCATCCCGATGCCGAGCCTTCTAGTGGAGGCGTGCGGCAGGGACGGACGCGACGCGTGGTTGCAAGGGCTCCCGGCCGAGATCGTGGCCGTCGCCGAGCGCTGGGACCTGACGCTCGGAGAGCCGTTCGAGCCGGGCGGCCAGACGGCTTGGGTGGCGCCGGCGCGCTCCTCCCACCTCGGTGAGGTCGTGTTGAAGGTCGGCTGGTGGCACATGGAAGCCGAGGACGAGGCGGCTGGGCTCCGGGAGTGGGCCGGCGACGGCGCCATTCGCATCTTCGCTGAAGCGCGCTCCACGCAGACGACCACGGCGTTGCTGCTGGAGCGGTGCACCCCCGGGACGACACTCGCCGAGCGCCCCGAAGAGGAGCAGGACATCGTTATCGCCGGACTCCTCCGCCGCCTGTGGCGGCAACCGGAAGGGGCCACGTCGTTCCGGAGTCTCCAGTCGATGTGCGACTACTGGGCCGACTGCTTCGAGCGCAAGCTGGCCGACGGAGCGGGCCGGGTGGATCCCGCGCTGGCCCGCCACGGGGCCGACTTGTTCCGGGCGCTGCCGGCGACGGCCACGACGGAGCGTTTGCTCTGCACGGACCTACACGCGGGCAACGTACTGATGGCGCAGCGAGAGCCGTGGCTCGTCATCGACCCGAAGCCGTTCGTGGGCGATCCGACGTACGACGCCCTGCAGCACCTCTTCAATTGTCACGACCGCCTGAGCGCTGACCCGCGGGGGCTCGTCGCCCGTTTCGCCGGGCTCCTCGGGCTCGACGCCGACCGCTTGCTCCTCTGGTTATTTGCACGCTGCGTCGTCGAGTCGCCGGACCTGCCGTGGGCGCTCGACGTCGCCCGCCAGATCCCGCCCTCTGACGCCTAATGCTCGGCGATCGCTTCGCGGGAGGCGGGCACGACTTCGTGCGCCCAAAGGTCCAGCGTCATGTCGCTCATGCGATGGCCAGGAGCGAGCAAGTAAATGAGGGCCGCGGCGCCATGCTCGAACACCAGGACCGCGCGGCGCACCTTGTCCAGGTCGTTTGAGCCGCCGTCCCGCCGGTGTAGGCACCTCGTCAGCGAAAGGTTCCAGCTCGCTCGACCACGGGTACATCAATGCAATAGCAGTGCTTCGCAAGCGGGGGCGCTGACGATTGGAGGCCCAATGACGAGCTTTACATACCCGATCTACATCAAGGCCACGTCCGAGAAGGTCTGGAGGGGACTCACCGATCCCGCCTTGATGAAGCGCTACTGGCGGCACCAGAAGGCTGGTGAAAAGACGTTCATTTCGGACTGGAAGAAGGGCTCCACCTACGACATGGCGCACGAGGAGGTCGGGCTTGTCGTGCGCGACCCCGAACAGGTGATACTCGAGTCCGATCCGTATCGCCGGCTCTCCTACACCTGGCACACGATCACGCCTGAGTGGGCTACTGAAGTCGGCATGGACGACGCCACCGCTGACGTCTGGCGCGCCGAACCTCGGTCGAAGGTTGCCTTCGACGTCGAGGACGTCGGGCACGGAGTCGTCAAGCTCACGGTCGTACACGACGAGTTCGAGCCCGGTAGCGCCGTTCTCCATGGCATCTCGGAAGGCTGGCCGGCTGTCCTCTCGAGCCTCAAGACCCTGCTTGAGACCGACACGACACTGCGGACTTCGTGAAGCCGTAGTCGGTCCCGTCACCGTGGCGACAAGGGCAAGGCGAACTCAAAAGCTCCAGCGTGTTTGGCTGAAGCTTTCTCCTTTGCCAAATCCAAACCCCGTCTCGGGCGCCACGCGCAAAACGAGAACGTCTGCTCGCCGGATCGCATCGCCGAGACCAGACCAGTTCCCATCGGGTGCGACGAAATGCGCTCCGTATTTCGACTCGTAGGTAGCCGCGACTCGTCCAAGCTCCGCCTGGTCGCTCACACCTTCGGCCGTTCCCTCCACTACGAGATCGAGGCCGTCGAGGGTGCTGTGCCCCGTCGTCAGGACGCAATGAGGGTTTCCGGAGAGGTTCTTGGCCTTTCGCTCGTTCGGTCCGGTACAGAAGTACAGGGCGCCCTCGAGCCAGATGCCCAACAGGGGCGTGACATGTGGGCGGCCGTCAGGTCGAACGGTCGAAAGCCAATAAAGCTCAGCGCCCGCCAGCTCATCCCGAGCGAGAGACCACTCCGTCGTTGTCGCATCCGGGCTGCTGAAGGCGGCGCTCAGCTCGGTTATCGGAACTGATTCACCCATGCGACTCTCCGATCGTTTCCGTTTGTACGAGCAAACACAGCAATGCCTGGGCAGGTCGCTGGGCCCACCGTCGCAGATGCCCTTAGGTGTCGAAGGGTGCGACCCAGTGCCGGCGTGTCGGGGCACCTCTTGCGTTCTCGCTTCTAGCCTCACCATATGCCTGCGGACCAAGACGACGAGTATGCCCGTCGGGCCGCAGCAGCTCCCAAAATGGATGATCCGCAGGCAGCTGAGTTAGTGGCCCTGGCTCAGGGCGGTGATCTTCGTGCCCGCGCAGAACTGATGGTCTCGCATCGTCGGATTGTCGTAAGGCTGGCCAAGCAGTACACGCGGGCCGATCTTTCCTCCGACGAGCGGATCCGACTGGGAGAGACGGGCCTTGACGTCGCCATCGAGAAGTTCAATCTCGCCAAGGGCTTCTCCTTCTCCACGTATGCCACATGGCGGATTCGACAAGCCATCACCATGGGCCTTGGCGGCGGTGGAGGTGGGGCCACAGTGCGTGAACCTAGAGAACCCGAGCCCTCTTCGGGCTCTGGGTCAGCCGCTCTCTAGGTCATCATCGCGCTCCGGGCGTTCGGGGATAGCCATCAGCTCGCTGCGAGGTGACGCCGGAACGCATCTTCGATTGGTGGCCCAATAGGCTCGAGCGATATTCGTAAGATCGGTTATCGACGCGTGAAGGTCAGGTGGGTGACACCGCTCGGTGACGAAATCGCCTCGATGTCGTAGCGCTCCTCGACGCCCTCGATGCCGTCCCACAGGCGAACGCCGCGGCCGAGAAGGATGGGCACTTGCACGACGTGGAGCGTGTCGATGAGGTCGGCGGCGAGGAAGTCGCGGACGACACTCGGGCCACCGCCGATGCGCACGTCGAGATCGCCAGCTGCCTCTTGGGCGAGTTCGAGCGCCTCCTGGGGGCTGGCGTCGACGAAGTGGAACACGGTGCCGCCCTCCATCTCGATCGACGGGCGCGGGTGGTGAGTGAGCACGAACACCGGCGTGTGAAACGGCGGGTTCGGCCCCCACCAGCCGCGCCACTCGTCGTCACTGCCGACATCGGTCCACGGGCCGGTCTGCACGCCGAACTTGCCCCGGCCCATGATCTCGGCACCGATACCGGGGCCATGGCGGTCGGCAAACGAGTGGTCGACACCCAAGGTGCCACCGGGCTCGCCGACCATCGAGCGCCAGAACCGGGTGGCGAACATCCACTCGTGCAGGCGGTGCCCGGCGTGACCGAAGGGAGCCTCGAGCGTGATACCAGCGCCGGTCCCGAACCCGTCCAGGGAGATCGAGAAGTTGTGGACACGGACCTGGGTCATAGCTGCCTCCTGATAATCGACTCCCGGACCTCGTAGGTTCGCACGAGATCGTCGAGTCGCACGATCGCGCGTCCACGGCGGGGCTGGGTGGACCGTTGCGCGCGGGGGGAGCCAGCCCGTCTCACACGTGCAGAACCACAGTCCAGCCGGACGGACGGGAACACCCCATCTCTGCCAACGGCCTCCAATCCAATAGCGTGTCACGGGTGACGAAACGGACAGGCAAGCAGCACAAGGTCCCAGTTCGAGTCATGTGTGGTGCCGCTGCCGGTCCACTCTTCGTCACTACCTATTCCGTGATCGGGGCGAGACGACCTGGGTAGAGGTGGCAATGCCACACGGTCAGCACGCTCGCTGCAACTGACAGAGGTTGGCAGCAGAGAGCGAACTTTGCCCTTGCTGGAGGTCTTTACCTGCTGGCTGCTTCGGGGCTGCTGCGAGCGGCACAGCAGAGGGCAGAACCACGTGCCGTTCCCGTACTGATTGCAGGAGCGGGCCTCGGGCTGATCGGATCTGGGATCTTCGTCACTGACCCGATAGCCGGCTACCCACCCCGATCCGGGAGCGGCGACCGGAGTGTCGCGGAAGGAGCGGCGGCCACTCGCGAAGGCGGACTGCACAATCTTTGCGCCATCCCGATCTTCTTCGGTATACCCCTGGCCGGACTCCTCGGCGCGATCGCGGCCATTCGGCAGAGGGACTCTCCTTGGGCCACCTACTCGTTTGGGTCGAGCATGGCGATGGCTGGCAGTTTCGCACTTATGGGCATGGCGCTCAGCGGAAATCCGCGTCTTGCTGGAAAAAGGCGGCCTGTTCCAACGCGTTGCAATCGCATCGGGGTTCGGATGGGCCAGCGCGTTGTCGCTCCGTACCCTCGCGTCTCTGCCCGATTCCTAGATCAATCGCCGACTCTGTGCACCACACTCGGGAGGGGGGTCTCGGCGGCGGTTCATCCTCCGGAACGTCGAGCTGATAGACACCGAGGTGTTGGGGCTCGCCGGTGCGCTCGGTCGCAGAAGTCGGGCGACCGCACGACCACGGTCACAGCGGCGTCGCAGATAGGCCCGGCGCTTAGGCGGAGTCCGTCTTGATGAGGACCGTTATCGACCCGGAGGCGCCGTCAAAGGTCATTTCGAGCAGCTCGGGAGGCTCGCTTTGTATGCGAACATCCACGTCGTCCGGAATGAAGGTTGTAGGACACGCCGCCCACTTGGTACACGCTGGCGTTGGCTGTCGGAGAGGGTTGCTTGGATAATGTGCCCTCGTTCAGGAGCGGAGGCGCAGTGTCATTGCTCACGCGCGTCTCAACATTCACGAGGCGACCGCATCGCTCGTCGAGCCACCGCCGCACCTCGTCCTTCGGCATCAAGTCCCTCCCAAATCGAATGAAGACGGCGGGCAACTCCGCGGCAGCGTATCCCCACCGAGCACCCAAGGGCCTAAACGCGCAGCGACCCTGGCCGAAGCCCGGGCCCTCGCCCTCCCAAGGGAACCTGGTGAACTGACGCGCCGGACCTGTGCCTCAGTCCCGGCGAGGTGGGGCAGTTTGATCGTGAGTACACGTAGTACGACGGTCGGATCCGAGCTACGACCTCTGCGCGATGAAAATCAGCTCTGGCTCACCCGGACCTGGCGGTCGCCTATCCCAGTCACCAAAGACATTTTTGACTGAGAATCCCGATGAGGTGAGAGTTTGCCTGAGCAACTCTTCGCTGCGGAATCGAAGGGTGAAGGGTGAAACCAGCTCCTCATTATTCTGCAAGAGACGTCGGTGTCCGACCGCGTAAACGACGTCGCCCTCCACATTTGCCACCTCAGTCCAAGACTCGATTCGACCGCAAACTGAGTCCGGGATTATCCGCCTGCGACCGGTCCATCGTTTCCACTCTTGCCCTCGCGGGTCGCGGCTCTCGAAGGCTAAGTATCCCCCCGGCCTGAGCGCTTCCCTCACCCCAGCCAAGGCATCCAGCCAATCGGCATCCTTCAAGATGAACTGGGCGACGTGGCCGCTCATGATTGCGAGGTCCGCGCCTGGCGTTCCCAGTTGTCCAGCACCCCCCTCGACCCACTGGACACCCTCCGCTCCAGGCTTTTGCAGGGCCACCCCCAGCATCACGGGAGAGGGATCGACTCCGATCATTCGATACCCCCTACTTGCGAACTCGAGAGTGATGATGCCCGTACCGCACCCAAGGTCGACGACCGTCTCAGCACAGACCTCTTCAGCGACGCCAAGATAGAAGTCGGGTTGCGTCCCAGGCTCGTACGAGTTGACCGCGTCATAGATCATTACCTGGCGAGGATCGGTGAACTCGGGAATAGGCATGGCTCAAGTATCGGCTATCGAATTGGAAAGGTAGTGCCCTTTGTCGGCCCCCTGCCGGCGTACTGGGCGCCCCTGACCCCGGACAATTGTCGGGCTCAGGGGCACCTTTGTCCAGCTTGATTGAGGCTATCGGCCCGCGTCTAACTGTTACCAGATATGGTAACAGTTATGGGTGCCAAAGATCCGCCGCAGCGGGTACATCTTTATCGCTTGGGTCGGCGATCACAGTCCGCGTCATGTTCACGTCTACCGTGACGGCAAGCTGGTCGTGAAGTGGGATCTCGACAATTGGCAAGCGATGAAGGGACATACCACGGCTCGGATCACGAGAATCTTGAGGGAACTGGTCGAGGAAGGAACGTTATGAAGATCTCTTCTGTTGCTGCCAATA
>DASXEK010000092.1:0-35176 GCA_036490155.1 Acidimicrobiales bacterium | reverse complement strand
AGAACTGGACGCCTATTTCGCTATGGCGGCGGCCTCACTGATGAACGCCCCCTGATCAACTCGCTTTCAGTCAAGGAATACGGGAGGGCGCTTCTCGCGGCGGGCTCGGATCGACTCCTCGAAGTTCTGCGTGGTGATGCGGACAAAGAGCTGAGCCGTCCCCTCGGCATCCATGTGGGTCTGCAGGCTGGAGGCATCGAGACTGTTCCAGAGCTGGCGCTTGGTCAGCTCGACGCCGGCCCGGCTCCAGCCGTTGATGCGATCCGCCAGCTCGAAGCAGGCGGGGAGGAGCTCCGCCGGTGGCACGACGCGTGACACGAACCCGAACCGCTCCGCTTCCGCCGCGTCGATGTCCCGCCCGGTCAGCATGATCTCGGTGGCCCGCGACTGACCCACCGAGCGGGGCAGCAGATAGCTCAGGCCCAGCTCCGCCGCCGTCAGGCCGTTGTTGATGCCGGCGGCCCGGAAGTAGGCGTCGTCCGACGCGATGCGGATGTCCGCCGCGAGGGCCAGGCAGAAGCCGCCGCCGATGGCGGCGCCGTTGACCGCGGCGAGCACCGGCTGGTGGAGACGCCGGATCGTTGCGATCACGTCGTCGAGCATCTCCATGGACCGCAGCGCGATGGTTGGCAGCGTCAGACCCTCGATGTGTGGGATGGAGCCTGGGTTCTCGTGGTCGGCGCCCGAGCAGAACCCGCGCCCGGCCCCGGTGATGACCACGAGGCGGACCGAGTTGTCGCTCCCGATCTCTCGTAACGCGTCGCGGAAGGGGATCATGACGTCGAAAGCCATGGCGTTCATTCGCTCGGGGCGATTGAGGGTGACGACGGCGACGCCGGGATGCGGCGTCGTGACTTCGGTGAAGGACATGGACCGGCATCGTAGAGGGGCGCGGTCGGCACCCCTGCGGGCGTGGACTGGCTACGACGCGGCGCGGGCCCCGGGCTCGTGGAGCTGCGGCTGCTGCGCCGGTGCTTGGCGCTGGGTGTCGGTGCGGGCCATCCAGCGCAGACGGGCCGCCCGGGCATCCCACGAGTACACGACGGCGGTCCCTGCGATCAGGTCGTTCAGGCCTCGCCGCTCGCGCTGGAACACGATGCCGAGGAAGGCGAGGCCGACGGTCAAGAGGCACAGGGCGAGCGCCAACGTGCGGACAACCGCTTGGCGGGCGCTGATGGGGCGGCCCTCCGCCGTCACCACCTGCAACCCGAAGACGGCCATGCCCAAGGTCTTGCCGCTGACCGCCCATTGGTAGGAGAAGTAGAGGAATTCCCAGAGCCCGAGGAGAACCAGGGCGACCACCTGGTGGTTGGTCAGGTTGTACGAGCGGCGCGTCACCAGTTTGAACGCGGTGTCGAAGAGCGCCACCCCGATCGTGTACAGCCCCCACGAGGCTCCGACGTCCACCGCGAAGGCCACGAGGCGACTCACCGCGCCCGCATAGTGCCCCTGGCGGCCGACCGTCAGTTCCGATGCCGGGACGGGCACGGTCACGACGCCGCCTTCGGCTCGATGAGCAAGGGCGGGCCCTGGGGCCACGTCGAGATCTCCTGGCCCCGTCCGATCAGGCGGTTGCCCCAACGGAATATGAAGTCGTCGAGGCCCACGCCCTGCGCCCGGATCACATCGAGGATCTCCGTGACGATGCCCGTGGTGGAACGGGCGATGATCGACCCGAGTTCGGTCTGCTCCACCAGCGAGTCGATGTCGATCTCGTTGATGATCGCGTTGACGTCGACCCGCTCGATGATCTTCTGGACGTCGACGCGCTCGACGACCTTCTCCACGTCGACCCGGGCGATGATCTTGTCGACGTCGACGCGGTCGATGATCTTTTCCACGTCCACGCGATCGATGATCTTCTCGACGTCCACGCGGTCGATCAGGGCGTCGATGTCGATGGCCTCGATCACCAACGGCACGATGCGCTCCGCCAGCGCCTGGGCCAGTTGCTCCATCCGCGATCCGATGGGATTGGGGCTCACCGGGTCACCCAGGGCACCGGGGATTGTGGCATTCCCGTGATCTTCTCACCCGGGCCGGTGTCGGTGACGGACCGATCGGATACGGTCAGGACCGTCGGGGTCCAGAGCAAGAGGAGCACCACATGGAGTTCGAGCGTTACGACGACGGAGTGCCGTCCTGGGTCGACCTGGGAAGCACCGATCTGCCCAAGACGAGGGCGTTCTACGGCGACCTGTTCGGGTGGAATTGTCCGGAGGGGCCGCCCGAGGCGGGGGGCTACTCGGTCTGCGACATCGGGGGAAAGACGGTGGCCGGCCTCGGCCCGCAGATGAACCCCGCCTTCCCACCTGCGTGGCTGACCTACGTCAACGTGGACAGCGCCGATGCGACGGCGGCCAAGGTCACTGCGGCCGGGGGAGCGGTCCTGGCCGGGCCCATGGACGTGATGGACGCCGGGCGCATGGTCGTCCTGGCTGACCCGCTCGGGGCGGTCATCGGGCTTTGGCAGCCGAACCAGCACACCGGGGCGCAGCTGGCCAATGAGCCGGGCACGTACATCTGGAGCGAGCTGATCACGACGGACCTCGACCAGTCGAAGGCCTTCTACAAGGCCGCCTTCGGCTGGGACGCCGAGGACCAGGGCCCTCCGGGGGGACCCCCCGCCTACACCGAATGGAAGCTCGGCGGGCGCTCCGTCGGGGGCATGATGCTCAAGTCGGCCGACATGCCGGCCGACATGCCTCCCAATTGGGGCGTCTACTTCGCCGTGGCGGACACCGACGCCTCGGTGGCCAAGGCCCAGGAGCTCGGGGCGACCCTGTTCATGGGTCCGACGGATATCGAGCCGGGGCGCTTTGCCGTGCTGGCCGACAACGTCGGCGTCGTGTTCAGCATCCTCCAGCCGAAGAGCTGAGTTCGGCGGTGGAGCGTCGCCGGCTGGGGCGCACCGGGCACGAGAGCAGCGTGGCCGTCCTCGGTGGCGCCGCCTGTTGGGCGGCCACCGTCGAGGAGGCGGGGGAGTGGCTGCGCCTGGCGCTGTCCCACGGGGTGAACCACCTCGACATCGCCCCCCAGTACGGAGCGGCCGAGTCGGTGGTGGGGCCGCACCTGGGCGCGCACCGCGGTGAGATCTTCATCGCGGGCAAGACGCTGCGTGCCAATCCCGAGGGGGTGCAGGACCAGTTCGACACCACTCGTCGCCTGCTCGACGCGGAGGTCCTCGACCTCTACCAGGCCCACGCGGTGACATCGCTCGAGGAGCTGGACCGCCGCTCGCCGGCGCTCGAGCGGATCATCGCATTGCGGGACGCCGGCCACACCCGCTTCGCCGGCATCACGGGCCACGACATGGAGGTGCCCCGCTCCCATCTCGAGGCATTGCGCCGCTTCGACCTCGACACGGTGATGTTCCCGGTCTATCCGGCCCTGTGGGCGCGGCCCGACTACCGCGAGGCGGCCGAGGAGTTGCTCGCTGTCTGCGCGGCGCGCGACATCGGGGTGATGGCGATCAAGGCGGTGGCCCGCCGGCCTTGGGCCGACCACCGTCCGCTGTCCGATGCCATCGCCGGAAGCGCCGAGACGGCCGATCGCTGGGCGAGCTCGTGGTACGAGCCGGCCGCGAGCGACGACGACATCGACCGCGGCATCCACTTCGCTCTCTCCACGCCGGGGGTCCACGCCTTCTGCACGCCCGGCGACATCGCGCTGCTGCCGCGGGTCCTGGCCTCGGCCGAGCGAGCCACGCCGATGCGTGACGAGGACCGGGCGGCCGCCATGGCGGCCATGGCCAGCGAGGACCTCATCTTCCCCATGCCGCGCTGAGCCCGTGAGTGGAGCACCGGGACGAGGATGACCGATGGACGGTGACGACGCGGCCGCCATCGGACGGCTGATCGCCAAGGACGAAATCATCGACCTCGTCCATCGCTATTCGTACTGCGTCGACCACCGGCTCTACGACGAGGTGGTGGAGCTGTTCACCGAGGACTGCGTGGTCGACTACGGAACAGCGTTTCCCACGTTGCGATCGAAGGCTGATCTCCGGCGGATGTTCGGAAATCCTGCGGCGGGATTCGCCGCAACGAGCCACCACAATGCGAACGTCCTCGTGACGTTCGAGGACATCGATCATGCGTCCGCGCGCACGTCCGTGTACGCCTGGCATCAGCGGCCCGACGGGACGACCCCTCGCTTGTGGGGGTATTACCACGATTCGGTTGTCCGCCTTCCCGACGGATGGCGCATTGCGGAGCGGCAGCTTCGGACCCTCGGGACCGAGGATTGGGATGTGGTGATGCACCCGGCTCTCGAGGGGGAAGGTCCGTAGTCAGTCTCCCCAGACGCATCGCCGACCATCTCGAATCCTTTGGCTGGATCGGGCAAC
This sequence comes from Acidimicrobiales bacterium, assembly GCA_036490155.1. Classification (GTDB taxonomy): domain Bacteria; phylum Actinomycetota; class Acidimicrobiia; order Acidimicrobiales; family RAAP-2; genus Bog-473. The sequence continues at coordinate 30,828 of DASXEK010000092.1, read as the reverse complement.
TCTGGCGAAACCGACGACGATGGCGGACCCGAACGCCGGCTCAGTGCGCGACGCGGCAGAATCGTCCGCATGGGAGCAGTACTCGTGATCGTCTTTGGCATCGTCCTCGTATTGCTCGGAGCAACGTTGCTGTCCAACTTCCGAAACGTGGGCGTTCAAATTGTGGAGAAGACAATCCCCAATTCCCTTCGGACCGGAGAGCTCGAGCGGTATCGCAAGGTGCTCGGGATTTCCTACCTGCTGGGCGGGATGGCCTTCGCAGTGGTAGGGACCGTCATCCTGGCGAAGTAGAGATCCCATACCGTGACGACAGAGAGGCTGCTCGTACTCGTGACGGGATCTGGTCCGGGCCTGGGTAAGTCGACTCTGGCTATAGGACTCGCGCAATCCGTCTTGGACGCAGGCCGTTCGGTGGAACTGTTTCGAGAGCTCGACATCGAGGATCATCCGGCCTTCGCAGCTGTCATGGAGGAGTTCACGAGCACCGGAGAAGCATCGCGGTCGACGTTGCTCAGAGCTGCCAACGAGTACCTGCGGCAGTCGGAGGGCCGAGGGGCGGAGGTCCTCGTCCTCGACGCGCTGTTTGGGTATCTCCCCTCCCTCCTGGCGTGGGGCGACACGGATGCAGAGATCGACGACTTCTTTCGCAGAATGGCCGAGCTGTTCTCGGACTCTCGTGTGCTTGAGATCCACCTGCGCGGCGACTTGCGGGCCGCGCTCGATCGAGCGGTGACGCGAGAGGGGGAGGATTGGCTGACCGATCAGGTGAAGAAAACCGCGAGCTTTCGGGGTGCACCGCCGATCGCAACCCCCGACGAGGCCGTCAGCTACCTGAACGTGCTGGCAGCTCGCGCCGCTTCGCTGCTCGAGCGCGCCCCCTGGACGGTCTCGTTTGTCGATGCTGATGCCGGAGAAGATGACGTTCTGGCCCAGGCACTCGAGGCTCTCCAGCCGTATCTGCAATAGCTCCGTCTTCGGCAACCTCACTCCATCGAACAGGGGTCGACACCTCTTTCCCGATGGGCGCGATGAGTTTCGACCCCACCGCCGGTATGTAGTCGTGTTCGCCGGAATACCCCGGGCGAACCGATCACAAAGGAGAAAACGATGTCAGACAGTCGTGCAGAAGACGAGGCCGCCATCCAGGCCGTGCTGGTTGACTCCTACAAGGCATGGGAGGCTGGCGACGCGGTCGGCATGGTCGCCAACTACACCGCGGACGCGACCGCCATCATGACCGGCTCGCTCCGCGACAGCCGTGACGTGGTCCGCGAGAGCATGGCCCTGGCCTTCGATGGGCCACTCAAGGGCAGCTCGACCTACAACAAGCAGCTCAGCCTCCGCTTCGTCAGCTGCGATGCCGCGATCGTTGTCAGCGAATCCGGCATCTTGTTCGCCGGCGAGACCGAAGTTCCGGACACGCGGAAAGTGAACGCGACCTGGGTTTTCGAGAAGCGGGACGGCCAGTGGCTGATCGCCGCCTATCACAACAGCCCGATGCTGGCGCTGGGGCAGTGAGCCCAGCCCTGTCCCCGGCAGTGACCGTGTCGAGTGGCGCAAGGGTCTCAGGTCGCCGGACCCGATGGTTTGCAGGCTGACTTGCGTGTTGCTCGTTGGACCGGTCCACTGGTCGGAGGGGTGTCGCCGGGTGCGGCGGCGGCCTCGCGGGACCTTCGAGAGGGGGCGTGGGTGTGACGACGAAGGGAGAAGGCTTCGATCGCCTGGTGGAACCGTTCCGGACGGAGCTGCTGGCGTACTGCTACCGAATGCTCGGCTCGGCTCACGACGCAGAGGACTTGGTCCAGGACACGTACCTGAGGGCGTGGCGGGCGCGGGAACAGTACGACGAGACCCGCAGCTCGCTGCGCACCTGGCTCTATCGGATCGCGACCAACGCCTGCCTGACCGCGTTGGAGGTCCGCGGCCGCCGACCGCTACCGGCGGGTTCGGTGCCCGCATCTGGCCCGCTCGACCCGCTCGTCCCAGGCGAGAACGTCGCCTGGCTCCAGCCCTTCCCGGACTCGTTGCTTGACGCAGGCGATCCGGCGAGGGCCGTCATCGACCGCAGCAGCCTGCGCCTGGCGTTCGCCGCCGCCCTGCAGCACCTGTCGGCACGTCAGCGTGGTGCGCTCATCCTGCGTGACGTCCTGAGCTTCTCGGCGTCTGAGGCGGCGGAAATCCTCGACACCACCGTCGTCTCTGTGAACAGTTCCCTGCAGCGGGCGCGTACGCGTGTGAAAGAGGTCGGGGTCGGGCAGGAACGTCTCAGCGAGCCGTCCACAGCAGAGCAGCGCGCCTGGATCGATCGTTACATGAAGGCCTTCGAGCACGCCGACGTCGAGGGTCTCAAACAGCTGCTCACTCAGGACGTCATCATGGAGATGCCGCCGATGGTCAACTGGTTCGCCGGCCCCGACAACTACGGCCTCTTCATGGAGTGGGTTTTCGCGCAGGCCGGAACGGACTGGCGCCTGAAGGCGGTCGCAGCCAACGGCCAGCCCGGGTTCGCCGCCTATCGGCGCGTCGGCAGCGGCTACGAGCTGCATACGCTCCAGATCTTCACCGTCAGCGCCGAGGGCATCAAGCGGAATTCGGTATTCCAGGAATCCGAGATCTTCGCGTCCTTCGGTCTGGCGGCCGGACTCGACGCCCGCGAGCCCTAGATCGTCGCCATCGCCGGTTCGATCGCGCTCTTCGAGGCCAGCCACTGCGTCGGTCGCGCCGATATGGTCCTGGGATATGCCTCGCTCCGGCCCGTCGAGAGAACGCTTCGAGGCTGGCGTCGAGGCTTGGCTCTCCGGGCTCGGAATGGTGCGTGACGCCGTGCGCCAGGAGCTCGTCTCCCGCCAACTGGCCGCCCACCTCTCCGGGTTGCCTGGACGGCTCCGAGTGCTCGATGCGGGATGTGGACAAGGCACCCAGGCCATTGCGCTCGCCCGCCTCGGACACGACGTGGTGGGCACTGACCTTTCGCACGAACTCCTCACAGCGGCCGGGGCTGCCGCCGCGGGCGAGCCCGATGACGTCCGGCAGCGACTTCACTTCGAGGTCGACGACCTCCTGGCCATGGGCGACGAGCACCTCGCGAGCTACGACCTGGTGTGCTGCCATGGCGTCGCCATGTATCTCCCCTCGCTGGAGGACGCCGTGCGGGCGTTGGCCGCAGCCACCCGGCCCGGAGGCCTCATTTCTCTCTTGACGAGGAACCGCGCCGGTATTGCGATGCGGTCAGGCATGACGCAGCGGTGGAGCGAAGCCGTCGCAGCGTTCGATGCCCGGACCTACGACAACCGCTTGGGCATCGAATCGGTTCGCGCCGACGAGCCCGGTGAGGTCCAATTAGCTTTCCACGACGCCGGTGCAGCCGTTGTGGCCTGGTACGGCGTACGTCTCTTCACGGACCACTGGGGGCAGGTGCCTCCCGGATCGGATTTCCCAGAGGTTCTCGCTGCGGAAGAAGAGGCTGGTCGTCGGGATCCTTACCGCCAGGTGGCAGCGCTGACCCACACCATTGCGCGGCTCGGTGAGGTCGGCGGTTGACCGTCTGTGGTCCGTCGGCTTGTCACCTTGGGTGGCCATTCGCCCATTGGGGCTAGCAACGGTCGGTGCTACCTTGACGGCGGGGCCCTTGCTCATTGGTGGCGTGGTCGCTCGACTGAGTCGATCTCCGCCCGAAAGCGACCGGGAGACGAAATGACACCATGGGCGAAGTGCCGGAACCGTCGCGTGAGTTCAGTGGTCGCCATGGCCCTCTGCGCCGGGGCAATGATCGTCGCCCTGGCAGCCCCGCCGGCAGGTGCCTTGGTGGCACCGGCCAAAGGTGGCGCCGCCAACACCTACAAGCTCTCGGGAGCGGTCACCGGCACGCTGGACGACGGTCCAACGGCCGGATGTCCGTACGGGGGGATCAACAACAACGGCTTCGTCGATCTCAACGATCTCGTGGGCTCCGTTTCAGGGATCACGGGCGTGGCCAGTTGGAGTTTGGACGTGACCGTGAAGAAGAACGGAACGTACTCATTCCGAGCCCTTGCAGCACGAACCCCGACCGCAATACTGAGCGTCAACCTGAAGGGCAAGAACATCACCCAGTCCATTGAGAAGGGTCAGAAGGACAACTTCTTTGCCCATGGTGGCACGGTGACCGTCAAGGGCGAGGCTGGTTCGATCGACGCCTCCATGAGCCAGATAGGCGGCAAGACGCTCAAGATCGTCGCCCAGTGGGACTGCGGCGCTCCGGCCGCGCAGGCTGCAGTGTCGGGCCATGGGTGGAAGCTGGCGGCGCTGGTGGCCTCGAACAAGGAAGGCTCCGGTCCGGGCATCGCAACCCACACCGCCAACTTCTCGAGCGTGTCATGCCCCACGGCCGAATTCTGTGCCGCCGTCGACGACACGGGTAACGCATTCACCTTCAATGGCAAGACGTGGTCCAAGGGCGTGGTCGTCGACTCGACGGCCGGGACCAATATGAATGACGAGTTCGCGTCGGTATCCTGTGCCTCGTCGTCCTTCTGTATTGCGGGGGACGATCTCAGCGACGTCTACACCTTCAACGGTTCGACCTGGTCGACGACTGCCGATCAGTTGAACCCATCGGGCATGTCGGCGTCGGTGTCCTTCTCCGTCTCGTGTCCCACCACCTCTTTCTGTATGGCGGTGGACGGCAACACCGACTACTACGCCTACAACGGAACCTCATGGTCGCAACCCCAGGTCATCGACTCGACCACCTTGAACGCCACCACCATCGGTGAGGTGTCGTGCGCCAGTCCGACCTTCTGCGAGGCGGTCTACAACGACCACTCGGTCACTTACAACGGGACAGCGTGGTCGTCGCCACTCACACTCTCGCTGCCTCCCGGGACCAAGTCCGGTTCAAATCCCGAGGTGTCGGCGGTGTCCTGCCCGGCCGCCACATTCTGTGCCGTGGGAGGCACAACCGCGGCAAACGTGGCCTATCTGAACACGTTCAATGGCACTTCGTGGTCGACTGGGCTGACCCTCAACACAAACCTCGGCCCGCAGTCGTTCGCCGACATCTCGTGCCCCACATCCTCGTTCTGCATGGCCGGTGGTCTGGACGGCTGGGTCACCTACGGCGGCTCCTCGTGGTCCAAGCCCCAGACGTTCGCCAATGCCGGTGGCCCACCGGGCACCGGACCGCTGTACGCGAACTCCATGTCCTGCCCGTCCACGACGTTCTGCGAGGAGGTCGAGTCGAACGGCTACGCCGACTCGTGGACCGGGTAGGAGTTACCGCTGGCCGGCAACCCTACGCGGGGACTGACCACCGGACCGTCGATCAATGTGGGGCCGCCGAACTTTCCCAATCGCCGCTCGTGGGCGGCCATCGGCGTAGCGTAAACAGGCATGCGCAGCTCGGTGGGTGTCGTGCACGACTGGGAGCTCGATCGGGTCTACGGAGAAGTCGCGGTGATGAACGCGGCGTCGCTGGGAAAGCAGGTCATCGCTCACCTGGCGCTCGAGCTCATGAAGGACCTCGATCAGCCCATTTTCGGCGACATCACGACACGCCACGTGCTCACTCACACCACTGGGCTTCCGAACTGGCGCCCAGACGGACGACCTCTTGAGTCACTACGTCCACCTGGCCAGCGCTGGGGCTACTCCGGGGAAGGTTTCGTCCTGCTCCAAGAGCACCTCCAACGAAGCACAGGTATGCCGATCACCGCGCTTGCCGGAGGCCGGGTGTTCGGACCCCTCCGCATGAATCAAAGCTGTTTCGCCGATCCTGAACCCGGCTTTCACGGCTACCGGCCGCTCTTGACCACCGCTGCCGATTACGGGCGCTTCTTGGCCCACGTTCTCGGGCTTCACGATGCGCGCTGGCAGCCGATCTGGCGCATCGATGAGGAGCTGGCCTGGGGGGCAGGTTGGGGGATCGAACTCGGTCCACCTGCTCACGGGTGGCAATGGGGTCTGAACGATGATGCGAGCAATTTCGTCATCGGTTGCCCGTCGACCGGCGACGGCGTCGTGGTTCTGACAGACGATCCCGAGGGCCGGTCCTACTACCGAGCCGTAGTTCGGCGCGAGCTGCCCGGTGATCATGCGTCCCTTCGCGTCGAGGAGAACGGGAATTGGCTCGATCTGTTCATCTGATGGTGAGGTGAGTCACCGCGATCCGTGGTCAGGCCAACGGCAAGCCGATCAGCCCTTTTGCGAGGAGGCGATCTCCCTGAAGCCCGCAGGAACCGTCACCTGAAGACTGGCAAGGTTGGCCTGCGTCGGGCTGAGAAACGAGTACCGGTCAACCGTCGTCGACGTTTTCCCAGGGTTGGGGTCGCCGGTCGGGCTCGTGTTCATCGACCGCACTGGCAAATAGGTACTGGCGTTGACCCAGAGTTCAAGTGTCGTGGCCCCACGAGTATTCGACTTCAGCTCGACAGTCGACTGTCCCTCGATGGTGGGATAACCGACGACTCGGAGCAATCCGTCAGCCACGAGCGCCTTGATGTTGGATACCGGCTGGTGGGTTGTCGGATCGACGAATTCGTCAGTGTCGAGTCCAGGAGTGAGGGTGACACATGACTGTTCCGATGATTGCCAGGTCTGATTGGCGTAGTCGACGTCAATGCGCTGTCCGGCGACGTTGCACGCGACGCCCGTAGTTTCGCCGCCGTTGTTCGTTGCACCTTCCGCTGGAACAGTAAAGGTCAGACTCCATTTGTTCTGAACGGTGCCTTCGACCGAACCCGAGCCGGCTTGGCGGACGACCTGGCCCGGCTGACCGTTCCACGGATAGTCCCACTCTTCGCCGGTTCTCGTCGGTTGACCAGGAACTTCTGTGGATGACTGGGTGTAGAAGATCGTGTCTTTCTCGCCACTCAGAGCGTCGATCAGCCGCGTACGGACGACGGAGGCATTCGGCCGAACTGCATTTCGGCCCGCCGAATCGGAGCGAGCAACCGGAGCACTCGGACTTTGCTTGTCCGTGGCAAGAGCCGCTCCCACAGCAATGACGGCGACGGCGACTCCGAAGCCGACGACGACCAACCGTCGCCGATAGCGCGGAGTGCTACGGCGGCCAGCTCCTAATTGTGTCGGGCGCTCGGAGGTCTCAGCGCGAGCCGCTTCGATTGCCGCGCGGGCTCGCAGCCATGCGTCAGTCGAGGGCTCGGGCACGTCGTCACGAAATCGCTTGAGCACATCGAGTTCGTTCATCACTCACGGTCCTCCAGGGTTGGGGCGCTCTTCTCATCGAAGAGCCACCGATCGAAGTCGAACGCCCCCAGGTAGTCACGGAGCTCGGCCCGTGCCCGGGAGAGGCGAGAGCGGATTGTTCCTGCTGGGACTCCCAGAGCGGATGCGATCTCCTCGTTCGAAAGGTCCGCCCAGGCGTGAAGCAAGAGGACATCGCGTTGGTCTTGGGAGAGCAGGCCAAGGGCACGTGCCAGGTGGGGTGCGACCCATCTCGCGAGCGGCTCGTCATCGCTTTCAGTCGTGGGAGGACCCGGCTCGCTCACAATGCGCGCTTCGAGGGCGAGGAGGTGCTGCTCTTCGCGCCAGTGGGCGTGGAGAAGGTTGGTCGCGATGCCGAACAGCCAGGCCCGGACCTCGCCGAGGGACGGGTCGAAGGTCTCTCTCCTTCGGAATGCCACGGCAAAGGTCTCGGCGGCGAGGTCGTCCGCCAGTGCGCTCCCGACTCTTCGAGCGAGGAAACGGTGGACATGCTGAAAATTCGCCCTGAAGGCGGCCTCAAACGACTGGGGATCCTCGAGCGACTTCCTCGGTGGAGTAGGGATCGTCCGGTCTTCTCGCTCCATGTTGTGTTCTTGTCTGAGGCCCTCTCGACCGTTGCACGATTGATCCGATCGAGACAAATTGCTATCGGTCGTGGTAAATCGACGACGGGTCAGACTCTTTGTAGTGATGAGCGGCTCCAGCATTCCCCGGCGACCGCCCAGAGTCGTCGACCCTGGGGGCGAGCACGCCGGCGCAGCTGACGACAGAGAAGCTCAATTCACTGCTTTTGTGCTCGAGCACGAGCCTCGGCTGCGTCGAGCCTTCGTCGCTGCCTACGGCAGCCATCGCGGTCGAGAAGCAACGGCCGAGGCTCTGGCGTTTGCCTGGGAGCACTGGGAGCGAATGTCGAACGTAGACAACGTGCCCGGCTACCTGTTTCGGGTGGGACAGAGTCGCACCCGGAGCCGGCGACGGGAACTGAGCTTCGTCCTGGAACAGCCAAAAGAGCCGACCTATGAGCCAGGACTTCTCCCTGCCCTCAAGTCGCTCACCTCTCGACAGAGGACAGCCGTCGTCCTCATTCACGGCTTCGGCTGGACACTGCGAGAGGTCGCCGAACTCACCGGGACGAAGGTCACCACTACCCAGAACCATCTCGAACGAGGACTCACAAAGCTCCGCCGCCAATTGGAGGGAGATTCCGCATGACCCACCCCGATTTGTCGCAGCAGATCCGCGCCGCAATCGACTCGGCGGCTGAGCCCGTGACGGTAAACGAAGCTCGACTTCGTTCGGGGACCAACCACTCTCCCAAGAAACAGGGTGCACGCCCGTGGTGGTCCAGCCGGCCTCGCGTCGCCGCAATCGCCGTCGCCGCGGCAGGCCTGGCCGTGCTGGTCGGCCTCGTCGTGAGCGACTCTTTCGTGAGCGGCGATAACGGCCGTAGTGCCGTGTTGGTCACTCCGACCTCGAAATTGGCCATGCGACTCGTCGACTCGAGCAGTTCCCCCTTCAGGTCGATTGGGGGAGGCGCACAGAGCGGGAATCTCGAATGTGTCACCGCGACCGTTTGCTATGCCGCCAATTCGGTGACCTCACCGGATGGATGGTCGATCGAGCGAACGACAGACGGGGGAATGACGTGGCACCCCGTCGCTGCACTCCCGAACCACGGACTTCTCACGTGGCCTCTTTCATGCCCGACGGCGGACGACTGCTTTGGCTCGGTTTCGTACCTTGGGAATGAGTCGGCCGCGCCGCCTGCACCACAACTTGCCGTGACTACCGACGGTGGGTCCCACTGGAAGGTCGAATCGGTGACGATTCCATCAGCGTTCAGCGGATCCTCCATCGACCAGATCTCCTGTGCCACAACACAGACCTGCGTCGTCCACGTCTTCAACGGCGGAGAAGGCTCCAATGCAGGCGGGGGCACGTTCCTCACGACGGACGATGCCGGCGCCACATGGAGGGCCGCCACCGTGGTGCCCGCCGCCGCAGCGGCATCACTGTGGACTCTGAAATGCGACCCTGATGGAGCTTGCCTCGGGCTGGTACCGACGGGAACCGTCTCGGACCCCAGCGCCGAAGGGATCAATGCGCTCCGCTCCACTGACGACGGACAGACGTGGACGGTGACGTCAGCCCATCTTGCGGTGGGTCCCGGCACACTGTTGATCTCATGCGGCGACGCCATGCACTGCCTGGCGGCCTACAACGCCAACAACGGGACGAACATCGGCCTCGCCACCACTTCGGACGGCGGCAACACGTGGAGAGCCTCAATTGCACCCACTTCTTGGCCGAACATCGCCATCTCCGTGAGTTGCGCGGATCCTGCGGACTGCTTCGTCTCAGCGTCCGACGGAGCCCAACAGGGGTACACCAACCCTGTCATCGAGGCGACGCACGATGGCGGCACTACGTGGACGCCCCTCACGCTGCCGAAACTGACGGATTCACCCCTTGTGATCGTGTTTCCGTTGAGTTGCCCCGTCGCGGCAGGCTGCATTGGGGTCGCAGCGACGGTGCAAGAGTTCTCGCCCCCTCGCACGCCGCCCGCGCCGGGCACCACACCACCGAGTGAGCAGCGAGTGATCGTCTCCAATCTCTCCTCCACCAACTGATCTGGACCAACGGGGATCTTCGGGCCAGCAATACTTTCGGGGTGGGTCTTCGTTCTGTCACCACAGCCGCGGTCGCAACCTTCGGGATTATCGGCATCTCATTCGCCATCTCATTCGGCATCGCTGCACCGGCCGCGTCGGCGCTGCACTACCCGCCTATCCCAACATCAGCCGCGACGGAGCTTTCTTGCCTTGCCCACACGACCACGGCCCCGCCGCCGAAAAGCGAACTGCAATCCACGCTCACCGCGATCAAGGCGATGGTGGGGAGCCACCTGCAAAGTCTCGGACCATGCGCATCTGGTCGGGTCGTGCTGGCGCTGACACCCGGTAGCGAAGCGATGGCGCAAAGAGTGCGAGCCAAGTACGGGCAAGGAGTGACCATTGCGGTGGGGCTCACCAGGTGGAACGGACGTGCCGGACTGAGCCCGAGGTGTGGACCACTGCCATCGTGGACAAACCCGCCCACAGGGCTGTCCCTCTCTTTGCTCCTGCCGTCGCACTCTGTGAAAGCCGGTGGGTCCTTGAGGGGTTTCTTGAATGTGGCATACAGCGGCGCTGGCTCGTTTCGCATGGATACTGGCCAGCCTCTCGAGGCCGTGGTCATCAAGGCAGGAACGCATCGCGTCGTCGGTGTCTACACCGGGGGAGTCGCCGGAACCGGCTACACGGTGACACGCGGCGCTGGTCAAAGCGCTGCGAACGCCGCTCCGTCCGTTTTGGTTGGGACCGCACGATGCGATGGTGGAATCGGATCGGCGCTACCACCAGGCAAGTACCAGGTGGTCGCGCTCGTTATGGACGAAACCGGTAAAGCTCCTCGCTATCTGACGCCACCCGTCAACCTCACCGTCACCCCGAGATAGCTCGTCTTGGCATGTTTCCAAGCCCCGATCGGGGTCAGCGCCGATCCATTCATCCCGGGGTATTTTGATCCGCTGTGAAGGTCGGGGCCATCGATGATCCTGTGTGGCGTGCACCGGACGACCCACCTGGCTCAACAAATGGGCGCCCCAAGAACACGAGGCGTTCGATCCTCGTTCTCGCACTGGTTGTGCTCATCACAATTGCGATCGCCTACCCGACTATCGCCGCCGTATTGAGTCGCAAGGACTATGGCACGTTCGCCTTTTGGAAAGTGCCTAACCGCATCGACTATTGCGGTCGGAGGTACGACGACAGCGGAGCCGTATCGGGAAGCCCGGGGCAGTTCCAGTCCCGGGACGGGCAAAGTGAGGCCAAGTGGACCTTTCTGTCTTGGACGTTCAGCGGGCGATCAATCGATGCAGTCGTCTCACCCGGGGGGGGCCACGGAAAGGTCCTGTGCACGGGCACCCTCTACATCCCACTTGGCGGCGATCGCTGGGAGGTTTATGGGCTGAGCGGAGGCCTGTAAACGCGGACCCGTTGGGAAGGTGACCCCGTGGCTCGGGTTGGGAACGTGCCGTCTTGCCTGCGTTATGGGTTGTTCCGATGTCCCGCGAAGGCGAGGTCGCGTATCGTCTCGCGGGTCCCGAACTGGGGTTCGACGCCCATTACCCGAAGGCCCGGGTAGAGAGGATGAAATGGACGACATCGAGGCGATCCGGCGGTTGAAAGCTCGGTATTTCCGCACCATGGATACCAAGGACTGGGAAGGGATGCGCGGAGTGTTCACGGATGATGTCGTTGTCGACACCACTGCGGCGGGTGGCAACGTGGTCAGCGGCGCAGAGGAGTTCATTGTCTTCCTCCGGGAGACGTTGAGCGGAGCCGTGACCGTGCACCAGGGTCACATGCCGGAGATCGACATCACCTCATCGACGACCGCCACTGGGATCTGGGCGCTGAATGACGTCGTGATCTGGCCAAACGGTCTGAGACTCGACGGATACGGTCACTACCACGAGACCTACGAGAAGGTCCACGATGAGTGGCGGATCAAATCGTCGAAACTTACGCGATTGCATATGGACCTGAATTCGCCAGAAACGGGCTGACTGTCACAGGCCGCCGGGAGAACGTGGACGCGCCTCGACGCCATAATTGGTTGATGCTGGTCCGTTCTGCAGTCCTTGCCGATCGTCCAGCCGTCACATCGGCCTACATCGCCTCGTGGCGGGCTGGATACCGTGATCTCCTGACGCAAGCCGAACTCGAAGTCCAGGCAGAGACTCGCAGCGGCCGCGACTGGAGTTCCGCCATCAACCGGCCCGACCGGATCGTACTGATCGCGGAGGACGACTCTGGCGAGGTCCTTGGAGTGGCCGAATGTGAGCATGCTCCGAGTCGTGGCCGCCTGCCGTGGCTCCATATGCTCTACGTCATCCCGTCAGCGTGGGGTTCGGGGACTGCAAAAGGACTGCTCCACGAGGCCCTTGACGTGGCCCATCGGGCTGGACATCGCACAGTCTGGTTAGAGGTCGTGGACCGTCAAATGAAGGCTCGGCGTTTCTATGAACGGGAGGGCTTCATTCTCGATAACACGATGGAGCCGGGGTCCAACGGGCTCTTCGAACTGCTCTACTACCGGCATGATCAGCCGGCCCAATAACGGGGTCGGAGGCAGTATGGCAACAGGTCTACCTCCTCAGCCAGCGTGTTTGTATTCGTAAATTGTCGTCTTGAGAATGCAAGCGCCCGGCTGGATGATCTCCACCCGCAAGATGCCGGTTGCTGCGTCGAAGTCGACCCCCTCTGCTTCGAAGGTACCGGAACAGCTGCTCTCCTGCGGGATAGATCCCAGATCCACGACGTGCCCTTTCACGCTGGTGCCGTGAAGCGACGTGCGCAGGTCAACTTCCATGAGAGGCTTTTCGTTAGGAAAGAGTGTTCGTGAGTCGTCGTCGGAGGCGCAGATCAGTCTGACCGCAGTCACGAAGTCACAACCCTGGATGTCGTTCACCTTGTGATCGAGCTTGATGTACCCGGCCAGCTGCAGCGAGCCGCCGTGAGGGGAAGACTTGTGGTTGAGGAGAGGGGTCGGGTAGATCTGCAAGTGGCTCATCGTTCCCCACTCACCGGCGACCATCCACTGGGTGTCCGGCGAGATGGCGACAAAGGAGTTGTTGTACAGCTCACCCGGTACGAGTGTGTGGCGATACTCGAGGCTCTTGCCGGAAGGGGTGGTGACGAGGAACATCTTCGAGCGTCCCGAGCTGGGACCTTGATAGTCGTCGAAAACGTATCCGTGGACCGAGTCAGGATCCCCGATGTGGGCCCAGCCCTGAGCCTTCAGGTTGCTCGGAATCGACTCGATCCCTCTATACAGCTCGTAGGGCTTGTGACGAGATTGGGCGACCGTCGCCACACCTTCGCCGGCGAGAAGCGTGCTCTCGTCGTAACTCCCGACGGCGGCCCACCCCGTGATGCCGTTTTGGGAAGCTGGCCCGACAGCACCGTTGGTCGCGGCGGCAACCGGTGCCTGAGCTGCCAAGCCCGGGCTCAGCAAAACGGCAGCACAGGCGAACAGGGGAATGAGCCAGTGAGTCCTTCGGGTCTCCGACTTCTCCCGCATTCTGGTTTCACTCCTCTGCCCCTCGTGGGGTGGATCAATAAGGGCGCTGACGCCCTCGTTCAAATGGTGACGAGTGGCCGGCCCGTGCGAACTATCGGTTGGGAAGGACAATCCGTCCTTCGTCAGACATCTAGAGGTCGAATGCTGCGCGCAACTTCTCTACGACAGCCTTGATTTCGGCGACCTCCTCCTGCAGGGCGTTGACGTCGTCACGGAGGGACGCCACCTCGTCGTTGAGCTGTACTGAGCGGGCTCGTACGGCGGCATCGGTGACAGGGGTGGGGGAGTCGGACGTGTCGTCCGGTTCGGGTGTCTCGCCAGTGAGTAACTGGGCCCAGCGTTCCTCTTTCTGGCCCGGGCGGCGCGCCAGGCGACGCACCAGCGGGTCGGGGCCGGCGCCCAAACGCTCCAGCTCCGCTTCGAGCTGGTCGAGGTCGCCGAAGTCGGCCATGCGCTCGGTGCGGGCTCGCAGCTCGCCGACCGTCTGCGGGCCCCTCAGCATGAGGACAGTCAGAACTGAGAGGCTCCGGGAGTCCAGGGCGAAGCGCTCGTCGAGCACCTGGCGGTACCGGGTGGCCGAGCGCCCGTGGCCAGGGTGGACGAAGCGAAGGAGGCCAGCCTCTTTGAGCGCGGACAGAGCCAGCTCGACGGTCGACTCGTCGTAGGCGACGACCGGGTCACGGTTCGAGGACTGGTTGCACGCGAGGACCAAGGCATTGAACGTCAGCGGGTACTGCTGGGGCGTTGTCAGCTGTTTCTCCGCCAGACTGCCGATCACCCGTGCCTCGACTGGGTCCAGTTCCACCACGGGGCGAGCATATTGCGGCCGCTCGGGCCGAACCGAAGGGGAGCCGGCGGTGTCTTCGCCGGGCTCGGCGAATCCTGGTGCTGGCGTAGCGAGCTCGGCCTTCGAGTGATTCCACCCAACTTCAGGCGCCGGACGTCAACTGACGGACATACTGCAACGGTGAGGATTTCTCCCAGCCGGCTGGTGGCCGGACTCGTGGCTGTGGACACTGCCGGTGCGATTGTGGCGGTTCGTCATCGTGTGGCGGGAGAACCCTTTGGCATCGGTCGCTCGCTCGATGTGAGAGACCCGGCGGTGCTTGTGATGTGGGGCACAGGATTGTCGGCCCCCATCGTGTCCCTGATCTTCGCGGTTGCCATGATTCGGCGGCCCGCCGCGCTGCGGGTGCTGGGCGCAATCTTTGCCGTGGGCGCGATGTCGGAACCGGTCTTCTGGGGTCGGCGCCCGTGTCCTCCATATGGTCGAGTGGTCCTCGTTGCGCACGTACTAATTGCGGGCGCTCTGACGACGGCTCCGACTCGGCGACACCATGAGCGAGACCATCGGGGGTAGCCCAAATAACGGTGCGGCGGTGTGGTGCGGGTGGGAGATAGTCCACAAAGCGGGTGTCGGGCGGGCGAGGCGGCTAGACCATTGATCGTGGCCGAACAATCTCCTCAGGTCATTTCGCTGGCGCTCTCCAGTCCGGAGGAGATGTTCACTTTGGCGCCGGCAGATCTGTTCTCGGAATACCGGAATTTCATGACCGGGCTGGAGTACTGCATCAGCGTGTTGCGAAGCCGCCGGTCCAGGGGACCAGTGCGGATCCAACTCGCCCTGCCTGTTGACCAGGTCTCCGAGGGCATGGATCAGCGGATCGCACGCACCCTCGGCCGCTACTGCGAACATCGAATCGCCTACAACCAACGTGAGCGCCGAGCAGTCCGACTCGACGGCCTGTTCTCACTGTGGATTGGGCTGCCCATTGTCGTGTTGGGATTTCTCCTGGTCATCGTCAAGTCGAGCATCGTGGGGTCCACTGGCAATGCCAACCTCGTCCTCGACTCCGGAGGATGGGTGTTGGTTTGGGTGGGCTTGTGGTTCCCCCTCGATACCCTCCTCTTCACGCCTCTTTCGTATGGACGCGAGAACGGGGTGCTCAGGCGACTTCGAACCGCGGACATCGTCATCGAACCGCAGCCGGCGAGGAAGCCGCTCTGACGCAGCGCCTTCGAGAGCGGCAACGTGCGGGTGGTTCCGATTTAGGCTCTGCTGTATGCCAGCTCATGACGTCACCATGAACCTGTCCCACCCGATCACCGTGAAAAACGTGGACGTGGAGTTCGAGGTCCGCTCTGACGGCGAGTTGAGGGGGAAGGTCCAGATCAGCAAAGGCGGTATCGACTGGACGCCGTTCAAGTCGCATCCGCGCACTGCGACCTGGGAGCAGTTCGCCGCCTGGATGGAGGGAACCGCCTAGGCCATCGTCGTGCCATGGGCGCCGCTGCCCGACCCGGCGATCCGTTTCCCCTTCGGCGAATCAGTGCCAACGAGCGGCGCCACCTGAGCGCGTAGGTTCTCGCTCTGTGGAACAGGCTCTTGCTGACCTGGTCGGTCCGGATCTCCGCGTGCTCTTCTGCGGGATCAATCCCGGGACGCTCTCTGGCGCGCTCGGCCTGCATTTCGCCCGACCGGGGAACCGGTTCTGGAAATTGCTCCGGGCCGGTGGCTTCACCGAGTCCATTCTCCTACCCGCCGAGCAGCACATTCTGCCCGGGCTCGGCATCGGCATTACGAACCTGGTGGGGCGGGTGACCGCCGCCGCCAGCGAACTCAGTGTCGCCGAACTGCGTGACGGCGCAATCAAGCTCGAGGCCAAGGTGGAAATGCTGCGGCCGCGTTGCGTCGGCGTGCTCGGGCTGCAGGCGTACCGGACGGCCTTTCGTCGACCTGAGGCCGTCATCGGCCTCCAGCCCGAGCTGCTCGGCGGCGCCCTTCTTTGGCTCCTTCCCAACCCGAGCGGCCTGCAGGCGCACTATCAGCTGCCCGAAATGAGTGAGATGTACAAAGCGCTCTTTGTCGCCACTGAGGCGGACTGACAGGATGACCCGCCCACTGGCCGGCGCGCGTTACGACAGGTCGAGGGTGTTGGCCAACGAGGCGAGGTAGTCGACGTGTGCCTCCACTGAGTCGAGGCCCAGGCCCATGGTGGCCACCGAGACGTGGGTGCCACCGGCCTCGCGCCAGCCATCGATCTCTCTGGTGAGCTCGCCCACGTCGGCTCCGCTGAGCGCCACATAGTCCCCACCGAAGTCGTCGACCGTCCGGCCCAGTTCGCCAACTCGCGCACGCAACCGCTTCCAGGAATCAACAGCGTGCTTCCCGCCGCCGAAGAAGATGAAGCCGTCCGCCAGTCGCGCTGCTCGCTCGAAGGCCTTCTCGCCGGATCCACCGAGCCAGATCGGGATGGGCCTCGTCGGCTTCGGCACGAGCGCAGCCCTGTCAATCCGATCGAATCGGCCAGAGAAGTCGACGACGGGTTCCGTGAACAGCCGGCGCAGCAGCCCGATCTGCTCCTCCTCCCTCACGCCTCGGGTCCCGAAGTCCTGGCCGAGCGCCTCGTATTCCACGTAGTTCCAGCCGACGGCGACACCGAGCCGCAGCCGACCGCCAGAGAGGAGGTCGACATCGGTTGCCTGCCGTGCCACGAGGGCCGTCGGGCGCTGCGGAAGGACCAGGATCCCGGTGGTGAAATGGATGCGCTCGGTGATGCCGGCCAGGTAGGCGAACATGACGAACGGATCGTGGAACGGGTCGCGTTCGGTGTACGGGCCCGCCAGCGGAGGTGTGCGATCGGCGTGCACGGCCCCGAGCACGTGCTCGTACGTGAGGATGTGGTCAAAGCCCAGGTCCTCGACCGCCCTCCCGAAGGCCCCCACGGCGCCCGGGTCTCCTTGCAGCTCGGTCTGGGGGTAGACGACGCCGATCTCCATGTGTGTGAGCTTCCCATAGGCGCTTTTGGCTGCGCACGGAAAATCCTCGTGGGCCTGCACCGAAGGCCCGTGGACCGCCCGCGCGGAGGCGCCGGAAATTAGGCTCCCGACCGATGGTGAAACTGGTCTTCTGCGTGCGCCGGCGTCCCGATATCGAGACGGCCGAGTTCCACCGGTACTGGAGAGAGGTGCACGGGCCCTTGGTGCGAACCGTGGCGCCGGCTCTCGGCATCCGCCGTTACGTGCAGGTCCACACCGTGCCGACTCCGCTCAATGACCTCCTCGCGGCCTCTCGCCAGGCACCCGAATGCTTCGATGGAGTCGCCGAGTTGTGGTTCGACAGCGCCGAGGCGATTTCCGCCGCTGCGTCCACTCCGGAGGGAGCCGCCGCCGGAGAACTGCTGCTCACCGACGAGCGGCGCTTCATCGACCATGCGCGTTCGCCCCTCTTCCTGGCCGAGGAACACACGGTCATCTGATCCGAGGCTCCGGAGCGGTGTCGCCGGGCCCGGACGTCCCGGCTCAGGCCGAACGGAGCGTGGCCACCACGCCGGCGAACGCCTCGTCGTCGCCGGAGTCGGCCGGCACCGACAGCACGAGTCCCTGGCCCAGGCCGGCGAAGCGTTCGACGAGGACATCGGGCAGCTCGTCGAAGCTTCCCGACGGTACGAGCGTGTCGAGTACCTCGTCGGAGAGGACGCCGCCGAGCTCGTCCCAGCGGTCCCGGCGGATGAGCTCGCGCAGGCGCGGCCCGAGGTCGTCCCAGCCGTAGAGCTCGAGGGTGGTCGCGTAGGCGGGCGTCGAGTAGAGGAAGGCCAGCAGGCGGCGCTGGCGCTCCCGCTCGCGCTCGACTGCCGACGCGGAGGCGCCGGTGATGACCGGCGTGCCGATGACCATCTCGAACCCGTCCGCTCTGAGGTCCCGCCCGGCGGCGCGGGCGCCCTCGGCCAGCGCGGGCAGGCAGGTCTCCTCCAGGTAGCGCGGGTTGGAGTTGGTCGGATGGCTCACGAAGCCGTCGGCCACCGCGCCGGCGAGCGCGCAGGCGCGGTGCTGTACCCCGCCGAGGTACACGAGCGGCACCGCCG
Source organism: Acidimicrobiales bacterium (assembly GCA_036490155.1). GTDB lineage: Bacteria > Actinomycetota > Acidimicrobiia > Acidimicrobiales > RAAP-2 > Bog-473. The sequence continues at coordinate 12,634 of DASXEK010000092.1, read as the reverse complement.
TCTCGGAGTCGGGGCCGGGGTTGAAGTAGGGCTGCAGACGCGTCACCTTGTAGTGGGTGCTCTCGTACGACGGCACCGCGCCCGACACGAAGGAGGCGAACGCGGCCCGCACGGCGCCCACGTAGTCGCGCAGCCGGCCGATGGGATCGTCGCCGAATTCGACGCCGTAGCGGTCCTCGATGTTCTGTCGGATCTGCGTCCCGAGCCCGAGCTGGAAGCGGCCGCCGCTGAGCTTGGCGATGTCCCACGCCGCGTAGGCGAGCAGCGTGGGGCTGCGGGTGAAGGCGAGGGCCACGCTGGTGCGCACCGTGATGCGCTCCGTGTGCTCCGCCGCCAAGAGCGCCACGGCCATCGCGTCGTGAATCGTCTCGGCCACGTGCAGGCCGTCGTAACCCAGCCGCTCCACCCTTTGGGCGTGCGCAATGACGTCGGGCAGGCTGAGCCGCGGGTCCATGCCCGCGTAGACCTTCACGCCGGCGTGCCGTCGAGCCCGGTGCTCTGGGCCCGCCCTCGGGCCATGATGTGCTCACGCTCGGTCGCCAGGCGTGACTGGTCGAAGCGCTCCTTCATCCAGCGGCGTGACCAGTCGGATTCGGCCCGCCACGCCTCCTCCCCCGCCAGCGCGCCGATGGCGTCGTACATCCGCCGTATCTCGCGGACGTTGTCCCGCGGGATCGACGCCACGCCGGCTGCGATCTCCCGGGCCCGCTCGAGCAGGCGCTCGTGCGGCACCACCTCGACCACCAGACCCCACGCCAGTGCCGTCGCCGCGTCGACGAAGTCGCCGGTGAAGCTCATCCGCCGGGCCCGGTCGATGCCGACCAGTTGGGGCAAGCGGATGGTCAGCCCCGCGCCCGGCATGGCGCCGACCCGGGCGTGGGTGTCCGCGAAGCGCGCCCGCTCCGACGCGATCAGGAAGTCGCAGTTCAGCGCGATCTCCAGACCGCCCGTCACCGTGGCGCCGTTGATCGCGCCGATCACCGGCGTCTCGTGGGGCGGGAGAAACCCGAAGTGCGCGATCGGTCCGCTCTGGCGGTCCTGCTGGTCCTCGCGGCGTTCCGAGGCCAGGGCCTTGAGGTCCACACCGGCGCAGAACGCCGGGTCGGCTCCGGTCAGCACCATGCAGGCGACGTCCTCGCGGGCGTCGAGGTCGGTGATGGCCTGGTCCAGCTCCCGCGTCAGCTGGCTCGAGATGGCGTTGCGCGCCTCGGGGCGGTTCAAGGTGATGGTCCCGATGCCTTCCGCCACTTCTACGAGTACGACCGTCAATGTGCCTCCCCAGAGTCGTGCCGCACGAGCGGCCCTAGTTCCTGCCGTCGGGGTACCCGGGCTCGAGTCCCTCGAAGACGACGATCCGGTTGATCGCCCCGGACTCGTCGAGCGAGCCGAAGATCCAGCCTGACATGACGACGGTGCCGCGCTCCACCCGCTCCCAGGTGAAGCGGAAGTAGCCGTGGTGCTGGTCCACCGCACTGGTGCGGCGCACCGCCGCCGGTTGGCGCTCGGCGCGGCGCAGGCGCTCGAACGCCTCGCTCAGTCCACCGAGCCCGTCGAACACCGCCTCGGGGCTCACGTAGACGACGTCGGGGGCCACGTGGTCGGCCAGGCCTTCGAGGCGCGCCGACGCGTCCGCCAGCCCGACCAGGCTCATGAGATGGTCGACGCGCGTCGTCAGGTCCTCGGCTCGGTGGTCGCGGCGGAACACGGGCGCAGTCTGGCAGCCCGCTCAGCGGGGGACCCACTCCGAGCGCAGCCGGGCGAAGCACTCGGCGTCGCGCTGCTCGCCGTCGATGCGCTCCCAGCCGCGCAGGGTGGCCTCATGCGTGAACCCGGCGGACTCGGCCGTGCGGGCCGATGCCACGTTCCACGGCTCGACGAAGAGGTGGACGCGGGGGATGGCCAGCTCTCCGAACGCGAAGTCGGCCAGTGCGCGCAACGCGTGCCCGGCCAGCCCGCGGCCGCGGGCGGGCGCCACCAGCCAGTAGCCCACCGAGGCGCGCCCGCTCTCGATCTCGTGCAGCCACAGTCCGATGGAGCCCACGCCAACGGTGGGGTCCACCTCCTCCGCGATCACGAACGAGAAGCCGTCACCGTCGATGGCGCGCCGGTGCTGGCGCTCGATGAAGGCCGGTCCGGCCTCCTCGCTGTACGTGCGCGGGACCGACGTGATCGAGGGGATCAAGGGGTCGGCCGACGCCGCGCGCACGAGCTCGAGGTCGGTAGCCAGGCTGTAGGGCCGCAGGACGACGGGGGGCGCCGTCAGGCGCGGCACGCGCAGCGGAGGCGACAGCGCCGTGATGTCGAAGCGGGTCATCGCAAGGAGTAGTACCCCGGCACGAGGTGGTGCGGCGTGTCGAGATATCCCTTGGCCTCGGGCAGGCCACCGAAGCGGCCGTGGCTCCAGCGCACCTCGATGTGTCCGGCCACCTCGCTGACCTCGTGGCTGCTGCGGTCGCGCACGATCGCCTGCCAGCCGACCCGAGGCTGGCCACCGCGCTGGGGCTCCATCTGGACGGAGATCAACTGGTAGCGCTGTCGCCAGTCCCACGACGTCGCGATGCGCAGGCGCAGCGAGCGCTCGGCCGACGAGCCGAGCACGAAGTACGGGGCGCTGCCGATGCGCAGGAGGCGCCAGACCATGGCCTCGCCGGTGCCGCCGCCCACATCCATGGCGGCGTGCCAACGGTGCACCGAGGCGAAGGCCACGGCATCGGACAGCTCGACATAGCGTTCCTTGACGCCCGGCGGCCAGCCGGCGCGCAGCCACCGTCCGAGCGCATCGCGCTGGGCGCCCGTGAGGTCGACGGCCCGGCGCGGCAGGTCCGCCAGGTATCCGAGTCCCGCCGCCTCGGCGCCACCCGATCCGTTCGACCAATCCCCACTTGTCTCGGACGCCGGCACGTCGAGCCCGGGCAACGCGGGCGCGCCACCGCCGCCCGGCGAGCGCACCGCGCCCGTGCGCATCACCCCTGCCCGCCGGCCCGGCGCGGCGCCGTCACCGCGCACCACGGCCTCCCGCACCGCCTCGTAGAGCGCCTGATACTGGACCGGCGCCACCTCGGCGTACCAGTCACCTCCGCCCGGCAGGACCTCACGGGCCGCCCTGCCCGCCCGACCCGCCCGACCGCCGCGGCTCTGACTCGCCACCAGCAAGTGGTCGAAGACGGCGGCCGGCGACACGTTGAACAAGATCTTCGAGAGGTACTTGCAGCTCACGAGGTAGACGTGGTCCACCCGCAGGTCGATCGGCGCCACCTCGTCGCCCGGGGCGCGTCCAGTGCCCTTCCACTCGACGACCTTGGGCAGTCGGCCGCGCAATCCGTCCGACGCGTCGAGGAAGGCCCGGCCGTTCGCCCACGCCGCGTGGAATTCCGCGTCGAAGGCGCCGCCGGCGCGCAGCTCGGCCAGGTGTTGCCACATCTCGGGCGACAGGCTGCGCATCACCGCCGAGCGCGAGCGGAGCGCGTCGTCCATGTCGGCGTCGCCCAGCATGCCGAGGCCCGTGCCGAGCTCGGTCACGGTGGTGCGATCACTCGGCACCTCCTCATCCTCGCACGGCACCCGGGGGGCGATTGGCTCCGCCCTTGCACCGAGGGCGGTGAGGCTGAGGGGCGTCAGCGGTCAGTCATGTACCTTCAGCCGTCAAGTTGAGCCAAGACTGGCCCGGGCGGCGTCGACCTCCGCTTGAATCTCTGGGATCGCCTCGGTCACGTACCGGTCTTTGTCCTTTGACAGAGCCGTGAGCGCCGACTGCACGTCGACCGTCTCGGACCCAACTTTCCTGCCCTCGTGGGGAACGAAGGCGATGACGAGGCGGGCGGCGCGCAGTCGCAGGACGGGGTCCTCTTTGTCTCGCAGCGCCGCCAGCATGCTCAACCACCCGGATGGGTCACCGGTCTGGGCGAGATAGAAGCCCGCAAGAGGCTCCGCTCCAGTCTGTGCGTCGTGCCGTTCGACCAAGGCACGGAGCGCAGCGACACCCAGGTCCTGGTCTCCGCGCAAGATGAGCGACATTGCCGCCTCGACCACGGTACGGGCCCGCACCCCGAACTCATCGTAAGGATCGCCCGCCGCCACCGTGCTGCACCCCGCAGCGAGGCGGGCGGCACCGTCGGGGTCGTCGTCGGGGTCGCAGCGGCCAGCGAGGAAGCAACCGGCCGCCTGCCTCGCGACGTCATCGGCGGACAGGGCGGGTTCGAGGATTTCGAGGGTGAGCTTGTCTTCGGCGCCGGTTGGCCGCGAGCGCGGCGAGCCGATGACGGTCATCACCATTGAGGGATAGAGGCGACGCTCGCGTGCGAGCAGCATCTCGAACCGGTCTTCGAGGCCAGCGTCATCGATCCGGGGCGTGCAGTGGGTGGGCATGAGATTCAGTGCCTCTGGCTAGACGGCTTTCTTCTTTGCGGCTTCCTTCTTGGCGAGCTCCTCGATCTTTGCCTTCTCCTTTTCGAGGCCCTTGCCCCGCTTCAGGATATTGGCGACGAGCTGGTCGTGTGGCTTCTTGCCGTCACCGTACGCGTGCTTCTCTCCCTTGTACGAGAAGTAGCTGGAGGAACCGCCCGTGTACTCGTCCCAACTCGCGTCGGACAGATCCTTCATACTGGCTTCGAGCAGCGTCTTGAGCTTCTGCATCACGGCATCCTTGGAGGCGCGCTCATCCTTGGTCAACGTCAAGGTCTGCTTTTTCAAGAAGGCGAGCAGGTGTTTCTTGCCGGCGCTGCGCATCCAGGCCTGGTCGTCCTTGATGTGGACCTTTTCATGCCGCTCGGTCAGCTCACTCGACCAGTATTTCGTGTAGGGCGATTCCCATGAATCCTCATTGAGTATGGGCTTCATGTCCTTAGCGATCTTTTTGTAACTCTCCGCGGTGATGATCGATTCGTCGCCCTTGTTTATGTCGGTGCAGCCGCCGGAGGCCAGCCCCCAGGGGTAGACGACGTCGAGGTCGAACTTCAACTTGATCGCGTCCTTCTTCAGGCTGAAGGCCGTATTTTTGAACCCCGGCTTGACATCCGTCGAGCCGAAGGGCGAGACGGTAGCGCTCTGGGGTTGGGTGGTCACATTCCCGACCGTGGGCGACACCGCATCCTTCCGAGAGGTCACCGCCGGGGTGAGCGGGACATTCGGCGACGACTCAAGCATCGAGTCGCAGGTCGGGTCGATTCGCATCGGGCCGACGCGATCGTCGACGTTTCCCCTGTTCGCCGCAGACGCCCCGGGGCGGGGACCTTGTCCGTTGCTCCGCGCTCTCGTCTGGTGCTGGTTCCCGGGGTCTCTGATGTTCTGAGGCAGCGCGATCTGCGAACCCGGCGTGTCGGGCACCACACCCGAGATGCCGAGAGTTCCCGTCCCGCTGTCCTCACTCTCGCTCTCATCGCCCTCATCTTCCTGGCGCTGCACCCGGTCGGGCGCCGCCGCCCCCTGCTGTACGACGTGGGTCAGCTCGTGCGCGAGCAGGTGCTGCCCCTGGGGCGCGGAGAGGTCGACCGCGTCACGGAAGAAGATGTCCGCGCCGGTCGTGAACGCCTGCGCGGACACCGAGCGGTTCAGCGTCGTCGCGACGGGATCCTGATGGATGCGCACCTGGCCGAAGTCCGACCCGAACGCGGACTCCATTTGTGCTCGTGCAGGTTCGGCCAGGGGACGTCCGCCGCCCAGCTCGTTGTGCACCCGACCCTCGGACACCTCGTCCATCGCTCCGCCCTCGGCGCCGATGGTGGTGGCGTCAGGCGCCCGCCGCTGAATCCGACGCGCGACGTCTCCGGCGAAGGCCCGACCGATGGCCGACCTCGCCCCGCGACCAGAGTTGATATGCGTGACGACGTCGCGGGCCACTTGGTCGGCCTCGGCCTCGGCGGGGTCGGCCACCTTGCCCACGTCGAGCTTGGCCTGGGCGCGCAGGAGACGGACGACCGCTTGGTTGCCGGCGGCCCGTTGCACCTCCTTCAGCCCGCCGCTTTGGCCCTCTCGCCCGCCGTGCCGGTCACCAGGCTGCCGGTGGGCAATGTCGTGGTCCTGCCCTTTGTCGACCGCCTTGCTCGTCGCCATGCGTGCACCTCCTGCGCTCGCCTCCCGCCCCACCGTCTCCATCGCACATTGGATGACCGTGTGTCCCGGGTCAACAGAAATCGAACGGGAATGCGGAATGTGCCCCTTCGGGCAACTCCTAGTCGACGAACAGCGGCGTGAGCTGCAGCTCCAGCGGTCCCACCGCGGCGTCCGCCGCAAGATGCATGTCCGTGCTCTCGTACACGTCGACCGCCGTCCCGGTGCGGGCGATGAAGGCGAACACCGCGTCGCCCCAGCGCTCCTCCCGCAGCGCCCGGCGCAACTCCTCGCGCTCGCCGGCGGGCAGGTCGTGCCCGGGCGTCTTGGCCACCAGCTGGCAGGCCAGCACCCAGTTCAGGGTGTCGATGTCCTGGGCCACGAAGACCCGCGGCGGGTCGTCGCGCACCACGGCGCAGGCGACCAGCGCGCTCAACGGTTCACGCCCACGCCCACGCGCACGACCAGCAACCCGTTCAGACCTTCCCCGGCGTCACGTCACGCTCGCCCCAGAACCCAGCCAGCGGCGCGCCGCCCCGGCTCTTGGCGTAGGCCGCCAACCGAGCCACCCCACCCGCCCCACCCGCCGCCGACAGGTCGACCACGTCGAAGATCCCGCCCGGTCCCGGCGCCCGCAGCGCCCGGTCGGCCTCGGTGCCCGGGCGGGGGAGTTGCGTCGTCAGCACGACCAGGGGGCCGACCCCGCCGGCCGCCATGACGTGGGCCCGCCCCAGCGTGCGCCACACCGTCTCGGACTTGGCCATTCCGCCTCTGTACGACGAGTTCGACCCCGCCACGTCGAAGTACCACGTCCGCTCGCCGGCGCCGAGGGCCGTGAAGCTCACCGCCATCCCCAGGCCGCGCAGTCGGCGGTTGGGGCGGACGTCGCGGAACCCGGCCGCCTCGATCGCCTCGCGGGCGAGCGTCATCACCGCCGTCCCCTCCCCGCCAGCAGTCGCCGACCCCACCGAGCCCGCCGGCACCGCCTCGTCCCCGGCCAGCCGCCCCAGCGCAATCTCGACGTACGAAGGGTCCAGGTCGTACCCCACGGCGTCACGCCCGCTGCGAGCGGCCGCGACCAGCGTCGAACCGGAGCCACAGAACGGGTCGACGACCAGGTCGCCTCGATACGTGTACAGCTCCATCAGTTTCTGCGGCAGCTCCACGGGGAAGGGTGCGGGATGGTGCACGCGCACCGCGCTCTCCGGCGGGATGTCCCACACGTCCAGCGTCAGCGCCATGAAGTCGTCGGCGCCGACCGTGCTCTCGTGCGGCAGCCCGTCGCGCCGGCGCTCCTTCGGCGACCGCGCCCGCCCGAAGCGGCCCTTGCTCGCCACCACGACGCGTTCGGTCACGTCGCGCAGCACCGGGTTGGCGGCCGAGCGGAACGAGCCCCAGGCGCACGAGCCGTTGGCGCCCTCGCCCTTCTGCCAGATGATCTCGCCCCGAGGGAGCAGGTGCAGGTCGTCCTGCAGGATGGACATGACGTCGGCCGCGAGGCTCCGGTAGGGCTTGCGCCCCAGGTTGGCGACGTTCACGGCGATGCGGCCCCCGGGCTCGAGGACCCGCTTGCAGTCGGCGAACACGTCGCGCAACAGCTCGAGGTACTCGATGTAGGACCCGGGCACCCCCTCGCGGTCGAGCTCTTCCTCGTATTGCTTGCCGGCGAAGTACGGCGGCGAGGTCACCACGAGCGCCACCGAGTCGTCGGCCACCGCCTCCATACGCCGGGCGTCGCCGCAAACGCAACGGACACCCGGCTCGTGCGGCGTCACGTGCTCGTCGGCGCTGAGCTCGGGGGCTTCGAAGCGCGCGTAGAAGGCGTCGGCGACGTGCGACTCGCGCCGCCCGACGCCGAAGTTCGACGTGGAGGTCGCGCTGCGACGGCGCGGCGGGGGAGGAGGCGTGGGCGGCATGAGCAGACCGAACGCTACCGGCCCGCCCCGGACCGGGCTGGGACGCGGCGGGACCGCCAGGGCGTCGAGGGCATAGCGGGCACGATAAGCAGCAGCTGTGACACCGAACGCCGGCGTGGGGCCGTCACAGGTCCATCTCGTAGACGACGAAGGAGGTGAGGCGGCCCACCTGGTCGTAGAGCGAGCGGGCGCGGCCGTTGTACTGCTGGGTGTGCCAGTCGACGCGGCCGGCGCCGCGCGCCGTGGCCTGCGCCTTGACCGCAGCCAGGAGGGCGCGCCCGAGGTCTCCGCCCCGCGCCGCCGGTGCGACGAAGAGGTCCTCGAGGTAGCACGTGGGCTCCCGGGACCAGGACGTCGCAGAAGTGGCGCAGTGCGCCAGCCCGATGCCCCGCCCCTCCTCGTCGAGCCCGATCAGCCCGAACATCCCGTCGTCGCCGGCACACAGGCGCCCGAACGTGGCCCGGGTGGTCTCGGCGGACAGCTCGGCGCGGTAGAAGGCCAGGTAGCCGCCCCACAGCCCGTGCCAGTCGTCCCAGTCGTCTCGGGTGAGGTCGCTGATGGTGGCGACCCCGTCAGCTTCGCATCGCCCGGGGACCGGGGGCCGGACCGCCTCCGCCGGGCCCACGCCGACCCCTCGGCCCCAGACGACGGCGGCGCGCAAAGAGCACGTTCGGCCCTCCCTTTTGTGACGCGGTTCCATCGATTGTGAACGCCACCATCGGGATCTTGGCCATCATTTGCACGCGATCCTTATCGGTCCCGTCGTAGGACACATCCATGATCTCGAACAACTTCTTCGCCGTCTTGGGGTGGGCCTGTTCGTAGGCGGCCATAAAATCCGAAGACTCAGTCGCTTCGAGAAAGCGCACCGTGGCTCGATACCTCTTCCGCCCCAGCCAGATCGCTTCGAGACCACCAGCGCACAGATTGCGATACCAGTCAGCCGCCGGCCCGGTGCCCGATGCACAGATCCACTCGTTCCCTCGGTGCCCCGCTATCTCCACCACGGTGCGGTGGAGCTTGTGGCTCCGCCGCCCAAGGTGCTCAATCATCAAGAACCGGCGAGCGAACAAGAAGCCGAGCCGAAGTCGATAGAAGTGGGTGGGCAGCTTGAAGAGCTGCTTCTGCCAGCCTCTCGGCCTGTGCGAGAGGTCGAAGACGGGCATGTTCGATCGCTCGCTACACGACGGGCGAGGGCACGTCCCGAGCCCGGTACCCGAGAAGTGAGAGCCGGTCACCGGGCTCGAGTAACACGTCGCCGTTCGGGGTCACTACCCGCCCGTTGCGCGCAATGGAGGTGACAAACGTGCCCTCGGGAAGGTCGGCCGAGCGCAACGTGTGGCCGGCCAGGCCCGAATCATCGGTGACCGAGAGCTCGAACGCACCGGAGCGGGCGCCGAGAGCACTCACGCGCTGGGCCGAGGCGAGGAGTTCGCGGCGGTAGGCCGTGACGAGATCCGAAATCGACAGGATGCCCACCACTCGCCTGTCATCGTCGAGAACGGGCACCCACGACATTCCGGCTGAGGCAATCGATTCCAGCGCGGCATCGAGTTGGCTGCCCACCGTGACCGCGGGTGCACCTGCGTCGGCCACGTCGCCAACGTGGGTTCGATGGTTCTGTGTCGCCGCGAGATCGGCCACGGCCACCGTGCCCTCGAACCTCCCGGCCTCGTCGAGGACCGGTGCGCCGCTGACGCCGGCGACCCGGCTGAGATCGATGGCGACGCGCACGGTCGTCGAAGTTGGCAGGACGAGCCGCACGGGAGCCATGGCCGATCTGGTCGAGATTGCGGCCAACAACGGCAGGCCCGCCGTCAGGCGCCGCACTTCGGTATCCGCCCGGCTGCGGATCTGGCTGCGGTAGATCGAGTCGTCGAAGTGGTGCACGATGAGCCACGCCAGGCCGACCCCGACCAGCGCGGGCGTGAGGATCGACAGGCTGCCCGTCATCTCCGCGACCATCAACATGACAGCCAGCGGCGCCCGCGAGATGCTGCCGAAGCAGCACATCATCCCCACGATCACGTAGGGGGAAGGATCGTGGCCCATGGAAGGGGCAATGGGCTCGAAGAGTCGCCACACTGCCGCACCCATGAAGGCGCCGATCACCATGCCCGGACCAAAGATTCCTCCAGACCCGCCGGTTCCGATCGACAGACCTGTAGCCACGATGCGGGCAAAGGGCACGATGAGGACGATCCACAGCGGGATGCCGAGGAGTTCGGGTCCGAGGGACTTCTGGACCCAGCCGTAGCCTGTGCCGAGCACCTCGGGGATGACGATGCCGATGCTGCCGACGAGCAGTCCGCCGATGGCAGGTTTGACCCAGCGCGGGAGCCGTGGGATCCAGGCCGAGACCTGCGCGATGCCATAGAAGCCCTTGGCGTAGAGCAGTCCGATCAGGCCACCGAGTACCCCGATGAGCGCGAACCATCCGAGCTGGGCCGGATCGCCGAAGCGATACGAGCCCACGTAGCCGAAGAGGGGACCGAAGCCCTCGAATGAAGCGAAGACGGCGTAGCTCACCGATGACGCGATGAAGCACGGGAGCAAAGCGGCCGGGTCGAAGTCGTCGCGATAGAGAATCTCCGATGCCAACACGGCGCCGCCGAGCGGTGCCCCGAAGATGGCCCCAATGCCCGAGCCGATCCCGGTCGCCACCGCGATGCGACCGTCGGCGGGGTCCAGGTCGAGCACCCGGGTGAGCAAGGAGCCGAAGCCGGCACTGATCTGGCCGGTGGGGCCTTCGCGCCCTCCTGATCCACCTGATCCGATCGTCAGCGCAGAAGCGACGATCTTGACCACGACGGCGCGGAAGCGCACGCCCTTGGGGTTGTGGTGCACCGCCGCGATGGCGGCGTCGGTGCCATGGCCTTCGGCTTCTGGTGCGAAGCGGTACACCAACAGCGCGCCGAGAAGCGCTCCGCTTCCGGCGACAAGCGGTAGTACCCAGGGCCGGGCCGCATACGTGGCGCCAGCCACGTGTCCCTCTCCGGCGGGGGTCGGGACGCTGTAGCCGGCCAGGATCTCCAAGAAGAAGTGGGTGCAGAGCCGCAGCGCTTCGTAGAAGGCGACGGCGCCGAGACCGGCGATGGCTCCGATTGCGACGCCGAGCACGATCCAGCGCTGCAGGTACGACGCTGAGCGGATCCATCGGCCCACCGCGGCGGCGTACTCGCGGGCGTGCACCGAGCGGCTCGGATGCGGCGCTTCGCCGAGCGCATCCTCCCCTGGGCGCGCGCTCACAGGTCCCAGCCCGTGCTCCAGTCCTGCTCGGGCACCTCACCCGCGGTCTCGCTCAGGTGCCTCAATGCGGCGACGACACCACCGCGGGACCCTTCGGGTATCGAGGCGACGAGTTGTTCGATCTCCTGGCGGCGCCGAGCCGTCACCGCGTCGACCAGGCGGCGGCCCGCTGGTGAGAGAGCGATCCGGACCTGGCGGCGGTCGCGCCGGTCGGCTCTTCGAGTCACCAGGCCCTTTTTCACCAGGCGGTCACACATCCTCGACGCCGTCGGGGGCGTGACCGAGACCGCGTCGGCCAAGGCCGCCACGCCCTGAGGACCTCGCGAAGCCAGGACGACCAGAGAGCGGTACTGGGTCAGGGTGACTTCCTCTCCCACGTCAGCGAGTGACCGGGCGGCGATGGCGACGAGGACCCGGCTGGCGCTCAGCACGGCGTCGACCAGTTGGTCTTCGGCCGGAGATGCGACGAGAATTTCTTGCATATGACATCTATTGTGCAGGCTATGGGTTTTCGACGCAAGCTGATTCTCCTACTTGGTGGCGCCATAGTCCTTGCCGGAGCAGCTTTGAGCATTGGCCTGTCGTCGCTCGGCGCGACCTCCGTGGGAGTACCGCCTGCATCGATCGGTGACCAGATGGACCGGGCCGTGCCGGAATCGCTCCTTGACGCGTCCTTCACCGATCAGGCCGCTCGGCACGTCACCTTGCGCCAGTTCGCGGGGAAGGCGGTCTTCTTGGTTCCGTTCCTCACCTCGTGTCAGGAGGAGTGTCCGGTGACGACCGGGGCGCTGCTCGTCCTCGAGCGCGAGATGGACGCACAGCACCTCGAGCGCAAGGCAGCCATCGTCGAGGTGACCGTCGATCCCGGGCGTGACGTGCCCGAACGAATGGCCGCCTACGCAAAGCTCACGGGTGTCGACTGGTCCCTCTTGACTGCATCACGCGCGACGATCGCTGCGCTCTGGCGTTTCTTCGGGATCTACTACCAAGTGGTCCCCGAAGGTTCGCCCGCTGGTATCGACTGGCAGAGCGGCAAGCCCTATACCTACGACATCGATCATTCCGACGGGTTCGTCCTGCTCGACCCGCGACTCCACGAGCGCTTCATCTCGGCGGGGATGGTGCGTGGCGTGAGGGTGCCCAAATCTCTTCGTCGCCTACTCGATGCCCAAGGCGTCGACGACTTGCGGCACCCGGGTGGTGGCAGTTGGACGGTCGACCAAGCCCTCAACTCGATCGCCTGGGTGCTCAATCAGTAACAGGAGATGGCCGCCCTGGTCGCCGCTGTCAACGGCCATTAGGAATTCCCCACTGGCGGCCATTGGAATTCCCCAGGGACGGCCACGAGAATTCCCCGCGGACGGCCATGGAATTCCCCGCGTGTTCAGCTGGCGAGCGGCACCACCCCCTTGCCTGAGGTGGCG
>DASXEK010000085.1:0-11038 GCA_036490155.1 Acidimicrobiales bacterium | reverse complement strand
GCCGTGATGCCCACGATGGCCGCGTTGAGCCCACTGGTGACCGAGCCGAGGCTCTGGGCCGCTCCGAAGGCGGCCACGGTGCCGTTCGCCTCGGCCTCCCAGTACCCCGCGCCGTTGGGCAACGGGGCGATGCCGATGATGTTCGATGCCGTCTGTACCGCCGTCGCCACCTGGCCCCAGGTCAGCGTGATGTCGCTCGGCGGCGCGCACGAGCTCACGAGGATGGCCGTCAGTGAGCCGCCTCCGAAGCCGGTCGGCGAATACGCCGCGCCCATCGACAGCACGGGGGGCCCGGTGGGACAGTTGGGGAACTGGTGCAACACAATGTCCCGGTGCCCCCAGCACTGCGAAAGGGTGAGGAGGCTGCAGGCGGCATTCGTCGTCGCCGTCGTCAACCCACCCCAGCCGTCGTCGTACATCCAGTAGTAGTCGGCCTCGAGCACGTTGGACGACAGTGCGCCCGCCCACACCGAACCGCCGTAGGTGATCGGCGCCCCGCCGCTCAAGGAGGAAGGGAAGGAGGGGTCGCCGCCCCCATTGGCCCCCGCCTGCGCGTACCCGTCCAGCTGTGACGTGACGTAGTCGATGGGCGCGAGCCCACGGTCGATTCGCTCGTCGTTGACGACGGTCAACATCTGCTCGTCGATCGGCAGGGTCGCCAGTTCCGACTCCGCGAGGTCCATCGGGCTGACGCCTTCCTGCGCGCGCGCCGAATCGATCGAGGAGAGCCAGTCGGTGCTGCTCGGTACGATGTTGCCCGGCGGGTTCGCCGGCGGAAGGATCCCCGCGGCTCCCGCTGGCGGCGTCGTGATCCCCGCCGCGAGGGAGCCGGCGACCATGACTCCTAGCGGCAGCAACAACGTCGCCATGCGACGGCGGGCCCGGCTCAACACTGCGCTTTCCCCCTCGTAATTCCTCTTCCGAGGGGTCAGTATCGGGAAAGAACAGTCCCAAATGAATGGGCCGTTTTGACTAAATAGTGTGAATCAAAATTGTCGCACTACCAGGAGAGATCGTGTTGAAAATCGTTGACTCTCCGTTGTGCTCACGGTGCTATTCCATTGCTTTGTTGTGCAATCGATCGAGGGCGCATCTGGTGTGTTGTCGCACCAGACTTGCACCGCCCCCGTCACGCACCCGGAAGGCAACGTCCGCGTCACTCAGCGTTGGACGTTCGGAAAGACACGAAGCCCGAGGTGGCCCCGCCCTCGTCTGAGTGAAGTGCTCAGCCTCGCGGCAGGCCGAGCACGCGCTCGGCGATGATGTTGCGCTGGATCTCCGAGGTTCCACCCGCGATCGTGCCGGAGAATGAGCGCAGGTACTGATCGGCCCACGCGCCGTCGTAGAACCCGCCCATGACGTCGACGGGCACCGCATCGAAGTTCGCCACATCCCACTCGGTGAGGCGGTTCGGCCCGGCACCGGAGAGGTCGAGGCCATCGACCCCCAGGGCATCGCGCGCCAGCTCGCAGGCGCGCTGCTCGGCTTCGCTCGAGAACAACTTCAGCACCATGTGCTCGGGCGGCATCTCGCCGCGCACGGACTTGGCGAAGCCCCGGTAGCCGAGGCAGCGAATGGCCGCCGTGTCCGTCGCCAGCCGCCCGATCGCCTCCGCCAGGCGCGGGTCGTCGCCCAGCGTGCCCCCATGACCATCGGGGCGTCGCGCCACGCGCTGCAGGCCGCGCATGGTCCGCTCCATCTTCGCCACGTTCATGATCCACAGCATCCCGCGCTCGTGGCGCAGCGATCCCTGGCTGATGGTCCATCCGTGGTTGAGCTCGCCCAGCAGGTTGTCCTCGGGTACTTCCACCTCCGTGAAGAACACCTCGTTGAAGTCTGCGTGGTAGGGGTCGGTGAGCTCGGGAAGAGACCGGCAGCTGATCCCTGGAGTGCGCATGTCGATCATGAGCACGCTGATACCCCGGTGCTTGGCCGCCTCGGGGTCGGTGCGCACGTAGCAGAGGCAGTAGTCGGCATCGTGTGCGCCCGACGTCCACACCTTTTGCCCGTTGACCACGAAGCACCCGTCGCGGCGTTCGGCCTTCGTCATCAGCGATGCCAGGTCGCTGCCCGCGTTGGGCTCGCTCATGCCGAGGCACCAGGTGACCTCGCCCTTGAGCGTCGGAAGGACGAAGCGCTCCCTTTGCTCGTCGGTGCCGAACTCGACGATGGAGGCGGCGCAGATGGAGAGGCCCTGCGGGTTGAGCGACCGGGGCACCTGCCGATCTGCGATGACCTCGAAGTAGACCATCTGCTCCTGCGGCGTGGCGTTGCGACCACCGAGCTCGGGCGGCCACCCCGGGACCAGGTAGCCCGCTTCGAACATCTCGCGCTGGAACTGGCGGGCCCAGCTGGGTAGGTGCGCGGACGAGTTGCGGTGCTCCGTCGCCAGCAGTTGGGGCCCGGGAAGGTGTTCGTCCAGCCAACCCTCGAAGGCGCGCCGGAATTCGACGAGCGACTCGTCAGGGGCGAGGCGCACGATCAGCTCCCGGGCTCGGGGTCGCGCGGTTGGCCGAGGATGCGCTCCGCGATCACGTTGCGCTGCACCTCGCTGGTCCCGCCGGCGATCGTGAGGCAGCGCGTGGAGAGGAACCCCTCCTCCCAGCGCTGCGCCTTGCCGTCGAGCACCGCGCCGTCGGCGCCGTAGAGCGCCATGCCCATCTCCTGCACGCGCTGTTCGTGTTCCACGCCCAGCAGCTTGCGCACACTGGAGCCGCTGCCGGGGTCGACCCCCGACAGGGTCCGCAGCGTGGCCCGGTGGCCGAGAAGCGCGATCGACTGCGCCTCTGCGATGAGGTGGCCCAGACGCTCCTCGAGGCTCGTCGGCAACGCGTCGCCGCGGTCGGACCGCTTGGCCATGGTCCGGATCAACGACTCGACGCCGTTGCCGAAGGACGCACCCGAGGACATGGAGACCCGTTCGTTGGCCAGTGTCGTGCGGCCGATCCTCCACCCGTCGCCGGGCGTGCCGATGACGCAGTCGTCCGGCACGAAGACGTCGTTGAAGAAGACCTCGTTGAACATGGCGGCGCCGGTGAGCTCTCGCAGCGGTCGGATGTCGATGCCCTCGGTGTGCATGTCGACGATGAAATAGGTGATGCCGGCGTGTTTCGTGGCGTCGGGGTCGGTGCGGGCCAGGCAGATACCGAAGTCCGCCGTCTTGGCCAGCGACGTCCACACCTTTTGCCCGTTCAGCACGTAGCCACCCTCGACGTGCTCGGCCTTGGTGCTCAGCGCAGCGAGGTCCGAGCCGGCTCCGGGCTCGCTGAAGAGCTGGCACCAGCTGAGCCGCCCGAGCAAGGTGGGCCGTACCCAGCGCTCCTGCTGCTCCTCGGTGCCGTAGGCGATGATCGTCGGCAGCGCCCACGCCCCCACTGCCAGGTGCGGGCGCGGCAGGCCGGCCGCGGCCATCTCCTCGTCGATGACGAGCTGCTCGAGCGGCGAGGCGCCACGGCCCCACGGTGGCGGCCAGTGCGGCGCGATCAAGCCGGCCTCGGCCAGTGCGGCGCGTTGCGTCAGGCCGGACGGATCGTCGGTGCCGGTGGCCGCAACATCCGCGATGACGTGGCGGAGGGCGACCCGCAGTGACTCGGCCTCCTGCGGCAGATCCGCCGTGAGGTCCCGGCGCGCGCCGTCGATGGCGCGGGCCGCCACGCCGAATTCGATGGCGCCCACGTCGCCCCCGGCCACCAGCTGCAGGTTCGACATGGCACGCTTGAGGTAGAGATGCGCGTCGTGCTCCCACGTGAACCCGATCCCACCGAGGATCTGGATGCATTGCTTGGCGCAGTGGGCCGCGCCGGCGAGGGCGATCGCTCCCGCGATGCGCGCGCTGAGGTGGCGGGTGGCCGCGTCGCCGTCCGCATCGTCCGCGTCGCTCGCGTCGCTCGCGTCGTCCGCGTCCCGCGGCTCGCTCCAGGCCGCGGCGGCGTCCCACGAGACGGCGGCAGACTGCTCCACTGCGACGAGCATGTCCGCCAGCGCGTGCTTCACCGCCTGGAACTGCCCGATGGGCCGTCCGAATTGGACGCGCACCTTGGCGTAGTCGGAGGCCGTGTCGAGGCACCAGCGCGCCAGGCCCGCACTCTCGGCGGCCGAGAGCACCAGTGCCAGGCTGCGCACGGTCTCGTCGGGGATGAGGATCTGCTCGGCGGCCGGGACCCGGAGCACGCCGGCGGCGAAGTGCAGCACACCGACTGACCTGGTCGGATCGAGCGCGGGCAGCGCGTCGGCCGAGAGCGCGTCGCCGAGGGCTGAACGGTCGAGCAGGCACCAGTCGTCCGACGAGCTGCGCGGCACGAGCACGAGGTTGGCCGCCGGCAACCCGAGGACCGGGCGCACGTCGCCGCGCCAGACGATCGCCCCGTCGTCCTCCAGCTCCGTCGTCACGGACGCGCCCAGCGCCACCGCTGCGGTGACCGAGCCGTCGGCCAGGCCGGGCAGCAGCCGCCGGCGCACCGCCGCGTCGGGATGGCGGGCCAGCGCCGCCGACACCAACAAGGTGGGGAGCAGCGGCCCGGGGAAGAGGGCCGCGCCCAGCTCCTCGAGCACGACCGCCACCTCGGACAGCGTGAACCCGTGTCCACCGTCGTCTTCGGGCAGATGCAGGCCGAGCCAGCCCTGGGCCGCCATCTTCTCCCACACCGGCGGCAGGTCCGCCGAGGGCGGGACCGATGTCGGTGTCGGCACGGCCTCGGCCAGCGCACGCGGCTCGGTCGGCGGGCAGTGCGTCTCGAGCCACCGCTGCGCCGTGCGGCGGAGGGACTCGTGCTCTTCGGTGACGGCGACCGGCATCAGGCCCCTTCTTCGAGCGGCAGCTGCGTGCCGTTGCGCCACAGCGAGATCGCGCCCACCGGGCAGCCCTGCGCGGCAATGCGGATCTTCTCCTCGGGGCTGGCGGTGGGATCCGTGACGAAGGCGTGGCCGTCCTCGCTGAGGTCGAAAGTGTCCGGCGCCCAGAACATGCAGTTGCCCGACCCCATGCACAGGTCCCAGTCGACCTTGACGTCCAACGGCTCGTCTTCGCTCACGCCGGCCATGCGCCGAAACCTACCTTCTGTCGGTGCCGGTGCTGGCCTCGGCCCGCCCGGTCGACGCTGGCCACGCGAGCGGCCGCGGCGGCGCCGGCAACGCCAGGGTCACCGCGCCTCGAACACGACCGGGAGCGACAGCGGCGAGCGGAAGGCCAGGCCCTCGATGTGCGGCGCGTCGGCCTTGGGATCGAGCGTCAGCGGCCCGAGGCGATCGAAGAGTGTGCTGACGGCGATCCGCGACTCCATCCGGGCCAGGTGCATGCCCAGGCAGACGTGCACGCCGAAGCCGAAGCCGACGTGCTGGCGCTGGCTCCGGAACATGTCGTAGCGGTCGGGGTCGGCGTACTTGCGCTCGTCGCGGTTGGCGGCCCCGATCAGCAGGCCCACGTCGGCGCCCTCTTCGATCGCCACGCCGGCCAGCTCGGTGTCGCGGGTCGCGCGCCGCAAGATCACGGTGACGGGGGGCTCCCACCGCAGGACCTCCTCGAACGCCTGGGGGAACAGCGAGCGGTCGCCGTAGAGCGCATCGAGCTGGGCCCGGTCGTTGAGGAGCGCGAAGAGCAGGCTGCCCGAGGCGCGGTACGTCGTCTCCACGCCGGCGGGCAGGAGCAGCCGCAGGAACGAGAAGATCTCCTCGTCGTTCAGGTGCTCGCCGTCGACCTCGGCGCGCACGAGGTCGCTGATGAGGTCGTCGCCCGGCTCGGCGCGGCGCTCCTCCATCACCTCGGCGAAGTAGGCGCGCAGCGCCTCCGAGGCCGCCACGCCCCGATCCCAGTTGGCGGCGACACTCGTCAGTTCGAGCGCCCAGCGCTGGAAGCGCGGGTAGTCCTCGCGCGGCAGCCCGAGGATCCGCGCGATGACCTGCACGGGGAAGTTGAAGGTGACGTCGCGTACGAGGTCCGAGCTCCCCCGCTCGATGAACGAGTCGATGAGCTCGTTCACCACGACGGCGACGAGGTCCTCCTCCCAGCGCCGCAGCATCTTGGAGCGGAAGCTCGAGGCGACCAGGTCGCGGACCTTGCGATGCTCGGGCTCATCCATCTGCAAGATGGTGCGCCCCATGACGATCCCCATCACGTCCTCGTAGACCTTCGACGAGTACGTGGTGTTGTCGCGGAGGACCTGGACCACCTCGTCGAACCCGAACACGGTGACCGGGGCCGGCTTCGAGGGGTCGCGCCAGTCCCCGTCCCCGTCCCCGTCGACGCCCTCGCCGAGGTCGATCGGCCCGACGTGCACCGGCGATTGGCGGCACAGGTCGTGGAACCTCGGGTACGGGTCGCGGATCGTCCCGCCGACCACGTCTTTCAGCTCGTACGGGTCAAAAGGTAAGGCAGCAGAATCGGCCGCCGTTTCAATTGCTGGCATCTCGTCCCCTGACCCCCTACGTTGGGTGTCATCGCCTCGGGTGATCTCTGACACCCGTGTCATGTATAGCAAACAACCGTTGGGGAGTCGAGGTCGTGGGGGTGAGGCCCGACGACTCCTTCACGGCGCCATTGCGCCCACGACGGGGCCAAATTGTTGGCCATCAGGGGTCAGTGAACGGAGATTGACATGGATGTGACAATCGACTCCCAAACGACAGAGACCAGGGGTGCCAGAGCTGCCGGGTCGAACGGGTCCAACGGGTCCCGCGGCGCCGCGCCCGGGGAGGGCTCGGCCACCCGCAAGAGGATCCTCCAGATCGCGTTGACGTTGATGGCCCAGCGCGGCGTCGACGGGACGAGCATGCGCGACCTGGCGTCGGCCGCCGGCCTCAACGTGGCGTCGCTGTACCACTACTTCCCCTCCAAGCGCGACCTGCTCGAATCTGTCCTGGTGGAACACGGGTTCCTGCCGGTCCAGGCGCCTCGCCTCGATCCACGCGAGTACGAGGCCATCGACTCGCCCCTGGCGCAGCTCCTGGCCGACATGCTCGTCTCGATGTTCGAGGTCGAGGACTTCGTGCGCCTGATGGTCGGCGAAGCCATCAGGGCCGAGTCGACGGCGCGGTCCGTCGGCCTCGACCTCTTCACGACGTTCCAGGCCTCCATCGAGGACTGGATCACCAAGCACCGGCCCGACCTCGACGAGCACGGCGGCGCCGGGGCGGTGTCGCGCATGCTGAGCGCCATGGTGGTCGGGATCTTCGTGCAGCACGCCGCCGGCGTCATCGCCGACGAGAGCCAGGACCTCATCGCGCTGTCCTTGCGGCGGGCCCGCGAGGCGGCCGAGATCCTGCGGCCGTTGACCTCACCCCCTCTTTGAGGGGTCTGCCAACGGCGGTGAGAGCGACGGGGCGACCCTGACGAGACCGACGGGCGATCCGGCGCCCGGCCGACCGCGGGAGGCGGTTGCGCCTCCGCGCGGCGCAGCGCACACTGACGTCGTGCCTGCCGCCGCCCGACCAGACTTCGCCCCCACGGCCGTCGCCTCGGCACCGTTCACGGTGCCCGCGTCCCGCGTGTGGTGGTACCGCCTCGACTTCTCCAACCTGCCCGAGTACAACCCCGACGTGCGTGGCGTCGAGCGGGTGCGCAACGGCGCCGGCGTGGGCGACGCGTTGGGTCCCGACGCCCGCTACACCTTCCGCCTGGCCGACCCGCGTGAGGCCGGCGTGAGCCACCCGGTCGAGCTCTGGATCATCGAGGCCGAGGAGCCCGAGCTCGTGACGGCGGGCATGAGCGGCGGCAGCGACGCCTACGAGGAGTTCGTCGTCCAAGCGCTCGACGAGGACCACTGCGAGGCCACGCTGACGCTCTGGGTCACGCTGCCCGACGGCCTGGACGAGAGCGTCGTGGCGACCGCGACGGCGGGTGCGCGGGCGCAGATCGAAAAGGAGGTGCGCCTCATGAAGGAGGTGCTCGAGGGGCGCGGCGGTTCCTGACCGCGGTGACGGGCCCACCGAGGTGACGACGCCGCACCTCGGTCCGGCGGTCGGAGCCCGTCCGCCTTCCCAAAAGACTCAAGCCTGACTGGCTGTTCTCTTGTCGGTGGCGCCGGCGGGCGCGCAGTCGTCCATGCACCCGCATGAGATCGCCTGGCTGTCACAGGCGGGGCACTGCTCCATGTCGCACCCGTGGTGGTGCACCGCGCCCTTGGGCACGTTGCAGTCGCCGCAGCGCTCTGTCATGTCCCAGAAGCGGTAGCCCTTCTCCTCACCCCAACGGATCGGCTCGTATTCGGCGTCGCCGATGCGCAGCCGCTCCTCCGAACAGCTCGTCCCGTGAATCATGTCGTTGCCGCAGAACGTGCAGATGGCCATCACGGCCGCTCCTTTCCTCTGCTCTCTGAGTGACGGAGAACGGTCGCGCTGCGTCGGGGTGCCCGGTGGGTGGCGGCCTTCTTTTTCGGATTTTCCCCTTTGTTTTCCGACCGTTCGGTGTCACAACCAAATGGTTGGATGTGGGTGGTGCCGGTGATGGGTATCGAGAAGTTGGCTGCGGCCATTGACGATCTGCTCGACGAGGGCGTCGATGCGCACTGCGACGCCGCCTCGATGACGGCGCTCATCCGACAGCACTCCCGCCTCGAGTCGGTCGTTTCGACTGCAGCTGGGGCGTACGACGCGTCGGGCGACTGGGCGGTCGACGGTGCCAAGACGGCGACGGCGTGGCTGGCGCGAAGTTGCCGGCTGCCGAGGGCCGCGGCGCGGCGGATGGTGCGGCGAGGGCGGCACCTGCGCCGCCTCCCGGTGGTGGCCGAGGCCTTCTCGCAGGGCGACATCACTGCGGCGCATCTCGACGCCGTCGTCGCCGTGTGCCGGCCCGGGTCCGAAGAGACCCTCGCCCGCGACGAGGCCGTGCTGGTCAAGCAGGCCAAGCGCCTGCGCTTCGAGCAGTTCGCCAAGGCCGTGGCGTACTGGGACCAGTTGGCGGACCCGGACGGGAGCGAAGAAGCGGCCGAGGAACGCCGGGCCCGGCGGGACGTCTATCTCGCGGCGAGCCTCAACGGGATGTACCTGGGCTCGATGACGTTGGATCCGATATCGGGGTCCATCGTGTCCGGCGAGCTGGGGCGCATCGAAGAGGAGTTCTTCAAGGCCGACTGGGCGCGGGCCCGCGCCGAGCGCGGCGCCAACCCGACGGTCGACGACCTGTGGCGTACGCCGGCGCAGCGACGAGCCGACGCGCTGGTGGAGATGGCGGGGCGGTCCGCACTCGTGCAGCCCGACGGTGTGCGCCGACCGCCGGCCCCGCTCTTCAGCGTCCTCGTCGACTGGCCCACACTCTCGGGCCGGGTGTGCGAGCTGGCCGAGGGCATCGTCGTCTCACCGGGCGAACTCGTGCCCTGGCTGTCGGTGGCCGACCTCGAGCGCGCCGTCATGGAGCCGTCGGGTCGGGTCGAGGTCTCCCTCACCCAGCGCCTCTTCACCGGTGGCACCCGGCGGGCGATCGAGCTGCGCGACCACGAGTGTGCGCACCTCTTTTGCGACGTGCCGGGGCAGCGGTGCCAGGCCGACCACATCTTGCCGTGGGCCCAAAGCGGCCGGACGACCCAGGACAACGGCCGGCTTCTGTGCGGCTTTCACAACCGGCAACGCAACCACGACCCGCCGCAGCGGGAGTGAGGCCGGCGGTTTCGTATGCGCTGGGGCGCGGCGCGGGCGGCGAGGCGGGGATGAGGCCCAGTTGAGGGAAAAGTGAGCAGGCGTGTCGCTTTGGCGCGCCTGCGTTTTTGTTGTTGGGGGTGGCGGCGGAGGCGGCTGTGGCGGCTGGCGACAGTACGTTGAGGGCGTGCGTCGGAGGGGGCTGCTCGTGATCGTGAGTGCCGTCGTGACGGTGGCCGCGTTCGAGGTAACGAACGGCGCCGTGGGGGCTTGGATTGCGAGCGGTGCGGCCGACGCGAGTGGCGTGGCAAGCGCGGTCGTGGCACCCGGAGAGGACCACGACTGCATCGTGGGAAAGCCGCCGGCTGTCGTCGACTGGGCGGCGCTCCGTAATCCGATCCTGTCGTATGCCTCGAAGGGCGTGAAGGATCAGGCGCTGCAATGGTCGGGCGGCTCCTGGCACATGCTCTTCAGCGACATGACGGCGACCCGGTCGGCACCCGGCGTCCGCTTCGACGTCGCCTCTGCGACGAGCCCGGACCTGCGGCACTGGTCCGCACCGAAGGTCATCGCCCCGAACGCTGCGTCACCCGACATCGTGCGCGACCCGGCGGGAAAATTCGTCGTCACCTACCAGACGCCCAAGGGACTCGAGTATCGGATCAGCTCGTCGGCCGCACTGACGTCGTGGTCGCATCCGTACCCGCTGGCGCACGGTCTGGCCGGTCGCATGATCGACGGGGCGCTCGCCTTCACCGGGAACGGTGTCATCCTCGGCTTCAAGGCGGGAACCACTTCACAGCACTTCGAGATCGCCTGGGCGCCGTCGTTGTCCAAGCCGTTTCGGTTGATCGGCCGGCCCGACATCGTCCTGTACAACGACACGGTGGAGAACTACGAGTTCCTGACGGTCGACGGAACCTGGCATCTCGTGGCGACCTCGAACACGTTGGACCAGCCCTTCACCTTCACCTTGGGTGCCGGTGATCCGTCCACGCCCACGACGTGGCTCCATTGGACGGGCGGTACGCAGCTGATGGTGCAGGGCGAGGCCTTCGACTCTGGCACCGGGATCTCGAGCGTCTCCTACGAGCACGCCAACTCTGCCTTCGTGTGCGTCGGGCCCGGCGGAGAGAACTATCTCACCTACGCCGGCAGCACGGAGCTGACCGCCTACGGCGGATGGGGACATGCACGCATCGGGATCGCTCGGAGCAGCGACCTCGTCGATTGGGCGGTGCCGCCGGGCTGACGGCGGCTGGCTTGCGCGGCGCCGGTGGCGCGGCGCCGGTGGCGCGGACGCTATCTAGTCGGTGTACTGCAAGTCCTCTAGGGACAACCGCTCGGCGAGGTTGGCCAGCAGCTTGACGCTGATACCCGGGTTCGTCATGAGGATGGAGCGGAACTCGCGGGCATCGAAAACGACCAGCTCCATCGGCGTCAGCGCGATGACGTCGGCCGTGCGGATGCCGCC
>DASXEK010000076.1:0-42326 GCA_036490155.1 Acidimicrobiales bacterium | reverse complement strand
CCCTCATGGAGCAGCTGATGGAGATCATCGAACTCCAGGCTGGCCAAGCCTCCGAGCCCTACGACCACTGGTTGTACGCCTGGCGGGTCGCCACCGGTCAGGAACCGGCTGTCGCCGGGATGGATTTCAACGAGACGCCGGAGCAGTCGCTTCTCCGCGAGTCCGTGGCCGGGCTCTGGGGGTATTCCTCCGTGGTGTCGGCCTTGGTCGAGCGCCTGCGGCTCGTGTGTGCCGGCGTCCCGCCACCACCACAGGCACCTGACATGGTCCATGCCGATCTCTCAACCCCCAGCAATGTCCTGGTCCGTGACGGAGCGGTGGTGGCGGTCGTGGATATCGGGAACGCAGGTAGCGGCACGCGGGCGACTGATCTCACCGCCCTCGTGTGGTACACCTTCCAGGATTCGCTGCTGGACGGTGTCCGAAGGCGGCTGTGGAAGAGAATCCTTGAGCTGGTCGGCTGGGAGGGGGCGGCGGTGCTCGCGGCGACACAGATCCTCCACATGCTCGAGTACCGCATCAGAGAGGGGCGTCACGGTGAGGTTCCAGGGGTGGTGGAGCGCGGCCATCGCGCCGTCGACGAGTTGAACGGGCTTCGGTAACTGTCGCCGATGGGGATGGTGTGCGAAATGGGGACCTCCGACTGCGATCAGCCGGCATAACGCGCAGCATCCACTTTGAGGCCGAGAATGGTGCACTCGGTGAGTTCGTCGAGCAGCTCCAGTCCCGGGTCGGCGAGCTGCAGGAGCGCTTCCCTAGTGCAATTTCAGGAGGGATTGCGGTTACGATCGCCCCGCAGCCTACGGGGATCCGGAATTAGGAATTAGGGAGAGCGTGTCGCTATGAGATTCGAACGACGCCTGTCACGTCTTGTCGGCGCGGCCGGGCTCGCAGTGAGTGCGCTTGGGACCGCCGGCATCGCTGCATCGGCGATGGTGATCCAGGCGGGACCGGCCGGAGCGTCGCCCACCTGTGTCACCGCTGGTACCACCGGGCTTACCGCCGCGGTTGACGCCACGAGCAGCGAGACGATCGCTGGAGGGAATGTGGTTGCGACCGGGTGCGATATCGGGATCTACGTGGGCCCGGGCGTGATGAATGTCACCATCGGCGGACCGTCCGCCAGCAACGCCGTCACGATCAGCGGGGCAAACGACACCGGCATCTTCGCCGAGCAGACTTCATTTGTCACGATCGAAGGCGCCACGATTCAGAACAACGGCGTGCAGCCGAACCATGCCATAGTCGCATTCGGGGGGGTCGTGCTCGCAGGTGTCGACGCCAGCGCGATCACGGGCAACACGATCATCAACAACGGCGGGGGTGGCGTCTTCGTCGATGACAACGGACCGACCGATCCTGGTGCACTGAACGCTGGACCGAGCCAGCCCGTGCCCGCCGTGAACGACACCGTGACCAACAACACGATCTCGGGCAACTTCGGCAACTGCGGCGTCGTACTTTCGACGCACAATGCCGGAGGTTCGATCAACGATATGACCGTCTCGGGCAATACCGTCACCGGTCATATCGGCGCATTTCAGGCGACGGGCCCCGATCTGGGTGGCATCGTCGTTGCGACAGCAGCGCCGGATTCCCTGGCATTCAACGTGCAGGTGACCAATAACACGGTCAGTGATTCGTACGAGGGTGGCATCATCCTCCACAGCCACGCGCCCCACGACACCGTGACGGACGTCTCCATTACCGGGAACACCGTCGGCCCAGCGAACAACTGGGGGTCCACCAACGGTCCGCCGACCACGGCCGGGATCATCCTCGGTGTGGACGCACTCCCCCCCGCACTCGCTCCCACCATCGAGGACCTGACGGTGGCCTCCAACAGCATCTCGGGTCAGTACTACGGCGTCTGGATCAGTGGGATCTCCGGTACGACGCTGACGCCGGCCAACACCATCAGTGTGTTGCCTGGTGGCACAGCCATCTACACCACACCGCCGCCGGCGAGCGGCTACTGGCAGGCCGCGTCCGACGGAGGCGTCTTCAATTACGGGACCGCCGGCTTCTATGGCTCGGCAGGAAGCCTCAAGCTCAACAAGCCGGTTGTCGGCATCACGCAGACACAGGACCAGGGCGGCTATTGGCTCGTGGCCTCGGACGGCGGCATCTTCAACTACGGCGACGCCCCGTTCTTCGGTTCGGCGGGCAGCCTCAAGCTCAATGCACCCGTGGTGGGCATGGCGTCCACGCCGTACGTTCCCAATCCGACCGGGGCGCCGGCGAGCCCAGCGGGGCTCGGTTACTGGCTCGTGGCGTCCGACGGCGGCGTCTTCAACTACGGCGACGCCGGTTTCTTCGGTTCGGCCGGTGGCCTCAAGTTGAACAAGCCAATCGTCGGCATGGCCCCCATTCCCGACGGCAAGGGCTACTGGCTCGTGGCGTCCGACGGCGGCGTCTTCAACTACGGCGACGCCGGCTTCTACAGTTCGGCGGCGAGCCTGAAGCTCAATGCGCCGATCGTCGGCATCGCTGCCACCCCAGACGGCAAGGGCTACTGGCTCGTGGCGTCCGACGGCGGCATCTTCAACTACGGCGATGCCGGTTTCTTCGGCTCGGCGGGCAACCTCACGTTGAACAAGCCGGTCGTCGGCATCTCGGGCACGCCCGACGGGGGCGGCTACTGGCTCACCGCATCCGACGGCGGCGTCTTCAACTACGGCGACGCCGGCTTCTTCGGCTCGGCGGGCAACATCAAGCTGAATCAGCCCGTCGTCGGGGTGGCCTCGGTCGGCGTCACCACGTCGGGCTAGCCATGATGTCGCGAGACGTGGACACGCCGACGGCCCTCTTCGAGCGAGTCGGTCGGGGTCACGCGCTCTTCTCGCTCGTTGGAGGCCAGTGTGCTTCGGCGGGAGGGGTGCGCCAGCCAAGAGCCGAGGCATGGTCGATCAGAGTCTGGGTGGCGCGAATCACCACCGGCCGGGTGTCATCCGCGCGCTGAAGGAGCATCCAGGTCCAGAGGGACACGAGAGAATGGATGGGCCGGCGTGTCAACGTCGGCGGCATCGGCGCCGCGTGGCGTTTCGGCGAATCGAGCACCGGCCGTCGCAAGCGGGACACGTGGTCAAAGAATGCAGGCCCGGCAATGCCGCCGTCTTCGATGTTGATCAATGGTGCCTGATTCGCCTCCGCGAACGAAGTGGCGTAGCGGTTCCATGACCGCCATGACGCCTCGTCGACATCGATGAGCACCGTGACATCGGCTGCGCTGATGCTCTCCTGACGAGTGGCCGGATGGGCGCGGGGCACGACGGCTTCCAACCTCTCGTACCACAAGAGGTGGGCGGTCAACTTGTACCGTTCGACGTCGGCATCCTCAACCCAGGCGATAGCCAGGTCGAGACTGCCTTCGGCCACCCGCGCCACCTGTGTGTGCGAGGGGAGAACCCATTCGTCGACACGGACCCGGGGGTCGGGCATCGCCGCTGCCTCCGGTGGGAGCCAACTGACATAGCCCAGCCGCAGAGGTAACTCGCCGCCGCCCTTACGGGCCCGATCGAACGCGCGCGTCGCCGCGCCCAACACCTCTCGGGCGTCGGTCAGGAACTGACTGCCGGCGGGCGTCAATTCGACGTGCCGGCGGTCCCGGGCGAGGAGCTGAGTCCCAAGCTCACGTTCGAGGTTGCTGATCTGCTGAGAGAGCGAAGGCCCAGCCAGGTGCAGCCGCTCTGCGGCCCGGCCGAAGTGCAGTTCCTCGGCGACGGCGACGAAGTAGGTCAGTTGCCGGAGTTCCACGCGCCGGAGCGTACAGCTGGGTTGAGAGGTGGGGCCCTTACGTAATAGACCATCCCCTCCCAGTCCGGAGCCGGACCATGGGGAATGAATCCAGCCGATCTGAGGCACTGCACTGACGCCACATTGTGGGGCTCGACTCCGGCGCCGAAGAGTCCGACGTGGCCCAACTCCCGCCGCGCTATCAGTGCGTGGATCATTTCGATTCCGTAGCCCCGTCGTCGGAGCTCTGGATCGACGACGAATGCAATTGCTGCGGATGGCACCTCGATGACGTCGGTCAGCCCGCGGCCACTTGGGCCGCCTTCCCACGTGGCCCAGCGGTCGTAGGTTCCGCAGTCGATGTAGCCGACAGGGTGCTCGCCATCCCAGGCCACAAATCTGAAGCGGCCGGTTTCTCTTGCGCCCCTGAATTCATCGAGCGGTGCGTCGGCCATCGCGATCGCCCTCTGCGGCCAATCGGGACCTCCGAGCCAGTGCTGGGTTGCTTCGTCCTCGAACCAGGGTTGAACAAGAGGAAGTTGCGCTTCCGTGCACGGACGGAGTTCGATCTGCATTGCCCAATCGTTTCATCGAGCGGGGTCAACCGCTGGGTTCCACGTCATGGACGGGTGGCGGCTGTGAAAAGACCCGTCGATGTCCCTCCTCCTCACCATCAACCATCAGACCAGCGCCCGACTGGCCGAGGTGGCCTTCCTCCCCATCCTCATCGCCGACCCACTGGGGCCGCTTCGGCTGATGCCAATGCGGGTACACGAGCCCAATCGAATGTGCCGGGGCCGGTATCGTAGGGCGGACCTGGTCGCGAAGGAGGCGGTGCGTGGAACAGCGCCAAGGGCTGCTCACGGCCCGGCCACTCGCCGCGGTCAACCCGACCCGGCAGTGGATTGTCGCTGCTCTCCTCTTCGGCCTGATGCTCATCGACGGCATCCGCCAGGGCGGCTTCTGGCCTGCGGACGCGTTCGTCGCCGCTGCGGGCGCCGTCGTCTTGTTGGTCGCAGCGGCGGTGGCGAACCCGCTCGATCGACGCAGCGGGTGCGTCGTGGTTGCACTGATCTTGCTGGCCGTGTGGTGGGGATTCCGTGCCGCGACGACGGACTCCATCGGTGCCGTCCTCCCCCTTGGAGCGACCTGCGTGGCCTTCGCAGGTGCCTTCGCGGCGGCGCGGCCTCTCCGCGGGCCGGCGCGGCAGGTGGCGGGTTTGGGGGTCACCGCGCTCGGCGCGGCCGGAAGTCTGGTTGGGTTCGCCGGACTGGTCTGGCGATGGTTCCCGATGGCCATGCCCGCGCAGGGTCTCTGGCGACTGTCGACGACGTTGACCTACTCCGACGCTGCCGGGCTGGCGCTGGGGATGTGTCTGCTCGTGGCGTTGGGTATCGATCGCCATCCGTGGTTGGCCCGCATTGCGGTGTGCCTTTGCACTGGCGGACTCCTGGCGGCGCAGAGCCGCGGCGCCCTGCTGGCTGTCGCGTGCGCCTGCGTCGTCGTGCCGTGGCGTCGCTACCTTTCCCTCCTCACCCCCTTGTTGGCGGGAGGAGCTCTGGGCATCGTCGCAGTCGCGACGTCCCCGGACGCCGGGCCAGTGCCCTGGCTCGGCGTGGCGCTCGTCGTCGCGGTCGGGATCGCCGCCGTGCCGGCCACGCGGCTGCGCCCATTGGTCCAGGGCCCTCGAGCCCGCATGACGGCGGGCCTCCTCGTTCTGGGGGCGGTCGTGATCTCCGTCTTCCTCCTCCACCACGAGATCGCACTGCGCACCCTCGCGCCGAGCGACCACGACCGGTCGGTTGAGTGGTCGACGGCGCTGCACCAATGGGGCAGCGCGCCGTTCCTCGGTGTCGGCCCGGATCGGCTGCTCGTCTTCCACGCGTCCGAGAGCACGACCTACGCCCATTTCGTCCACAACGAGTACCTGCAGATTGCAGCTGACGCCGGGGTCGTCGGACTCCTCCTCTTGCTCGCCGCGGGGGCGGCGATCTTCAGGGCGACTCGGAGGTTCGACGTATTGTCTTCCTGCGCGTGTGCGGCGCTTGTGTGCTGTGCCGTTGGCGCTGCGTTTGACTACGACTGGCATTTGACCGTCGTCGGCTTCGTCGGCGGCTGGTGTGCCGGACTGGCGGCCAGGGCTGACACGGCGGAAACGAGGGAGCACCATGGAGAACCCGGTGAAGACGGCCAGCGCGGACGGAATGCCCGCGGCGCCACAAGGACGGCCACCTACGCCGGGAACGCGACGCACGTCGGATCGACGAGTACGGTCACGTTGTAGCGACCTGGTGGTGCGGATCGAGGACTGGTCGTAGGTGGCTGGGCGCTCTCTTCGGAAGGAGATGGCCGACCTCTTGCAGGGCGTTCCCGGTTGGCGCGTGGAACCACGCACCACCCCGGGTGCACCCCCGTTGTGGTGCTTCGTGTCCGACGGCGAAATCGAATTCTCGGTGACGGTGGAGGGCGCGGACCTTGTCCTCTACGTCATGGACACGGACCAAGAGGTTCGATTCTCCAATCGCGAGACGCTCGTCGCCTGGCTCGAGGAGCACCGGCCCGACACCATGCAGGATGCGCCGCCCCGCGCGGAGCGTAAGGAAAGGTTCCGCCGCTTCTTCGAGTGGAACTGAGCCTCGGCTTCGGGCGACCTTCGGACCCAAACGGGGAGCAACCGATCCGAGCGCAACCGTCTGCGCCGGACAGGGGAGCCTGCGGCCGGGGGAGACTGATGACGGCGGGACAGCGGCAAAGGCGATGGGGGACCGTGTCGGACCGGCGGTGGCGCCGGCGACGAGTACGGTCCGGATCCCGGTTCTGGTGGTCCGATTGATCCGTCACCAGGGCGTAATCTCCTCCTGCGTCGCTCCGTTCCCGTTGCGTTGGGATGAGTCCGGAGGCTCCGGCGCCGACGTGCCATTCCCCGTCCCGAGCCGCCTCGGGGGTCGGCCCTGCGGCCCCGCCGTGAGGACAGGAGAACAATGAAGAGAAGCGTCCTCACCGCCCTGACCGCCGCCCTCGTGGCCGTGCTGTCGCTCGGGTTGGTTGTTGCGACTACTCCCGAGACTGCGGGCGCCGCCACGACCCTCTCTTTGACTATCTCGCCCTCGACCGTGACCTACGGAAACGAGACGAGTGTCGTGTTTTCTGTCTCGATCAACGACATACTCGCCGGGGGGAAGGTTTCGGTTCAGGAGGGGTCGACACCCATCTGCACCGCAACGCTGACCGCCCAGGCGGGTACGTGCAGCCCAAGTAGCGATACCCTGCTGCCGGCGTCAGACTCGGCGTACTCCATCACAGCTTCGTTCAGCGACATCCTGGTCGGAACGCTGACTTCCGCGCCGATGCCGCTGACGGTGGATCCGGATCGGACCACCACCACCGTCTCGCTCTCGCCGCCCTCCCCGGCCTCGGTGACCTACGGACAGGAGTCGACCCTTCTCTTTACGGCCGGCGTGACGCCGCAGGATTCCGTTTCCGGCACTCCGACGGGCACGATCAACGTCGACGCAGGGTCGACGCCGGTGTGCTCCATCACGTTGCCCGCCACGACGTGCAGCACGACGGACGACCCGGTACCGGCCTCTGGGACCCCCTATGCCGTCACCGCCAACTACCTAGGTGATGGCACCTTTGCCGCCTCCACCTCGACAGACCCCCTG
This sequence comes from Acidimicrobiales bacterium, assembly GCA_036490155.1. Classification (GTDB taxonomy): domain Bacteria; phylum Actinomycetota; class Acidimicrobiia; order Acidimicrobiales; family RAAP-2; genus Bog-473. Next base: position 34,926 of record DASXEK010000076.1, on the reverse strand, counting down.
AGCCTGACCGTGGGTCAGGTCACGACAACGACGGCCCTCTCGCTCTCGTCCTCGACGGTGACGTTCGGGGACGAGTCCACCCTGCAGGTCACCGCCACGGTGGCACCTCAGGTCGGGGCGTTCCCTTCGGGGACCGTCACCGTCTCCGCCGGTGGCAACCCGCTCTGCTCCATCACGCTGCCGGCCACCGCGTGCGCCCCACTCGCTGACGAGGTCCTGCCCGCGGGCGGGCCCTACACGCTGACCGCCAGTTACGCCGGAGACACCAACTTCACCGGTTCGACCTCGAATTCGGAGCAGCTCACCGTGAGTCCGGGCAATACGACCACCTCACTCACGGTCTCCCCGTCGAGCGTCACGTACGGCAACGAGTCGACCGTGACCTTCAGCACCGTCCTCTCGTTGATGCAGTCCGGAACCCCGACGGGCACGATGACCGTCACCGCCGGGCCGACCACCCTGTGTAGCTTCGACGTCACCAAGGCGACCAGCTGCACCACCACGGAGATGGCCTTGGCCGCGTCGGGGACCCCTTACCCCGTCGTCGCCGCCTACAGCGGCGACGGGAACTTCACCCCTTCGTCCTCCGATCCCGAGAACCTCACGGTGAACCAGGACCCGACGACCACGTCGTTCTCGGCGCCGTCCTCGGTGGTCTACGGCAACGAAGGGAGCATCACCTTCAGCCCGACCGTCAGTCCCCAGTTCAGCGGCACGCCGACCGGGACCGTGACCGTGTCTACCGGCAAGACCACCCTCTGCACGTTCACCCTTCCGGCCGGTGCCGGTTGCAGTGCGACGAACACGTTGTTGCCTGCCTCGGGTTCTCCGTACCCGCTGACCGCCAGCTACGGCGGTGATACCAACTTCATGGGCTCGAGCTCGACCCCGGCGCAGAACCTCACGGTTACCCCGGCCTCCACGACGACGACCCTGGCCATTTCGTCGCCGACGGTCACCTACGGCAACGAGTCGAGCCTGACCTTCACGGCCACCGTCGCTCCAGAGTTCGCGGGCACGCCGAGCGGCACCGTCAACGTCATGGCCGGTACGACGCCGGTGTGCGCCATCACGTTGCCCGTCACGACGTGCAGCACCACCGACGACCCGCTGCTCGCGTCGGGCAGCGCCGACAGCGTGACCGCCGCCTACCAGGGTGACACCAATTTCACGGGGTCGCCGTCGCCGACCAAGACCCTCACCGTCAACCAGGCCGTCACCACCACGTCGCTCACGGTCTCTCCGACCACGGTGACCTTCGGCAGCGAATCAACCGTGGTGTTCACGGCCACCTTGACGCAACCGTTCTCGGGCACGCCGACCGGAACGATCACCGTGGCGACGCCGACCACCACGCTCTGCATCATCGATCTCCCGACGACGAACCTGACCTGCAGCACGAACGACGACCCGCTGGTTCCCTCGAGCACGCCGTACGCCGTGACCGCCAGCTACAGCGGGGACACGAACTTCACGAGTTCGACCTCGACCGCGAGGGACCTCACGATCTCGTCCGCCGGGACGACGACGACGCTCTCGCCCTCGGCGTCCTCGGTGACCTACGGCGACGAGGGGGCCGTCACCTTCAACGCCGCGGTCACCCCGTCCGACACCGGCGGCCCCCAACCCACCGGCCTCGTCACGGTGGCCACCCCCACCGTGACCCTGTGCACGTTCAACGTGGCCACTGCGACCAGCTGCACCACCACCGCCACAGCCCTCGGGGCGTCAGCCACCCCCTACCAGGTCACCGCCACCTACGGCGGCGACACCAACTACGGCAGCTCTGCCTCCTCGTCGAGCCCGCTCACCGTGACCAAGGGGTCGACCACCACGGCGCTCACCCCATCGGTGTCGGTGGTCACGTACGGCGATGAGCAGAGCGTCACCTTCACCGCGGCCCTGACCCCGCAATTTGCCGGCGTACCCACGGGGACGGTCACCGTCACCGTCGCGGTCGGCACCACCACCCTGTGCACCATCACCCTGCCGGCGACGGGCTGCACGACGCAGACCGGCGCCAAGACCAATCCGTTGGACGCCTCGGGTACCCCGTACGCCCTCGCCGCCACGTACAACGGCGACGCCAACTTCACCGGCTCGGCCGACACGTCGCAGACGCTGACGGTGAGTCAGGCCGGTGCCACGACGACGCTGGGAGTGTCCCCAACGTCGGTGGCGTTCGGCAGCGAATCCACCGTCGTCTTCACGGTCACCGTCACCCCGCAACTCGCCGGCAGCAAGCCCACCGGTCTCGTGACGGTCGCGACCCCCTCGACCACGCTGTGCACGATCACCCTCCCGGCGACGAGCTGCTCGACGACCGACGAGGCCCTCGCCCCTTCCGGTACGTCCTACACGATCACCGCCAGCTATCCGGGTGACACCAACTTCACGAGCTCGGCGTCGACCGCCGGCAACCTCACCATCACCGGGGGCACTTCGTCCAGCGCCCTCTCGCTCTCGTCGTCCAGCGTGTCCTACGGCAACGAGACCAGCGTGATCTACGCCGTCGCGGTCACCCCGCTCAAAGCGGGCACGCCCACCGGCACGGCGACGGTGGCCACCGGGACGACCACCCTCTGCACGGTCAACCTGAGCGACGGCGCCGGCACATGCAGTGCGTCGAGCGACATCCAGCTCCAGGCGTCGAGCTCCGCGTACCCCGTCGTCGCCACGTATAACGGCGACTCGAACTTCTCCCCGTCAGGGTCCGCGCCCGGCAACCTCACCGTCGCCAAGGCGACGACGAGCACTGCGCTCTCGGTTTCGCCGTCTTCGGTGACCTACGGCGCGGAGTCGGGGGTCACGTTCTCCGCCACTCTCACGCCGGAGTTCCCCGGTACGCCCACCGGCACGGTCACGATCGCCGCCGGCTCCACGACGCTGTGTTCCTTCACCCTGCCGGCAACGAGCTGCAGCACCGGCCAGACCGCACTCGGCGCCGGCGGCTACACCATCACCGCCACCTACGGCGGCGACCGCAATTTCCAGTCGTCGTCGGGCACCCACGGCCTGACCGTGAACCAGGCGACGCCGAGCTCGCCGAGCATCACCAATGTGCCTTCGGGCGCGGCGGAGGAGGGCAGCTTCACCGCCAGCGTCACCACCAGCGGCGACGGCGCCCGGGCAGTGGTCTCCGACACGACGGGGACGTGCACCGTCGGCAGCGACGGCGTGACCGTGAACTTCCTCGTGGCAGGGGCCTGCACGCTGACGCCGCAGGTGGCGTCGGGGCAGAACTACAGCGGGGCCGCCGGCAGCCCGCAGACCTTCACCATCGCCTTCGGGCCGCGCGGCTACTGGCTCGTGGGCTCAGACGGCGGCATCTTCAGCTTCGGCGCCGCCCAGTTCTACGGGTCGATGGGCGGCACCCCGCTCCAGCGCCCCGTGGTCGGCATCACGCCGACCCACTCCAAGAACGGCTACTGGCTGGTCGCCTCCGACGGCGGGCTCTTCGCCTTTGGGAACGCCAACTACTTCGGGTCGATCCCGGGCCTCGGCCTGCACCCCGCCGGCTCGGGCCTCCCCAACAGCCTCGATGCCCCCATCGTCGCCATGGTGCCCTCGACCACCGGGAACGGCTACTTCATGGTGGCGTCCGACGGCGGCGTGTTCGCTTTCGGCGATGCCCGCTTCGCCGGCTCGTGCCCGGGCATCGGCGGGTGCGCCGGGTCCGCGGTGGCGGTGATGCCCGACCACTCCGGCAACGGGTACTGGCTCGTGACGTCCGCCGGCTCGATCTACGCCTTCGGCGACGCCCCCTTCTTCGGGGCGCCGTCGCCGCAGTCCTCGCCGGTCGTCAACGCGGTGGCCACTCCTGATGGGGCCGGCTACTGGATCCTCTACGCCAACGGCACGGTGTTGAACTTCGGCGACGCCACCGCCTACGGCAACCCCGTCGGGTACGTCAACGGCTTCAACCCCGCCACCTCGATCTTCCCGACCACCGACGGGCTGGGCTACTGGGTGGCGTCCGCCAAGGGCGACGTGTTCTCCTACGGCAACGCGCCGTTCCTCGGGAGCATGTCGGCGACACCCCTGAACGGGCCGATCATCGCCGCCTTCGGGTTCTGAGCGCGCCGGGCCACCGCGGCCAGGGACCGATCAGGCGCCGAGCGCCTCGTCCCGGTTCTCGGGCGGCAGCTCGGCGATCACCAGGCGCGCCACGGCCTGGATCGAGCGCCCGGACGCCCCGCCGGCCCGGCGCAGGAGGTCGCCCACGTAGCCGACCAGGTTGAGCACGTCGTTGCGCGGCGAGCGGCCCACCAGTGGGATCGGCTCGGTGGCCGGGTCCAGCCCGCAGACCTGAATGATCAGCTCCCGCATCTGGAACAGCCGGCTCCGGGCCTCGAGCAGCGGCGTCCCGCTGGTGCGGAGCCAGACCGAAACGCCCAGCTCAAGGGACAGGTCGCCCGAGAACGGCTCGATCGGGCCCAGCTCGGCCAGCCCGCTGAGCAGGGCCGGGCCGAAGCCCTCCGGGACGCTGGAAATCATGGACTCAGTGTGGCGAATGGCTGTCACAAGGTGGTGGACCGGGTCTGGGCTGGTAATTTGTTGCACGTGGCACGCACGATTTGGAAGGGCGCCCTCAGCTTCGGGCTGGTGAACATCCCCGTCGGCCTGTACCCGGCGACGTCCGACAAGAGCATCCACTTCAACCAGTTCGAGGAGGGGACCTCGGACCGGATCCGCTACAAAAAGGTCAACGAGCGGACCGGCGAGGAGGTGCCCAACGAGGACATCGCCCGTGGCTTCGACCTCGGTGGCGGCGAGTACGTCATCCTGACCGACGAGGAGCTCGAGAGCGCCGAGCCCAAGAAGTCGCGCCAGATCGACATCTCCGACTTCGTCAGCCAGTCCGACATCGACCCCGTGTTCTTCCGCTCCAGCTACTACCTCGCTCCCGAGGGGCCCGGGGCCGACAAGGCGTACTCCCTGCTGCGGCGCGCCATGGCGGACTCGGGCCGCATCGGCATCGCCACCATGGTCATGCGCAACAAGGAATACCTCGTCGCGGTCCGTCCCGAGACGGACGCGCTGGCCCTGCACACCATGTACTTCTCCGACGAGGTGCGCAGCCCCGGCAACGAGCTGCCCGAGCTGCCCGACGTCGACGAGGTCAGCGACCGCGAACTGTCGATGGCCGAGCTGCTCATCGAGTCGATGGAGTCGGACTGGGACCCCGAGCGCTATCACGACACGCATCGCGAGAAGGTCGAGGCCATCATCGAAGAGAAGCGCCAGGGCCACGAGATCGTGATCCAGGAGCAGGCCGAGCCCGCCGCCAAGGTGGTCGACCTCATGGAGGCGCTCAACGCCAGCATCAAGGCGGCCGCCAAGCCGGGCGCCAAGAGCGGCCGCGCCGCGGCGTCGGCCAAGCGGGCTCCCGCTCGGAGCGCCACGCCGGCCAAGAAGAAGGCCGCCGCGAAGACGGGCAAGCAACCCGCCGCCCGACGCAAGGCCTCCTGAGCTCGCCAGCTCGGCTCCATCCGCCGGCCCGCCGGCACAATCCCCGATCCAGCCCGCACGGCCCAGCCGACGGCGGCCCCTTGACCCGGCACGCGCCTGAAGGGCTGTTGCGCGATCGGCCACATCCGCGCAGTAAAGCCGTGTCCAGGACCTGATCTGGCTCGATATTCCGCTCACTGACCGCGTCCCGTGGTGAGATTGTGTGTGCCGAGCGTTGCTCCACAGCTCGGGAGGGGAGTCCAGATGGCCATCGCGCAGCTGCAGGTTCCGGCGGACAGGCTCACCGCCTGGGCGGGGTACGACGGCCTCGTCCAGCTGATCTCCGTCGACGGTCAGCGCACCGTCGGCTGTCCGTACTGGGACTTGGTGGCCGACGTCGATGCGCTCCAGCTGCGCGACCTCTATCGCGACATGGCGATCGTCCGCCGCATCGATGCCGAAGCGATGGCCCTCCAACGCCAGGGCGAGCTCGCCCTGTGGGCGCCGCTGCTCGGCCAGGAGGCTGCACAGGTCGGTTCGGCGCGCGCCCTGCGCCCCGACGACTTCGCGTTCACCAGCTACCGCGAGCACGGCGTCGCCTACTGCCGCGGCGTCGACCCGGTGGCCATGCTGCGGATGTGGCGGGGCAACGGCCTCTCGGGCTGGGACCCGGCCGCGTATAACATCGCCACCCCCGCCATCATCGTGGGCTCCCAGGCCCTGCACGCGACGGGCTACGCACTCGGCATCACCCTCGACGACGCACACTCCGCCGCGCTCGCCTACTTCGGCGACGGCGCCACGAGCGAGGGCGACATCTCCGAGGCCCTCGGCTTCGCCTCCAGCTTCGGGGTGCCCGTCGTCTTCTTCTGCCAGAACAACCAGTGGGCGATCTCCGAGCCGGTGCGCCTGCAATCGCACGCCACCATTGCCCAGCGCGGGCAGGGCTACGGCATCCCCAGCGTGCAGGTCGACGGCAACGACGTGCTCGCCGTGCTCGCCGCCACCCGCCTGGCCCTCGCACGCGCCTACGCCGGGCAGGGCCCGACGCTCATTGAGGCGGTGACGTACCGCATGGGCCCGCACACCACCTCAGACGACCCCACGCGCTACCGCTCGCACGCAGAGGAAGAGGAGTGGCGGGCCAAGGACCCGCTCGTCCGCCTGCGCGCGCTGCTGCACAACGAAGGGCTGGCCGACGACGAGTTCGAACAAGAGGTCGCGGCCGCAGCGGGCGACACGGCCACGGCGCTGCGCCTCGGCGTGCTCGACCTCCCTAACCCGGCCTCCGACGCACTGTTCGAGCACGTCTACGCCGGCGCGCACCCCCTCCTCGATGCGGAGCGAGACGCCTACCTCGCCTACCTCGCCGAGTCCGACGAGGTGTCGTGATGGCCGTCGACACCCCCGCCCACACCGACACCGCAACCGCCGCCGCCACCACGAGCACGATGACGCTCGGCAAGGCGCTCAACGCCGGCCTGCGCCAAGCCCTCGATGACGACCCCAAGGTCGTGCTCATGGGCGAGGACATCGGCAAGCTCGGTGGCGTCTTCCGCGTCACCGAGGGTTTGCAAGAGGACTTCGGTGACCGCCGGGTGATCGACACGCCGCTGGCGGAGTCGGGCATGGTGGGCACCGCCGTCGGGCTCGCAATGCGCGGCTACCGGCCGGTCTGCGAGATCCAATTCGACGGCTTCGTGTACCCGGCCTTCGACCAGATCGTCTCGCAGGTGGCCAAGTTCCGTTACCGCAACGAGGGTCGCGTCGCCATGCCCGTCACCATCCGCGTCCCCTACGGCGGCGGCATCGGCGCCGTCGAGCACCACTCCGAGTCACCCGAGGCCTACTTCGCCCACACCGCCGGCCTGCGCGTCGTCACGCCCTCCAACGCGGCCGACGCCCACCGCATGATCCGCCAGTCGATCGCCTCGGACGACCCCGTGATCTTCTTCGAGCCCAAGCGCCGCTACTGGGAGAAGGGCGACGTCGACGAGCACGCGCCGCTCGACGACATGCCGCTCCACCGTGCCCGCGTCGTCACCGAGGGCACCGATATCACCGTCGTCGCCTACGGCCCGATGGTGGCCACCTCGCTCGAAGCCGCCGGAATCGGCGCGGAGGAAGGAGTCTCTCTCGAGGTCGTCGATCTGCGCTCCCTGTCGCCGATCGACTTCGAGACGCTCGAGGCGTCGGTGCGCAAGACCGGTCGCCTGGTCGTCGTCCACGAGGCGCCCGTCTTCGGCGGGCTCGGCGCCGAGATCGCGGCCCGCGTCACCGAGCAGTGCTTCTACTCGCTCGAGTCGCCCGTGCGCCGCGTCGGCGGCTTCGCCACGCCGTACCCGGCGGCCAAGCTCGAGCGCCACTTCCTGCCCGACGCCGACCGCATCCTCCACGAGGTCGACCGGTGTCTCCAGCCGTGAACGGCGGCGCCACCGGGGTGCGGCAATTCCTGCTGCCCGACCTGGGCGAGGGCCTGACCGAGGCCGAGGTCGTCGCCTGGCACGTCGCGCCGGGCGACCCCGTCGAGCTCAACCAGGTCCTCGTCGAGGTCGAGACCGCGAAGGCGGTCGTCGAGCTGCCGAGCCCCTTCGCCGGCATCGTGGTCGAGCTCTTCGCCGTTCCGGGTGACACCGTCGACGTCGGCGCGCCGATCGTCGCCATCGAGACATCCGCCGGCGCCGGAGACGACAGCACCGCCACGGTCGCCACGGCCGAAACGGCCGAGAACGAGAAGGTGTCGGTGCTCGTCGGCTACGGGCCCTCGGCGCCACCGCCGAGCCGGCGTCGTCGCGGCGGCGCCGGCCGCAGCCGCCGCGACCATCCGGAGCATCCCACTGCCGCCCCGGCTCGTCCTCCGCGTCCGCTCGCCGCGCCGCCCGTGCGCTTCATGGCGCGCCAACGGGGCGTCGACCTGGCCGAGGTGGCCGGGCACGGGCCCGGCGGGATCATCACCCGCGAGGATCTGGCTGCGCACCTGGCCGACGCGCCCACCGTCTCGGCGCCCGCATCGAGCCGCGAGACGCGCTCGCCCATCCACGGCGTGCAAAAGCACATGGCCGAGGCGATGGTCCGCAGCGCCATCACGGCGCCGCAGGCCTGCGTCTTCCTCACCGTCGACGTCACGCCGAGCTCGGAGCTCCTCGAACGACTGCGCGCCAACCGACACCTGGAGAACGTGAAGCTGACGATGCTCACGTTGGTGGCGCGGGCGGTTGTTCTCGCGCTGCGCGACCACCCGTCCCTCAACTCATCGTGGGACGAGGCCGCCGGCGAGATCGTGACGAAGCACTACGTCAACCTCGGCATCGCGGTGGCGGGTCCCCGCGGGCTCGTCGTGCCGAACGTGAAGGACGCGCAGGATCTCGGGCTGGCCGACCTAGCCGCCGCGCTCGCCGCGCTGACGGCGCAAGCCCGAGCGGCGCGCTCGACGCCGGCCGATCTCAGTGGCGGGACGATCACGATCACCAACGTGGGCGTGTTCGGCGTCGACGCCGGAGTCCCTCTCCTCAACCCGGGCGAGGCGGCCATCCTCGCGTTCGGCGCGGTACAGCGGCGGCCCTGGGACCACGACGGAGAGATCGCGCTGCGCGACGTGGTGACACTGAGCCTCGCCTTCGACCACCGGCTCGTCGACGGCGAGGGCGCCTCTCGGTTCCTGCGCGCGGTGGGGGAGATCCTCGCCGACCCCACGAACCTCGTCGCGTTGACCTGACGGCCGGTCGCCTCACCCGGTTTCAGCGAGCAGGTCTTGCAGCCCGCGCCGCAGCGTGCGCAGTTCGCGCTCGAGGTCTTGGAGCTCCCGGACCAGCCGCATGGCCGCCTCCCGATCGAGCGCGGGAGCCCCGGGGCGCAGCATGGCCAGTGACCGTCGCAGCGTCTCCAGTTCGTATCGCCGCTCCATCGATACGAACATATGTTCGTATCGCCGCGAGGGCAAGAGGAGACGCCGTCCGGGCTTGCTGAAGAGCCTTTTCGGTCACGACCATTGTCGTTTCGCGAGGCCGGCGCGAGGGTATAAGAGTGAGTTCGGGTTCCAGCGAGGGCTCACCAAAAGGGAGGGTGCCATGCGGATCGTCCGAGACGTAATGAGTGGGGAGATCGAGGTCCTTCGGACCACCGAAACGGCGGCCGATGCCGCCAGCTACCTGGCGTCACACCTCGACGAGTCAGTCCCGCTTTGCCTCTCCGATGGCAGCCTGGCGGGCATGGTGAGCAACCGTGACATCGTTTCGAAGGTGGTGGCCAAGGGCCGCGACCCCAGAGAGGTGCGCCTCGCCGAGTTGGCCGATTCGAGCGACGCGCTCGCGCTCGACGTCAGTGTGACCGTCGAGGATGCCGTCACGTTCATGTGTCATCACGACCGCACGCGCTTGCCGGTCACCGACGGCAATCGGGTCATCGGCCTGGTGACCCAGCGCGACATAGCGCGCTCGCTCTCGTTCCGCCCCTCGTGGGTCGACGCCTGAGCGCATCTCCGATCTAAGCATCCCGATCTCCACGGTCCCGCGGCAACGCCGCGCACTGCCGTCAGGCGCGCCCAGATCCCGAACCATCGTTCGATCTGGGAACCCGAGTTGGATCCGGGAGGATGTTGCGGGCCAGTGACGGACAGGCGGCATTCCGCCAACGGTTGACGCGGCACACGCAAGTCGTCCTGACGAGTGTGGTTTTCGGAGCAAAGAGCTCCGAGTGGGCTGAAGGTGTGCCGGGCGGTGTGGGGTGTCACCGTGGCGGCCCGGGGACGAAAAGGAGGGGAGTTGGCGCAGGCGGCCTTCCACCTCGACGGCGACGCCGTCGATGCAGCCGGCAGTCCGACTTCCCTCACGTCCCCGTCTGCGCCTCGGCCCGCCGGAGCTTGAGTCCCGGCCGGCGGGGCTGTGGGGCCCCGCCGGCCGTTAACCCTTGCCTGACACGCGAGCCGCGCGCACTGCCTCCAAGAGGCGTGTGACCGCCTCGGGTGCGTTGTCGTCCGTCACGACGAGCCGCCCGTACTCGGCGCCTGTGAGCTCGACCACGACCGCGGGGCCACGGCCGTGCACGGCGGCGAAGTCCTTGCCGAACCCGCCACGGCGTGTGCCGACCGCGATCACTTCGGGCACCCCGGTGCCGGGCGCGCGGATGCCGCGTAATTCGGCCCACGGATCGTCCACGGCGCGGATGGTGTCGACCGCGGGTAGCGGAAGGCGGATGTCGCCGTGGAACCCCTCGGCCTTCTCGAGCGCGTGGAGATGGAGTATCAATTCGGCGCCGTCGACTTCGAGCTCTGCCATGCGGCGGAGTCTAAGGACGGCTCGGCCAGCCTGACGGTTAGCCTCGGCGCCCATGTGGCCACCGCCGCCGGGAGGCACCTGGGTCCTCGACCTCGACGGCGTGGTCTGGCTGAGCGGGCGCCCCATTCCCGGCGTCGACGAGGCCGTCGCCCGATTGCGGGGTGCGGGTGTGCGCGTGCTGTTCGCCACTAACAACTCGTCGCCGACGCGCGCCGAGCTCCGCCGGCGTCTGGACCACTGCGGCATCGGCGCGGCCGACGAGGACATCTTGCGCTCGGCTGACGTCGCGGCCGGGCTCCTGCAGCCGGGCACGACCGCGCTCGTGTTGGGCGACGACGGGATCATTGAGGCGTTGGGCGACCGGGGCGTCACTGTCGTGCCGGACGCACCTGCCGACGCGGTCGTCGTGGGCTGGACGCGGGGCTTCACCTTCGACGCGGTGGACCGGGCCGCCCGGGCCGTGCGGGAGGGGGCCCGCCTGATCGGGACGAACGAGGACGCGACGTTCCCGACGCCCGACGGCCTGGTGCCGGGCGCCGGGGCACTCCTGGCTGCCGTGGCCACCGCCACGGAGACCAAGCCTGAGGTGGCGGGCAAGCCGCACCGCCCGACAGCGGACGCGATCGAGGCCAAAGTGAGTGCGGGCGAGCTGCGGGTCATGGTGGGGGACCGGCCCTCCACCGACGGGGCCCTGGCCGCCCAGCTCGGCATCCCCTTTGCCCTGGTGTATTCGGGCGTGACCAGGGAGGGTGACCCTCCGGCCCAGGGTCCGGCGGCACCCCCCGAGCCCGCCGCCACGGCCAAGGACCTCCTCGCGCTCGTCACCGCGGTTGCGAACGGCTGGTGAAAAAGTGCTTGCTCTCAGCTAGCACTTTAGATACTCTTGTGCAATGGCAAGCAATGAGCGGATACGCAAGTACCTCGATGCGGGCTCGGTGTTCGGTCAGGTCACCCGTGGCCGGGCCGAGGAGATCGTGCGAGAGTTGGTGAACGCTGGCGACATCCAGCGTGGACAGGCACAGGAGTGGGTGGACAACTTGGTTGAGCGGAGCCGGAAGACCAGTGAGCAGATCATCGAGATGGTGCGCCACGAGGTGGCGACCCAGTTGAACCGGGTGGACGCCAAGCACATCGAGAGCCTGGCCAACCAGGTGTCCGACGTGCTGAAGCGGTCGGCCGACGCCGGGCGCAAGGCGACCAAGGACGCCACCACGCGCGCCGAAAAGACGGCCAAGTCCGCCCGCAAGCAGGCCGGCAAGACCGTCAAGTCAGCCCGGAACCAGGCGGGCAAGACGGCCAAGTCGGCCCGCCAGTCGGCCGAGCACACGGCGGACCGGGCGCGCAGCGCGGCCAAGAAGGCGGTGCCCAGCCGGCCCGCTCGCAAGGCGGCCGCCAAGAAGTCCACGAAGAAGGCCGCGGCCAAGAAGGCGCCGGCCGCGAAGAAGGCTCCGGCGAAGAAGGCTCCGGCGAAGAAGGCCGCCAAGAAGTCGACCGCCGCCAAGAAGGCGCGCTGACCAGCGGGGGCGCCCGGCGCCGGCTCGACACCGAGCTGGTCCGTCGGCAGCTCGCCCCCTCCCGTCAGGACGCCCGGGCCGCGATCGAGTCGGGCAGCGTCCTCGTCTCGGGCGCGCCGGCCGACAAGCCGGCTCGTCTGGTCGCCCCCGGCGAGCCCATCGTCGTCCTCGGGCCGCCCTCGCCCTTCGTCGGACGCGGCGGGCGCAAGCTCGAGGCGGCCCTCGAGCGTTTCGACGTGGCGGTCGAGGGGTGCACGGCGCTGGACGCCGGCGCGTCGACCGGCGGCTTTACCGACTGTCTCCTCCAGCGCGGCGCGGCGCGGGTCTACGCCGTCGACGTGGGGCACGGGCAGCTCGACCCGTCGCTGCGTGGTGACGCCCGGGTGACGGTCTTCGAGCGGACGAACGTGCGGACGTTGTCGGTGGCGACGCTGCGGGCCGGCGACCCGGCGTTCGAGCCGTGCCCGGTGGTGGTGGGGGATCTGTCGTTTATCTCGTTGCGGACCGTCGTCCCGGCGTTGTGCGGCGAGGTGGCTGCACCCGGTGCCGACCTCGTCCTGCTGGTCAAGCCACAGTTCGAGGCCGGCCGCGCTGCGGTCTCGCGGGGCAAGGGAGTCGTGCGCGACCCCGCCGAGTGGCGGGGCGCCCTCGAGGGGGTGGCGTCCGCGCTCGTCTCGGCCGGAACCGGCATCATGGGGGCGATGGCCTCTCCCCTGACCGGCGCGTCCGGCAACGTCGAGTTCCTGCTGCATGCCCGCAAGGGTGCGGCCGGGGGCTCCGGCTCGGGCTCGGACGCGGAGGTCGCTGCCCTGCTCACCGCAGCGGTGTCGGAGGCGGAGGACCGCCTCGCGGCCGCCGCCGCCGCCGAACCGGCCGGCTGAGCCCGACGTCAGCATGGCGACCGTCACCTTCCTCGTGCATCCCAAGCGCCCCGACGCGCTCGAGCTGGCGGTCGATACGGCGAAGTGGCTGGTCGAGCGCGGCGACGTGGCGCGCATCCTGCGCTTCAGCGGGCCCGACCGTGTGGCCGAGGCGGGCGTGGACGTCGACCTCAATGCGGTCGACTTCACTGGGACCGACGTCGCGGTCAGCCTGGGCGGCGACGGCACCTTCCTGCGGGTCGTCCGCCTGGCCGCGACGGCCGATGTCCCCGTCCTCGGCGTCAACTTCGGCCGCCTTGGATACCTCCCCGACCTCGGGCCCGACCAGGTGCGCGGCGCGCTGCGCAAAGTGCTCGAGGGGAGAGCGGCCATCGAGGAGCGGAGCGCGCTCGAGGTCACGATCTCCGACCGTTCGACCGGCGATGACCCCTCCATGCTGCTGGCGCTCAACGAAGTCGTCATCGAGAAGATCGACTTCGGACACACGGTCCGCCTGGCCACCACCATCGACGGCGAGCAGGCCTTGACCTACTCAGCCGATGGCTTGATCATTGCGACGCCGACGGGCTCGACGGCGTACAACCTCTCGGCGGGCGGGCCGATCCTGGCCCCGACCCTGCGCGCCATGGTGGTGACGCCCGTGGCGCCCCACTTCGCCCTCGACCGCAGCCTGGTGCTGGCCGAGGACCAGGAGGTGACGGTCGAGGTGGCGCCCGACCGCGCCGGCGTCCTCGTCATCGACGGCCAGGAGGTGGGACGGCTCGAACCGGGTGCCGTCATCACCTGCCGGGTGGCGTCGCATCCGGTGCGGGTCGTCCGCAACGAGCCCCACACCTTCGGCACCATCCTGCGCTTCCGGCTGCTGGCCGACCGCGAGACCTGAGGCGCGGGAGCGGACCCGGCGTGCTGACCGATCTTCGCGTGCGCGACCTTGGGGTGATTGAGGACCTGACGCTCGCGTTCGGTCCGGGTATGACCGCGCTCACCGGCGAGACCGGCGCCGGCAAGACGCTCGTCGTCGAGGCGCTGCAGCTCGTCCTGGGCGGGCGGGGCAACCCGGGCATGGTGCGCGCCGGCGCGGCCGAGGCCTTGGTCGAGGCGCGGTTTTTGGTGGCGGGCGAGGACGGGGAGGCGCGCGAGGTGATCCTGGCGCGCTCGGTGGCCGCGGAAGGGCGCTCGAAGGCCTGGGTCGACGGCCGCATGGCGCCGGTGGGCGGGCTGGGTGAGGCGGCGGCGGAGCTGGTCGAGATCCACGGGCAGCACGAGCACCGCGCCCTTGTCACGCCCGGCGCCCAGCGCAACGTGCTCGATGCCTTCGCCGAGACCGACCTGCGCACCGTGCGCGCGCTGCAGGCGGAGCTGCGCACCATCGACGCCGCCCTCGACGCGCTCGGGGGTGACGAGCAACAGCGGGCCCGCGAGGCCGACGTGTTGCGTTACCAGGTCCGCGAAATCGAGGAGGCGCACCTGGAGGACCCCGACGAGGAGGCGGGCCTACGGGTCGAGGAGGACCGCCTGGCCGACGCAGCCGCCTACCGGGAGGCGGCGCTCGCTGCGGCGGAGCTGCTCGACCCGGCGGCCGACGAGGGGGGCGCGTTGGGCCTGCTGGGCGGTGCGGTCTCGGCGCTGAGCGGGCGCGAAGCTTTCGAGGACTACCGCGCCCGCGTGGCGGGGGCAACGCTCGATCTCTCCGACGTGGCGCGCGCGCTGCGTGACGCAGCGGAAGGTTGGGAGGACGATCCGCAACGCCTGACCCAGGTGCAGGAGCGCCGGCGCCTGCTGGGGGAGCTGCGGCGTAAGTACGGCGAGGACCTGGCCGCCGTGATGGCGTACGGGGCCGAGGCGGCGGCGCGACTGGCCGCGGTGGAGGACGCGGAGGGCGAGGCGGCGCGGCTGTCGGAGCGGCGCACGGGTTTGAGTCGGGAGCTGGCCGAGGCCGAGGCCGCCGTGCGCCGTGTGCGGGCGGCGGCGGCGGGCGACTTCGGCCGCCTGGTCGCGGAGCGCCTGGGCACGCTCGCCATGGCGGGGGCCCGGCTCGAGGTACGGCTTGGCGCGACGGGTGCGGGTGAGCCGGTCGAGCTCCTGCTGGGCGCGAACGTCGGAGAGCCGGTGCAGCCACTGGCGCGCGCCGCGTCGGGCGGCGAGCTGGCGCGGGCGATGCTGGCCATCCGGCTCGTCGCGCTGGGCGGCCCGCCGACCATGGTGTTCGACGAGGTCGACGCCGGCGTGGGTGGGGCGGCGGCGCTGGCGCTGGGCGAGGCACTCCACGAGGTGGGGGCCGAGCGCCAGGTGCTCGTCGTCACGCACCTGGCCCAGGTTGCGTCGAGGGCCGACGCGCAGGTCAGCGTGGTGAAGCAGGAGTCCGACGGCCGGACGGTCACCGTGGCTACGCCGGTTGCGGGGGAGGAGCGCGTCACCGAGCTCTCGCGCATGCTGTCGGGCCACCCCGGGAGCGACGCCGCCCGCGCCCATGCGCGCGAGCTTCTCGGGGTCGGAGGGGGTTGAAAATTCTGAGAGGCAGGATTTTACTGTCCAGGTCGTAGGCCGTTTCGGCTTGTCGGCGGGGCTGACGAGAACGGGATGCTTCTCGTTGCGACATGGAGACTCGGAGGTGGACGCGACATGACCGATCGGGCCGACCAGGCCACGCCGACCCCCCACGCGGGTCCTCTGGCGCGCGTCTCGCACAGCCCGCTCGGCGGGTTCATCCCCTGGATCCTCTTCTCGGCCATCGGCGGGCCCAACACGTGGGAGACCGCCTCGATCGCGGCGCTCATCGCCGCGCTATTGCTGATGCTCTCCGACATCGGTGCCATCGGCGGCGACGCCGAGATCGGGACGGCGCCCGAAGATGCTCGATGTGGCGTCGATCATCTTCTTCGGCGGGTTCGTGATCGCGTCGTTCACCACCCACCGCCACGACGTGACGGGGGTGGACCAGTACTCCCAGGTGATCGCGAGTGGGGCGCTCGCCGCGATCGCCTTCCTGTCCGTGGTCTTCGCCCATCCGTTCACGGTCGACTACGCCAGGGAGTCGACGCCACCCGAGGTCTGGCACACGCCGCTCTTCAAGCACGTCAACGTGGTCCTGACGCTGATCTGGGGCGTGATCTTCGGGCTCACCGCGCTCCTCGGGGTCGCCGCCGTGAACGCCACCTCCAAGGGCGCGCACGATTGGTTCAGCTGGTACCTTCCGATCATCTTGATCATCGGCGGGTTCAAGCTCAACGCGTGGTATCCGGACGCGGCCCGGAAGAAGGCCGGGCTGGGCGGGTAGGACGCCGGCAGTCCCGACCCTGGCCGGGTTCGGGACGAGAGGAGGACAGGTGGCCTCAGACGACGACGAAGGCGCGGTGTTCAACGTCCTGTTGCAGATCGGCGGGGCGTTCCGAAACCTCGATGCCACCGGGATCGAGGATGTCTACGTCGAAGATGCCGACTGGACCAATGCGTTCGGGACGACCCTCAAGGGGAACCTGGAGATCGCCAAGTATCTCCGCGACCTCTTTGCCGACACCCACTTCGGCGCCGGCGCGCCCGTCGCGCCCCCCGAGGCGAGCGTGCGGTTCATCGGCGACGACGTCGCCGTGGCCAAGACGTATCTCGAGCGGGCGGGGCAACAGACGTCGGATGGTACGACCCTGCCGGTCCGGCGCAACCACTCGCTGAAGGTCCTCGCCAAGGAGGCGGGGAGGTGGCGCATCGTGTCGGACATCTATATGGACGCGCGTGACGACACGACGCTCTGAGCCGGCGTGCCTGGCCCCGGCCTCCGGCGCCATCGCCGAGGTGTATTGGCGCCGCTCTACTGATTCGACGAGTTTCGAGGACCTTTGCGTAATGAAAAGTACCCCAGCGTTCTGGAAATGGCGGGAATCAGTAGAGCAGCCCGTATACGGTCGAGACCGGGCCGGCAGCGGGGGATTGGGTGCAGGGTGCGCAGGGTCCGCGCCCGGTCCGGCGCCGGTCGATTATCGTGGTTGGGTGCACCGAACATCCCAGGCGATGGTTGGCGCCCCGAAGGCGGCGTGAGCAAGTTCATCTTTGTCACCGGCGGCGTCTCGAGCTCGCTCGGGAAGGGTCTGACCGCCTCCTCGCTCGGCCGGCTCCTCAAGTGCCGTGGCTTGCGGGTGACGATGTGCAAGCTCGATCCATACATCAACGTGGACCCGGGCACCATGAACCCGGGCGAGCACGGCGAGGTCTTCGTCACCGAGGACGGCGGCGAGACGGACCTCGACCTCGGGCACTACGAGCGCTTCATCGACGAGAGCCTGTCGAAGCGCTCCAACACCACGACCGGCGGGATCTACAGCTCCGTCATTGCGAAGGAGCGCCGGGGCGACTTCCTCGGGCGCACGGTGCAGGTCATCCCGCACGTCACCGACGAGATCAAGGACCGCATTCGCCGGCTGGCCGACGAGGACGTCGACGTCGTCATCGTCGAGATCGGCGGCACGGTCGGTGACATCGAGATCGTGCCCTTCATTGAGGCCATCCGGCAGTTCCGCCGCGACATCGGCCGCGACAACGTCTGCTACCTGCACCTCACACTAGTGCCCTTCCTCGTGTCGGGCGAGCAGAAGACGAAGCCGACACAGCACTCGGTCACCGAACTGCGCAGCCGCGGTATTCAGCCCGACGTCATAGTGTGCCGCAGCGACAAGCCGATCCCCGAGAGCCTGAAGCGGAAGATCTCGCTGCAGTGCGACGTCGCCATCGACGCCGTGGTGTCCGCCGTCGACGCGCCGAGCATCTACGAGATCCCGCTGGTCCTCCACGAACAAGGCCTCGACGCCTACGTGTGCCGCACCCTCGGCATCGACGAGTCGGCGCACCCCATCGACATCTCCGAGTGGGAGTCTCTCGTCGAACGGGTCGAGGGACTAAGCCGGCGGGTCAAGATCGGCATCGTCGGCAAGTACGTCAACATGCCCGACGCCTACATGTCGGTCGTCGAGGCGCTCCGTCACGCGGGCTTCCACCACGGGACCGAGGTCGAGCTCGACTGGATCGACGCCGAGCTGGTCCCCGACCTGCTCGGGACGGACCGGCTGCGTGGCCTCGACGCCATCGTCATTCCCGGTGGGTTCGGCGAGCGAGGGATCGAGGGCATGGTGGCGGCGGCGGGCTACACCCGCGAGCAGAAGATCCCCTGCCTCGGGCTCTGCCTCGGCCTGCACGTGATGGTCATCTCCGTGGCGCGCGAGCTGGCCGGTCTCGACGACGCCAACTCGCGCGAGTTCGACAGCATGTCGCCGCATCTCGTTATCGACCTGATGCCCGACCAGGCCGAGGTGACCGACAAGGGCGGGACGATGCGACTCGGCTCGTACCAGGCCGCCCTGCTGCCCGGATCCAAGGTGGCCCACGCGTACGGGACCCTCGGCGTGACCGAGCGTCACCGGCACCGTTTTGAGTTCAACAACCGCTACAAGGCGCGGCTCGAGGCGGTCGGCCTCCTTTGCTCGGGGATCTCGCCCGACGGCCGCCTCGTGGAGTTCGTCGAGCTGGAGGACCATCCCTATTGGGTGGCCACGCAGGCGCACCCCGAGTTCAAGAGCCGGCCCGACCGGGCCCACCCGCTGTTCCGTGAGCTCGTCGCGGCCGCGCTCGAGCGCGCCGACGGGCGAGAGCCGCACCTGCTCGATCTCGACGCCGTCACCTAGCCCCGTGCCGGGCTCGGGCTTCCGCCGCGTCTCGGAAGAGGAGCTCCTGCGGGCGTGGCTGTTCAGGGTGGACCGCTTCCACCTGCTGGACCCAGACGGGAACCCCTTCGACCGCTTCGTGATCCGGCACCCGGGTGCGGTGACCGTGGTCCCGGTGCACGACGACGGCACCGTCACGCTGGTGCGCCAGTACCGCGCCGCCGTCGACGCCATGGTGCTCGAGATCCCGGCCGGCACACGCGACAAGGGCGACGAGTCCGAGGAGGCTACGGCGCGGCGCGAGCTGGCCGAGGAGGCGGGGCTCGAGGCCGCGCACTGGGAGCGGTTGATCGGGACGTGGAACACGCCCGGCGTCAGCGACCAGCACACGTCGATCTTCCTGGCCACCGGGCTCCGCGCCGTGGAGAGCCGCCCCGACGGGATCGAGGAGCGCTACATGACCGTCGAGCGGATCCGGCTGGCCGACGTCGACGACCTCGTCGCCGACGGGACGCTGAAGGACGAGACGACGGTCCTCGGGCTCCTCATGGCGCGCCATCGCCTGGCCGCGCCGGGAGAAGGGCTGGCGTGAGCGCGCCGCTGTCGCGCGCGGCCGAGGAGTACCTTTCGTGGCTCGAGGTCGAGCGGGGGCGCTCGCCGCGCACGCTGGCGGCGTACCGGCGCGACCTGGCGGCCTACCGCGACGCCATCCTGGCCCGGGGCGTCGACGACATGGACGGGGCGACCGCAGCCCAGGTGGCCGACTACCTGGCCGCCCTGCGCGTGTCGCACAGCTCGGCCTCGGTGGCGCGCGCCCATTCGAGCCTGCGCGGCTTCTACCGCTTCCTGGTCGAGGAGGGCCGGCGCGACGACGACCCGGCGGCCGACCTGCCGTCGGTCTCGGTGACCGATCTTTTGCCCAAGGCGCTTAGCGAGGAGGAGACCGAGCGGCTCCTCGGGGCCATCGTCGGGACCGGCCCGGCCGTCCTGCGTGACCGGGCGCTGCTCGAGGTGCTCTACGGGACGGGCGCCCGGGTGAGCGAGGCGGTCGGGCTCAACCTCGGCGACGTGACCGACGCGCTCGAGACGGACGGCCTCCCCCTCGTGCGTGTGCTCGGCAAGGGGGACAAGGAACGCGTCGTCCCGCTCGGGCAGCTGGCCCGCTTCGCGCTGGCCGACTGGCTGTCGGGGGAGGGGCGGCCGCGCTTCGAGCCCAAGAAGTGGCGCCGGCGCAACGACGCCGAGGCGGTCTTCCTCAACGCCCGCGGGGGACGGCTCACCCGGGTGGGGGCCTTCGGCGTGGTGAAGAAGTACGCCGCCCGGGTCGGCCTGGAGGCCAAAGTGAGCCCCCACGTGCTGCGCCACTCCTGTGCCACCCACATGCTGGCCCGGGGGGCCGACGTCCGGGTCGTCCAGGAGCTTTTGGGCCACGCCTCGATCGCCACGACCCAGCGCTACACCAAGGTGTCGCCCGAACACCTGCGCCGCGCCTACGAAGGAGCCCACCCGCGGGCGGGAACCAAGGGGGGGAGGGACCGCGTAGCATGACCCCATGCCGAACGAGGCCCCGACGGCCGAGACCGCCGACGTCGATTACGCCGAGCTCCTCAGGAACGAGCGGACCGGCCTGCAGGCCCAATTGACCGAATTGGGCTTCGCGGATCAGGGGAGTGGCCTCAGCTACGACTCGAACTTTGCGGACTCCAGCCAGGTGACCGCAGAACGGGGCGAGGCGGAGCGGCTGGCCACGGAGCTGCGCGAGACCCTCGACGAGGTCGAGGCCGCACTGCTGCGCGTGACGGACGGGTCCTACGGCCACTGCGAGGTGTGCGGCAAGCCGATCGGCGCGGCCCGCCTCGAGGCCATGCCGGCGGCCCGCCTCTGCATCGTCGACGCCGCCAAGCAATAGGTGCGCTCGCCCGGAGCCTCCCCGCGGAGGCGACCGATGGATCAGCGAACGAAGAACGCGCTGTGGGTCGTCGCCGGCGTGGTGGTGCTCATCGCGCTCGTCGCGCACCACAACATCACACAGTCCGAGATCATCATCTTCTGCGTCATCGTGCCCTCGATCATCTTGCACGAGGTTTCACACGGGTGGGTGGCCAACGCGTTCGGCGACGACACGGCGAAGAGGGCCGGCCGCCTGACGCTCAACCCGGCCGTGCACGTCGACCCGGTGGGGACGCTCATCGTGCCGGCTCTGCTGTCGCTCGGCGGTGTCGGCTTCTTCGGGTGGGCGAAGCCGGTCCCGGTGAACGTCGGGCGCTTGCGCAGCCCGCGCAACCAGGGGGTACTGGTCTCGCTGGCCGGGCCGGCCATGAACGCCGTCCTGGCCGCCGTCTTCGGCGTGATCTTCGTGCAATTCGTCCGCGCTGGCGTGCTCAGCTCGGGGGACTTCTCGATCGGCGCGCAGATCGTGTTCTACGCCAGCCTGGTCAACGTGGGCCTCTGCGCGTTCAACCTGATCCCGATCCCGCCGCTCGACGGTTCGGTGCTCTTCGAGCGGCTCCTACCGGCACGGTACTGGCCCACGTACCTGCGCTACCGCCAGTACACGATGCCCATCCTCCTCGGGCTGGTGGTCCTGAACTTCTTCTTGTACCCGCACGGCCCGATCACCTGGCTGTTCGACCGCCTCTACAACTGGTGGTACAGCGTGCTCGGCGTCTGAGTCAGGCCGGCGGCAGCAGCCCCATGGCGTCCGCGGCCCGCGCGTACGTCGCGGCCGCCACCTCGTGCGCTCGCGCCGCCCCGCGCGCCAGCACGGCGTCGACGTAGGCCAGGTCCCCTTCGAGCGCCGTGCGACGCTCCCGGATCGGGCGCAACAGCTCGCCCAGCGCGGCGGCGAGATCGTCCTTGAGGTCGCCGTAGCGGCTGTAGCCCGCCGCCACGGCGTCGGGCGCGCGCCCGGTTGCCGCGGCCATGAGCTCGAGCAGGTTGGCCAGGCCGGGCTTGTGCTCCCAGTCGTAGTGCATCTCGCCATCGGTGTCGGTGACCGCCTTGCGGACCTTGCGCGTGATGTCGTCGTCGGAGTCGAGCAGGCCGATCGTGCCCAGTGGCGAGTCGGCCGACTTGGACATCTTGCGCTCGGGGTGCTGCAGGTCCATGACGCGCGCCGCGGTACCGGGGATCGCTGCCTCCGGGACGACGAAGGTTTTTCCGTAGCGGTTGTTGAAGCGGTTGGCCAGCTCCCGGGCCAGCTCCAGGTGCTGGCGCTGGTCGTCGCCCACGGGCACCAGGTTGGCGTCGTAGAGGAGGATGTCGGCCGCCATCAGGCAGGGGTAGGTGAAGAGCCCGACCCGCGACGCCTCCTGCGCCTTGGACTTGTCCTTGAATTGGGTCATGCGCCGGAGCTCGCCCATGGACGTCGTGCACTCGAGCAGCCAGGTCAGGCGGGTGTGCTCGGGCACCTGGCTCTGCACGAACAGAGACGAGCGATCGGGCTCGAGCCCGACGGCGAGGAAGTTCAGGGCGGCGTCGAGCGTGTTGGCTC
Source organism: Acidimicrobiales bacterium (assembly GCA_036490155.1). Taxonomy (GTDB): domain Bacteria; phylum Actinomycetota; class Acidimicrobiia; order Acidimicrobiales; family RAAP-2; genus Bog-473. Next base: position 12,666 of record DASXEK010000076.1, on the reverse strand, counting down.
GCAGCTCGGCCGGGTCGATCTCGGTGGTCAGCGCGTGGAGGTCGACCACGCAGTAGAAGGCGTCGTGGCCGTCCTGGAACGAGACCCACTGGCGCAGGGCCCCGAGGTAGTTCCCCAAGGTGAAGCTGCCCGATGGCGCGATGCCCGAAAGGACCCTGTTCATGGGCCGCCATGGTAGGGGTCCACCAGGGGTGCGCCGCACCCCTGGCCCCGTTCGGTAACGTCGGCGGGTGGCCTACGCAGTCTCCACCCCGGTGTTCGAGGGTCCGATCGACCTCCTGCTCCACCTGGTGTCGTCGCACGAGCTCGACGTCCTCGACATCCCCCTGCTCCCGGTCATCGACGGCTTCGTGCAGGTCCTGACCGCGGAGCGCGACCAGATCGACTTCAACCAGCTGTCGGAGTTCCTGCTGGTCGCCTCCATCCTCATCGAGCTCAAGTCCCAGCGCCTTCTGCCGGGCCCCGAGTCGGTCGAGGACGACGACGACCTCGTGGGTTGGGAGGAGCGCGATCTCTTGTTGTCCCGGCTGCTCGAGTGCCGCGCCTACGCCGCCGCGGCCGACGTCTTCGTCGCCCTGGCCGAGCAGGCCGCGCGCTCGATACCGCGCGAGGTGGGCCTGGACGACGGGTTCGTGGTCCACGCCCCCGACCTGCTGGCGGGCATCACGGCCGATGACCTGGCGCAGGCGTACCTGCGCGGCTCGGCGGAGCGACCGGTGCCGCGGGTCGACCTGTCCCACGTGACGGTGGACACCGTGTCGGTGTCGGAGGCGGTGTCCGACCTCCTGGGCGTGCCCGAGCTGCAGCGCGCCACGTCGTTCCGGGACCTGGTCCGGGAGTGCCACACCCGCATTGAGGTCATCGTCCGGTTCCTCGCGTTGCTCGAGCTGTGCAAGATGGGCCGGGTGAGCCTGGGCCAGGGGACGACCTTCGGTGACCTGCAGATCTCGTGGCTCCCCGCCGATGAGCTGGCGGACGTGACCAGCGGACGCGGGCTGGCCGAGCTCGGCGGTTACGAGATCGACGCCTACGAAGGATGAGGAGTGGGGCTCGTGGAACACGCTGAGTTGGGCCGGACGATCGAGGCCATCTTGTTGGTGGCGGTGGAGCCGCTGCCGCCCCAGCTCCTGGCCGAGCTGCTGGAGGAACCGGTGGACTCGGTCGAGGAGGCGCTCGTCGAGTTGGCGCAGGGCTACGAGCGCGAGCGGCGCGGCTTCGTGCTGGCCCGCATCGCGGGCGGGGCGCGGCTCCAGACCCACCCCGACCTCGCGCCCTACGTCGAGCGGTTCGCCAACCGGGAGGTGTCGCACCGGCTCTCGACCGCCGCGCTCGAGACGCTGGCCATCGTGGCCTACCGCCAGCCGGTGTCGCGTGGCCAGATCTCGGCGCTGCGCGGCGTGAACGTGGACGGGGTGACCCGCCTGCTCGAGCAACGCGGCTACATCGAGGTGGTCGGCCACGCGGAGGGACTGGGTCAGCCGGCGCTCTTCGGCACGACCGACCTCTTCTTGGAGCGGCTGGGCCTCGATTCGCTCGAGCAGCTGCCGGCGGTCGAAGACTTCCTCCCCGGCCCCGAGGTGGCGGGCGACCTGGAGAGCGAGATGCGTTCCGCGCTGGGCCTCGGCGTCGAGGCGGGCTCCGACGACGGCTGAGCCGGGCGACACGGACGGGACGGACGACACGGACGAGACGGGCGAGACGCCTGCACCGGCCGACTCGCCGGGGGACGAGGGGGAGCGCCTGCAGAAGGTCCTGGCCCGGGCCGGCCTGGGCTCGCGCCGGGCCTGCGAGGAATTGATCGCGGCCGGGCGCATCACGGTGGACGGCGAGGTGGCCATCCTCGGCCAGCGCATCGACACCACCACGGCTCGCGTCGAGGTGGACGGAAATCTGGTCCCGGTCGCGGCGGACCTCGTCTACTACCTGTTGAACAAGCCCGACGGGGTGATCACAACGGCCGACGACCCCCAGGGCCGTCCCACGGTCGTTGCGCTCGTCCCCAACGAACCGCGCGTGTTCCCGGTCGGGCGCCTCGACCGCCATACCGAGGGCCTGCTGATCCTGACCAACGACGGCGAGCTGGCCCAGTTGCTCACCCATCCCTCGCACGGCGTGGCCAAGGAGTACGTGGCCGAGGTGGCGGGCGGGACGCCCGCACCCGGCGCCCTGCGCGCGTTGCGCCAGGGCGTGGAGCTCGACGACGGGCCGACGGCGCCAGCCGAGGTGGGGGTGCTGGCCCCCGGGGTCATTCGGCTGGTCATCCACGAGGGGCGCAACCGCCAGGTCCGCCGCATGTGCGACGCCATCGGCCATCCGGTGCAGCGCCTCGTGCGGACTCGCATCGGCCCGGTGCGCGACACGAAACTGGCCCCGGGGCACTGGCGCGCGCTGCGGGCCGACGAGGTCCGCGCCCTCGCTGCCTCCGCCCGCTGACTTCCCAGGTCCGCCCCGCACGCGGCGCCCTCAGCAGGGGAGACGCACCGCCGGCCGGTAGAGTGGCCGGCCATGGCACCCGCGCTCACGGTCAGGGGTCTGCGCGGCGCCACGACGGTCGACGCCGACACGGTGGCCCAGGTCACGGAGCGTTCCCAGGAGCTGATGCGCGAGATCATGGCCCGCAACGAGCTTGCCGAGGACGACATCATCAGCATTCTCTTCACGGCGACGGCGGACGTGACGAGCGCGTTCCCGGCCACCGCCATCCGCGAGATCGGCTTCGGCGCCGTCCCCCTCCTGTGCGCAGCGGAGATCGCCGTGCCCGGCTCGATGGCCAGCTGCATCAGGGTGCTCCTGCACGTGCACACGACCAGATCCCGTGACGAGATGCATCACGTCTACCTCCACGGTGCCCAAGGGCTCCGCGATGACCTCCCCGACTGAGGGCGGCGCGCGTCGCCGGGCGCTCGTCGTCGGGACCGGGCTGATCGGGGGGTCCATCGCGCTCGGGCTGCGGCGCCGGGGATGGCACGTGGCCGGGATCGACGCCGACGAGGGACGTGCCGCCGCGGCACTCGAACAAGAGGTGATCGACGCCGTCGGGGACGACCCCGAGGCAGAGGTCGTGTTCGTCGCGACCCCGGCCACCTCGGTGGCCCAGGTCGTCCGCGGCCTTCTGGCCGACCAACGTCGCCGCCCCGACGCCATTGTCACCGACGTCAGTGGCGTGAAGGCAGCCATCGTCGCCGACGCGGACCACCCGCACTTCATCGGGGGGCACCCCATGGCGGGCTCCGAGCAGATCGGGCTGCACGGGGCCGACCCCGACCTCTTCGAGGGGGCGCTCTGGGTGCTGACGCCCACCGTCGCCACCGATCTCGAGTCCTTCGACCGCCTCCGGAGCGTCGTGACGAGCTTGGGGGCGGACGTGCTCGTGCTGTCGGCGGCCGACCACGACCGCCTGGTCGCCGTGGTCTCGCACGTCCCGCACCTGGTCGCGGCGACACTGATGAACGCGGCGAGTGCCGGGGCCGAACAGGACGGTGCGCTGCTGCGCCTGGCCGCGGGCGGCTTCCGCGACATGACACGTGTCGCGGCCGGCCACCCCGGCATCTGGCCGGACATCTGTGCCGAGAACGCGGTGGCGATCGTCGACGCCCTCGACGCACTGGTCGGAGACCTCACCGCCATGCGCGACCTGGTGGCCACCCAGGACCGCGACGGTCTGCTCGGCGTCCTGCAGAAGGCGAGCGCAGCCCGTCGCAACCTGCCGGCCCGCTTCGCGCGGCCCGATCACCTGGCCGAGCTGCGTATCCCGGTGCCCGACCGGGCCGGCGTGTTGGCCGAGATCACCTCCCTCGCGGCGAAAGCGGACATCGGCATCTACGACATCGAGATCGCCCACTCGGCGGAGGGCCCGCGCGGCGTCCTCATTCTGGTCGTGGACGGCACCGAGGCCGAAGCCCTGGCCGCCGCGGTCGAGGCCAAGGGCTACCGCTGCCCGGTGGAGCACCTGTCGTGACCGCACCGCGTGTCCTGGTTGTCGACGGCGGTGTGCCCTGCCGCGGCGACGTCCGCACGCCGGGTGAGAAATCGATCTCGCACCGCTCCGTGCTCCTGGCCGCGCTGGCCGAGGGCACCTCGATCGTGCACGGGCTCTCCGACGGCGCCGACGTCGCGGCGTCGCTGGCCGCGGTCGCCGCCATGGGCGTGCGGGTCGAGCGCTCCGGCGACGGCACCATCGTGCTGCACGGCGGGCGCAGCGGCCTGCACCAGCCGGCGCATCCGCTCGACTGCGGCAATTCGGGCACGTCCATGCGGCTGCTGTGCGGGCTCGTCGCTGGCTTCGAGTGGGAGACCGAGCTCGTCGGCGACGAGTCGCTCTCGGTGCGGCCTATGGACCGGGTGGCCGAGCCGCTCGGCCTGATGGGTGCACTCGTCGAAGGGCAGGGCGGGCGCTGCCTGCCGCCGCTGCGCGTCGTGGGCGGCGCGCTGCACGGCATCGACTGGACGTCGAAGGTGGCCAGCGCACAGGTGAAGTCGGCCATCCTCCTCGCCGGCTTGGCGGCCGAGGGGACCACGGTGGTCCGCGAGGCGGTGACGACCCGCACCCACACCGAGGAGATGCTCGCCGAGGCGGGCGCCGACATCACCGTCGAGCCCTGGGGCGAGGGCCGCGTCGTCACCGTTCGCCCCTCCACCCTCAAGCCCCTCGAGCGCACGGTGCCCGGTGACCCCTCCGCCGCCGCTTTCTTCGCGGTGGCCGCCGCCGCCGTCCCCGGCAGCGAGGTCGATGTCGTCGACGTCTACCACGGCCCGGCGCGTCTTGGCTTCGTGAACGTCCTCGAGCGCATGGGGGTCGACGTCACGGTGTTGCCCGCACCCGACAATGACCCCATTGGCGGCGGCACCGCCACCATCCGCGTCAAGGCGGCCGCCCGGCCGCTCACCGCGACCGACGTGGCGGCGGCCGAGATCCCCTCCCTCGACGAGATCCCCGTCCTCGCCGTCGCCGCCGCCGTGGCGGAGGGCACCACCGTGTTCTTCGACGTCGGCGAGCTCCGGGTCAAGGAGGTGGACCGCCTGGCCGCCGTGGCCGACATGGTCGAGGCGTTCGGGGCGACCGCCCGGGTCGAGGGCGACACGCTCGCCATCACCGGCGTCGGCGGCCCGCTGCGCGGCGCCCGCTTCGACAGCCATGGGGACCACCGCATGGCAATGGCGGCCGCCGTGGCCGCGCTGGCCGCCGCACCCGGCGAGCGCAGCCTGATCCGAGGGTTCGCGGCTGTGGCAACCAGTTACCCCGGCTTCGCCGACGACCTCGCGCGCCTCACCTCCGCGGCCGCGCCAGCGGACGCCGCACCACGCCCGCTGCTCGTCGCCATCGACGGCCCGGCGGGCGCCGGCAAGTCCACCGTGTCCAGCGCGGTCGCCCGCCAGCTCGGCCTCGAACGGCTCGATACGGGCGCCATGTACCGCGCCGTGGCGGCCCTCGCGCTCGAGCGCGGCATCGCCCCCGACGACGCGGCGGCCGTGGCGGCGCTGGCCGCCGCCGCCGACATCGAGGTCGGCCCGCGCGTGCGGATCGACGGCCTGGACGTGACCAGCCGGATCCGCTCGCCCGAGGTCGGCGCCGCGGTGTCGGTCGTGGCGGCCAACCCCGAGGTGCGCACCCAGCTGGTGCGGCGGCAGCGGGCCTGGGCGGCCGCCCACGGCGGCGGGGTGGTCGAGGGCCGCGACATCGGCTCGGTCGTGTTCCCCGACGCCGAGGTGAAGGTCTACCTGACGGCGTCACCCGAGGAGCGTGCCCGGCGCCGCCACGACGAGGCGCCCGAGGGCGTCGCGCGGCGGGACCGGATCGACTCCACCCGGGACGCATCCCCGTTGCGGCAGGCCGACGATGCGCACCACCTCGATACGACGGGCCGGACGGTGCAGGATGTGGTCGAGGAGGTGTTGTCGTGGCTGTGAGCGCGAGCGGGCCGGCGCCCGACGCCGGGCAGGAACCCGAGGCCAGCGCCGCGCCCGGCCGGCACCAGGCCTTCGAGGTCGACCCGCGCTTCTCGCCGCTCTACCGCGTCGAGCGCGACATCTTCGTGACGGCGTTGTGGACGTGGTTCCGCCCCCAGGTCACCGGCAGGGAGCACGTGCCCGAGACGGGCCCGGTGATCCTGGCCCCGGTGCATCGTTCCTTCGCCGACTTCGCGTTCGCCGCCTTTTGCACGCACCGCAAGCTCTTCTTCATGACCAAGGACGAGATGTGGAAGAACAAGTGGCTCGGCAAGCTGCTGCTCTCGGTCGGCGCGTTCCCCGTGCACCGCGAGTCGGCCGACCGCGAGGCGCTGCAGCGGGCCGAGGAGGTCCTGCGCAAGGGCAGCGTGCTGGTCCTCTTCCCCGAGGGCACCCGCCGCGAGGGCCCGGTGATCGAGAACCTGATGGAGGGCGCCGCCTTCCTGTCGACGCGCACCGGCGCGCCCATCGTGCCCATCGGCATCGGCGGTTCCGACCTGGCCATGCCCAAGGGGTCGTCGATCCCCAAGCCACGCACGATCCAGGTGGTGATCGGCCCCGCCATTCCCCCGCCGCCTCGTACCGGGGGTGGACGCGTGGCGCGCTCCGCCGTGCGCGCCGCGACGGAGGCCCTCGTGCCGCAGTTGCAGGCGGTCTACGACGAAGCGCGGGAGCGAACCGGGCGCTACTGAGGACGCGCCTGCCCGTTCGGGCAGCGCAAGTGCGGCACACTGATCGCGGTGGCGAACGACGCCGATCTCTCGTTGCGACATCTTCTCGGCCGTTTGCGCCTCACCGAGCAACGCGTGCGCCGGGCGGTGGAACGGCGGCGCGCCCTCGACCCGTCGCCCGATGACCCGCTGCGTGGTCTCTATCTGACCGACGAGCACCTCGACTGGGTGCTGCGGTCCTCGGCCGACGAACGGGTGGTCGCCACGAGCGCCGACGACCTGCACGCGCTAGGCGAGGTGGAGGCGCAAGCGGATCACGCGGAGCGAGACGGGGTGCGGATCCGCCTGCGGGACCTGGCCGCGTCGTTCGGTCTCGCCCCATTCGACGTGGAGCTCCTGCTCACCACGATCGCACCGGACATCGACGCTCGCTTCGAGCGGATGTACGGCTACCTCAACGACGACGTCAGTCGTCGCCGTGCCAGCGTGGGATTGGCGCTCGAGCTGGCCGGGGCGGCGGGTGCGGATGCCTCGGCACGGTCGCGCCTCGCCGCGGGGGCGCCGCTAGTCGATCGGCACCTCGTCGAGGTGGAGGGCCGCAGTGATCCGTTCCTCACTCGCATCGTCCGTGCGCCCGACCGCGTCACGGCGTGGCTGCTGGGCGACGACACCCTCGACGCAATGCTCTTGGGGGTCGTCAACGAGTCGGGGGCGGGCGGAGGGGACGGCGCCGTCCTGGCGCGGCTCCTCGATGGTCCCGCCCTGGTCTACCTGCTCGAAGAGGGTGGATCGGCGGCCCGGTCGATGGCCGAGGATGCGTTGCGCCGGCGCGATCGGAGCGCGCTCATGCTCGACCTGGTGCTCGTGGCGGAACGGGCCGACCCGGAGGCCGTCGTGCACGCAGCGACCCGGGAAGCCCTGCTCGCCGCCGCCGGCGTGGTGGCCGGCCCGGTCGAAGCGCTCGCCGAGTCGTCGCCCGTGGCCCTGCGGGCGTTGGTGGCCGCGCCGTGCCCCGTCATCTTGATCGGGCGGAAGACGTGGGACCCCACTTGGAGCCCGCGGGTGCCCGCATTGGCGTCGGCTCCCGCCCTTGGCCGCGAGGCACGGGCAGCCCTGTGGGCCACCGTGTCGGGTGCGGGCGAGGTGGGAGAGGCGGTCCACTTCCAATTGACGCCCGACGCAGTGCGCCGGTCCGTCGAGGCAGCGGAGTTGGCGGCCGTGTTGGGCGGGCGGACGCCGTCCAGCGCCGACTACCTGGCCGGGGCGCGCTCCCAGAACGCGTCGGGGCTCGAGCGGCACGCCCGGCGGGTGACGCCGTCGGTCGGTTGGGATGACCTGGTCCTCCGTGCTGTCGTCCGCGCCCAGCTGGAGGAACTCGCCTCTCGGGCACTGAATCGTGACCTCGTACTCGGCGAATGGGGCATGCGGCCCGGCGGCGGCCGGGGGCGCGGGGTCACTGCACTCTTCGCCGGTGACCCGGGCACCGGCAAGACGATGGCGGCTGAGGTCGTGGCTGGCTCGCTCGGGCTCGACCTCTACGCAGTCGACCTGTCCAGCGTCGTCGACAAATACATCGGCGAAACCGAAAAGCACCTCGAGCAGATCTTCAGCGAGGCCGAAGGCGTCAACGGGGTCATCCTCTTCGACGAGGCCGACGCCCTCTTCGGCAAACGTTCAGAGGTGAGCGATGCGCACGATCGCCACGCCAATATCGAGGTCGCGTACCTGCTGCAGCGCATGGAACGGTTCGATGGGCTCGCCATCTTGGCCACCAACCTTCGCAACAACCTCGACGAGGCGTTCGCCCGGCGTCTCGACGCCATCGTGGAGTTCCCCATGCCCGATGCTGCCGAGCGACTTGCACTCTGGGAGAGGTGTCTCGGGGATGGCGTTCCGCGTGGGACCGATGTCGACGTCGCGGTCTTCGCGTCGTCCTTCGAGCTCTCGGGGGGCAACATCCGTTCCATTGCGCTCACAGCCGCCTACTTCGCGGCCCAGACCAGACGGGAGATCGACACCCATCTTCTGATGCGTGCCGTGGAGCGTGAGTACCGCAAGCTTGGACGGCTGGTTCTCGCGTCCGAGTTCGGCGAGTGGTCGGCGGTACTGAACGGCTGACGCGGGAGTTGCCCCGTCGGATCAATGCGCTGCCCGAAGGGGAATTCGCGCGCGGCTTTCCTATTTCGCCCGCAAGAGGCGTGGTAGACCGCTGAGCCGTGGCGGGCCGGAACAGGCTTTGCACTCGGTCGGCGCGCACCATAGTGCTCGACGACGATTGCTTGGGCTCCGGACAACGCCGTCTTTGGTCGTACGCAGAGGCACAGGGGACTGCAGATGAGGAAGCGCTGGCGCCTGGGAGCGGCCTTTGGAATCGTGGCGTCCGCCTGCCTCGCCTTGGGTGCCGGCGAGCCCGCAGGCGCGCAGGGCGTGGGCACACTCGATACCAGCTTCGGGACGAACGGCGTCGCCACGTCCGCGCTGGGCGCACAGGCCGACGCGATGGCGGTCGTCCCCGCCGGTGTCAGTGACGCCGGCGACATCGTGCTCGCCGCCACACCCGGAGGCAACACCGGGTTCCAAGCGGCGCGGTTCACGGCCAGCGGTTCGTTGGATACCGCGTTCGGCGGGAGCGGAGTCGTGGAGGCCTTCACATCGGGCCAGGCCGATGGCGTCGCTGTGGTGCCGGCCGGGCTGCCCCACGCCGGCGACGTGGTGGTGGTGGGCCGCACGAACTCCTACTCGGGCTGCAGCGGCACGGCGCTCGTCGTGAGTGAGTACACCCCCGGCGGCACCCTCGACACGACCTTTGACCCGGCGGGTTCGCTGCCGGGCACCATTGCGGTGGACTGCGCGACCGGTACCGGCGACCTGACCTCCGTCGCCCTCGACGACGCGGGAAACATCGTGACCGCGGGGTACGTCACACCGCTCGCGGTGACCGAGCCCGTCGTGGCTCGGCTCACCCCGGCGGGCGCGCTCGACGCTGGCTTTGGAGGCTCTGGCGTGCTGGTTGCCTCCGAAGGATCGGGCAACGCGCAGTTCTCGACGGTCGCGATCGAGCCCGTGGGGGCCACGGGTGCGGGGGACATCGTCGCCGCCGGCTTCGATCTCAACGCAGCGGACCAGACCCAAGAGATGGTGATCGCCTTCACGTCGGGTGGCGGGCGCGACGCCTCGTTCGGCTGCCCCGCCTCGGCGAGCGGGCTGTGCGTGGTCGCGCCACCGACGGGCACGACAGGAATCGCAGCGAACGGCGAGACGCTGCTGCCCAGCGGGGCGGTAGTGCTGGCGGGTACGGCGGCCTTGGCGAGTGGATCCGAGCTGGCCGTGGTGCAGCTGGCGCCTGGGGGGTCGCTGGACAGCGGTTTCGGCAGCGGCGGCGTCGTACTCGCCAACCCATCCCCGGGAGCGACTACGGCGGTGGGGGTGAGCTTCGAATCGGGGAACAACGTGCTCCTGGTCGGTGGCTCCGCGGGGACCGGCGCTGCCACGACCGGGTTGGCCGCCGAGCTGAACGCCGGGAACGGGGGCTTCGACACCTCGTTCGGGTCCAACGGCATCGCGTTGCAACAGGCGATCCCCGGGCAGAGCACGACGGTGTACGCCGAGGCAACATTGTCCAACAGCGACGTCCTCCTGGCGGGCGCCTTCGCCACACAGGGATCGGCCACCTCCATCGGGGTGATGCGCCTCTTGGGCGTTGCCGTCACGTTGGCCACGACGACGTCCACCGTGACCGCGAACTCGTCTGGTGGTGCGTCGATCACCGTGACGGTACAGCTCAACCAGCCCTCGAACGAACCGACTCAGGTCCAGGTGTGCTCGAGCGCCGGGGTGGTGAACGGCTCGGGATCCTGCGCGACCGTCACGATCCCCGCCGGTTCAACCTCGGTGTCGGCGGTGGTGGCGATCACGAACGCCTGTAGCCCGGGCGGGAGCTTGCCGGTGTCGATCACGATCTCGAACGTCAGCTCCGGAGCCACGATCGGGAGCGAGACGACCGAGGCCACCACCGTGGTGTGCCCGCTTCCAGCCGGCTACTGGCTCGTGGCCTCCGACGGTGGCATCTTCAGCTACGGCCAAGCGCCGTTCTTCGGCTCGACCGGGGGCATGACGCTGAACCAGCCGATCGTCGGCATGGCCGCCACGCCGGACGCGGGCGGCTACTGGCTGGTCGCTTCCGACGGCGGCATCTTCAACTACGGCGACGCGCCCTTCGACGGGTCCACCGGCGGGATGCACCTGAACAAACCGATCGTGGGCATGGCGCCGACCCCCAGCGGCAAGGGGTATTGGCTCGTCGCTTCCGACGGAGGCATCTTCAGCTACGGCGACGCGCAATTCTTCGGTTCGACCGGGGGCATGACGCTGAACAAGCCGATCGTTGGCATGGCGGCCACGCCGGACGGCAACGGGTACTGGCTGGTGGCCTCCGATGGCGGCATCTTCAGCTACGGCGACGCGCAGTTCTACGGCTCGACCGGTGGGATCACGCTCAACAAGCCGGTCGTCGGCATGGCGGCCACGACCGACGGCAAGGGCTATTGGCTCGTGGCCTCCGACGGCGGCATCTTCAACTACGGCGACGCGCCCTTCGACGGCTCGACCGGTGGGGTCACGCTGAACAAGCCGGTCGTGGGAATGGCCCTGGACCACTCCAGCGGCGGCTACTGGCTGGTCGCCTCCGACGGCGGCATCTTCAACTACGGCGGGGCCCCGTTCTACGGCTCGACCGGCGGGCTCCCGCTCAACAAACCGGTGGTGGGGATGGCCGAAGGATGACGCCCGCCCCCGGAGTGCTCCGCCGTGCGGCGGCCCTCGCGCTGCTGGCCGCGGCCGCGGCGGTCCTCGTCCTCCTCGGTGGCGGGCTACTGCTCCGGGGCGTGTTGGCTGCGACCCCGGCCGGCGCAAGCTCCGTCTCAGGTTGCGGTGAGGGCCCGAACACCAGCGTCGTGGACGTGGTGCTCAACGGGGTCGACGCGGTGACCCTCACCACAGTTCCCATCGCGAACGCAAACGGCACCGATCGCGCCATCGCCATTGCCATCGGCACCGGCACGCCGACCGCCTGCCTCGACGATACCGGCGCGCCCGAATACGTGACGGAGGTCACGTCCATCGTGGTGAGCTCGCCCGCTTCGACGAATTCGTTGACCGTGAACCTGGCCAACGGACCCTTCGGGCCCGACGGTGACGTCGCACCCGGGACCACGACGCCCTCGTACGCGCCCTGCGCCATCGCGATCAGCGGGACGCTGCCCGCGGCCAGCCTTACCATCGACAACGTCGCTCCCGTTCCCCTGTCCGCGGGTGGCCCGTCGACGACCGGGGTCACGCTGGGTACAGCCGGTGCGGACCTGGAGGCCGGTGCCTGCTCGGCACCCGACCTCACGGCGGGGCCGGTCGCCTCGTACACCGTGAGCACGCCGTCGGGCTCGACGGCGCTCTACACCCTGAGCGCGCAAGGCAGCGCGCTCGATGGCACCGGCGGCGCCGTGGCGGTACCCGTCACCCTGACCGACAACGGCCAGGCCGCCGTGCTGATTCCGGGTGACCCCGGGGCCGCCGTCACCGACACCCTGACCGGCAGCTCGGGCACGACGGTGGACGAGTCGGGGGCGCCCAATCCTGTCAACGCGACGCTCGGGGCCACGTCGGGAACCTTGGCCGGTGGGTACGGCGGAAGTGGGACGGTCTCCCTCTCCGGGGTCGGCATTCTCAAGGCGCCAACCGGCTTGGGCACGCCGAACTCGGCCTCATTTGCCACCGTGTCGAGCGGTGTCACCGTCGTGCCGGGGACGTCCTGCGGCAACGAACTCCTGGTCACCGACACTTCGCCCACCCTGTCGTACACGCTCTGCGGATTTGCCAACCTGACGGGTTCGAGCGCGGGCTCGAACACCATGACGGCCGGCTCCGGCACCATCAGTTTCACCGCCGCGGGCGGCTCGAACACCATGACGGCCGGCTCGGGCAACGACACCTTCAGCGGCACCGGCAACGACAACACCTTCAACGGGGGCAGCGGGACAGGGACCGACACCTTCTC
>DASXEK010000039.1:0-76072 GCA_036490155.1 Acidimicrobiales bacterium | reverse complement strand
GCCGAACCCGCGGGTCACCTCGTCGAGCCCGACCTTGCTTGCGATCGCCACGCCGTTCCAGCGACCGTCACCGTTGTGCACCGCCTCATACCCCAGCTCGGCGAACTCCTTTTCGGGGAACTTGTCGTCAGCAAGTTTGGTTTCCTGCATGCAGAGCACGTCCGGTTGGTTCGCCTCCACCCATTCGGTGACCCTCGGCAGCCGCGCGGAAAGCGAGTTCACGTTCCAGGTAGCGAGTCGCATCAGTCGGCACCTCCGTCGCCGTCCACGATGACAAAGAGGAGATCGACCTCGCACGCGGTGTGCCCGCCGACGGTCGCCTTGCCGTGGCCCTTGCCGGCGCGGGCGGACAGCCGATCCATGGAGACCTCGAGTTCGAGCTTGTCGCCGGGCACCACCTGGCGGCGAAAGCGTGCCCGTTCGATACCGCCGAAGAGCGGCAATTTCCCCGTGTAGCGCTCGTCGAGGAGGACCACGATGCCGCCGAGCTGCGCGAGCGACTCGACCATCAGCACGCCGGGCAGCGTTGGTCGTCCGGGAAAATGGCCTGCGAAGAAGGGTTCCTCTCCCGTGAGGTCCCAGTAACCGTGCGCCGACACCCCAGGATTGACCGCGGTCACCTCGGACACGAAGAGGAACGGCGGCCGGTGCGGGAGGACATCCTCCGGGCGCGGCATGGTCATCGGGTGAGGGTACCCAGCGGCGGCGACATCACGCTCGTTTCTTGGCGGGTGCCTTCTTGGCTTTGACGGCCTGCTTCCCAGGGCTCTTCGACACGTTCTTGCTCGGCACCTTGGCGGCCGCGACCTTGCCTGCCTTCTTCGTCTTGGGCGCCTTCTTGGCCGGCGCCGGGCGCGCCGGCGCCTTCTTCGCCGGGGCTGTCTTCTTCGGCTGCTTCTTGGCGGCCTTCTTGGCCGGGGCACCTGTCTTCTTGGCTGGAGCCTGGCCTCGCGCCGGGGCCGCCTTCGCCTTCTTGGCTGACTTCTTGGCGGGGCCCGGCGGCGTTGCCTCCGTCGTCACTCCGGCGCGTCCCCTCTTCGGTTGTTCCGATGCGGACAGGGCGAGCTCGGCCACGCGCCGAGGTGGATCGAGTCCGGCCAGGACGAACGGGCGCACCTCGCCCTTCTTGAGCACCTGACGCGCCTTGGTCGGGGGCGGCGATCCCATCGCGCTCAGCGGGATGTAACAATGCAAGACCCCGCCCGCCGGCATCGACACGTCAACCATCGCGCCGTGCGAGGTGAAGGAGACCACCTCACCGTCGACCGTGCTGCCCACGGGGAAGGCGGCAACGAAGTTGATGAAGGCCAGCGGCTCGTTGACCGCCGGCGGCGGGGCGGACCGCTTGTTTCGATTCTTGGCTCGGCCGTCGTGCTGACCCGGTGGCGCCTCTCCCTTGGCGCGCGAGCCCTTGCCGTCGCGGGCCTTGCCACCCGACGCGTCCTTCTTCGCCTTCGCGCTCTTCTGGGGCGAAGCCTTTTTGGCCGCGGCCTGCTTCTTGGCCGATCCGCGCGGCTTCTCGGGCGCTGGCGGATGCAAGGCCTCCTCCACAGCCTCCTCGATCGCGCTCGAGACGACGGGATCCACCTTGCCCCTTGCCGGGGGTGGAGTGGTCGGAGTGATGGGCCAGGAGGTGTCGACGCCTGGCGCCGCCTTCTTTGACACCTTCTTGGACTTGGACGCCCGCTTCGCCGCCTTCTTCGCCGCTCGGGCGAGCTCGGCGGCCTTGGCCGGCGCGGAGGCGTGGTCCCCGTTCTTGGCCTTGGCTTCGGCCGTCGCTGCTCGGCTCTTGGGGCCGCGGATCGGCAAGCGTGGCGTGAAGATCCATCCGACGCCCGGTACGGGTTTGCCGCCGACCAGGCGGCCGTCGTCAAACAGCCAGGGGTGCTCGCCGTGGAATTCCTGAAAGGAGTCGTTGGAGAGGACCGTGGCGCCGGTCCGCTCCGCGATGCGCAGCACGAACGCGTCACCCCGGCCAATGGCGCCGGCCGGTGGGGAAATGACCTCACCGTTGAGCATCGCGTTGCGGACCTCGTCGCGCTCCGCTTCGGACACGCGGTGCTCGAAGGTGGCGTCGACGACCACGATGATGTCCGCGTTCGGGTCCTCGGACGCGTAGGCGCGGACGGCCTCATCGAGCTGCTTGAGACTCGGGGAGCTTCTGCCTTCGGTGGCCAGGTTCGACCCGTCCACGACGACATGGTGTCTCTCAGCCAATGGCACGCCGCAACAGATCTGCCTGCTCCAACTGGTGCAGGGCTGCGCTTCCGATGGCGGGGCTGGCCGACTCGGTGCGGCTCACGTGGCGGAGCTTGAGCCGGTCCGGCAGACAGGCGTGGAGGCGGGCGTGCACGAAGGACCAGGCTCCCATGTTCTCGGGCTCCTCCTGCAACCACACGACCTCGGTCGCCTCTTGGTAGCGCTCGAAGACGGCGGTGAGGAGTTGGACGGGCCACGGGTAGAGCTGCTCGACCCGCACCAGCGCAACCTGGGCGGCGGCGGTGGGGTCGAGCTCGGCTCGGTGCTGCTCCGCCTCATGGGCGATCTTCCCGCTGCTCAGCACGATGCGGCGAATGCCAGATGGGTCCTCCACGCTGCCGTCGTCGATCACGTGCTGGAACGATCCCGACTCGAGCTCGGCGAAGGTCGAGCGCGACGCGTGGGCCCGGAGCATGGACTTGGGCGTCACGACGATGAGCGGCCGCTTCGGCGTCGTCAGGGCCTGCGAGCGCAGGAGGTGGAAGTACTGGGCGGCGGTCGACGGGATGGCGACCCGCATGTTGCCGCGCGCGGACAGAGAAAGGAAGCGTTCGAAGCGGGCTGACGAGTGCTCCGGACCCTGCCCTTCGTAACCGTGGGGTAACAGGAGAACGAGGCCGGCGAACTGGCCCCATTTGTTCTCGGCTGCCACCAGGAAGTTGTCGATGATGATCTGCGCCCCGTTGACGAAGTCGCCGAACTGGGCTTCCCAGGCCACCAGGGCCTCCGGTGCCTCCACCGAGTAGCCGTACTCGAACCCAACGGCCGCGTACTCGGAGAGCAACGAGTCGCGCACCGTGAAGTTGCCCATGGTCCCCGATGGCTCGAGCGAGGTGGCACCGCTGCGGCGTAGGCCGTCGCGGATATGGGCCAGGGGGACGTATTCCTCGCCGTTGGAGTAGTCGACCAGCACGTCGTGCCGTTGGCTGAACGTGCCGCGCCGGGTGTCCTGACCGGTGAGCCGCACGTTCACCCCCTCGAACATCAGCGAGCCGATGGCGAGCGATTCGCCCAGCGCCCAGTCGACCTCGCCACTGGCCACCAGCTCGTCGCGCTGGGCGAATTGGCGTGCCAGCTTCGGGTGGACCGTGAAGCCGTCGGGGACCGACCGCACCACCGAGGACAGGGCACGCAGCACGTCGGGCGCGACGCCTGTCTCGATCGAGGGGGTGTCCACCGGCAGGACCGGCGCGGGGTGCAGCTCGGTGGGCGCGAGGGAGGGCTCGCCGCGCACCTCGTCGAGCACGGCTTGCAACTTGCCGTTGAAGTCGTCGAGCGCCGACTCGGCCTCTTCGAGCGTGATGTCGCCTCGCCGAACCAACGTCTCGGTGTACAGCTTGCGCACGGAGCGCTTGGCGTCGATGCGCTGGTACATGAGGGGCTGGGTGTAGCTGGGGTCGTCGCCCTCGTTGTGCCCGTGCTTGCGGTAGCAGACGAGGTCGATAACGACGTCCTTGTGGAAGGTCTGGCGGAAGGCAAAAGCGAGCCGGGCGGCGCGGGTGGCTGCCTCGGGGTCGTCGCCGTTGACGTGGAAGATGGGCGCTTGGACCATCTTGGCCACATCGGTCGGGTACACCGACGTGCGGGCGGAGGCGGGAGCGGTGGTGAACCCGAGCTGGTTGTTGATGACGACGTGCACGGTGCCACCGGTCCGGTAGCCCGAGAGGCCGGAGAGGTTGAGCGTCTCGGCCACCACGCCCTGCCCGGCCAAGGCGGCATCGCCGTGCACGAGGACGGACATACAGGGGAATCCGTCGACGCCTTCGGCGGCAGCCGCCGGGGTGCCGTCGGTCGGCGGTGAGAGCCGGTCCTGCTTCGCTCGCGTCATGCCCTCGACGACGGGGTCGACGGCCTCGAGATGGGACGGGTTCGAGGCGAGCGTGATCGGCAGCTCCTCGCCGGCGCTGCCGTTGAAGACGCCATGGGCGCCCTTGTGGTACTTCACGTCACCCGAACCCTGGACCGACTCGGGGTCGAGGTTGCCCTCGAACTCCTCGAAGATGTCGTGGTACGACTTGCCGACGATGTTGGCCAGGACGTTGAGGCGGCCGCGGTGGGCCATACCCATGACGACCTCGGCCACGCCAGCACCGGCGGCCGAGTCGAGCAACGCATCGAGCAGGACAATGGTCGACTCCGCGCCCTCGAGGCCGAAGCGCTTCTGCCCGACGTAGCGAGTGTGGAGGAAGCGCTCGAACACCTCGGCGGCGTTGAGGCGGTCGAGGATGTGGCGCTGCTCTTCGAGGTTGAGCGTGGTCCTCTGGCCCTCGACGTGCTGCTGGATCCAGCGCTTCTGCTCGGGATCCTGGATGTGCATGTACTCGATGCCAAGCGTGCGGCAGTAGGCGTCGCGCAGGACGTGCAGGATTTCGTCGAGGGTGGCGACGTCGCGACCGGCCAGGCCGTCGGCAACGAACTCGCGCGGCAGGTCCCAGATGGTGAGCCCGTAGGTCAGCGGGTCCAGTTCGGGGTGAATGTGCGGGGGCTCGGCGTCGAGCGGGTCGAGGTGGGCGATGAGGTGCCCACGCACCCGGTACATGTTGATCAGCGTCTGCACGTGCACCTGCTTGACCAGGTGCTGCTGGCCGCCCTCGCCCATGCCGGCGTTCGAGTCGACCTGCCAGTGGACGGGCTCGTAGGGCACGGCCATCGACTCGAAGACTTCCTCGTAGAAGCCGTCCGCCCCCGTGAGGAGCGCCGCGACGCGGCCGAGGAACAGGCCCGACTCCGCGCCCTGGATGATCCGGTGGTCGTACGTCGAGGTGAGCGTGACGATCTTGCCGAGTCCGAGTTGCGCGACGACGTGGGGGTCGGCCGCTTCGAAGCCGGGCGGATACCCGAGCGCGCCCACGCCGATGATGGCGCCCTGGCCCGGCATGAGACGCGGCACCGACTGCACGGTGCCGAGTGTGCCGGGGTTGGTCAGCGACACGGTCGTGCCGGCGAAGTCGTCGGGTGCGATCTTGCCGGTGTGGATCTTGCGGATCAGTTCCTCGTAGGCGAGGACGAACGAGCGGAAGTCGAGAGTGTCAGCCTCCTTGATGCACGGGACGAGCAGTGTGCGCGTCCCGTCACTCTTCTCCTGATCGACGGCCAGCCCGAGACCGACGTGCTTGTGGTGGACGACACCGGGCTTGCCCGCCCCACCGACATCGGGCACGAACGCCGAGTTGAGTGCGGGCACGTCGTGCAGGGCGCGCACCACGGCGTAGCCGATGATGTGGGTGAAGCTGACTTTGGCCCCGGTCGTGCGGGCGAGCTGGTTGTTGAGGATGAGCCGGTTCACCTCGAGCAGGCGGGCTGGCACCGTGCGGACGCTGGTCGCGGTCGGGACGGCGAGGCTCGCCTCCATGTTGGCGACGATGCGGGAGGCCGCGCCGCGCAGCGGCGTGGCCTCCTCGGTCACCGCCGGGACGGTGGAAGTCTGAGCCGGGGCGGCGGCCGCCGGGGCGGCCGCACCAGACGCGGCGGACTGGACGGGCTGAGCGGTCGGGGCGGGGACGGAACCGGGCTTGTAGTCGGCGAAAAACTCGCGCCAGCTCTCGGAAACCGAATCCGGATCGGCCAGGAAGCGGTCGTACATGTCGTCGACCAGCCATGCATTCGGCCCGAACGAGCCTCCTGAGCCACCGAATTGCGTCACGATTCGACTCTACCGGCGCGGATAGGGCCTGCGAGGCGGGTTGGTAGCGTCTGGCCTGCTCATGAGCTACCCGGCCGCACTCCATGTCACGGCGCGGCCGGCGGCCGATGACGGGGCGCCCACGGTCGTCTTCGTGCACGGCTCGCTCGACCGGGGCGAGAGCTTCCGCCGGGTGATGCGGCGGCTCCCCGACGTGACGGCCGTTGCCTACGACCGGCGCGGCTACCAGGAGTCGAGGGGTGGGGGCGTGGTGGGGTTGGGAGGGCATATCGAGGACCTGTTGGCCGTGATGGACCAGGCGCGGCGGGTCGGCGGGACGGGGGGGTCGACCGGGCCTGTCGTGTGCGTCGGGCACAGCCTGGGGGGCGACGTCGTGATCGGGGCGGCGTTGGCCGAGCCGTCTTTGTTCGACGCGATCGGGGCGTTCGAGCCGCCGATGCCGTGGTTGGGGTTCCGGCGGGACGGGGCGGCCGGGCCGCGGCCGTGGGCGTCGGCCACGGGGGCGGACGACCCGGGAGACGAGGCCGAACGCTTCTTCTCCCGAATGATCAGCCCGTCGGCGTGGGCGCGCCTGACGGACGAGGGCCGGGCCTCACGACGGGCGGACGGGCCCGCGCTGGTGGCGGACTTCCGGAGCCTGCACAGTGAGGGCGCGCCGTTCGACGTGCTGTCACTGGGGATGCCGTCGGTGTTCGGGATGGGGGGCCAGACGTCGCAGCCGCATCACCGCCGCACTGTTTCGTGGCTGGGGGCCAATGTTCCCGGTGGGGTCGTCTATGAGATCGAGGGGGCGCAGCACGGCGCGCACCTTTCGCACCCGGACCACTTCGCCGCCATGACGCGTCTGGTGATCGAACGGGCGGGGACGAACAGGTAGGGGCAGTCAGCTCTACGTAAGCGGCTGTGGGCCGGCGTGGCTCTGGGTCTGGTGCGGGTGCTTGAGCCGGCGGGAGAGCATCTCGTCGTACTCGACGCCCTTCCCCTCGCTCTTCATGCCGGTGATGAGCGGCGAGTTCGAGAGGAACACGGCGCCCATGAACATGACGAGGAGCGACAGCGCCTCGAGCGGCCCGTAGGGACCCGACGTGCGGAGGCTGTCGCCGAAGAGCGCGATGCCGATGCTGATGCTGACCAGCGGGTCGACCAGGACCAGGGTCGACTGGGACGCCGCCAGCGGGCCGGCGTGGAAGGCGTTCTGAGTGAGGAAGAGGCCCGCCAGCCCGAAGCCAATGACCCCGTACGTCTGCCAGTGGACAAAGAGGGTCACCCAGTCGTTCGCTGCGAAGTCGCTGACCGTCTTGATCAGGGCGGCCGTGAAGGCGTAGGCGATGGCGGCCGAGCTCCCGAACATGGCCGCCTTCCACCAGCGCGGGCCCCATCGCGTCGCGACGACCGTGACGACGATCAGGAAGGCGCAACTGCCGCCCACGACGATCCAACCCAGATTGGTCGGCACCTCGGTGCCACCGCCGGGTGCCGCGAAGAGGAGGAAGCCGGAAAGCCCGAAGGCGATGGCGGCGACTCCAACCCACTCCCGGATGGAAATTGAGAAGCGGAAGTACGTCCCGAGGATCGCCACCAAGAACAGCAGCTCCATGACGAGGATGGGCTGGACGACGGAGAGCCGGCCGATGTGCAACGCGAATGCTTGAAAGAGGAAGGCGCAGATCATGAAGCCGAAACCCAGGATCCAAACGCCCCGACGGATGGCGTGCGCCAACAGGCTGAGGCGCATCGTCGACTCTTCAGGGGCGTCCTCGACGCCCATACGCTGAAACACGCTGGTCAGCGCGTTGGACAGTGCTGCTGCTACCGCAAGGACATAGACCATCGCCTCGTGGTGAATGCTAATTGGCTGCCGTCACAGAGCACGCAGTTGACACACAGCTAGTGTTCAGGTTCTGTTCGCTGCGCGTTACAACGCCTGTGCGCTGAATTCGTGTGCAAGACGCCCGTTGACACCGAATCGGATCTCTCTTCGGGGCGTTCCTGCAGAAATTCTCAGGCGTTGCCCTATCCAGAATGTGGCAGTTGGGTTACGTTTACGCAATCTTCCGCCCACCCCGGGGGGTGTGGTGGAGGGGGGTACCGGCTGTCACCGGGGCAGTCGGGCAGAGATCAGGGAGTGCTATGAGACTGAAGGGGAAGGTCGTCGGGAACTCGGCGCGCCACATCAGGACCGGGATGCTGGGCGCAATCGCGCTGGCCGTGGTGTCTTTGATGCTCGTCGGGACCTCGAGTTTGGCCAGCGCCAGCTATCCGACCGGCGGCACGAAGGTCAGCGGCGGCACCGTCCGCTGGGCTGAGCCTGCGGGAGGCTCGACGCCGAACTACATCTTCCCGTTCATGAGCGGCGCGACGGCCAGCGTCAACAACATCAGCCAGCTGCAGTACATGCTGTACCGCCCGCTCTACATGTTCGGATCCCCCAACAGCCAGAAGACCACGCTGAATCCCACGCTCTCGCTGGCCAGCCTGCCCACCTATGGCAGCGGCGACACCACCGCGACCATCGGCCTCAAAACGTACAAGTGGTCCGACGGGGAGACGGTCACCGCAAATGACGTGCTGTTCTTCATGAACATGATGCACGCCCAGAAGGCCAACTGGTTCGACTACACGCCAGGGTACTTCCCGGACAACGTCAAGAGCGTCGTGGTGAACAGTCCGTCGTCGATCGAGTTCACCTTCAACAAATCCTTGGACCCGACGTGGATGACCTACAACGAGTTCTCCCAGATCACGCCCTTCCCTGAGGCGTGGGACATCACGGCCAGCGGAGCGGCCGCCGGATCGGGCGACTGCGCCACGGGCGCGTACGGAGCGGCATCGACCGACGCGGCGTGCACCAAGGTGTACAACTTCCTGACCAGCCAGGCCCAGAACCTGGCCGGTTACGCCACGAGTCCGATCTGGTCCATCGTCGACGGCCCGTACACGATCGCAGCCTCGAAGGGCGGAGCGTTCACCACCGCGGGTGCGGTGACCCTCGTGCCCAACGCGTCCTACAGCGGACCCCAGAAGGCGACGGTCAAGGTTCAGGAGCTCCCGTTCACCTCGGACAGCTCCGAGTACGACTCGCTGCTCGGTGGAAACCTGGACATCGGATGGCTGCCGAATGAGGACGCAACGGCAGTCACCAAGAGTGCGGTTCAGCCGGGACCGAACAGTCCGCGGCTCTCGGGCTACTACCTGACGCCGTGGGTCCTCTACGGCTTCAACTACGCGACGCTGAAGTTCGAGTCGACCGGGGACAACGGGAACGCCGGCGCGATCTTCAGCCAGCTCTACGTCCGCCAGGCGCTGCAGAGCATGGTCGACCAGCCGGCCATGATCACGAAGTACCTGAAGGGCTACGGCGTCCCTACCTACGGGCCGGTTCCGGTGCTCCCGGCGAACAACCTGGTCGACTCCTTCGAGCAGTCGAACCCGTACCCGTACAGTCCCTCGCACGCGAAGAGCCTCCTTACCTCGCACGGATGGAAGGTGGTACCGGGCGGCACCGACACCTGCGTGAAGCCCGGGACGGCCCCGAACGAGTGCGGCGCCGGGATCTCCCAGGGCGCGCCGCTGAGTTTCACCATGGCGTACGCGACTGGGATCGAGTGGCACACGCAGGTCATGAACGCTGAGCAGTCCGCATGGAACTCCGTCGGGATCCACGTGTCGGTTACCGGCAACGCCTTCACGACGGTCATCGGGGACTACGTCCCGCCGTGCGTGGCGGGCTCGCCGTGCACGGTGGAGGCCGGCTGGTGGGGCGGTGGCTGGGAATACAGCCCGGACTACTACCCCTCGGGCGAGACGCTCTTCTCCACTGGTGCGGGCAGCAACTCCAGCAACTACAGCAACGGGAAGGCGGACTCGCTCATTTCTGCGACCACCGACACGAACACGAACCTGGACGCCTACCAGAACTACATCGCCAAGCAGCTGCCATTCGTTTGGGAGCCGAACGCGGACTACCAGCTCACCGAGGTGGCAAACAACCTGCGCGGCGTCGCTCCGCAGAATCCGTTCGCCAATCTGTTCCCCGAGTACTGGTACTACGTAAAGAAGTAAGCGATCGACGGCGGCCGGTCGCGGATCGATTCGTACGCACGCGCGCCGTGCGTAGCATCGGTCCGTGACCGGCTTCCTCATCCGGCGGCTGCTGCAGGCCCTGATCGTGATCGTCGCGGTCATGGCCGTCATGTTCACCCTCACCCACCTGATTCCCGGTGGGGAGGCTCGAGCCGTGCTGGGGCCAAAGGCCCAACCCGTGGCGATTGCCGCGTTCAATCGGGAGAACGGCCTGAACCTGCCACTCTGGGAGCAGTTCTTTCGCTATCTGTGGAACCTGGCGCATTTCAACCTCGGCTTCTCCCACGTGTTGAACCAGAACGTCACATCGGCCATCGGCACCGCGCTACCGAAGACCCTTGTCCTGGTTGGCCTCGGCACGGTGTTCGCGCTCGTCGTGGCCATCCCGATGGGCATCTACCAGGTCGTGCGGCGCAACAAGCCCGACGACTACGTCCTCACCGGGTTCGCCTTCCTCCTCTACGCGATGCCGGCGTTCCTACTCGGAACGCTGCTGATCCTCTGGTTCGCGGTCTACCTCCAGGTATTCCCGTCGGAGGCGCCGCAAAGTCAGTCGGTGGGCGGCATCATTTCGGATCCCCGCGCCATGGTGCTCCCGGTACTGACGCTCTCGGCGATCAGCATCGCTTCTTTCAGCCGCTACATGCGTTCCTCCATGATGGAGACCATGACCGAGGACTTCGTCCGCACCGCACGGGCTAAGGGGGCGGCCCCGCGCCGGGTGCTCTACGTTCATGCGCTCCGCAACGCCATCATCCCGATTATCACCCTGCTCGGATTGTCGATCGGCACGATCGTGAGCGGCGCGGTCATCACTGAGACCGTCTTCAACTACCCCGGCATGGGCCTCCTGGTCGTGAATTCGGCCTTACGCGACGACATACCGACACTGTTGGGCGCGACCTTCGTCGTCACGGTGGCGACGATCGTCGGAAACCTGCTCGCGGATATCCTCTACGCCGTCGTCGACCCCAGGATCCGATATGCAAAATCCTGACGACCTCGTGCGGCGGGCCACGCAAGGCGAAGGGACGGAGCAGATCGTGGTAGAGCCGTCCTCCGCGAACGATACGGCGGCTCTTCCGGAGGACCTTACGGACGATGCGATTGCGTCTCCCTCCGGCGGGGACGTCATCTCGCACGGTGGATTGGCCCGCCGCATCTTCTCTGTGTTCGTGGAGAACAAGCTGGCCGTAGCAGGCGTAGTCGTGATCGTCTTCTTCGTCCTGTTCTGTTACGTGGGTCCGCTCCTGTACCACACGAACCAAACGAACGCCTCGGCTGCTCTGGTCTCAAACGTGCCCTTCAACGCTTCGCCGGGCCAGGGGCACCCGCTCGGTACCGATGGGAGCGGGTTCGACATCCTCGGACGGCTGATGTACGGCGGACAGGTCTCACTGCTCGTCGGCTTTGCGGCGGCGGCGGTGGCCACGACCTTCGGCGCGCTCTACGGTGCCATTTCAGGCTTCTTCGGCACCTGGATCGACGCCATCATGATGCGGATCGTCGACGCGTTCTTGGCCATCCCGGTCCTCTTCCTGGCGATCGTGTTGGCCGTCGTGTTCCGACCCTCCCTCGTCGTCTTCATCTTCGTCATCGCCTTCGTCTCGTGGCTGATCCCGGCACGCTTGATCCGCGGTCAGGCGCTCTCACTCCGCATCCGTGAGTACGTGCAGGCCGTGAAGGTCATGGGCGGAAGCCGGACCCGGGTCATCCTCCGCCACATCATCCCGAACAGCATCGGCACGATCATCGTCAACGCGACGTTCAACGTCGCGGACGCGATTTTGCTGCTGGCCGCGCTCGGATTCATCGGGTTGGGCGTACCGGCACCTCAGACCGATTGGGGCTCCATGCTGTCCGACGGGGTGCAAACCGCCACCCAGGGCTACTGGTGGGAGATCTATCCGGCGGGCCTGTGCATCGTGCTCGTGGTGGTGGCCTTCAACTTCATCGGCGATGCACTGCGGGACGCGCTGGAGGTGCGGCTCCAGCAACGCTGACCGTCAGGCGGGACTTCCGGCGCTTCCAGCGCCCGTCGACGCGAGGTCATCGACGGCGTCGCCCGTGGGGGTCTGCAGTGGGAAGTGACAGGCCGCAACGTGACCCGCCCCGAAGAGGCGAAGTGCAGGCTCCTCCTCGGCGCACCGCTCCTGGGCGAAGGGGCAACGGGTACGAAAACGACAGCCCGACGGCGGGTCGATGGACGACGGCAGTTCGCCGTGAATGTGGCCGCTGCGCTTCGCGCGGGATCCGGGGTCAGCGACGGGAATCGTGTCGATAAGGGCCTTCGTATACGGGTGGGCGGCGCGCTCGTAGATATCGCGGGCCGGGCCCATCTCCACCAATTTCCCGAGGTACATGACGCCGATCCGGTCTGCCATGTACTTCACGACAGCCAGGTCGTGCGAAATGAAGAGGTACGTCAGTCCGTGGCGCTCTTGGAGCTCC
Organism: Acidimicrobiales bacterium; assembly: GCA_036490155.1. Classification (GTDB taxonomy): domain Bacteria; phylum Actinomycetota; class Acidimicrobiia; order Acidimicrobiales; family RAAP-2; genus Bog-473. The sequence goes on along the minus strand of DASXEK010000039.1, from coordinate 63,636 downwards.
TTGAGCAGGTTCAAGATCTGCGCCTGGATCGACACATCCAGCGCAGAAACCGGCTCGTCGGCCACGATCAGCTTCGGCTCGAGCGCCAGTGCGCGAGCCAGCCCGATGCGCTGACGCTGGCCGCCCGAGAACTCGTGCGGGTACAGATCGGCTGAGCGGGTCGGAAGACCCACCTCTTCGAGCATCCGCAGCACACGGGCTCGCTGTTCCTCATGGGTCCCCATCCGCTGGACCTTCAGGGGTTCGCGCAGGATGGACCCGACGCGCATCCGCGGGTCCAGGGACGCGTACGGGTCCTGGAACATCATCTGCATGTCGCGCCGGCGGCGGCGGAGCGCCCCGCTCCCGAGGTCGGTGATGTCCTCGCCCTCGAACTCGACCGTTCCCGACGTCGGATGCTCGAGCGCGACCACCATTCGGCCCATCGTCGTCTTGCCACACCCCGACTCCCCGACGAGCCCGAAGGTCTCGCCCTGGCGGATGGAGATGGAGACATCCGTCACCGCTTTGACCGTCCCGATCTTGCGCTGGACGAGGGCACCCGACGTCACGGGGAACTCCTTGACCACGTGGTCGACGCGGACGAGCACCGGCGCATCGGTGAGCGCCTCGGTCCGTACCTGATGGCGGGCCAATGCGACTTCATCCACCTTGACGGTGAGGTCGGCGGCCATGGCGACCGCGTCGGGGCGCTTGGCGATGGTCTCGGGGTCGACATCGACCTGGTGAAAACATGCAGCCAGATGGCCCCGCTGGCTGTTGGCCGCCTGTTCGAGCTCCGGCTCACGCTCGAGGCAGTCGGCCTGCGCGTAACGGCAACGGGCGGCGAAGCGGCAGTGCTCGATGGGTTGCCCGAGGTCTGGCGGCAGGCCCGGGATGCTGACCAGCCGTACGGACGGGTCCTGATCGAGCTTGGCCACCGACGCCAGGAGGGCCTCCGCGTACGGGTGCCGCATGGCGCTGAAGAGCTCACCCGTATCGGCGGTCTCGACAATCTTTCCGGCGTACATCACGAGAACTCGATCGGCCCGCTCCGCGATCACACCCATGTCGTGGGTGATCAGGATGACGGCCATGTTGAGCTCTTCTCGGAGCCGGTCGAGCAGGTCCAGGATCTGCGCCTGGATGGTCACGTCGAGCGCAGTGGTCGGCTCGTCGGCGATCAGGAGCTGGGGTGAGCACACGAGGCCCATGGCGATCATGACCCGCTGACGGAGCCCGCCGGAGAGTTGGTGGGCATAGGCGTCGAGACGCTGCTCCGCGTTCGGCATCTCCACGAGCTTGAGCACCTCGAGCGCCCGGCGACGGCCCTCGTCCCGGGAAGCCCCCTGGTGGAGACGGGCGCTCTCGGCAATCTGATCCCCGATCTTCATCGTCGGGTTGAGCGACGTCAGTGGGTCCTGAAAGACCATGGCGACGTCATTGCCCCGCACCTTGCCCATCTGCTTCTCGCTGAGCGGGGCCAGATCCTCGCCGTTGAGTTTGATGGAACCGCCGATGACGTGACCCACGGGTGGCAACAGCTTCATGATGGAGAGGCCGACGGTCGTCTTGCCGGAGCCGGACTCGCCGACCACGCCGACGCACTCCCCCTGCTCGACGTCGAACGAGACGTCGTCCACGGCCACGACATTGGCGTGCTTCAAGCGGAACTCGGTGCGGAGCCCGTCGATCTCGAGGACCCGGGTCACCGGCCGCTCAGGCGCATCTGCCGCCGCCTCGTAGGACGCTGGTACACGAGCGTGAACGCTAACCCGATTCCAGCTTCGACGAGGCTCAAGACGCCTCGAAGAGCTGCCCCTGGTCGTCGTCGGCGCACGAAATCTGCGTCCGGACCGGACAGGGATGTCCCTGCCACGGGAGCTCCCCCATGAAGGCCCAACTCCTGCGGTGGATGGCGGAGGGGCCATACCCGCGCAGTGCGGTCTGGTGGACCAGCGAGGGGTAGCCCTTGTTCCGCTCGAACGCGTAGGCGGGGAAGTGGTCCGCCTCGTCGCGCATGATGCGGTCGCGCACGACCTTGGCCAAGACCGAGGCCGCGGCCACCGAGACGCAGCGGGCGTCTCCGTCGACGACGGGTTTCACGACGCCTTCGTAGGGTTCGGGATCGTCTTTTTGTCGAAGCAGGTTCACGGGACCGTCGATCAGGAGGGCATCGGGCGCCTGGCCCAGGCCGGCGAGCGCCCGGCGGGCCGCCACCCGGAGGGCTTCGGTCATGCCCCACTCGTCGCACTCGCTCGACGTCGCGTGCCCGACCGACCACGCCTCGCACCATTTGCCCACGCCGGCGAAGATCTCCTCGCGCCGGGTCTCGCTCAACATCTTCGAGTCGCGCAACCACGCGGGGACGGAGCGGATTTGGACGCGGGGTCGGATGACGGCGACACCGACCGTGAGCGGTCCCGCCCAAGCGCCCCGTCCTACCTCGTCGAGCCCGGCCACCCATTCGTGGCCCGCCCGACGGAGTCGGCGCTCCTCCTTGAGGTCGGGGTCGCAGACCGTCACGGGCTCAGGCGCTTCGGGCTACGACGGGGGCGGCACCTCTCAATACGATGGGGGCCGTGAGTATTGGCGGGGGGGACGCACTCGATCCGAACGCACGGTCCCCGCTCGCCCCGGGCACCAAGGTCGATGTGCGCAACCGCTATCAGGGGACGTGGGTCCGTGGCTTCGAGGTTGCCGAAGCCACCGCCGACGGGTACCGCATCCGCCGTTTGTCCGACGGGAGCGTCCTCGGCGACCTGTTTTCCCGGGACGACGTGCGCCGGGAGCGCAGTCGGCAGGGCTTCTGGTGGCACTGAGGGCACGAAAGGGGCGTCAGTCTTTCCCCGACTTCAGCACGTTTTCGATGTACTCGTCGATGGGGATCGCGGACAGCGTCAGCGTCTTGAGCGTGCCCCGCGAGCCCAGAACCAACGCGACGCGGGCCATGGTCGGCTCGTCCGGTGCATCGAGGACGGTGGCGAAGTCGTAGGGACCGAGGAGGGCCCATTGCGCGACGACGCGCACGCCCATCGCCTCGACCTCGGCATTGACGGCCTTGAGGCGGTCCGGGTTCTCGGTGAGCGTCGCCGCACCGTCGGGCCCCACCGTCGAGAGCATGAGGAAGGTCGACATGGGCTCACGCTACCCCAGGGCCACCGGCCGGCTGCGGCCCCGTTCGGCGCGATCGAAGGTCGCCCCGCACCACCTTGCCCAACGCATTGCGGGGCAGGGACTCGACGATGTGGACCTGGCGCGGCCGTTTGAACGCGGCCAACTCCCTGGTCGCCCGGTCGTCCAGCGACGTCAGGTCCGGGTCGCCGACGACGTACGCCTCGACCGTCTCGCCCCATTCGGCCGACGGCACCCCCACGACGGCCACCTCGCGCACACCGGGGTGGCGGGCCAGGACGGCCTCCACCTCCGCGGGGTACACGTTGTGCCCTCCGGTGATGATCATGTCGCTGCGACGGCCCCGGATGGTCACGTAGCCGTCTTCGGAGACCGAGACGAGGTCGCTGGTGGCGAACCATCCCTCCGACGTCGTCTCCTCGTCTGCGGGCCGTCGCCAGTACCCGCGACACACCATGGCGCCGCGCACGTACAGCTCGCCGACGCCGTCCTCGTCGGGGTCGTCGATGGTGGCCTCGACACCGGGGAGCGGCCGGCCGACCGAACCGGGCCGGCGTTCACCCTCGAGCGGGTTGGACAGCGTCAGCAAGGTCTCGGTCATGCCGTAGCGCTCCAGCACCACGACGCCGTCGGCGGCCAGTTCGTGCCACAGGTCCGCCGCCAGAGGTGCCGAGCCCGAGACACAGAGTCGGAGCGGGGCCAGTTCGCCCGCCCGCCCCGTGGCGGCCAGCCGGTGGTACATGGTGGGCACGCCGAAGAACATGGTGTGGGCGGAGGCGGCCGCGAGCACCGACGCTTCGTCGAAGCGGTCGAAGACCGTCGCTTGGGCGCCGGCGGTCAGCGTGGCGAAGAGCCCGGCAACGAGGCCGTGGACATGGAAGAGGGGCAGCGTCAGGATCAGCTGGTCCTCGGGCTGCCAGCCCCAGGCTGAGTGCAGGGCGGCGACCCCGGCGAGGAGCGAGGCGTGGGTGTGCACGGCACCCTTGGGCCGTCCCGTGGTCCCCGAGGTGTAGACGATGAGCGCGTCGTCGCCGGGACAGACCTCGGGCTCGGCGAAGGACCCTGCCACCGGAGCGCGGGCCAGCTCGTCCACCGACAAGGTCGTCACCGCCGTGCCGAACGCGGCGGCGCCGTCGGAATGGTCGGTCACCACGACCACCGGCTCCGCGTCCTCCATAACGTGCGCGATCTCGAGCGGGCTGGCCGCCGGGTTGAGTGGGACGAGGGTGGCACCGGCCCGCAGGACCGCGAGCAGCGCCTCGACGGAGTCGAGCGTGCTGCGCGCACACCACACGACGCGCGTCCCCCTGGCGGCCCCGTGACCGGCCAGCACGGACGCCAGGTGCGCCGTCCTTGCCGTCAGACGCGCCCCGTCCGCCCGGCGCGTGGGACCCCGACTGTCGCTCAGCACGAGCCGATCGGGCTCGGCCGCCCAGTGGGCCAGCCACAGGCCGGGGAGCGTGGCGTCGGGCGGGAGGCGGACGTCGGGCCAGCGGCCAGGCGGAACGAGCGCCCTCACCGGCGGCGACCGCACGTCATAATCTGGCGGTCATGACCGCCCGCCGGATTGCCATCGTTCCGCACACGCACTGGGACCGTGAATGGTACAAGTCCTACCAGGACTTTCGCCTCAACCTGGTGGAGCTGATCGACACGTTGCTCCCGTTGCTCGAGCGCGACGCCAGCTATCCCTACTTCATGCTCGACGGGCAGATGGCGGTCGTCGACGACTACCTCGAGGTGCGGCCCGAGAACGAGGACCGGCTGCGGGCGCTCGCCGCCGCCGGGCGGGTGAGCATGGGGCCCTGGTACATCCTGATGGACGAGTTCCTCGCCTCGGCGGAAACGATCGTGCGGAACCTCCAGATGGGCATCGTGCGGGGCGCCGCCTTCGGGGGCGTCATGGACGTGGGCTACCTGCCCGACATGTTCGGCCACATCGCGCAGATGCCCCAGATCCTCCAGCTCGCGGGATTCGCTGACACCGTCGTGTGGCGCGGCGTGCCCTCGCAGGTGACATCAGACGCGTTCATCTGGGAAGCCCCGGACGGGTCGGCCGTACGCGCCGAGTACCTCCCGGTGGGGTACGGCAACGGGGCCGCCCTGCCCGACGACGCCAAGGCGCTCGTGCGCCGGATGGAAGACCACCTGCAGGAGGTCGCCGAGTTTGTGCCCGGCGACCTGTTGTGCATGAACGGCTCCGACCACCTGATGCCCCAGCCCTGGCTCGGGCGCGTCGTCGCCGAGGCGAACGACCTCCAAGATGACCTGCACTTCGAGATCACCTCGTTGTCGCACTACCTGTCCGACCAGAGCCGGGAAGGCCTGACCCGGGTGCACGGTGAGCTCCGTTCGGGGTTCCGGGCCAACATGCTGATGGGCGTCACCTCGAACCGTGTCGACGTGAAGCGTCAGGGCGCCCTGGCCGAGCGTGAACTGGAGCGACGGGCTGAGCCGCTCTGTGCGCTGTTCCGGCCGTCGGATTCGTACCCCGCGAGCCTCTTTGCCATCGCCTGGCGCGAGATGGTGCGGAACTCCGCCCACGACTCCATCTGCGCCTGCTCGGTCGACGACGTCGTCGACGCCGTCCTCCACCGCTACGCCGAGGCCCATGCCATCGCCGCCGGGTTGGCCGACCGCGCCGTCAAGTCGTTCGCCCGCTCGCTGGCCGAACCGGGCCCCAGCGTGCTCAACCTGTCGCCCCGGGCCCGGGCCGGGCTCGTCGAGTTGGTCGTGCCGGCCGACGGACCGGCGCCCGAGGACGTCCAGGTCATATCGGAACGCAGCGGGCTCCCCGGCTCGATGGTGCTCGACGCCGACACCGTCCGCACCGTGCTCGGCATGCTGCAGGGCCCGAAGATCAGCGACGACGCCTGGATCCACGACGTCACGATCGTCGACAACGGCGAGGAGATCGACGTGACGATCGCCGTCGGCACCGAGGAGAAGCAAAACGTCCCCATCGCCGAGGCCAAGCAGGATCTCTTCACCAAGCTCGGTGCGCGGCCGGACGTGCTCGTGCGGGTCGCCATGGACCAGCCCTCGACCCGGCGGATCGTCGCCCGCACCTCTGAAGTGCCGGGGTTCGGCTGGAGCGCGTTCGTCCCTGCGCCGCTGGCCCATCCGGTCGAGGTGACCGGATCCGACTCCGGCGACGCACCGGTCGTGCTCGCCAACGGGCTCGTGCGGGTCGAGATCGACCAGTCCACCGGCACCTTCGCACTCGACGGGCGGCCCGGCTACGGCCGCCTCGTCGACGGGGGCGACCTGGGCGACTCCTACAACTACTCACCGCCGCGACAGGACTCGTTCGTCGACACGCCCCGGTCCGTGCTGGTGCTCGTCACCGAACGGGGGCCGGTGCGGGCCCGGGCCCAGATCACGGCGACGTACGTCTGGCCCGACCACGTCGACGGCTCGTCCCAGGCGCGGGTCGGCGAGCACCTCGTCGAGGTCGAGACGATTGTCGAGCTGCGGGCGGACGACAAGACGGTCCGGGTCACGACCAGCTTCGTGAACCCCAGCGGCGACCATCGCCTCCGCGTCCACCTGCCACTCCCCGAGCCGGCCACCGAGTCGCACGCCGAGAGCGCCTTCACCGTGGTGACCCGTGGCCTCACGGCCGAGGGACGGGCAGACGAGTTCGGGCTCCCGACCGCGCCGGCCCAGCGCTTCGTGACGGCGGGACGCCTGACGGTGGCCCACGAGGGGGTCTGCGAGTACGAGCTCGTCGACATAGAGGACGATGCCGCCGCCACCATGGCGCTCACGGTGGTGCGTTCGACCGGGATGCTCTCGCGCCTGGGCATGGCCTACCGCCCGTTCCCCGCCGGGCCGCTCACGCCGGTCGAGGGCCTGCAGATGCGCGGGAAGCGGGTGACGCTGCGCTACGGTCTCGCCCTCGACTGCGACGACCCGTACGGGTTGGCCGACGACGTGCTCCTCCCGCTCGAGACCGCATCGAGTCTCGGCGGCGGCACGCGTCCGGCGTCGGGCAGCGAGTTCACGATCGACGGCGCCGAGGTCAGCGCGCTGCATCGCGAGGCCGGCGCGCTCGAGGTGCGCGTCTTCAATCCCACCGCCGCGTCCACCCTCGTCTCCATCCCTGGGCGCTCGGGCTGGCTCGTCGACCTGCGCGGCTACCCGCTGGAGCCGTTCGAGGGCTCCTTCGGGCTACGGCCCTTCGGTATCGCCACCGCCCGGTTGCGCGGCGACTGACTCGCCGGCGCGGTTTGCGGTCAGCAAGCGCTCGCCGACGCCGCGCAGCTCTTCGAGGTCCCGTAGGACTTCACTGAGGCGCTCCCACCGGACGTTGCGCCGGCGGTCGGCCGCGGCGCCGGTCCCGTCCGCCTCCTGTCCCGCCCGGCCGCACCACCACAGCTGGACCCGTCCCAGATCCTTCAGCAACCGCGGCCGCAGGGGCTTGCCGGTGAACTCGTTGGGCGCCTCCAGCATGAGCGCAGTGTGGAACTCGTCGGACATCAACACGGTGCCGGGGTTGCCGATGTTCACGATCCGGTGGGCCAGGTTCACCGTCGGTCCGAAGTAGTCGCCGTCGCGCAGCAACACCGGCCCGAACCCGAGCCCCACCCGCACGTCGGACAACAGATCGTCGTCGGCGTACGCCTCGGCCAGCTCGAGCCCGATGCCGGCCGCGTCGACGACGTGGTCGACCACGAACATGACCTCGTCGCCGATCATCTTGACGACCCGGCCGCGGGCGTTCGTGACGATGTCGTGCGAGATGTCCTCGAAGCGACGCACCACGGCCGCGAGCTCCTCATCGCTCAGGTGCTGGCTGAGGAGCGTGAAGCCGACCATGTCCGCGAACCCGACGGCCATGACGGGGCTCTGTCCGGGTGCCAGCCCGTGGCTGCGCAGCAGCATGCTGCGCTGGATGCCCGCCGCCACCTGCCGGCGCCAGACGAATTCGAGCAGCTTGGCCATGGCCGGGATGGTCACGTCCGCCACGCTGGCAAACGCGTCGGCCGAGATGATGGGGTCGACCTCGTGGCTCACCATGTCGCCGTTGCCGAGCTCGGCCTCGGCGATCCGGGCCATGGAGGAGCCGATCACGCGGGCCAGCTGGACCGATGTGTCGACGTCGGCGGCGCCCAGGGCCTGCATGCCCTGATAGATGCGGACCGCTTCGAGATCGAGGTCGGTGAAGACGGTGTCGGAGTCGTCCACCCCGGGGAAGCCCAGCGCCCGCCAGAAGCGCTCGAGCTTGTCGATCGGGACGCCCGTCAGCTCGGAGACTTCCATCCTGGTGTAGCGGCGCCGGGACGGCACGAGCATGCGGTCCGCCACGAAGAGGTCGATGACGCCGTCCGCAACGGCCTGGTCGATCTCTCCTTCGGTCGCGCCCCGCATGAGCAAGAGCTCTTTGACGTGATCGAGGGCGGCGGCGCGCCGCGCCTCGTCCGTCCCCTCGTACGGGTCGTCGAAGCCGTGGAAGAGACCGGTCACGTCGGGAGGCCTCGCAAGAGCTCCTCGTCCCATTCAGACCGCGACGGGCGCCCCATGAGCGACATCAGCGCCTCCGACGGCGAACATCGTCCCTCCACGATGGAGTCGACCTGCTCGGCGATCGGCATCTCGACGCCCGCGGCGCGAGCGAGGCTGACGAGCGGTCCGGCGCTCTTCACGCCCTCTGCCACCATATGCATGCCAGCGATGATCTCGTCGAGCGACTTTCCCTCACCGAGGGCGAACCCCACCATGCGGTTGCGGCTCTTCGGGCTCGCGCACGTCGCGACGAGGTCGCCGACGCCAGCCAGCCCACCGAAGGTCAGCACCTTTCCGCCCAAGGTCACGCCCAGGCGGCCGAGCTCGGCCAGGCCCCGTGTGATGAGGACGGCGCGGGTGTTGTCACCGAGACCCAGGCCGTCGCCGATCCCCGCCGCGATGGCCATGACGTTCTTGGTTGCACCGGCGATCTCGCAGCCGACGACGTCGGTGCCCGTGTAGGCCCGGAACGTCTTGGTGTGGACGAGCTCTTGCACCCGGCAGGCCAGATCCTCGTCCGGCAGTGCCACCACGCAGGCGGCGGGATGACCCAGCGCGACCTCACGGGCCAAGTTGGGCCCGGTCAACACCCCCGCCGCCGTGCCGGGAACCACCTCGGCCACGACTTGCGACATCCGCAGGTTCGATCCGATCTCAATTCCCTTGGTCAGGCTCACGACGGCCTCAACGCTGCCCGCCAGTGGTGCCAGGTCCGCGAGCACGGCGCGGAAGCCATGGGAGGGGACCGCCATGAACACGACGGTCACGTCCTCGAGCGCCTCCTCCAAAGAGGAGGTCACCCGGAGGCCGTCCGGGAGTCGGATGTCCGGCAGATAGGTGCCGTTCTCCCGCGTCTCGTGCATCGAGGCTGCGAGGTCCGGTGATCGCACCCACAATGAGGTCGCATGCGTCGCGCCGACAAGAGTCGCTACGGCCGTGCCCCACGAGCCGGCACCGATCACCGCCACCCGATCGCTGTTCATGTCACAAGAGACTACGGCGGCCCCGCAACGCGCTCTGCCTCCACCCGTACACTGTCCCGGGTGTCGAGGGCGAGCGCGTGGTCGGGCGCCCAGGACCTGCGCACCGGTCCCGAGGTCGTCCTCATCCCGGTCAAGGCGTTCCACCAGGCCAAGCGACGGCTCGATCAGGTCTTGGCCGGACCCGACCGGGAACGGCTCGTCCGCACCATGGCGGCGCAGGTGATCGCGGCCGGTGCGCCCCTGCCCGTCGCCGTCGTCTGTGACGACGAACAGGTCGCCGCCTGGGCCGCCGACCTGGGCGCCCTCGTCCTGTGGGAACCGGGGCAAGGGCTGAACGGGGCGGTGCGGGCCGGTCTCGACCGGCTGGTCGCCGCCGGCGCCCGCTGGGTGACCATCGCCCACGGGGACCTCCCCCGAGCCCACGACCTGGGGACCCTGGCGGCCTTCGACGGCGTCACCCTGGTGCCGGACCGGCGGGACGACGGGACCAACGTCCTGCGCCTCCCGGCGGGCTGCGAGTTCCGCTTCGCCTACGGACCAGGCTCCTTCCGCGCCCATCGCGCCGAAGCCACGCGCCTGGGCCTGGCCGTCCGTGTGGTGCGCGATCCCAACTTGGCCTACGACGTCGACTGGCCGGCCGACGTGGCCGAGCTCGGCCCGACTGCCTAGGGGCGCGGAACCGGGGGCCCGAAGGCCCCCGGTCTCACACGTTCCAAATGGAACTGGCGTCTAGCGACGACGCGTCGCCTTGCGAGCGCGAGTCGCCTTCTTCGGCGCGCGCTTTGCAGCCGCACGCCGCTTCGCCGGAGCCCGCTTCTTCGCAGCCTTCTTAGCCGGAGCGCGCTTCTTCGTTGCCCGACGCTTGACGGCCTTCTTGGCCGGAGCGCGCTTCTTTGTTGCCCGCCGCTTGACGGCCTTCTTCGCGGGAGCACGCTTCTTCGTTGCCCGCCGCTTGACGGCCTTCTTCGCGGGAGCCCGCTTTGCCGTTGAACGCCGCTTGGCGGCCTTCTTGGCCGGAGCCCGCTTCACGGAGCGCTTCTTCGCTGTCCGCTTCACGGCCTTCCGTGCTGGAGCTCGCTTAACTGCTTTCTTTGCGGGAGCCCGTTTCTTTGCGGCCTTTCTGGCCGGGGCCCTTCTCTTCGCGGCTACTGCCACAGGTGCACCTCCCTAGGAGCATGGTCACTGAATAGAGGTGAAGCCTGCGCCACGTCGAGGACGAACGCCCCACGCCGTGCGCATTGCCGCACCGGATTCACTTTCATTTGAAGCGGATGACGCATCCGCGGTGACGTCATCAACGTCCCCACGCCACGCCACGTCGCCCTGATTCCCCGAGATGCAAGGCCGAGTGGACGCACTGCGACCCGATGCCAAGCACGCGAAAAGCGATCCGACAGCTTTCGCTTTGCGCGCCATACATCGTTGTGTCGCAGTACATATCTACCCTCCTCACACTTCGAGTACACACATTCTTCTGTTGTTAACACGCTCAGGTCAAGCATTCTTAGTTTGCGCGGTCATTTTCGGTTCGACAATGACCTTCGATTGAGACCGTTCGACCCATGCAATTCATGCTCACCCAGCGCATGCATGACGTGTCAGACACTCGTTCGTCGCCGCATTCATGGATATGTCGCAATGAAAATCTCTGTTCCCCAACGCAAACATCACACCCATGGAACACACTGAATCGTTCGTGCAATCGACCTCTGCACTGCATGACATCCACCGTTTTGCGCACCACAGCATCTATGTTGGAGAGGGCACCCACGGGTGGATGTGGGCTGGCGCGCAGCGATCCACGCTCGTGCTCGGCCCACCACGCTCAGGGAAGACATCTTCCCTGGTCATACCTAATATTTTGCTGTCGGGCGGACCGGTGGTTTCGACGTCTACGAAGCCGGACGTGATGCGGGCGACAGCACCATCGCGCTCGAAGGAAGGTTGGGCTTTTCTTTACGACCCGAGCGGCGAAGTGGAATGTCCGCCCGGTGTCGAACGTGTCGGATGGTCGCCACTGACGACCGCATCGTCGTGGGACGCGGCCGTCGTCACCGCAGACGCCATGGTCGGTGCCACAAGAGTGCAAGGGCTACGGAGCGGCGAACACCATTGGACCGAACGCGCGAGTGCCCTCCTCTCCACGCTGATCCATGCCGCCGCGCTCGGTGAGCACCCCATGCGAGACGTCCTCCGCTGGATCGACCGTCACGACAGTGCCCCGGCCCTCGAGGTCCTCGGCTCGCATCCCAGGCACGATGAGGCCGCCTCCGATCTCCTTGCCGGAATCGCGGCGACCGACCCGAGGGAGCAGTCGGGCATCTGGTCCACCGCATCGGGTGTCCTGGCCGCCTACCGCACCGAGGCCGCCATGGCGTCCACGAGCACACCACCCCTCGACTTCGACGCGTTCTGCTCGGGGCCGAACACGCTCTACCTCTGCTCGGCCGGGCGTCGCCAACGCCAGTTCGCTCCCCTCGTCGTCGCCAGCATCGGCGACGTCCGAGATGCCACGTACGCCCGAGCTCGTGACGGGCACGGGGAGCCGCCCACGCTGCTGGCGCTCGACGAGGTCGCCAACATCGCGCCCATCCCCGACCTGCCGGCCATGGTGAGTGAGGGAGCCGGGCAGGGGTTGCTGGTCCTGGCCTGCCTGCAGGATCTGTCGCAGGCGCGGGCGCGCTGGGGAGCGGCGGCCGACGGGTTCCTGTCTCTCTTCGGCACCACCGTGGTGCTGCGCGGCATCGCCGACACGTCGACGCTGCGCGACCTCAGCGCACTCGCCGGTGACCAAGAGGTCGCGTCGACGACGATCAGCCGGTCGGTCGACCACTGGGGCCTCGTTCGCCCCTCTACGTCGGTCAGCCCGTCGCGCCAAGCCCGGCTCCCCGTCGACGTCGTGGCCCGGGGCGCGCACGGGCGCGCGCTCGTCGTCGGGCCGGACAAGGTGCTCGCCGAGGTGACGCTGACGCCGGCCCACGAGCGCGCGCCGTGGCGCGGCCTGGTGGCCATGGACCGGACGCAGACACGGGCGCCGGACGGAGGGCGAGATCTCGGTCTCGGTCGTTGAGACGTCACCGGCCGAGACCGAGCTCCATCTCCGCCGGCGGGCGCCGGCCCAGGCAGACGCACGCCGCGTCGAGCTGGCGCGTCACCCGCAAGTGGTCCGCCAGGCGGGTGGCCGGCAGCGACGACAACCGATCGGCGCCCAGCGGTTCGACCGCCCGCCCGATCCCCCACCGCTCGCGGTAGGCGTCGATCGCCTGCGCCGCGCCGAGCCAGGTCTCGTGGCCGGACGGGTCGACCGGGCGTGGCCCGAGTGCCCGGAGGTGGTGGCCCGCCGGCACGACGGACCGCCGGGTGACCAGGTCCTCGGCCACACCGATCCGCGCCGCCGGGGCCCACAGGTCGGTCACCCGATCGAGGGACGCGGCGGGTGCGCCATCCCGGGCGGCCACGGCGAAGGCCCCGGCCACGTCGCGCCGGTGCGCCCCGCCGTGGGGCGTCAGGGAAATGACCCCCGCATACCGGTGCTCGTCGAAACACGCCAACGCCGTCGCCGGCATCGACGCCGTCCGTCGGTCCACCTCGACGGCCGGCCCCGCCGCCTCCGCCCGGCGAGACCAGTCGGCCGCCAGTTCCGCATACGGGGTCCCCGTCACCTTCTCTGGACGTGTCGCCGCCCACGCCACGTGATGACCCCGGGCCGACTCGTACGCGTACCGCCTGACGTCGGCGCCCCGCGAGGAGAACTCGCCCCGCACCGCCGGCGCCACCCCGGCAATCTCGGCCGTGCGGCCCGGCGCCGCGTCCCAACGCACGCCGATCGAGGAGGTCAACGCCCAGCGCAGATGGGCCTCGTAGATACTCGAGGCGGCGCGTCGGTGTGCGTCCAGTCCCCGCCCGTCGCAGGCGCTCCAGCGCCCGTCGACGCCGTGGGATGCGTTGACGACCACGACGTGGCTGTGCAGGTGCGGGTCGAGATTCCGGTTGACGCCGTGCGTGAACATCGCGCCGGTGAAGCCCGAGGTGGCGATGACTTCGCGTTCGCCGCCGCCGGCGGCGGCCGGTCGGACGGCGCCCAGGGCGTGCGACTCCAGATAGCGCAACGCCCCCTCGACCGCCTCGAGATGCGCGGCCGTCACCGTCCGCGCCACCTCCTCCCCGCCCAGCCCGAACACGACGCTCACCGACTTGGGCGCGCTGAAGGTCAGGTCGTAGGCGGCCACCCGCACCGCCGAGGGCAACGGCAACGGCCGCCCCGTCCGGGGATGCCGTCCGCCCAACAGCGCACGGAACGCCGCAGCGTCGACCGGCTCGGCGCCGTCCAATCCCAGTCCGTCGGCCGCGCTCCCCACCCAGCGCCCGGCCCCTCGGCCCGGGCCCACCACAGGCAGCTCCGCCGCCAGGTCCGCGAGGTAGTAGTCGGCCCGACCGGCCCCGATCCGCCGGATCCCCAACGTCACGGGGTCGAACGGTCGGGTCAGTCCTTGCGGCGCAACTCCACGACCGGGATCACCCGATCACCGGCGCTTTTCTCGTAGTCGCCAAACCCGGGCATCCGCGCCACCTGCGCCGCGAACAGCCGGTCCCGCTCGGCACCGGTCAGGACGTTCGCCGTCGCGTCGAAGCGGTCGTCGCCGTACTCCACCACCACGTTGGGATGGGCGACCAGGTTGTGGAACCAGTCCGGGTTCGTCGGCGCCCCGCCCTTCGAGGCGAAGACGTACAGCGTCTCGCCCTCGGGCAGCGCCACCAGCGGGTTGATCCGCTGCGTGCCCGACTTGGCACCCGTCGTCGTCAGAAGCACGACCGGCGCCCCGTCAAACTGGCCTCCGACCTTGCCCTGGTTGGCCCGGAACTCCTCGATCACGCCCTTGTTGAAGTCGTTCATCTCGCTCATTCCCGGAAACCTAGCGGTAACGCGCCAGGACCCGGCGCGCCGCGTCGGCCGCCAGCCCCGTCAGCTCGGGCGGCCGTACCACCCGGGACGCCGGTCCCAGCTGCAGTAGCAACCGCTCGAACCACGCCATCCCGGCCACGTCGAGGACGACGTCGGTGACCCGGCCGTCGCCGTCCCGCGCCACCGTCCGCACCGGTATCGACTCGGGCACCCACTGCGCCGAGGGCCCCAAGCGGACGTGGACCTCGACCGCCCCCGGCCCGGGCACGAACATCTCCTCCAACGGGCGCGACCGCCGGGCGACCTCATCAGACGAGGTCGGCGTCGAGGTCGTCGGCGCGTCCTTCACCGAGATGATCCGGTCGACCCGGAACCGCCGCATGTCCCCCGCTCGATGACAGAACCCGTCCAAGTACCAGTGCCCGTCGATCGTCATGACCTGCACCGGATCGACCACCCGGGTGGTCAACTCGTCACGGGACCCCGACAGATACTCGATCTCAATCGACCGTCCCTCCTCTGTCGCCCCCCGCACCTCGCCCAGGAACCCCGGCGCGTCGACGTCGAGCCCCACCGCCGCCCGCGACCCCAGCGCCGCATCGAGCTTCGCCAGCGCCCGCCGCAACGCGTCGTCGTCCGAACCGGGCACCGACAGCAGCAAGCGCGCCGACGCCGCCACCGCGAAACCCTCCGCCGGCGTCAACGGCCGCGGCCGCCCGTACACCTCGGGGAGGAACGCCCGCACCGACGAGTCCGACACCTCGATCTCCATCAGCGTGTCCGGCGTGTACGGCGGCGTCCCGCAGCACGCCGCCAGCTCCAACTCGGCCACGAGCTCCTGCTCGCTCATGCCAAAACGTCGCGACACCTCGGCGATCGGCGCCTCGCCTACCTGCGCCAGCCACCCGATCACCGCGAGCAGCCGTCGCAGCCGCCGGCTCGTCTCTGCTCCCGGCGCAGTCCGGGCTCCGCCCGCCGCGCCGGTGCTGCCCTCATCGGACGCGGCGGCCATCACCTTTCCGCCCGCCGTCTCCGTCGCCGCCTCTACTTCCGCCTCGGTCAACGCCGTCAACCAGTCGACGAGCTCCTCTCGGAACGCCGGCGGCTCGAGCACGGTGGCGTGATCGGCCAGCCCGAGCACCCACGAGCGGATGGAGGCGAACGACGACACGCCGAGCACGAGCTCGATCGAGCCGTCGTCGAGCCGCCGCACGACCTTGTCCTCCCCGACCTCGTCGGCGACGCGACGGGCTTCGAGGGCGTCGACGCAAATGCGCATCTCGATGCGGTCCGCCCCGTCGGCGTCCCAAGGCTCATCGGGCAGCGCCGCCTCGATGTCGATGTCCTCGGGCACACCGTCGCCATCGCCGGTCTCGCCCCTCGTCACGTCGCCCTCGACCCGGTCGACACGGAACGTGCGCACGGCCGCCCGGTCGAGGTCCCACGCCACGAGATACCAGTGGCCGAAGCGGAACCACAGGCCGACGGCCGCCACGCGCCGGGGCGCGCCCCGGTAGTCGAAGGTAGCGGTCGCCTTCGTGCGCACCGCCTCGAAGAGGTCGATCAGCGCGGCGGTCGGCACCATCGACGCGATCGGCCGGACGTCGCCCAGGCCGGCCGCGCCCAACTTCAACAGCGCATCCCTCCCACTAGGATCGCCCAGGTGAACGCCGGCCACGGCGAGGTGGAGCGCGACTTGCTCGTCGGGCTCGAGCGCCAGGTCGGGCAGGTAGAACTGGTCGCGGTCGATGCGGTACCCGTACTGCTCGTTGCCCGGGAGGCGCTCGGTGAGGACGGGGATGCCCTCGTCCCGCAGCAGTCGCTTGTCCCGTTCGAAGGCCTGCCGGCGGGCCGCGTGCTCGGCGGGGTAGCCCGGGACGTGGTGCGCGATGGCATCGAGCGTCAGGGGCTGTTGGGTCTCGAGCAGGACCAGGACGAGGTCGGTGACGCGTTCGAGCCGATCGAGTTTGGACGGGGCCGGAGTCGGGGTGGCGGTGGCCATCGGCACGAGCCTAAGACACTCGCCGGGACGTCCGTCACGGCATGATCGCCGTCGGGCATCCCTTCGACTGGCATCTGCACATCATCTGGCTGCTCGTCGTCGTGGCCCTGATTGCCGGGTACGTCTGGGCGACCTCGTCGGGTCGGTGGCCGGCGTCGGGCCGGCAGCGGGTCCTCTTCATCGGTGGCGCCGTGCTGCTCGGGCTTGCGGTGACGTGGCCGCTCGGCGACCTGGCGGCGCACTGGCTGCTGGTGGCACTGGTGCTCCAGCGGCTGCTGCTCATGCTGGCCGTGCCACCACTGCTGGTGCTCGGGACGCCGCGCCCGCTCTTGGTTCGTCTGACGAGGCCGACGGCGGTGGACGCCGTGCTCCGGGTGGTCGTCCGGCCGATCCCGGCCGTGGCGATCGTCACCGTCGTGGCGGTGGCGACGTTGACGACCGGGGCCGTGAGCTGGGCCGCTGGTTCGTCGGTGGCGCAGGTGGTCTTGGAGTTCGTCGTGCTGGCGGCGGGCTTCGTCCTCTGGGCGCCGGTCCTGCACGAGCTGCCCGGGGCGCCGAAGCTTTCCGCCCTCGGGCGGGGGGCCTATTTGATCGTGCAGTCGATCGTGCCGAGCTTCCTCTCGATCGTGTGGATCTTCGCCCGGCACCCGCTGTATCCCGCCTTTTCGCACTCGGGGAAGGTCCTGGCCTTGTCGCCCCTGCTCGACCAAGAGCTCTCGGGTTTCGTGGCCAAGCTAGGGACGATCGCCGTGTTGTGGACGGTGGCGTTCGTGGTCATGACGCGGGCCGAATCGACCGAGGCCACGGGCGGTGACGCCGAGCCGCTCATATGGTCCGACGTCGAGCGTGAGATCGAGCGGGCGGACCGGCGTCAGCGCCGCCACGGATGGCGCGACCTTCTGCCACCGCAGCAGGACGAGTCCTGACGTCGCTCGTGGTGCACAATGGTGGCCTATGGGTATCACGGTGATGGTCCGTGTCCGCGGACAAGCGGACGCGGCGGGACGAGCGGCGACGCAGTCTCGGACAAAACTTCCTTCGGCCTGACCTGGCCGACAAGGTCGTCGCGGGCGCAGCGTTCGCTCCCGGCGACGACGTAATCGAGATCGGGGCCGGTCGTGGCGCGCTCACCTTCGCCCTCGCCCGCTGCGGCGTCCGCGTCGTCGCGCTCGAGAAGGACCCGCGCTGGGCCGACGCGCTGCGACGCGAGGTCGTCAGACGAGGTCTCGACGAGGTTCGGGTCGTCTGCTGCGACGCCCTCGACTACCGCGTGCCCCGCCGGCCATTCCGCGTCATCGGCTCGCTGCCGTTCGGATCGACCACGGCCCTGTTGCGCCATCTCCTTGACGACCCGGGTTCTTGCCTTGCCCGCGCCGACCTCATCGTCCAATGGGAAGTGGCGCGCAAGCGCACCCTGATGCCGCCGTCGACCTTGCTCTCCGCCACGTGGGCGCCATGGTGGTCCTTCGACATCGGGCGGCGCCTCCCCGCGACCGCCTTCCGCCCCGTGCCCTCGGTTGACGCCGCCGTACTCACCGTGACGCGTCGAGACCCACCGATCCTCCCGCTGCAGATGGCCGGGGCCTATGCCTCCTTTGTCCGCCGCCAGTGGCAGTAGCGTCTGCTGGTCATATGGAGGAGGCGTGGACGGTCCCCGACGTCTACCTCTTGACCGAGGGCTCCCAGGGCCAGGTCGCCGTGCCCCATCTCACGCTGACGTTCCGCGACAGCGGCCTCGAGCTCGACAAGCTCGACGGCGAGTCGGTCTGGGACTGCCGCTGGTCGGAGTTACAGGAGATGGCGCCCGTCGAGCGGTCGGTCCTTCCCGACGGGCGCGATGGCGTCGTGATCGTCGTCGTCGAGCGCGACTCACGTCGGCACCACCGGTTCGTGCTTGCGACCGACGACGCCGAGGCGACCGAGGAGTCGGTCCGGGGACGGGCTGGCACGCACGGATTGCGGACCCGATGGCCCCGCCCGGCCGTCTCACGACTGCTCACGTCCGCCATCGTCGTCGCCCTGGCCGCCACGCTGGCGGTGCTGCTCCTGTCCGCCGTCCACGTGATCCATTTCTGATATCTGATCCCGGGCGCGCCACATCCCGGGGTCCCAAGCAAGGGTCTACGGCAAAGAAGAGAAGTCAGTCATACGGAACGAAGGTCGCCGCGTCAGGCCAGCGAGGCGCTCCGCAACTCGTCGAGCGACAACTCGGCGGTCTGGTTGCCGCCGCACTGGGGGCAGTGCTCGACATGGCGCCATGAACGGAGCAGCCGCGTGCCCTCAGGGTTGAGCATGACCACGAAGGACTCGGAAATCGGGTCGATCTCCAACCCGTAATAGGCCCGCCAGGCGGTCGTGGCCGAGGGCGCGTCGAGGGCGAGGCCCTTCAGGACCCTTCGGAAGCGCAGGCGATCCGTGTCGAAAATCCAGGTGCTGTGGCACGACTCGAGCACGAAGAGAGAGTCGTCTGTGGGGGGGACCACATCGCTGATCATGCCCGATCTCTTACCGGGTTCGGCGTCGAATGCACCTCAGGAACGTTACGAATTCGTGACAATTCACGTCGCCCCTGGATGAATCCCTATTGCGGTCCCGTGTCATGCTTCCGGCCCACCACGAACTCCCGTTTCGTGACGAGCTGCTGGAGGATCGAGCACAGCACGATGCGGCTCTCAGCCGGGTCGATGACCTCGTCGACCAGCCCCCGTTCCGAGGCCGGCCAGGGGTTCAGGTAGTCCTGCTCGTAGGCCTGTTCCCGGTCGCTGCGAGCGCCCGGCTCCAGGCCCCGGTGCAGTATCTGGACCGCCCCCGACGCCCCCATCACCGCCACCTCGGCCCCCGGCCAGGCCACGCAGACGTCGTTGCCGATCCCCCGGGAGTCCATGACGATGTAGGCCCCGCCGAACGCCTTGCGCATGATCAGGCAGAGACGGGGCACCGTGGCCTGCGCATAGGAAAAGGCCAGCTCGGCCCCGTGGCGGATCATCCCCCGCCATTCGAGGTCCTTGCCCGGCAGGAACCCCGGTGTGTCCACCAGGCTCACGATCGGCAGGTTGAAGGCGTCGCAGAGCCGCACGAAACGAGCCGCCTTCTGCGACGCCACGATGTCCAGCGTCCCCGCCAGTATCCGGGGTTGGTTGGCCACGAACCCGACCGGCAGCCCGCCCAGCCGGGCGAACGCCGTCACGATCTGCCCGGCCCATCGGGGCGACAACTCACGGAACTCGCCGTCGTCGCTCAACGAGCGGATGACCTCACGCACGTCGTACGTCGCCGCCTTGCGCTCGGGAATCACGGTCCGTAGCTCCGGTGTCGGTCGCAGCACCGAGTCGCCGACCGCAGCCACCGGCGGCAGGTCGTCGGTGCTCGACGGCAGGTACTCCAACAGCTCGGCCACCGTGCCGTCGACGTCGTCGGACTCGACCGAACACAAGCCGCTCGCCGTCGCGTGGACGCTGGTCCCCCCCAATTTGGACAGCCCGACGTCGATCCCGGTGAACTCCCGCACCATCTGCGGCCCCGAGACGAAGGCGACCGCGTCCGAGCTCATCACGACGAGGTCCGACAGGCCCAGCAACAGCGCCGGCCCCGACACGACGGGCCCCGTCGCCGCCGCGATCACCGGCACCTTGCCGCTGCACCGCGTCAACGCGGCCGCCGCCTGCCCCCATCCGTGCAGGGCGGCCACGCCGTCGTTGACGTCGGCCCCGCTCGATACGACAAAGAACACAAACGGGATCCCCAGCTCCCTCGCCTGATCCGCCGCCTCGGCCAGGCGTACCCCGTCGGCGTGCGTGATGGCGCCCCGCCGCATCGAGCCCAGCGCCCGGCAGATGACGACGTTGCGGCCGCCGATCCGCCCGACGACCGACGTGACGGCGCCGACGATCCCCTTCCCGACGTCCTGACCGTCCTCCACGATGCTCGTGGTCACTGCGGCCGAATGTAGACGACCGTTCTCCCGCCGATGACGTCCGCCCCGACCATCTCCTCGATCGCCAAGCTCTCCACGTCCGAATTGATGGACGAGGCCGCCGCCGCCTCCCGGACTCTCGCCTCCCTGGCGGGCCGCATCGTCCTGCTGGCCGGGGAGCTCGATCGCCGCGAGGGCTGGCGCGACGAAGGTGCCACCAGCGTCGAGACGTGGCTGGCCGAGCGATGCAACGTCTCGGCGGCTACCGCCCGGGCCTGGGCCCACGTGGGGGCCCGGCTCTTCGACCTGCCGCATCTGGCTGAGGGCCTGAGCAGTGGGGAGCTCAGCTTCGACCAGGTGCGCGCCGTCGTCGATGCCGCCACCCCCGAAGCTGACGCGGCCTGGCGCGCCCGGGCTGCGGAGTGCTCGGTGCGCGAGCTGGCCGACCTCGCCAAGGACGAGGCGGCCGCCAGTGCGCCGCCCGCCCCCGGCCCCGGTGACCACGAGAAGCGCTCGGTGCGCTTCAACGACACGTGTCGGACCATGACCGCCCAGCTACCCCCAGAGGCCTACGCCGAGGTGCGCGCCGGCCTCGAGTCCCGGGCGCGCCAGTTCCCCTCCGACGGCGAGACCCCATGGGACCAGCGCCTGGCCGATGCTTTGGTCTCGCTGGTGCGCGGCGGCGGCGCTGGCACCCGCCCGAAGGGCGACACCGGCGACGAGCCGGCGCCGAGCCCCTACGTCGTGGTCGCCCACGTGCCTCTCGCCACACTCCTCGACGAGGACAGCGCTCTCGGCGGCGAGCTCGAACGCCGCGGGCTGGTCGACGCCGAGGTCGTACGGCGCCTGGCCTGTGACGCGACGCTGGTCGTCGCGCTCGACGACGACGTGGGCCGCACCATGTACGAGGGGCGGGCTCGCCGAGATCCGACCCCCACCCAGCGCCGGGAGCTCTGGCGACGAGATCGGCACTGTCGCTTCCCCGGCTGTGCCAACGCCACCTTCGTCAACCCCCACCACATTCGCTGGTGGCGCCGCGACCGCGGCCCGACTGACCTCGACAATTTGGCGCTGTTGTGCGAGCACCATCACCACCTCATGCATTCGAAGCAGTGGACCGCGTCCGGCAACGCCAACGAGGAGCTCACGTTCGTCGGCCCGAGCGGCCGGGTGATGACCTCGCGCCCGTCGCTCCTCTGGAGCCGGGTCAGCGCGCCCCGACGGTCGAAGTAATTAGATGTGGTTGGTCTCGGGCCGGCGCCAGGGACCCGACCGGCCGCCGGACTTCTCCCACAGGGCGAGGTGCTCGATCGTCATCGTGCGGTCGGCCGACTTGCACATGTCGTAGACGGTGAGGGCGGCGACGGCGCAGGCGGTCATGGCCTCCATCTCGACGCCGGTCCGGTCGACCGTCTCGACCTGGGCCTCCACCTCGACGTAGTCGTCCCCGATTGAGAAATTGACTCCGATGGACCCGACCAGCACGGGATGGCACATGGGGACGAGCTCGGCGGTGCGCTTCGCCGCCTGAATCCCGGCGATCCGGGCGGCGGCCATCACGTCACCCTTGGTGATCGCGTTGTTGGCCACCTTGGTGGTCGTCTCCGGCAGCATCGAGACCCGGCAGCGGGCCAGGGCCCGGCGATGGGTGGGCTCACGGGGAGTGACGTCGACCATTCGGGCGCCGCCCAGCGGGTCGAGATTGGCCAGCATGCGGTCGGTCACGAGCTTGCAGTCTACGGCCTAGGGCGGGCCTGAACTGCCGAGAATCGTCCTCTAGCGGATAGACTTGGCAGTCTCAGGCAGTGAGTGCCAGTGAGCGCCGCAGGAGGAGTGCATTGCCGACCTACGAATACGCCTGCACGGCGTGCGGGCACCGGCTCGAGGCCGTCCAGAAATTCACGGATGACCCCCTGACAGAGTGCCCCGAGTGCCACAGCGCGCTCCGCAAGGTCTACGGCGCGGTCGGGATCGTGCTCAAGGGCAGCGGCTTCTACAAGACCGACTCGCGGGCGGCCGCCAGCGCCGGCAACGGCAAGAGCGCCAAGGGCAGCGGCAGCGACAAGGCCTCGGAGAAAGAGTCGTCGAGTTCGAGCGATTCGTCGTCGAAGAAGGACTCGAGCGACAGCTCGTCCAAGAGCGACAGCAGCGGCGACAGTGGGAGCAAGGACGCCAAGCCCAAGCCAGCCGCCGCTGCGGCTACCTGATCAGATCACTCGCCGCTGAGCTGCATGTCGGCGATGGCCAGGGTCTGACCCGCCGCGGCTCCCGGGAGCCAGCGCAGGTCACCACCGATCGCCACGACGGACTGGAGCATGCGCTGCAGCGTCGATGCGACGGTGATCTCGCGGATGGGCTCGGCGAGGGAGCCGCCCCGGATCATCAAGCCCTCGGCCCCGACGGAGAAGTCGCCGCTCACCGGGTTCACGCCCGAGTGGATGCCGCTGACGGACTGGACGTAGAGGCCCTCGCCCACCATCGCCAGGATCTCCTCTGCGCCGGCGTCGCCCGGGGAGAGCACGAGGGCCCGGCAGCCGGCGCCAGGGGTGCCGGCGAAGCCACCCCGTACGGCCGATCCCGTCGACGAGGTGCCCGCCCGGCGGGCCGAGACGGTGTCGTAGACGAACATGCGCAGCACCCCGTCGGAGATGAGGACGTTGCGCCGGCAGGCCAGCCCCTCGCCATCGTGCGACGCCGCCCCGAAGGCGCGTGCGTCCGTCGGGTCGTCGACGAGGGTGACGGCCGAGGCGGCGACCGTCTCGCCGAGGCGGCCATCGAAGAAGGAGCGGCCCTTCACCACGGCTTCGCCCGACAGCGCCGATGACACCACCCCGATCAGGGTGGAGACCACCCGCGGGTCGAACACGACGGTGCAGCGGCCCGAGGGGGCCTTCTGCGCACCGAGCATCCGTGTGGCGCGGAGCACCGCGTCGTCCATCGCTTCGTCGGCGATGAGCTCGCCCGGCCCCCGTCCGACGCTGAAGCCGGCACCGGTCTGCGTGTCGGCACCCTCTCCCGCGATGGCGTCGACGGAGAGGAAGGCCGACGTGCGCCTCCGGGACGACGAGATGCCGGTGGTCGAGGCCAGCGCCACCTCGGTGCGACTGTCGGAGTAATCGGCCGAGGACACCTGGCGCACGCGGGGGTCGGCGGATCGGGTGGCGCACTCGAGCTGGACGGCCATCTCGACCTTCTTCTCGATGGGGGTGGACGCGACGCCGTCGTCCCAGAGGTCGAGGTCCACGGCGGCGACGCCGTCGGGCGCCGCGAAGACCACGTACGGGTCGGGGGTCGCGAAGCGGGCGTTGTCACGGGCGTCGGCCAGCGTGGCGGCGATGACGTCGGGGTCCAGAGAGCCCGCCCAGGCGAAACCGACGCGGCTGCCGACGGCCTCGGCGTCGGGTGCGTCGCCATCGAGCAGCACGCGGATGCCGACGCCCGACGAGTCGGCAGAGGTCAGCGATTCGACCTCGCCCTCGTAGGCGCGGACCTCGGTGTCGGTGCCGCGGGTGACGTAGACCTCGAGGCTCTCGCCCGACTGGGCCCGCTCGACGACGGAGGTGGCCAGGGCGAGAAGGTCGTCGCTCACGCCGTCCCCCCGAGCGTGACGCCGGTGATGCGCAGCGTGGCCTGGCCGCAGCCGACGGGCACGCTCTGGCCGTCCTTGCCGCACGTGCCCGGGGTCATGTCGAAGTCGGTGGCGACGGCGTCGATGCGGCGCAGGACCTCGGGGCCGTTGCCGATGAGGTTGGCGTCGCGCAGCGGCTCGGTGATGCGGCCGTTCTCGATGAGGTACGCCTCGGTCGTGCCGAACACGAAGTCGCCGGTCGCCGTGTTGACCTGGCCGCCGCCGAGCTTCTTGACGTAGACGCCGTGGGGGGTCTGGGCGATGATCTCGTCGGGGTCCTCCGTGCCGGCCAGCAGGTACGTGTTGGTCATGCGCACCATCGGGAGGTGGTGATAGCTCTGGCGGCGCCCGTTGCCCGACGACTTGCGCCCTTCCTTGCGGCCTCGGAGCCAGTCCCACATGTAGTCGGTCAACACGCCATTCTCGATGAGGACGTTGCGGGCGGGCGGGTTGCCCTCGTCGTCGACGGCGAAGTTGCCCCACTCGCCCAGGACGGTGCCGTCGTCGACGAGTGTGACGAGGGGGCTGGCGACGAGCTGGCCGACCTGGCCCGTGTAGACGGAGGCGTCCTTGAGGATGTGGTCGGCCTCGAGGCCGTGGCCGCACGCCTCGTGGAACAGGATGCCGCCGCTACCGCCGGCGAGGACGATGGGGACCTCGCCCGACGGGGCGGGGCGTGCGTTGAGCTTGGCGAGGGCGCGGGCGGCCGCGGTGTGGGCGATGTCCTCGACGCGATGGCGGTCGAAGATTTCAAAGCCTTCGGTGCGGGCGAGCGACTCGTAGCCGGTCTGCATGCCGGTGTCGCCGTTGGCGACGCACTGGACGTTGAAGCGGGTGCGGATTTGGTCGTCCTGGGCGAAGAGGCCCTCGGAGTTCGCGATGAGGACGCGGCGGCGGCTGTCGCCGACGCCGACCTGGACTTGGGTGATGGCGTCGCCGGCGGAACGGGCGGCGTCGTCGGCCCGGGTCAGGAGCTCGAGCTTGCGGGCCTTCTCGACGGTGTTGGGGACGGTGCGCTGGCCGCGGTCGTGGTCGGCCAGGGGGCCGAGCGCGACGGTGCGGACGTGGTCGCCGCCCTCCTTGGCGACGGCGGCAGCGGCCCGGGCCGCAGCGAGCAGGCCCGTCTCGGTCAGGTCGGCGGTGTGGGCGAACCCGGTGGTCTCGCCGTCGACGACGCGGATGCCGGCGCCCCGTGAGCGGCCGGAGGAGAGCTCCTCGATGCGGCGGTCATCGAGCACGGCGCCCGACGTCACGCCGTCCTCGGCGAAGACCTCGGCCATGTCCCCGCC
Organism: Acidimicrobiales bacterium; assembly: GCA_036490155.1. Taxonomy (GTDB): domain Bacteria; phylum Actinomycetota; class Acidimicrobiia; order Acidimicrobiales; family RAAP-2; genus Bog-473. The sequence goes on along the minus strand of DASXEK010000039.1, from coordinate 38,296 downwards.
GGCCTGCAGGGCGGTCGACAGGACGCGTTCGAGCACGTCAGGTTCGATGAGGGAGGTGTCGGTCACGGCGGTATCGTAATCGTCGTGCCCGAATCTTCCTCCAAGACGTCGACGGGGACGGCCGCGGGACACGGGCCGCACGCCGGGTTGAGCGCCCAGCTCGAGCTGATCGTCGGCGCCGACGACACGGCCGAGCACTTCCGCTCCGGCGACGTCCCGGTGCTGGCGACGCCGCGGCTGATCGCGTTATGCGAGGAGGCCACCTGCCGCGCCACCGACGGGCACCTGACAGACCGGCAGGCGAGCGTCGCGACGAGGGTGCAGTTCGACCACCTGGCGCCGGTCGCCGTGGGGTCGGTGGTGCTGGCCGAGGCGACGCTGGTCAAGGTCGAGGGCCGCCGCCTGACGTTCACCGTCTCGGCGGCTCGTCTGGAGGGTGAGGGGGGTGGGCTCGTCGGCGCCGGGCGCGTGACGCGGGTCGTGGTCGACCGGGCCACGTTCCTCGCCAAGGCGGGCGCGACGGGCAAGTCCTGACCGTCTCGCCGACCTCGTCTATGAGCTCGGGGACGGCGTCGGGACCACTGGCGGGGGCCGGGCCGGTCATCGCGTCGTTCGTCGTCTTCGGCGTGTTCTGGGGCAGCTGGGCGGTGATGCTGTTCAACATCCAGCACGCGTTCTCGTTGTCCGACGCGGAACTCGGGCTGGTGCTGGCCATCGCGATCGCCGTGGCCGGTGCGTCGAGCGCGGTGATGGCGCACCTGGCCGACCGCGTGGGGGCGCGACGGATGCTGTGGCTGGCGTTGTTCGCCTGGGCGGTGCTGCTGTGCGTGCTGGCGCTGACGAGGGAGCGCTGGGCCTTCGTCGCCGTCCTCGTCCTGACCGAGGTGGCGGGTGGCAGCATCGACACGGCGATGAACGCCGAGGCCTCGCACCGCCTGATCGACCACCCGTCGCAGCTGGTCCGGCTGCACGCCCTCTTCAACACGGGGGCGTTGGCCGGGGCGGCGGTGGCGGCGCTCGTCATTCACGCGGGCCTGTCGTGGCGTTGGATGTGGCCGGCGATCGCTGTCTTGGCGGCGGCGGTCGGCGCGTGGGCCGCCGCAACCGACTCCGGGATGGCTTTGGCGGCGGCCTCGTCTGATGAGGCGGGACATTCGACGACGTCGCACCCGTTGCGGCGGTTGCGGCGGGACGGGTTGTTGGTGTTGTTGGCGGTGTTCGCACTGGCCGAGGTGACCGAGGGGGGCGTGGACACGTGGGGTGTCCTGTTCTTACGCAACCACCTGGCGACGGGCGTCTTGTTGGGGGCGGGCGCGTACGTGGTTGGGCAACTGATGGCGGCGACGACGCGGGGCGCCGGGGGACGGGTGTTGGGGCGGATGTCGAGCCGGGCCGCGCTGGTGGTGGGCGGCTGTGTGGCGGGTGGGGGGATCTTGTTGGAGTCGGTCGCGCCGGCGGCGGGGGTGGCCGCGGTGGGGCTGGCGCTGGGGGCGGGCGGGGCGTCCTTGTTCTGGCCGCTGGTGATGAGCACGGTCAGCCGGCAGGCGACACAGGTGGTGAGCGCAGTGGGGACGTTCACGGCAGCGGGGTACGTCGGCTGGGTGGCGGGGGCGCCGATCGTGGGCTGGGTGTCCGAGGCGGTGGGGCCGGCGCGGGGGCTCCAGGTCCTGGCGGTGGCGGCGTTCGGGGTGGCCGTGCTGACGCTGGTGAGCCGGGACAGGGGCGAGGACGGGGACGGGGACGGGCGGCGGGGCGGATTGGGACTGGGTCGGGGTTTGCGACTGCGGCGGGGTGGGGACAGCGGGTAGCGTGAGATTCCCGTCATGATTTTGCAAAGTATCGAGACGCCGGCCGACATAAAGACCCTGTCCAGCGACGAGCTGGCGCAGTTGTGCGAAGAGATACGGACCTTCATCGTCGACACGGTGACGACCACGGGCGGGCACCTCGGGTCGAACCTGGGGGCCGTCGAGCTGACGCTGGCGCTGCACCGGGTCTTCGACTCCCCTCGTGACGTCTTGCTGTGGGACACGGGCCATCAGGCCTACGTGCACAAGCTGCTGACCGGGCGCCGCTACGGGTTCAAGAACCTTCGACAGGCTGGCGGATTGTCGGGGTATCCGAACCGGGCGGAGTCCGAGCACGACTGGATTGAAAATTCACACGCGTCAACGGCGCTGTCGTACGCGCACGGGATCGCCTCGGGGTTCGCCCTGCGGGGCGTCGACGGTGAACGGCGAGTGGTGGCGGTCGTCGGCGACGGGGCGCTGACCGGTGGGATGGCCTACGAGGCGCTGAACAACCTGGGGCATTCGCACCGTCGGGTCGTGATCGTGCTGAACGACAACGGGCGGTCGTACGCGCCGACAGTGTCGCAGCTTTCGCAGTCGTTGACGACGCTGCGACTGAACCCGACGTATACGGCGGCCCGGGAGCGGTTGCGGCTACGCCTGCGTGAGCTGCCTGCGATCGGCGAGCTGGCGTACTCGAGTGCGCACTCGGTGACGAGCGCTCTTCGGGACATGGTGGCCCCGCACACCTTCTTCGAGGCGTTGGGGGTGCGGTACGCGGGGCCGATCGACGGGCACGACATTGAGCACATGGAGCAGGCGTTCGCTCACGCCGCCGAGTGGGGCGGGCCCATCGTCGTGCACGTGTTGACCCAGAAGGGCCGCGGGTACGCGCCGGCCGAAGAGGACGACGTGCAGCGGCTGCACGACTTCAAGGTGCCGACGGCGACGGCGCTGACGTCGGCTGCTGCGGCGGCGGCGGCGGTGACGTCGTCGGAAAACTCGGTCGGCTCCTCCGCCGGGTACGCCGTGGGCGGCCCGACGAGCACGGACGCCGGTGGGCTGTCCTCACCGGGCTCCGTGCCCGAGGCCGAGGTCGACGGGTCGGCGCTTCGGGCGGCGACGTACGGCGACGCCTTCTCTCGGGCGCTGCTGGCGGTGGCCGAGGAGGACCCACGGGTGGTCGCGCTGACGGCGGCGATGCCGGGACCGACCGGGCTGTTGCCCTTCCAGGCCCGCTTCCCCGACCGCTTCTATGACGTCGGGATCGCCGAGCAGCACGAGGTGACGTCGGCCGCGGGGATGGCCATGGCCGGGCTGCGGCCAGTGGTGGCCGTTTACTCGACGTTCCTCAGCCGGGCCTTCGACCAGACCAACCTCGACGTGGGCCTGCACGGATGCCCGGTGGTCTTCGTACTGGACCGGGCGGGGATCACCGGCGACGACGGGCCCAGCCACCACGGGATTTTGGACATGGTTTTGGCGTTGTCGGTGCCCGGGATGACGGTGTTCGCCCCTTCGGCGGCCGAAGAGGTGGAGCCGATGCTGCGGACGGCCTTGTCGTTGCCGGGCCCGGCGACGATCCGCTTCCCGAAGACGGCGGCGCGCCACGTGGCGCCCGACGAGGTCGGCGAGGGGCTGTCAGCGCGCCGTCTGCGGCGCGGCGACGGGTCGGTGTGCCTCCTCGGCGTCGGCAAGATGGTCGGGGCGTGCCTGGCGGCGGCGGAAGAGTTGGCCGGCGAGGGCGTCGACGCGACGGTGTGGGACACGCGCGTGATCAGCCCGCCCGACGTGGCGATGCTGGCCGACGCGGCCCGTCACCAACTGGTCGTCACCGCCGAGGACGGGATGCGCCACGGCGGGGCCGGGTCGTTCCTCGTCGACGCGATGTCGGCCCAGGTGGATTCGGAAGGCCTGGCGATGCCGGCGATCCGGATCCTCGGGATCCCGCGGCAATTCCTGGCGCAGGGCAAGGCCGACGACATCTTGGCCAGCCTCGGGTTGGACGGCGCCGGAATCGCCGAGAGCGTGCGGCGCGTCAAGCTCGAGGTGAGGGCCCAGCCCCCGCACTGACGACCTCGTCAGACGAGGTCGGCGGCAGGTGTCGGAGGACGTTGGCGGGGCCGGCCACGTAGGTCGCGCAGGCTGACGCGCTGGCCGGAGCGGAGCACCGCCCGGCGGTAGATCCCGGTGGCGAACCACGCCATGACCGCGGTGCCGGCGACGGAGAGGGCGATCGAGATGAGGAATTGCCACCAAGCCACCAGGCTCAACCCGACGAGCACCGGCATGGCGAAGGGTGCCGTCGGGGGGAGGTAGGCGAGGACCTTGAAAAGTAGGCCCGGGTTGCCCGAGCTCGCCACGGTGATGGAGTACACGTAGGCGATGAGGATAGGGATGCTCAACGGGAGGGCGAGGGTTTGGACCTGGTCCTGGCGTTCGGCGGTGGACCCGGCGGCGGCGTAGAGCCAGCAGTAGAAGGAGTAACCGAGCAACAGCCAGACCAGGTCGCTCAGGAGGAGGACCGGGCCCGTTCCGTGCAACAGGTCGGAGCCGACCGCCTTGCTCACGGCGAACGCGAACCCCACGATCAGCAGGGCCTGGCCCATCGCGACCAGGCCGATGCCGAGCACCTTCCCGCCCAGCAGCTGGGCCGGTCGCACGGCGGCGAGCAGCACCTCGACTACCCGGCTCGCCTTCTCCTGCATGACGCCCATAAGGATCCAGGTGTTGTACTGCGTGAGCATCAAGAAGATGAGGACGACCCCGATCACCGACGTGCCCTTGGTGACACCCCTGACCTTGTTGGTCTGCAGGCTCTGGACCGGGACCGCCCGTGCCTGCGCGACGTGTTCGATCTGGGGGACTGACAGGCCGGCCTGCTGGTAGGCGTGCAGTACGCCGAGCTCGGGAGCCAGAACCTGGACCAGGCTGGCCGTATCCGACGAGCTGTTGGCCGCGATGGGCTGGTTGACAATGATCTTGTCCCCGTTGACGATGGCGACGTCGAGCGCACCGGAGCGCAGTGCCGACTCGGCTGCCGCCACGTTCGGCTCCGAGACGACCCGCACCGGGGTCTGGCTCTGCTTGCCGCTGTACTTGACGACCTGAGTGAGCGCGGGATTGGGCGCACCGACGACGGCGACCTGCTGCGGTGGCGACGTGCTGTTGCTGTGGATCTTCGGAATGAGGATGGCGGCACCGACGACCAGGAGAATGATGATCGTCCCGACGCGGAAGATGCGCCCACGGACGCGTTCGAGAACCTCGCGGCGTGCGACGAGGCCGACACTGCCGAGGTGGGCGCCGGTCGTGAACCCGGAGCGCCGTGCAGCGGCGACGACGACGGGAGCGGCGGGAGTCCCATCGTGCTCGGCCGACGCAGCTTGGCGATCCCGACGTCGACGTTGCGAGACGAACACCCGCAACACCAACGCCAACGCGATGACGATGACGATGTAGGTGAACTTCACTGGACGGCCTCGCGGAACACTTCGGACAGCCGACGGCGCTCGAACGTGAACTGAGTGACGCGCCCGGCCGCCATGGCCGCTCTTAGGACCACGTCGCTGTCGACGTCATCGTCAAGGACAAGACGGGCCTCGCCAGCGGAAACCTCCGACACCGAGACGCCGGGTATCGCTTCTGCCCATACCGCCGTCCGGTCGCCTTCCACTCGAACCACGAGTCGACGAGCGCCGTGGCTGGCCAGGTCGTCGACCGACCCGGTAACGATCAAGCGGCCGTGGTCGATGATGACGACCTGCTCGCACAGGTCTTCGACCAGGTCGAGCTGGTGGCTCGAGATGAGCACGCAACAGCCGGCCCGGGCTTGGTCAACGAGGACTCGTCCGATGGCGTCGATGCCCGTGGGGTCCAGACCAGCCAGCGGCTCGTCGAGGACGAGCAGGTCGGGCTCGTGGACGAGGGCCGCAGCCAACTGGACCCGTTGCTGATTGCCGTGCGAGAGGGCCTCGACCTTGCTCATGGCCCGATCGGCGATATTGAGTTGCTCCAGCCATTTGTGCGTCGCCGACGCAGCGTCGTTCGGGCTCATTCCGTGCAGCCGCCCGAGATACTCGACCTGGTCGCCCACGAGCATGCCGGGGTACAGGCCCCGCTCCTCAGGCATGTAACCGAAGCGCTTCCACTGCGCGCGACCTACCGGTGTCCCGTTCCATCGGACAACGCCGGCATCGAGGTCGGTCAGACCGAAGATGGCGCGCATGGTGGTGGTCTTCCCAGCCCCATTGGGGCCGAGGAAACCGACCACTTGGCCGCTCGGCACGGTGAACGACAGGTCGTCGAGGGCGACCAGGGATCCGTAGGTCCGCCGTAACCCCTCGAGCTCCAGCAGTTCGCCCACATCATGCAGGCTAGGCCCGACGAAGGGTTCGCCCGAGGCAGTCAGTCCAGCGTGGGTTGCGGCTACGGCAGGTTCGCTCCGTGCTCGCGGACATAGTCGTTCACCGCGTAGTAGGCATCGATCGACTCGCCTGCGTCACCCCAGAAGCCGCCTTGGATGTCGTGGGCCATCTGGCCCTTGCTGACGTAATGATTGTTGACATCAGTGATCTCGAGCTCGCCACGACCCGACGGCTCCAGGTCACCGATGATGTCGAACACACCACCCTCGTAGCAGTAGATCCCTGTGACGCAGTAGTCCGAAGCCGGGTTCTCGGGCTTCTCCTCGATGTGCGCGACCCGCCCGTCCTCGCCGAACACGGGGACTCCGAGGTGCCGCAGGTGCTCGGGTTCGCTGACCGGAGAGAGCAGAATGCGCGCTCCGACCGGTTCGGCCCGGAACGCGTCGACCATTGGTTTGATCGACCGTTGAAGGATGTTGTCGGCGAGCGTGACCAGCACCGGGCCGCCCCCGGCGAAATGCGCCGCCAATCCGAGGGCTTCGGCGATCCCGCCGGCCTTCTCCTGGTACCCGTAGGAGAGCTGGTCGATCCCGTATTCATGGCCGTTACCCAGCAACCGAAGGAATTCGCCGGCGTGGGTACCACCAGTGACCAGCATGATTTCGTCGATACCGCTCTGCACCACGGCTTCGATCGCCCAGGCGATCATCGGTCGGTCGTAAATCGGCAAAAGGTGCTTGTTGGTGATGCGGGTCAACGGATAGAGGCGCGAGCCGGTTCCACCGGCAAGGATGACCCCCTTCATCGCCTCACCTTCGCCTGGTTGGCCGATTGCATGCGGTCTGTCTAGTCGAACGTGAGGACGCCGCGCGCCACACGGCCGGCGTGCATCTCGTCGACCACGTCGCCGAACCGGTCGAGCGGACGGGTGAGCGAGACGAGCTCGTCCAACATCAGCTGACCGGACTTGTACAGATCCACCATTAGGGGGATGTCGTGGTGCGGACGAGCAGAGCCGTACCGACAGCCGAGCAGCCCCCGGTCGACGTAGGCCAATGCGTTGACGTCCACTGCCACCTCGGTTCCCCGAGGCGGAATGCCGATGGCGACTGCGTTGCCGGACCAGTCGAGGCAGTCGAGTGCGCTCCGCAGGACGGCCGGATGCCCGACGCAATCGAACGCCCATGTGACGCCGCCCAACGGAAAGAGCGCTCCGGCGGCCGATTCGCGGTTCGCCGGCACCAATTCACGGACCGCGGCCGCCGCATCCCCGGAACTGGCATCAACGAAGTGCGTTGCTCCGAACTGGCGCCCGAGTTTCTCCTTGGCCGCCACCGTGTCGACGGCCACGATCCGGGTGGCGCCCGCGATGCGCAGACCTTGGATGACGTTCAGCCCGACGCCTCCCACGCCGAACACCGCCGCGGTGTCACCTGGACGTGCCTTCGCCCGGTTCAACACCGCCCCCACGCCCGTGAGCACTCCACAGCCGATCAGACACGCCGAAGTAAGCGGCACGTCCTTGGGGATACGCACCGCCTGGACCTCGCTCACGATGGTCACTTCGGAGAAGACCGACGCAGCAGCGAAGTTCGACGCCGGCTCACCCTTGAAGGTGAACGGCGTTGAGATGTTGCCGAGCGAGCTCTTGCACCACGTCGGGTGACCGGTGCCACAGGCTCGGCAGGCACCACAGCTGGCCAGCGTCGCGATCACCACGTGATCACCAGGCTTCACCGACCTCACGGCGTCACCCACCGCCTCGACGACACCGGCACCCTCATGGCCAAGAACGGCGGGCGCGGGAAACGGGATGGTCCCGTCGATGACAGAGAGGTCGGAATGGCAGACACCGGCCGCTTTCATGCGCACCTGCACTTCGGTCGGGCCTGGCCCTCGCACCTCAAGGGCGTCGGTGACCTCCACCCCTTCTCCGGTGTAGACGATGCCTCGCACTTACTTGCTCCTCTCAATGGTGATCACCCGGTCCGCTTCGGACGCGTAGCGATCGCGCAGCTCTCGTTTCAGCACTTTCCCGCTGGCGTTGACCGGCAGGGCGTCCACCAGCACGATGCCGCGAGGCACTTTGTAGTTGGCCATGACATCGCGAGACCAGCTGAGAATGGTGCGCCCCAACTCGTCGGCGGTGGCACCGGCCTGAGTTCCCGCCACTGGCACGATATAGGCGCAGCCCACCTCCCCCATCCGTTCGTCGGGGACCCCCACGACGGCGGCCTGGGCCACCGCGTCGTGTTCCCGCAGGATCGCCTCGATCTCGGCCGGGTAGGCGTTGAATCCACCCACCACGTACATGTCCTTGACCCGATCGGTGATCGTGATGTTCCCGTCGGCATCCATCACGCCGATGTCGCCGGTATGGAGCCAGCCGTCTCCGTCGATCGCCTCCGCGGTGGCCTCCTGGTTCCCCCAGTAACCGGACATGACGGTGTACCCGCGGACGACGATCTCCCCCGGTGCGCCCGGTGGCACCGCCTTGCCTTCGGCGACCGCACGGATCTCGAGGCCGGGAATGGCCCGCCCGGATGTCCCGGCCACAACCTCGGGCGGATCGCTGCGCCGGCACATCGACACGGTCCCGCAGGACTCGGTGAGCCCGTATGCGGTCAAGACCGTCGTGAACCCGAGCTCGTCGCCCATGGCGTGCACGAGCTCGACGGGTACGACGGCGGCACCGGTCACGCCGAGCCGTAACGAGGACAGGTCATGCTTTCCCCGCTCGGGGTCACTCAACAACGTCTGGTAGAGCGTCGGTGGCCCCGGCAGCACGTTGATGCGTTCGGCCTCGATACGCCGCATGACGGCACCCGCATCAAAGACCGGTTCGGGGACCACGGTGGCGCCCGCCATCAGGCAGGCGAGGATGCCCGCCTTGTAGCCGAAGGTGTGGAAGAACGGGTTCACGATCAGGTAGCGATCGCCGGCACCAAGACCAACGATCGAGGCCCACGTGCCGAAGGTGCGCAATGACTGCGCGTGGGTGGTCGCCGCGCCCTTCGGATGCCCAGTGGTGCCCGACGTGAAGATGAGGTCCGACACGTCATCGGGTCGAACGGCGGCCGCGCGTGCCTTGGTATCCTCAGCGTCGACGCGCCGGCCGCGGTCCAAAAACTCTTCCAGCCCGATTAACGGCACCGCAGGCTGCTGGTCCACGGCAGCGTCAGCGCCTTCGTCCCGGAGCAGGAGGACGTGCCGCAAGGGTCCGACTTCCTCGCCGGCCAACATGCCCGGGTAGTCGAAACCCAGGAAGCCGCGGACGGTCACCAACAAGGTCGCGCCGGAGTTGCGCAGGATGTAGCCGGCCTCCCCGCCCTTGAACCTCGTGTTCAGCGGAACGACGACGCCGCCCGAGCGCAGAACACCCAACGCGGCGAGCATCCACTCGGCGCAGTTCGGCGCCCATATTCCGACCCGATCTCCCGCTTCGACGCCGGCCGCCACGAACCCGCGGGCGTACCTGTCCACCTCGGGGGCCAACTCGGCGAACGTGATGCGGACAGCTCCGTCAACCAAGGCCTCAGTGCTGGCATGGCGTACCGCGGCATCCTCGACGAGGCGCGGCACGGTGCCCCAGATCACGTCCGCCCGCGGATCCTCCTGGTCGGCAGGCGCACCGCCGATGCCGTCGCTCATGGATGCTGGCTGCTCACGGAGATGACCTCTCCCGACAGATACGAGGAGTAATCGCTGGCGAGGAACACGATGACATTGGCCACCTCCCACGTCTCGGCGCCGCGACCGAATAATTCTCGGCGTCGCAGCACCGCAAGGTCCTCGTCAGGGATCGCCCGGTTCAAGAACGGGTGCTCCGCCAGGCTGGGTGACACGGCGTTCACCCGGACGCCGGCCGGCGCGGCCTCAGCGGCCGCACACCTCGTTAGCGCCATTACCCCCGCCTTGGCCGCTGCATAGTGGGCCTGGCCAGGCTGGGCCCGCCATCCCAGCACCGACGCGTTGTTGACGATCACGCCGCTTCGGGTAGGGAGCATGTGACGCAGGGCGGCCCGGGTACAACGGAACGTCCCGGTCAGCGTGATATCCAACACGGTCGACCACTGCTCGTCCGTCATTTCGATGAGCGGGACCGTGCCCCCGAGACCCGCGTTGTGCACCGCGACGTCGATCCGGCCGAAGCGCTCGACCGTCCCGTCATAGAGCGCGCCGACCTGCGCGTCGTCCCGGACGTCGCACGCCAACGCGAGGACCCGAGCAGAGCCTTCGTTCCCGGCGGCCTCGTCTGCCAACTGCTCCGCCGTCTCGGCGAGGCGTCGCTCGTGCGCGTCCGAGACCACGACGCTCGCCCCCTCCTCGAGGCAGCGACGAGCCGTGGCCGACCCAATCCCCGTCCCCGCCGCGGCGGTGACCACCACGACCTTTCCTTCCAAGAGTCTGTGCCCTCCGGGTGGAGACGGAGGCGGTGGCGGGTCGAAGGCCGCGCCGAGGCTCGTGCTGGTCACCTGACCCCCTTCGGTTCCGGCGGGAGCCCCAGGACTCGCTCACCGATGATGTTGCGCTGAATTTCGTTGGAGCCCCCGTAGATCGTCTCGGATCGAGCGAACAGAAAGGACCGCTGCAGCTCACCGAGCCCGTAGCCCAGGTTCTCAGGCAGCTCTTCCCCGTCCAATACGGTCGAGCTCACGCCCATGAGGTCCATGGCGAGCTCACCCAGGCGACGATGCCACGAGCCCCAGTAGAGCTTTGCAATGGAGGCCTCGGGCGGCGCCACGGGGCCATCGACGCCCGAGAGTGAGCGCAGGGTGTTGTACCGCATGATGGTCAGCTCGATGTGGGCTTGTGCCAAACGCTGCCGTACGACCGGGTCGCAGGACCGACCGTTCTCCTCGGCGAGCTGGACGATTCGATCGAGCTCGCGCCTGAAGGTGAGTTGGAACCCGAGCAGGGCGACGCCGCGCTCGAAGGCCAGGGTGGCCAGCGCGACGCGCCATCCGTCACCGACGTCGCCCACCACGTTCGCCGCGTCGGTGCGCGCACCGTCGAAGAAGACCTCGTTGAACTCGCTCGTCCTGGTCAGCTGGGTGATCGGACGAATCTCAACCCCGACCTGATCCATGGGCACCAGGAGATAGGACAGACCTTTGTGCCGGGAAGTGTCAGGATCGGTGCGGCAGACGACGAAGCACCAGTCGGCTTGATGGGCCTGTGAGGTCCACACCTTCTGGCCGGTGACCACCCACTGGTCCCCGTCACGGATGGCGCGAGTCTTGACGTTCGCCAGGTCGCTGCCTGCGTCTGGTTCCGAGTAACCCTGGCACCACAGCTCGTCCCCCCGCTGAATGGCCGGCAAGAACCGGGCCTTCTGCTCCGGCGACCCGTAATGGATCAGCGTCGGCCCGAGCAGCCCCTCGCCCATGATCGATACCCGCCCCGGTGCGGCGGCCCGGGCGTACTCCTCGTTGAAGATGACCTGCTGCGTCATGGTGGCGCCCCGGCCTCCGTACTCAACAGGCCACCCGAGGCAGGTCCACCCGCCTTCTGCCAGGACCTTCTCCCAGCGCCGGCGCACCTCGAACCCGAATGTCTCGTCGCCCGAGCCGCCACGGCCCCCCAGTTCCGCGAACTCTCCGACGAGGTTCTCCTCGAGAAAGCCCCGCACCTCGGCGCGGAATGCCACGTCCTCCGGGCCGTCGCGCAGATCCATCGCCCGGGAGCGTAGCGAAGCCGGAACCAGCTATCTGACGGGGCGTCAGATTTTGATGACGGCCGCGGTCGGATTCCGGGCGGCCTGCTGGTCCTGGAATACTCGTGGAGCAGGGGGCCGAAATCAGACAGGGAGGGAGGGTCCGATGCCGTACTCCCAGGGCCGGGTCGTCCACGACGCCGACGCTCACATCATGGAGACGCCGACCTGGTTGGCCGACCACGCCGAAGCGGCCTTTCGGGACCGTCTTCCGGTGCTGCGCTATCCCGGCGGCAACGAGCTGCGCCAGACGGGAGACCCGGCCGAGCAGCAGCGCGATCTCGAGGCGGCCTTCGAGCGGCTCCGGGACCGGCACGGATCGGCCGAATACCGAGCCGACGAGGAAGCCGAGATCATGGCCCGGAAGAACTTCGCAGCGACCGGAGCGTTCATCGCCGAGGACCGACCCCGGGCGCTCGACCTCCTCGGCTTCTCGAGTCAGCTCGTCTTCAATACGTTCCACAACGGACGGCTGCACGACCTGGAGCACACCAGCGACGTCGACCTCGTCTACGCGGCGGCGCGGGCGCACAACCGGGGCATGCTCGAGTTCTGCTCAGTCGATCGTCGATTGCTCCCCTCGCTCTATGTGCCGCTGTGCGACCCGGAGAAGGCGGCGGCCGCGGTCCGCACTGCGCTCGACGACGGCGCGGCAGCCCTCCTCGTCGCTTCAGGTTGCCCGCCGCACTACTCACCGAGTCACCTGGACCTCTACCCCGTATGGGCGCAGGCCCAGGAGGCCAACATCCCCGTCGTCTTCCACGTCGGAGGAACTGCAGCGCTCATCGACAAGCACTACTTCGTCAACGGACGGCCCATACCGCCGGACTTCCACGGCGGAGAGGAGAATTTTCGATCGGTCGACTACATGGGCATTCCTGTCCCGCCGGCGCAGACCTTGGCGACGTTGATCTTCGATGGCGTGCTCGAGACATTTCCCGATCTGCACATCGGGGTGATCGAGCAGGGCGCCATCTGGGTGCCATCGTGGCTCCGGCAGATGGAGTCGGCTTTCGAGGCCTTCCGCCGCCACGAGGAGCGCCTCCAAGCCTTGTCCCTGACGCCTTCCGAGTACGTCCATCGCCAAGTCCGCTTCACGCCCTACCCGACCGAGGATGTCGGATGGATCATCGACCAGGCCGGCTCCGACCTGGTCCTGTTCTCATCTGACTACCCGCACGTCGAGGGAGGACGAAAGCCGTTGGAACGGTTCGAGGCCTCGATAGGGGACAGGAGCGAAGAGGTCCGCCGTCAGTTCTACTCGGACAACTTCGTGTTCCTGATGGGCAGCGCCGGCTTGGCATTGGCGGCCTGAGCGATGGCCGATCCCAACACCACGTCGACCAGCCTCACCGGACTCGTCGAGCCGGGATTCGAGGCCGTGCGAGACGCGTTTGCCCGCAACTTCGAAGAGGGTCACGAACTGGGTGCGGCCTTCTGCGTGCATGTCGAAGGCCGGAAGGTGGTGGACCTGTGTGGCGGTTCCTTCGACGCAACGGGCACCCGACCATACGGACCTGACGCCCTGCAGCTGGTCTTCTCGACGACCAAGGGCGCGACCGCAGTGTGCGCCAGCCTCCTGGCGCAACGAGGCCTCCTCGACCTCGACGCGCCTGTCGCGAAGTACTGGCCCGAGTTCGCACAGGCGGGAAAGGAGTCCATGCCCGTGCGCTACCTGCTGTGTCACCAGGCCGGCGTGCCGGCCATCGACCGCAGGCTCACCCCCGAAGAGCTCCAGGCCTGGACGCCGGTGATCGAGGCGCTGGCCGAGCAGACGCCGTTCTGGGAGCCCGGGACGGCTCATGGGTATCACGCCCTCTCATACGGCTACCTGGTGGGCGAGGTCGTCCGCCGGATCTCCGGCCGCTCGCTCGGGTCCTTCTTCGCCGAGGAGGTCGCCGGCCCGCTCGGGCTCGAGTTCTTCATCGGGCTTCCGGAAGACTACGAATCGCGCGTTTCGCCCATCGTCGGAGCCAACTTCGGCGACGGTGGCGTAGCCGGCAGTGGCGGTGGCGGATACGCGTCGACGCTTGTGGCGCGGGCGCTCAATCTCGGAGGGGCCATCCGCGACCCAGAGTGGATGAACCAGCGGCCCTGGCACGCCGCTGAAATTCCCGGCGGCAACGGCATCACCAATGCCACATCCCTCTCACGGATGTACGCCGCCCTGATCGGAACCGTGGAGGGCGGGCCGTCAGAGGCCCTGTTGACCCCCGCCCAGATGGAACAGGCCCGCACCCCGCTGACGTCGGGGGCGGACCAGGTGTTCGCATCGGTCGGCTTCACCCTCGAGCAGAAGATCGGCCTCGGGTTCTGGAGGTCGAGCCCGGTGACCCTCTTCGGCGGACAGGGATCGTTCGGTCACGGCGGGGCCGGCGGCTCCTACGGCTTCGCCGATCCCGACAACGGGCTGGCGGTGGGGTACGTCATGAACAAGATGGCCATGGAGTTCACCGGCGACTCTCGCAGCCACGGGCTCATCGAGGCCGTTTATGAGGCGACCGGAGCCACGCCGAAATACTTCTGACCTGCAGTTTGTTGGAACAGATATGGAAGCGAGGTTTTGATGTTCACACGCAAAAGCGACACCAAGGACGCGCCGAATTACGAGGTCACCAAGACCGAAGAGGAGTGGAAGGCCGAGCTCTCACCGGATCGCTACGCCGTGCTGCGCCGGGCCGGCACCGAGCCTGCCTGGTCGGGCGAGCTGCTGCACGTCGAGGGAGAAGGGGTGTTCCGTTGCGCCGGCTGCAATGCCGAGCTGTTCGACACCGACTCCAAGTTCGACTCCGGATCGGGTTGGCCCAGCTTCGACCGGGCCAAGGCCGACGGCACCATCATCGAGAAGGTAGATCGCAGCCACTGGATGAGCCGCACCGAGATCGTGTGTGCCCGGTGCGGCGGGCACCTCGGGCATGTCTTTCCCGACGGCCCCACCGACACCGGACTCCGTTACTGCGTGAACTCCCTGTCGCTGACCTATGACCCGGACGAGGACGCCGCCGAGGGCTAAGCCTCGCCGGCCAGACGTTCGGCCACCGCGCCGTAGAGCGACTCGAGTCGGGCCGCTTCGGCGCCCAGACCGAGTCGTCGCAGCAACGAACCACCGAGGGCGAGCGCGCCGCAGATGTCGGCCACCTCGTCCCTCAGGAAGTCGATCGACGCCGGAGGTGGACGCCCAGGAAGAGCGCAACCCCGATGACCGCCAGGGCAGCCACCATCGCCGTTGGACGCCCGAACACACCGGCCGAGTCGTGGATCGCTGCACCCACGATCCACGACCAGCCGGTCGTCGTGATGAGCCAGGGCGACACTCACGCCTCGACGGTCAGGGCCTCGCTGGCCTCGCCGTCGCCGTCGCTGTCGCCGTTGCCGGTCATCGCGCCGCGGCGCTCGACCTTGTGCACGTCCGCGGTAGCGAAGCGCAGGCTGGCCCCGACCTCCTCGGCGGTGATCTCAACCTTGGATCGGTGGTCCCCCTCTTCGGTTTCCCACGTTCGCTGCTCGAGCCGACCGGTGACGACGACCCGCATTCCCTTGGTCAGGCTCAGAGCCACGTTCTCGGCGAGGTCCCGCCAGCAGATGACGTCGAAGAAGGACGTCGACTCCTGCCACTCCTGGGTCGCCCGGTCCTGCCAGCGCCGGTTGACCGCGACTCCGAGTTGGGCCGTCGCCTGCCCCTCCCGCGTGTAGCGGATCTCGGGCTCCCGGGTCAGATTGCCGATGATCGTGGTGGTGTTTGCCATGTCTCCTCGCTTTCGCGTTCGCTTTCGTCACGCCCCCGAGTTCAAGGGCGAGACGGAGCATGGAGGCATGGACTTGCCGCGAACCTTGCACGAGACCTTGCAACGGCGAAATTTCAACCCAGGCGGGCCCGGTCCGATGGCGTTAGCGCCCACCACCTTGCCGTTGCGCCTGCATGCGCCCCCCGATGACGTAACAGATCGCCCCGATCACCAGGGAGCCGACGATGATCCAGCGCACGATCGCGGTCTCGAGCGACGTGGGCGAGCCGTTGGAGCTGATCTCGGCGAAGCCGCCGCCGATGACCAGGGCCGCGAAAGCCAGAATGCCGAAGAGGAGCGACACCTTCCGTGGCAGGTTGCAGAAGAAGCGGGACTGCGAGTCGTCTCGCCGGCCCGACCCGTCGGTCACCGGATCCCGGTCATGTTGCACGTCGAACGGGCCCTGCCAACATCACGTCGTCGCCGCGCACCGGAAGCGCGTCCACCAGGGCCACACGGAAGTGCTCGCAGTCGAAGACATTGGGACTGGGACAACGCAGCGCATGATCGAGCTGGTTGGCGACGGTGTCGAGGTGCTCGGCGCGAGCCCGCAGTTGGTCGCGCTTGCGAGCGGCGAAAGCCTTCCAGCCGGGCTGCCCGCCGGTGGCAAGGACCTGCTTGATCTCCTCGAGGGTGAAGCCGGCCTGGCGGCACATTGCCACCACGGCCAGTGTGGTGAGGACCTCCGGTCGGAACTGGCGACGCAGTCCTTTGCGCTCCACGCTGGCAATAATCTGCTCGCGCTCGTAAAAGCGCAGAGCTGATGGGGCCATGCCGGTGCGAGCCGCCACCTCCCCGATGTCGAGGAGGTCCTCGTCACGGCGCTGATCGTGATCAAGCACAAAATCCGTCGCAGGCATTGACTTGAACCTTACTTCAAGTAGTTGAGTGCAGACATGGAGACCCGGACAAACGGCTTCGAGGGCGCCGCCGGGCGCCTCTCCGGTCCCGTCATGGCCCGGATGAACCGCGACATGGAACGGGTGGCGATCGACGAGCTGGCGCCGAGACCCGATGACTCGGTGCTCGCCGTGGGCTTCGGACCCGGGGTCGGGATCGCCGGGCTCGTGCCGCGGCTACCGCACGGCGTCGTTGGAGGCGTCGACCCTTCGGCCGCCATGGTGCAACAGGCCCGCCGTCGCAACGCCGCCGCGATCGACCGCGGCCAGGTGCTGTTGCAGCGCAGCACGGCTGACGCCATCCCGTGGCCCGACTCGACGTTCACGGGCGCGCTCGCCGTCAACAGCGTCCAGCTCTGGGAGCCACTCGAGGCGTCGGTCGTCGAGGTCGTCCGCGTGCTGGCTCCGGGCGGACGCCTCATCACGGTGACGCACGTCTGGGCCATCGAGAAACGACTCCCGCTCGAGGCATGGCTCGAGTCCGTCGAAGCACTCCTCGTCCACGCGGGGCTCAACCAAGTCGTCCACCACACGGCCTCATACCGTTCGGGCGCCGGCCTCGTCCTGCGGGCGCAAAAGCCCCGTCCCTGCAACCAGATCGCACCCGGACCGCTGCCCGTCGAGCGGTAGCTTCGCCCCATGGGGGATGTTGCGGGGGGTGTGAGGCTCGACGCGCGCGCCCCGGACCTCGCCCTCGCGTCCGAGTCCGAGTCGAGTCCGAACCCGCCCACGGCACCTCGGAGCCGTCTGCGCTTCTGGCGTTCGCCACCGGACCAGCCGGCCTGGGCTCGGCCGGCGCTCCTCCTCGTCGCCGCCCTGGCCGCCGCCTCGTACGGGTGGGGCCTGAACCACGACCTGCTCGAGACGTTCTACGCCGGCGCGGTGCGCAGCATGGCGGGCAGCTGGCACGACTTCTTCTTCGGCGCCTTCGATCCTTGGGGCACGGTCTCGGTCGACAAGCTGCCCGGCGCCTTCTGGATCCAGGCCCTGTCGCTGCGCCTGTTCGGCTTCCACGTGTGGGCGATCGTGTTGCCCCAGGTCGTCGAAGGCACCCTGACGGTGCTCGTTCTCTACCGAGCCGTCCGCCGGGTGGCCGGGGCGGGAGCCGGGCTCCTCGCCGCCGTCGCGTTGGCGGCGACCCCGGTCACGATCCTCCTCAACCGCGGCAACGTCTCCGACTCGCTCCTCATCCTCTTGTTGGTCCTTGCCGCCGACGCGACCATCGACGCCTTCATGTCCGGCCGCCTGCGCCCGCTGGTCCTCGCGGGTGTGTGGGTGGGCCTGGCCTTCCAGGCCAAGATGCTGCAGGCCTGGCTCGTCCTGCCCGCGCTCTACGTGGCCTATCTGATGGCAGCGCCCGCGTTGAGCGTGGCCCGGCGCTATGGCCACATCGCGGTGTCGGCCGCAGTCGCCGTCGCGGTCTCGCTCAGCTGGATGTGCGTCGTGACGCTCGTCCCGGCGCACGACCGCCCCTACGTCGACGGCAGCTGCAACAACTCGGTCTTCAGTCAGGTCTTCCTCTACAACGGCGCGGCCCGGTTGAGCGGCCAGGTGCTCACACAGCCCGGTTGCTCGCCACCGCCCGTCGCGGTCAAGGCGACGACGGCCGGAGGTGCCCCGACCGTGGCGCTCGCCAAGGGCCCCGGGAGGTTCCTGGCGGGTGACTTGGGCCGCGACGCCGCGTGGCTCTTCGTCCCGGCGCTGATGGCCCTGGGCGGCATCCTCGTCGCCCGGCGTCGCCGGCCGCGCACCGACCCCTGGCGGGCGGCCGCCGTGCTCTGGGGCATGTGGATGGTCATGACCTGGGGCTTCTTCGCCAGCTCCCAATCTCTCAACGCGTATTACCTGGCTGCCCTGGTCCCGCCGATGGCGGCGCTGTGCGGCCTGGGCCTCGCGCTCGCGTGGCGCCTGCGCGCCGAGTCGCGCCTGGTGCCCGTCGTCGTGCTCGGCGCCGTCCTCGTCGGCGCCGCCGAGGCCCTGTCCCTGACACCGCGCGGCACGGGCGCGTGGCCATGGGTCGTCCCCACGACCGTGATCATCACCGTCGCCGCGCTCGCCTGCTGCGCGAGGTGGCTGCTCCGGTCGCCGCCTCGCTGGGCTGCCCGCGGCAGCCTCGCGCTCGGCGCAGCCGCGCTGCTCATCGGCGCGGCCTGGGCTTCGGGGACCGCCGTGGTCGACGGCCTCGGCCCCTTCGATTCGCCCTACCAGCCCGCTGCGCTGACCGCAGCCGAACAGGCGCAATGGCAACACGACATGGCGGACTGGCCGGGCCAGGCCGCCCACGCGGCGACGGTGCCGTCGTCACGCAGCATCGAGACCGCCGAGACGTCCACCGAGATCAGCCAGGACATCTTGGCCACGGGGCACGAGTACCTCCCGGTGGGTGGCTTCACCGGCCAGGTCCCAAGCACACCGCTGGCCCGGTTCACCCAGGAGGTCCACGCCGGACGCATCACCAACGTCCTCGTCGGCGTCCATCCGCTGACGCGCAATCCCGACATGCGCTGGGTGCTTGCCCATTGCCAGGCGGTCACCGGCCCTCGTGCGGCCACGAGGGTGCGCAGCGACGGCCGGGACTACGCGCGGTACGTCTGCGTTCCCTCGGACGCCGACTGACGCTGACGCGCACGCGCCGTCGACATCGCGGTCAGGCTACGACGTCGTCGTCGTCACCGGTCCGCAGTTCACCGGCGGCGTCAGATGCCAGAGCTCTTCGAGCGCGGCCGGGATCTGTCCCGTGCACGGCCCCCCGAGAAATCCCGCCGCATATGTCCATGACCCACCAGACGTCATGGTGAAGATGCCGCAGCACCCATCGTCCTGCATGGCGACGTCGGTGTTCTGGCTCGCGGTCGCCGTCGGGAGGAAGTTGGCGATGGCCCAGTAGGTGCTCGTCGAGGGCAGGTAGGCGTAATACACGCTGTTCGGTGCCGTCCCCGCCACCTCGGCCGCGGGGAGCCCGTTGTGCGCCACGTAGGCCGCGGTCAATGCGCTCTTGATCGCCGCCGTGGCCACCAGGTTCTGCACCGCTGCCGAGGCCGCCGCGGAAGAGGTCGAGGTCGTCGTGGCCGGCGCCACCGTCGTCGTCGTCCGCCCACCTGAGCCGCCCGCCGCCGAAGTCGTCGACGTCGTCGTCCCCGCCGTCGTCGGGCTCCCGTTGCTACAGGCCGACAAGAAGAGGGCCCCCACCGCCACGGCGCTCACGCCGCACAGCGCAATCCGGACGCCACCGCGTCGAGGGGGAAGTCGGAATCGGAGTCGTCGCGCCGTCGTCACGGCCCAGACGATAGACGTCAGACGTCAGACGTCGAGGAAACGGCGGATGGCGATGGCCGAGCCGATCGTGCCGATGGCCATGCCCACGAAGATCACGACGACGTTCGTGAGGATCATCTCCGTGCTCGACAAGTGGATCGCCGTGAAGATGTTGCTGGTGGTCCGCCCGCTGCCCCAATGGTCGATCAGGGCATAGAGGATCCAGACCACCCCGGCCGCCAGCACCGAGCCGACCAGCCCCTGGAGCAGTCCCTCGGACATGAATGGCACCCGGATGAACCAGTTCGTCGCCCCCACGAGCTTCATGACCGACACCTCACGGCGCCGGGCGAAGATCGCCATTCGGATCGTGTTCAGGATCAACACAGCCGCCGACACGATCAGCACCACGGCGATCGCCAGGAACGCCCACTTGATGATGTTGATCACCGTCTCCTCGTTGTGGATCGCCTGCGACGGCTCCGTGACGGCCAGGACTCCCCCCGTCCCGTTGAAGGTCCGGACCACCTGGGCCGCATCCGACAAAGCGACCGGCACGCACCAGAAGGAGGTCGGCATCTCGGCCTGGGTGGTGGCCGTGAAGACGTCTTGGGGGAGCAGCTCGCGGGCCTCGGAGAAGTTCCGGGCCTTGCCCCAGTACTCGCACGGCTGGGTCACGTAGGTGAGCTGGGCCAGCTGCGTCTTGACGGCGTTGATCTCCTGCGCGTTGGCGTTGGGCTCCATCCACACGGTGACCTTGGTGCCCCGCTCCAGGGTGCCCGTGGCGTTGGCCGAACCCTGGCGCAGCAGCAGAGAGGCCCCTACCAAAGACAGGGAGACGGCCACGGTCAAGATGGCGGCGACCGTCATCAGGCGGTTACGCCAGAGGTTCGAAGCGGTTTCGCGCAGGACGTAGTCGACGGAGACTGGCGCCATGTATCAGCCCATGCCGCCCGCGGCCGCGTCGACGCGCTCTTGCGCTGCGCCGTCGAAGCCGTACACGCCACGCGCTTGGTCCCGCACCATCGCGCCGTTGCTGAGCTCGATCACCCGGCGGCGCATCTTGTCGACGAGCACCTCGTCGTGCGTTGCGACGATCACGGTCGTGCCCGTGCGATTGATGCGGTCCAACAGCTGCATGATCCCCTGGCTCGTCTGCGGGTCGAGGTTGCCCGTCGGCTCGTCGGCCAGAAGGATCAGCGGGCGGTTGACGAACGCGCGCGCCACCGCGACACGTTGCTGCTCACCACCCGAGAGCTCGTTGGGCAGGTTGTCGCGTTTGGTCGACAGCCCGACGAGGTCGAGCACCTGCGGCACCTGGTTGGCCACGACGTGGCGCGGCCGCCCGATGACCTCCAGAGCGAACGCCACGTTCTCGAACACCGACTTGTTCGGCAGAAGGCGGAAGTCCTGGAAGACACAGCCGATGTTGCGGCGCAGATAGGGCACGCGCCATTTGGGCAGGTCGACGATGTTGCGCCCCGCCTCGAGGATCTCACCGGAGTCGGGGAGCTCCTCGCGCAGCAGGAGCCGGATGAAGGTGGTCTTGCCCGAGCCGGAGGCGCCGACCAGGAAGACGAACTCGCCCTTGTCGATGTCGACGTCGATGTCGCGCAGAGCGACGGTCGAGCCCTTGTAGGTCTTGGTGACGTTGCGAAATTGGATCATCTAGATGGTCAGGATGAGAGAGAAATTTTGGTCGCCTCCCTGCTGGCGAACTGGAAACATCCTAGTGAGTTCGCAATACGTTTCCGGGTCACCGGCTCCGGTGCAGGTCAGACCGCCCCTGGCCGCCGCACGCCGGAGCGGCGGCCGGACTCCTACGCCCCGGACTCCCGCTGCCGGCGCAACTCGGCCTCCATGAAGGCGTCGAGATCCCCGTCGAGGACGGCGTCCACGTTGCCCGTCTCGTAGCCGGTGCGCAGATCCTTCACCAGCTGGTAGGGCGCCATCACGTAGGAGCGGATCTGGTTGCCCCACGCGTTGTCGACGCGGTCGCCGCTCAACGCATCGAGCTCGGCCCGCCGCTCGAGCCGGGCCCGCTCGGCCAGCTTGGCCCCGAGGATCTGCATGGCCTTCGCCTTGTTCTGGTGCTGGCTGCGCTCGTTCTGCACCGCCACGACGGTCCCGGTCGGCAGGTGGGTGAGCCGCACGGCCGAGTCCGTCTTGTTGACGTGCTGGCCGCCGGCGCCCGACGAGCGGTAGGTATCGATGCGCAGGTCCTTCTCGTCGATGTCGACCTCGCTCGAGACGTCTTCGAGGAACGGCGTGACGTCCATGGAGGCGAACGACGTCTGGCGGCGGTGCTGGGAGTCGAACGGCGACATGCGCACGAGCCGGTGCACGCCGCGCTCGGTGGCCAACAACCCGTAGGCGAAGCGACCGTGCACAATGAACGTCGCCGAGAGCAGGCCCGCTTCCTGTCCCTCCGTCGCCTCGTCGACCTCGACGGTGAAGCCGCGGCGCTCGGCCCACCGCTGGTACATGCGCAGCAGCACCTCGGTCCAGTCCTGCGCGTCGGTGCCGCCCGC
Source organism: Acidimicrobiales bacterium (assembly GCA_036490155.1). Taxonomy (GTDB): domain Bacteria; phylum Actinomycetota; class Acidimicrobiia; order Acidimicrobiales; family RAAP-2; genus Bog-473. The sequence goes on along the minus strand of DASXEK010000039.1, from coordinate 15,953 downwards.
GCCGGCGTGCACCTCGCACACCGCGTCGAGCTCGTCGTACTCGCCCGAGAAGAGCGACTGCAGCTCGAGCGCGCCTAGGCGCGTCACGAGCGCGTCGACCGTCTCGACCAGTTCGGCGTCGAAGGTGGCGTCCGGCGAGCCGGCGGCGGCCGACTCCTCGTTCAGCTCGAGCAGGGCGCGGGCGTCGTCGAGGGTGGACCGGAGCCCGTCGAGCTGGTCGAGGTCGTCGCTGACCCGGCCCAGCTCCCTCGTCACCGAGCGGGCGTTGTCGGCGTCGTCCCACAGGTCGGGGCGGGCGACCTCCGTCTCGAGCTCGCTCCGGCGGCTCTCGAGCTTGTCCCGCCCCAGGTAGCGCTCGGCCTCGGCCAGCCGCTCCCCCAGCGCCTCGACCTCGGCGCTGAAGTCGCGCGGGAGCTCGGCGCCTGCGCCGGCCGCCGCGGCGTTAGGCGGCGCCATGGCAGAACTTGAACTTCTTGCCGCTGCCGCACCAGCAGGGCTCGTTGCGTCCGACCTTCTCGTGCTGCTCCTTGACCAGCGGCCGCAGCGCGTCGGGGTCAGGGGCGTTCGGCTGCTTGATCTGGGCTTTTCCGGCCCGGCGCCCAGACCCGTTACCGGCGCCGGCCCCGGCTCCGGCCCCAGCCCCGGCGCCGTTGCCACCGCCCAGGGCGGCGGCGTCGGTGGCGGCCATCGCCTCGGCCGGCGAGAGGAGGGTGGTCTGCGCCGGCACCTGCGCGCCCCGCTCGGCTGCCAGCGAGGCGGCCAGCGCGGCGGTCTCGGCCACGGGGTCGTCGGCGGCGACGTACACCGCCTTGTCGAGGTCCGGCTCCTCCGACGCGGCGGGCTGCACTGCTTCGACATGGAGGATGTAGCGCAGGTAGTCGTTGTCGATGAGGTCGAGCAGCTGGCCGAACATGTTGTAGCCCTCTTGCTGCCACGCGTTGAGCGGGTCGGCCTGCACGGTCCAGCGCAGGTGGATGCCGTCCTTGAGGTTGTCCATCTCGGAGAGGTGGTCGCGCCAGCGGCCGTCCATGATCTGGAGGTAGACGTCGCGCTCAATCTGGCGCATCGTCTCGGCGCCGCCGGGCATGCCCTGCGCGTGCGCCTCGTAGTACTCGAGCGCCTCCTCGACGATCGACTCGACCAGGTCCTCGGTCGTGGCGGCCTGGGACAGGTCCTCGACGGTGAACTTGGTCGGGTAGTACTGCGTGATCCCGTCGACGAGCGCCTTGAGGTCCCAGTCCTCGTCGAACTCGGTCGGGCAGTGCTCGGCCACGAGCTTCTCGGCCGCGCCGGCGAGGAGGTCCTCGGTGTGCTCCTCGAGGTCGTCGCCGTCGATGATCTGCAGCCGCCGCTCGTAAATGACCTTGCGCTGCTGGTCCATGACCTCGTCGTACTTGAGGGCGTCCTTGCGCATCTCGGCGTTGCGGGCCTCGACGGTGTTCTGCGCCCGCTCGATGGCCTTCGCCACCGTCTTGGACTCGATCGGCACCTCCTCGGGCAGCGTCCGCCCCATAACCCACGACATGGCACCGGTGGCGAACAGCCGCAGCAGCTCGTCGTCGAGCGAGAGGTAGAAGCGCGACTCGCCGGGGTCGCCCTGACGTCCGCTGCGGCCGCGCAGCTGGTTGTCGATGCGGCGTGACTCGTGGCGCTCGGAGCCGAGCACGTAGAGGCCGCCGAGCTTGCGCACCTCTTCGCCCTCGGCTCGGCACCGCGCCTCGACCTCTTTTTGCCGCTCGTCGAGGAGCGCGAGACCTTCTTCGGTATCGAGGTCGACGCCCTCGGCCGCCAGCTCGTGCCCGGCCAGCAGCTCGGCGTTGCCGCCGAGGATGATGTCGACGCCGCGGCCGGCCATGTTCGTGGCCACGGTGACGGCGCCGCGCCGCCCGGCCTGCGCCACGACCTCGGCCTCGCGGAAGTGCTGCTTGGCGTTGAGGACCTCGTGGCGGATGCCCCGCTTGTCGAGCAGGCGGTCCAGCAGCTCGGACTTGGCCACCGACGCCGTGCCGATGAGCATGGGCTGGCCGAGCTCGTGGCGCTCGACGATGTCGTCGACCACCGCGTTGAACTTCGCCTCCTCGGTCTTGAAGACGAGGTCGGCCTGGTCGGCGCGGACCATCTCCTTGTTCGTCGGGATCGGCACGACGGGCAGCCCGTAGGTGCCGGCGAACTCGCCGGCCTCGGTCTCGGCCGTGCCGGTCATGCCCGAGAGCTTCTCGTACATGCGGAAGTAGTTCTGCAGCGTCACGGTGGCCCAGGTGTGGTTCTCCTCCTTGATCGCCACCCGCTCCTTGGCCTCGACCGCCTGGTGCAGGCCGTCGGACCAGCGCCGCCCGTCGAGCGCACGGCCGGTGAACTCGTCGATGATCTTCACCTCGCCGCCGGCGACCAAGTAGTCCTTGTCCCGCTTGTAGAGGTCCTTGGCCGTGAGCGCCTTGGTCAGCTGGTGCACGTAGTTGACCGAGACGTCGTCGTAGATGTTCTCCACGCCGACGGCCTTCTCGACCTTCTCGATGCCCGGCTCGAGGGGCACGACCGTCTTCTTCTCCTCGTCGACCTCGTAGTCCTCGTCTCGGGTCAGGGTCCGGGCGATGGAGGCGAACTGGTAGTAGAGCTGCGCCGCCTCGTCGGCCGGGCCGCTGATGATCAGCGGCGTGCGCGCCTCGTCGATGAGGATGGAGTCGACCTCGTCGACGATGGCGAAGATGTGGTCGCGCTGGGCCATGTGCTCCCGGCTGCGGGCCATGTTGTCGCGCAGGTAGTCGAAGCCGAACTCCGAGTTCGTGCCGTAGGTGATGTCGGCGGCGTAGGCGGCCTTCTTGGTCACCGGGTCGTCGATGGTCGACGAGATCAGGCCGACCGTGAGGCCCAGGAACTTGTGGACCCGGCCCATCCACTCGGCGTCACGGGAGGCGAGATACTCGTTCACCGTCACCAGGTGGACCCCGCGCCCGTCGAGGGCGTTGAGGTACGTGGGCAGCGTGGAGACGAGGGTCTTGCCCTCGCCGGTCTTCATCTCGGCGATCCAGCCGAAGTGCAGCGCCATGCCACCCATGAGCTGCACGTCGAAGTGGCGCTGCCCGAGGACGCGCCAGGCCGACTCGCGCACGACGGCGAAGGCCTCGATCAGCAGGTCGTCGAGCGTCTCGCCGTTGTCCAGGCGCTCCTTGAACTCGACCGTCTTGTACGCCAGGGCGGCGTCGGTGAGCGCCTGCATGTCGGGCTCGAGGGCATTGATGAGCGGCACCAGCTCGGCGACGCGCCGCACCTTCTTGCCTTCACCCGCTTTGAGGACCTTCGTGAACACGCTCATGGCGCAACGATCCTACCGGTGCCGGACCCGCCTAATCCGCCGGGTGTGGTCGGGGCTGCGTGCGGCTGACCTGGTCTTTGACCCCACACTCGCCTGCTGCGAGGGTGACGCGCCGGCACCGGCGGCAAGACGCCCGATCATGTGACCCGGCGGCCCACCCAGCGGCACCTTGGTGGCGCGCATCGCCTCATCTCCGCCCGCCCCCGAGGATCGGGGACGCGGCGGGCAGGGCTTACTTCTAAGCCGCACCATGCTCAGCGACCATGAGTCGCCTTACGTGGGTCGTTTCGCCTGCGGCTGGCATCGACTTTCAACCACAGACCCGCACGCAGCCCGCCGGCAACTCTACGTGCCCACGTTGGCGGCCGCCGAGGTCGGCTCTCGTCGTCGTGGCCCTGCGGCTCGAGGGCAGGGCAGGGCAGGCACCTTGTGGCTCGACCCCGCCCGACCGCCGGATCCGTCCCGGGGAGGCTCCCGAAGGCGCCGAACGGTCGGGCCGGTGCCGTGCCCCGACGTGCATGCGCGGCCGAGGCGGCCTCTCGCCCGAGCACGCATATGCGAGCAACCCGGCGTCACGCTCGGGTGTATTTGGCGTGCCTCTATCAACTCGCCGCTGAATCGATAGACCTTGTCCGATACATCCGAGGCTCGGGCGCCACCACCTCGGTGTCGATGGCTCGAGCGGGCCGGCGGCCTCAGCCGATCGGCCGGCTACTGGCCGGGGACCGAGGAGCCGGCGGAGCCCGAGCCGGAGTTGCCGGTGCTGGCGCTGGCTGGCGTGGCGCCCTCGAGCACGGTGACGCTGGAGATCTTCCAGGTCCCGTTGACCTGTTGGAGGTCGGCGGTCAGGCGGACCACGTCGGACTGGATCGAGGTGATCTTATTGTTGGCGTAGGTCTGGTCGATCACGGCGTAGATCGACGCCGTCCCCGCAGGGTTGCCCTCCTGCTGCACGGCCAGATAGCGGACGCTGCCGCGCGACGAGGCCAGCGCCGTCTCGAGCGCCTTGCGGATGTTCGAGTTGAAGAACTGGTTGGCCTGGGTCGAGAACGAGCCGGTGGCCATGTTGGTGAGGGCGCTGAAGTCCGAGTCGACCGTCTTCGGCGTGAAGTTGAAGAAGTCGGTCAGGAACGTACGGGAGGCGCTGAGGACGGCCGGGTCCTGGACCTGGCCCGAGCTCTTGGTGGCGAACAGGACGGCAAAGACCAGCGTGCCGGCCAGGCCGATAGCGGCGACGACGGCGACGATGCCGAAGGCCTTGCGGCTCGGTCGGGGCGGGGGGCCGCCGGGACGACGCTTGGTGGGGGGACGCGGCGGGCTCTCCGAAGGAGCCGCTTCGTCGCGGCTTGTGTCCTCTTCTTCGACTGCTGCGTCGTCGTCGGGCACTGCGCCCACGACCTTCACACCGCGTTCCACGAATGGCTCCTCACGTGCATCTCCTCCGAAATCCTCCCATGCCGGTCCGGCCCGACGGCCGCACCTGGCGGCTGCGTGGCCTCTTTACCGGCGTTTGTTGGGGCGGGCGTTGTTAGGCACGCCGCCTCGTGCGCCGGCGGGACGGGCGGGCGCCCCAGGCCAGGAACAGGACCGGGACGACCAGGGCGCCCAGGGCGAGCAGCAGGCCGGCGCTGCTGCGCGGGACCCGGTACGACGTGCTGGCGACGGGGACGGTCGGGCCCGAGCCCAGCTCGACGTTGGCCTCCTGCGCGCTCGGCGCAACGAGCTTGCCGCCGGCGGCCGGGTTGAAGCCGGCCTGGGTGGCGGGCGCCACGCCCTGGCCGAAGACGGTGGTGCAGCCGGCGCCGGGGAGGGTGTCGGGGATCGTGTTGGCCGACGCGTAGGACACGCCCTGCTCGGACAGGATCGGCGGCAACAGCAGGCGCGTGCGCAGGAACACCTGGTTCTCGTCGGCCGGGCTGTTCTTCGTCGGGCCCGGGGCGTTGCCGCCCACCGCGATGTTGTTCACGGCGCCGAAGAAGAACTGGTTGTAGGTCAGGCCCTGCGACAGGTTGCTCAGGTTGGCCGGCTGGGCCAGGTTGGTGAGGATGTCGGCCGCGTCGTGCAGCACGCAGCCGATGTTGGCCGTCTGCGTCGTCACCAGGTTGTTGATCTGCGCGAAGGCGGACGAGCCGTTGGCGAGCAGGTCGTGGAGGCCCGTCTTGCCCTGCTCGGCCAGGACCTGCACGAGCGCCGCCGTGTTGGCCAGGTCCTGTTGCAGCTCGGGCGCGACGGCGGTGACCGCATTGAGCGCGGGCGGGGCGTTGGCCAGAAGCTCGGTGAACTGCTGCTGGTAGGCGACGAACTCCTTGGAGAAGGTGGTGCCCGCATCGATGAGCGTGCGCAGGTTGCCCGACTGGCCCGCCAACGCGGTGGCCAGCTCGCCGATGAGCTTGTTGAGGTCGTTGGCCGGGATGGCCTGGAGCAGCCGCGTGGCCGATTGCACCACGGCGCCGACGTCGGCCGGCACCTGGTTCGGTGCCACCGGGACGTTGGCGCCGCTCTTGAGGTTGGGCGCCTTGCCCCCGCGCGAGGGCACCAGGTTGACCACCTGCTCGCCCAGGTCGTTGGCGATCTGCACCGACGCCTGCACGTCGTTGGGGACGTTGGTGCCCGGGTTGATGGTCATCGTGATCTTCGTGGCCTTCTTGGTCAGCGCCGTGGAGCTGACCGTGCCGACGGGCACGCCGTTGAGCTCGACCTCGAAGCCGGAATAGAGGCCCGACGCGTTGGGGAACTCGGTCGTGAGCGTGGTCGGGCTCGACAGCGGGTTGCCGAGCAGATTCACGATCCCGTAGCCGACGAGGGCGAAGCTGACGACGAAGAAGGCGATCAGGTTGATGATGAGCCGGCGGTTGATCACTTGCTCGAGCCCCCCGACGTCTTCGAGTTCGGCGCGCACGAGAACGCCGGCTGCGCGTTGTTCGAACCGAGGCCCGGCACGCCGCAGACGACGATGTTCTCGTAGAGCTGCACGTAGCCGTTGCGGACGGCCTGGGGCAGGGCGTCGTCGGCGACCGGGATCTCGGCGAGGAGGCCGGCCAGGTCCGACTGGTGCTGGGCCAGCTGGCTGCTCACCGCCTGGAGCGTCTGCAGCTGGGTCACGATTTGCGGGTAGTAGGTCTCGAGGATGCTGCGACCCTGGGTCGACAGATTGTCGAGCGACTGCAGCAGGGTCTCGAACTGGGCGGAGTTCTGGGCCAGGATCGAGACGGTCTTGGTGAGGTTGTCGAGCGCGGTCGCGGTGGCGCCGCTGTCGGGGGCGAGCGTCGACGACAGGCTGTTGAGCCCGTTGACGGCGGCGGTGATCTCGGCGGTGTGCTGCGAGTAGGTGGTGGCCACCGTGGTCAGGTCGTCGAGGAACGACTTGAGCGACGCGGCCTGGCCGGTGAAGCCCTGCCCGCCGGCCTCGATGATCTGCTCGAGCTCGGTCGTCGAGATCGCGCCGAAGACCTCCGCGCCGGCCTGGACGAACTGCTCGACGTCGGCCGCGGTCGACGTGTTGTGGATGACCGCCCCGTTGGCCAGCTGCGGCGCGCTGGCCGCGCCCGCGCCAGTCTGGCTCTTGGGCACCTTCAACAGCACGAACTGGTCGCCGAGGATGGTGGTGCGGTCGATGGCCGCGCTGACGTCGGCGGGGACGCGCACGCCGTTGTCGAAGGTGAGCGTGACCTTGGCCTTGTCGCCGGCGAGCGCGATGTTGCTGACCGAGCCGACGGGGACGTCGGCCAGCTGCACCTGGGCGCCGCTGGCCAGGTCGCCGACATCGTTGAACACCGCGGTGGCCGTCCGCTGCGTCGGGCCGCCCGACGAGCAACTGGTGAGGCCGGCCACCAGCGCGAGGAGGGCGGGGACGAGGAGGAGGCGACTGCGGCGGCGAGTGCGGGTGCGGGTGCGGGTGCGCATCAGAACCAGCTCGCGACGTCGTGGGCCCACTGCGACAGCAAGCCGCGCTGGGCGTGGTGGGCGTGGTGGGACTGCCCCTGGCTCTGCGGCAGCGGCGGCAACAACTCGGCGGCCGGCGCCGTCAGGGTCGGGTCCGGGTTCGGGTCGGCCGCGGTGGCGAGCGCGGCGGTCGTCGTGTTGGCGGCGGTCGCCGGCGCGGCGCTCGCCTGGGCGGCACCCTGGGTGGCGGTGACCGACTGGCTCAGCAGGCCGTCGAGACCGCTCCCGCTCGAACTCGAACTCGAGCTCTTTGACTTGGTCGACGACGACGAGCCCGCCTTGCAGCCGAGGAGCGTGGTGAGCAGGTTGCACGGCTGCGTCGTCGTCGTGGTCGGCGGCACTGTCGTCGTGGTGGTCGGCGAGGAGCCCGCACTGTTCGGCGTGCTCGACGTCGCGGGCGGCGTGGCGGTGGTGCCACCGGCGCCCTGCGTCGCGTTCTCAATCTGCTGGAGCCCCTTTTGCAGCAGGGACTGCGCCGTGGCGGCGTCGCTCTGGCCCGTCAGCGTGTTGAGGATGGTCGGAATGTCGTTGATCAGCGGGTCGAAGAAGCTCGACGAGGGGTCGCCGCACAGGTTGAGCGTGGCGATCACCGTCGCCGAGAGTCCGGTCGAGTGGTTGGCCACGAGGCGGCGGCAGATGCCGGCCAGCCGGTCACGCAGCAGGCCGGCCAGGTAGGCGCCGGTGACGCCGGGCGCCAGCTGGAGGTTGAGGTTGAGCCAGTTGTAATTGCTGTCGTAGGCGCGCTCGGCCCCCTGGAACAGGTTGTTGCCGTTCTGGAGGATCTCGTCGACGTTGGAGAGGTTGCGGTCGAGCGTCCGGCCGACCGTGGTCACGGTGCCCACGTCCGCCTCGAGCGGCTGGAGGTTCGGCACCAGCAGGGTGACCAGGTTGGAGCTCGCCTGCGACAGCTGCGTGATGGCGTCGTTCAGCTGGCCCGAATGCTGGGCCACCGTCGTCGACACGGTGTCGTACTGCTGGATCAGCTGCTCGATCTGCGTGGTGTCGGTGTCGAGCGTCCCGGTCAGCTGGGCCAGGGTGCCGTTCAGCTGGCCGAGGTCGTTGCCCTTGTTCGCCAGCAATTGCACGGTGCCGGCGGCCGACGCGATCAGCTTGTTGAGGTTCTGGCCCTGGCCGTCGAGGTCGGTGGCCAGGTTGGAGATGAGGCTGCCGACGGCGTGGGGGTTCAGCGCGTTCAGCGTGCGCTGCAGCTCCTTGAGCACCTCGTCGGTCGACACCGGCACCGCGGTGTGGTCCTCGCCGATCGTGGCGTTCGTCGGCAGGTAGGACCCGCCGGTGTAGCCCGGGTTCAGGTCGACGTCGGGAGACCCGAGCAACTGCGGCGCGACGAGCGAGGCGTAGGCCGCCGACGGGATCTTGGTTCCCTGGTTCACCGCCAGGGTGACATGCACCTTGTCGCCGACGTTCTGGACGTTGGTCACGGTGCCGACCTTCACGCCGAGCACGTCGACCGCGGCGCCGGTGAAGAGGCCCGGCGCGCTCGTGTACACGACGTTGATCGGGTACGTCGGCGTGCCCTTGGTCTCCTCGATGCCGATGACCACGCCGGCCACAATGACCACGCCGGCAACGGCGAAGCGGAACACCTTGGAAGTGAGGACGCGCCGGATCACTTCACTCCCTGCAGCAAAGGGCTGAGGAGCTGGGACAGGCCGCCGAGGCCCGAGTTCGGCCCGGTCGCGCCGGACGACCCGGACGACCCGGACGACGGTTTGGTCGACTTGGCCGACCCGGTGCTCGTCGACGTGGTCGTCGACGACGACGCCGACCCGCTCGGTGTGGACGGTCCGCCGCCGGGTGCCGCGTTCGACCCCGAGCCGGGCAGGGGGCCCGTCTGCGCGTCGCACGACGCCGGGTCGGGACCGAGCACCTGGTTCAGCACCTGGTCGAGCGTGCCGCAGGGGCCGATGATGCCGAACGTCTGCGTCAGCGCGGACGGGTTCACGAAGATGTTGCCCCAGGGCACGGGCGACGACCCGCTGTAGGCGATCGACTGGAAGCCCTTCAGCGCGCTGCCGAGGTAGCTGACGCCCTCGGCCAGGTCATCTTGGTGCTGGCCCACGACGTTGAGGTCGGCGTGCAGGCTGCTGAGCAACGAGTTGAGCGCCGGCGAGTCCTGGCTCACCAGGCTGTTGGTCTGGGTCGACAGGGAGTCGACGTTGTTGATCAGGTTCGAGAGGTCCTGGTCGTTCGCGGCCAGCCCGGTCGACACGGTGTTGAGATTGTTCACCACCGAGAGCAGCTGCTGGTCCCGGCTGGTCAGGGTCGACGAGAGCGAGTTGGCCGAGTCGATCAGTTGCGACACCTGGCCGCTGCGCTGGTCGACCGTGGTCGTCAGCGCGCCCAGGCCCGAGATGATCTGCGCCACCTGCTTCTGCTTGTCCTGGGTGATGTTGGCCAGCGAAGTGACCAGGTTGTTGAGCGCCTTGGCGTTGGTCTTGGAGAGCAGGGAGTGCGCCGTGTTCTGCAATTGGTAGAACTCGGTCGGCACCGACGTGTCGGTGATCATCGCCCCGGATTTGAGCAGGTCGTCCCACCCGGCCACCGGCTTGAGCGTCACGTCGACGACGCCGAGCAGCGTCTCGACCTCGACCGCGGCGGTGGTGACGTGCGGCAGCTGGACGCCGTTGTTGACCGACAGCTGGGCGTCGACGGTGTCGCCGTGCACCTTCACCGATTTGACCGTCCCCACGTTGACGCCGGCCACCATCACCGTCGTCCCGTTCGAGATGCCCGCCGCGTTGGGGAACTGGGCGTTGATGGTGTAGCCCGACGAGAACACGCTCCGGTTGAGCAAGAGGATGGCGAGCACGGCCGCCGTCATGAGCACCACCGCCACGAGGCCGACGATCTTGGGGTTGCGCTCGGTGACGGCCTTCACTTGCTGCCGCCCGAGGCGGGTGCCGTGGCCGGCGTGGTGGTCGTGGTGGTGGTCGAGCCGCTACTGCTCTTCGGGGTCAGGCCGCTGACCGCCTGCAGGTCGAGACCGAGGCTCGACGAGGCCAGCGACCCGGCCGAGGTCGCCGACGACTTGGCGCCCTTCGTCGTGGCGGGCGCGTCGGGGTTCGGGAGCCCCGGCAGGGACACGCCCGAGAGCGGCGCCGGCAACGGCGGGCTCCCCAGCGGGCCCGAACCGGCCGGCGGGTTGCTCGGCTGGTAGTAGGTGCACACCGTCTGGCCGGCCAGGCAGGTGTAGATCGTCTGGACGGCGAACCACTGCCCCCATTGCGAGATCTGGATGTAGGGCGCCAGGCCGGCGCCGAGCGTCCCGAGGCTGTTGGACAGGTTCTGCTGGTTGTTCTGGATGTCGGCCGCGACCGCCTGCAGGTTGTCGATGGTGCTGGTGATGGTGGTGTGGTTGTTGCCGATCAAGCTGGAAAGGTCCGTCGCCACCTGGGACAGGTTGCCGACGACCTCGTCGAGCAACGTGTTCTTCGACGCCAGGGCAGAGGACACGGTCTGCAGGTTGGTCACCAGGCTGTCGATGTCGCCCGAGCGCGAGGCGAGGGCGGTGAGCACCTGGTCGAGATTGCCGATGATGGAGCCGACCTGGGTGTCGAGGGCCTGCACCGTCTGCGAGACCGCGGCGCCGCTGTTGAGCAGCTGGTTGATCTCGGCGGTGTCCCCCTCGAGCGCCCCCGAGACGTTCTCGACGAACGCATTGGCCTCGGTGGGGTTGATGGAGGAGAGCACGGGGCCGAGCGAGTTCAAGAACGCGTCGACGCTCCCGTCGGTCACGTCATGGTTGAGCGGGATGGTTGCCCCGGGCGGCAAGACCGCGCCCGACTTGCCCGGGTAGAGCTCGATCTCCTTCTGACCGATGACGTTGTGCCAGCGCATCCCCACGTCGCTCGACCGCCGGAGCGTCACCGTGTTGTTGATGCTCATGGAGATGACGGCGTGCCCGTGCTGCACGCCGATGCCGCCCACCTGCCCCACCTGCACGCCGGCGATGTTGACGGTGTCGCCCCCGGCCAGGCCCGTCACGTCGCTCAGCTCCGCGTTGATCGTGTGCCGGCTGCTGAAGAGCGAGATGTTGCCGATCTTGACGGCCAGGCCGACCAGCAGCACGAGGCAGACGAGGGCGAAGAGGGCGAACTTGAACGCCGAGACGGGGAAGTGGCGCCAGAACCTCACGACGCGCCCCCGAGCAGCTGCTTGAGGATCCCGCCGAGGGTGGTCGGCTTGGACGTGTCGGGCTGGCCGATGATGCCGTAGACCTGGTTGGCCGCGGCCGCCCCTGCGCTGTTCGCGGCCGCAGTGGGCGACGACGCGGGCGACGGCGTCGAGGCGGGCGGCGGCGTCGACGTGGAGCTCGACTGCAGCGTGTTGAAGGTCGACAGCTCGGACGAGCAGTTGAAGGCGGAGCCGACGCCGGCCAACGCCTGCTGTAGCGGCTCGAGGTACGACATCCCGCCCGTCGGGGGCGCGATCAGGTTGCAGACCAAACTGTTGACGTCGCTGAAGAGGATGAAAGTGTTGAAATACGCGTAGGTGCTGCCGTCGGGCAACTTGTTGAGGCCGGACGCGCCCTCGGCGATCTTCTCGAAGTAGTGGTAGGCGCCGTTGATGACCTGGCCGATGTTGTCCTGCTGGGCCAAGAGGACGCGCGACACGTTGTCCCCCGACTGCAGGATCGTCGCGATGTCGGGGTGGTAGGTCGCCAGCAACGTGGCCAGGCGGTTGGAGAACGGGACCAGCGTGTTGATCAGGTTCTGGTAGTCCGTCTCCTCGGCATTGAACCCCGGGAGCCCGGCGTTGATCTGCGTGTTCAGGTTGTTCAGCTCGCTGGCGGCCGGGGCCACCGCCTGGCTGAACTTGGCGAAGGAGTCGAGCGCGAGGATCTGGGCGTTGACCGTCTTGTCGAGCAGGCCGGCTAGTTGCGTCCCGGAGTCGATGCCCGCCGCGATCTTGCGGCCCTCACCGTTGGAGGCCTGCGCCAGCTCGCCGAGCACGGTCGACAGCTGGTTCGCGTTGACCTGGTTCAGCAAGGGCGTGGCCGCGGCGAAGAGGTCGCCCAGCTCGTCGCTGCTTGCCGCGTGGGCGAACGTGTCCCCCGCCGTCAAGTAGGGGCCGGCGTCGGAGTTCCCCTTCGGCGTGGAGATCGACACCTGCTCGGCACCGAAGAGGTTGACCGGCTGGATCGTGGCGGTGGCCGACGCCGGCACCTTGAACGACGGGTCCATCAGCAGGGTCACCCGCGCCTGGTTCTGGTACAGGGTGATCGTCGAGACCCGCCCGACCTGCACGCCGCGGAAGACCACGGCCGATCCCGGGGGCAGGCCCTCGCCGGCACGTGGGAACGTCCCGCTCAGCTTGTAGTCGCCGGCGAAGTCCCCGTTGGCCATCCGCACCAGCTCGACGGTCCCGAAGACGAGCGCGAACAGGACGACCAGGCTGATGACGACGTTGAACAGCCTCCTCATCCGACCAGCCTCGCGGTGGCGTTGACGCCGCCGAAGAGGATGAGCGACATGAACAGGTTGACGACGACGACGAGAATGATGGAGAGCCGGATCGCACGCCCGGCGGCGACGCCGACGCCGGCCGGGCCTCCCCCGGCGTTGTAGCCGTAGTAGCAGTGCACGAACGTGACGATGACGGCGAAGACCATCGCCTTGAGGAACGAGTAGAAGATGTCGAGCGGCGGCAGGTACAGCCGGAAGTAGTGGGTGTAGGTCCCGCTGGAGAGGCCGAAGAAGCGGGTCACCACGAGCTCGGACGCCAGGTAGCTGGCGAAGAGCGCGGCCAGGTACAGCGGGATCATCGTGATGAGCGCGGCCCAGACCCGGGTGGCAACGAGGTAGACGACGCTGTTGACGCCCATGACCTCGAGGGCGTCGATCTCGTCGCTGATGCGCATGGCGCCGAGCTGCGCCGTGAAGCCGGCACCGACCTGCGCGGCCAACGCCACGCCGGCCACGAGCGGGGTGATCTCGCGCGTGTTGGCCAGGGCGGTGATGACGCCGGTGAAGGCCTCCGCCCCGATCTGCTGGAGGCCGTTGAAGCCTTCCAGGCCGACTTCGGTGCCGGTGAAGAACGAGATGGAGACGACCACGAAGAACATGCCGCCACCCACGATGAGCGCGCCAGACCCGAGGGAGATGTCCGACATGAGGACGAGGATCTCTTTGGGGTAGCGCAGCGCCCGGGGCATCGCGCGCAACGTGCGCACGTAGAACTTCAGCTGCGCGTAGAAGTCGTCGAAGATCCCGAGGACAGAATCGCCGAAGCCGAGGGCGCGGCCGCCGACCGCCTTGCCGGCCGACGTGATGGTTGGCGCCTCGCGGCGGGGCTCTTCTTGCTGGGGCTCGGGGCGGGCGGGGGTGTCGATCGCCATCAGAGGCCCTTTTGCGGGATGAAGTTGAAGTAGAAGACGGTCAGGAGGAAGTTCACGAAGAACGAGAGGATGAAGGTAACGACGACGGCCTGGTTGACCGCGTCACCCACGCCCTTCGGCCCGCTCTTGCAATAGAGCCCCTTGTAACAGGCGACCATCGCCGCGATGAAGCCGAAGATCGCCGCCTTGAACAGCGCGATGGCGAGGTCGGCGATCTGGCTCAGCTCGCCGAAGGTGGCGAAGAAGCTGCTCGAGGTGATGTGGATGGAGTGCGTGCCGAACCACCACCCGCCGGCGATGCCGGCCACGCTCACGACGGCGTCGAGGAGGACGGCCACGACGGTGGCGGCCAGGAGCCGGGGCAGGACGAGGCGGTGGAGCGGGTTGACGCCCATGACCTCCATGGCGCTGATCTCGTCCCGGATGCGCCGCGACCCGAGGTCGGCGCACATGGCCGAGCCGCCGGCGCCGGCGATGAGCAACGCGGTGGCGACCGGTGCCTGTTCCCGGACCACCGCGAGCACCATGGCCGCGCCGAGCTGCGACTGCGCACCGATCTGCTGGAGGAGCGAGCCGACCTCGAGCGCGATGACCATGCCGAAGGGGATCGACAAGAGGATGAGCGGCAGCGTGGTGACGCGGGCCAGGAACCAGCACTGATCGAAGAACTCGCTGACCGGGACGCCCTTGAGCGGCGCTTGGCGCAGCGCCTCGAACGCGGTGGCGAACATGTTGCCCGTCTCGCGGACGGCGGTGGCGACCTTGCCGTCGTCGGTGAGCGGGCGGCTCGGCCTGCTGAGCACCGCCGTGGGGGCAGGTCGCCCGCTCGGCGTGCCGAGACGGCGGGCCCTCTCGTCGCGGCTCAGCGGTCGGTTCGGATCGGAGGTCGGTTGTGGCGTGAGGCCGGTGGTGTCACCCGGTTCCGACAACGTCTCCCCCCTTCCGAGGCCTCGAGAGGACGCGTCCCGGCCCCGCGCCCGTTCCCCATCCACTTACTCTGCAGTAGGAAAAACGGGAGACCCGGCCCCACCTTGCGGCGGGCGTGCCTGGCCCGAGGTCGTCTCTCAGGTTTCCCTCAGAGCGACGACCGACCTCGGTGCCACGGCCCGCCACGACGCCCTCCCTTTGCTCAACGGCCAGACAATTCCCCAGCCGCCCCAAACGTGTGTTGTGCTCATTCCCCATCCTGCCCAGGTCAAAGCCTTCAACCCCCGTTCATGAAATATTGGTGGCGGGCTTTCAAAAATCAGTCAATTGCAGCCATAATGTGACCAACCTCCTTGAGGGGAGGAACTGAGGAGGGGGAGGGACGGGAACAATTGGCGCTCCGCCAGGATGAGCTTACGAGCCTCTGTGACGACGTCGACCTGGACCGCGACCGCGCGCTCGTGGAGCGCTGCCAGGCGGGGGACTCCGCCGCGTTCGGCAACCTCTACGCCCGCTACTACGAGCGGCTCCTTCGTTTCTGCCTCCGCCGCCTGAACGACCGGCACGAAGCCGAGGACGCGGCGCAAGAGGCGTTTGCGCGCGCCTGGAAGGCGCTGCCGCGCTTCGCCGGTGAGCGCCGCTTCTACCCGTGGCTCACCGTCATCGCCGGCAACATCTGCACCGACATGCTGCGGCGCCGTTCGCGCAGCACGCCGACGGACGACATGGAGCTCACCGCGCAGCAACCGGTCGGCGTCGTCGGTGGCGACACGTCCGAGGAGCTCGTGCTCGCGGCGGTCGACGGCGAGCTGGTCAACCGGGCGCTCGGCCGCCTGTCCACCCGCCACCGCCACGTGCTCGCCATGCGCGAGGGATCGGGCTGGACGTACCAACAGATCGCGGACCACGAAGGCGTCGAGATCGGCACGATCGAGACACTGCTGTGGCGCGCCCGCCAGGCCCTCAAGCGCGAGTTCGCCGTCGTCTCCGAATCGAAGGAGGCGTTGGCCGGCTTCCTCGTCGCCACCGGCGCCCTCATCAAGCGCACCGTCTTCCGCGCCGCCCACCGTGGCGCCACCGTGCACTCGCAGAGCGCGGGAGCGACCGGCGGGGGCCTGCGCAACGCGTTCGCCGGCATCGCCGTCACCGGGGCTGCGGTCGCGGCGGCGATCATCGCCCCGCACGCGCTCTCCGGTCCGCCTTCGAGCGCGCCGCCCGTGTCGGGCGCAGCGATCGCCGACCCGCCGCTCGCGCTCGGCGTGCCCGTCCCTCCCGCATCGAACTCTGCCGCCGCCAACACTCCTGCCGCGACGGACGGCTCGGGCTCGAGCCCGACCGACGGCACCAACCTGGGCGGCGGCTCGGGCTCGGGAGCCGCCGGCACCGGCACCGGCACCGGCGGCACGGGCGGCG
>DASXEK010000034.1:0-17955 GCA_036490155.1 Acidimicrobiales bacterium | reverse complement strand
GTCAGGAGCAACCGCACGGCGCGCCTCATCGCGGCGCGAAGGCCTTCCTGCCCGGGAACCGGGCCGTGTCGCCGAGCCCGTCCTCGATACGAAGGAGCTGGTTGTACTTGGCCACGCGGTCCGAGCGGGCCGGTGCGCCCGCCTTCAGCTGACCGGCGTTGACCGCGACCACGAGGTCGGCGATGGTTGTGTCCTCGGTCTCACCTGAACGGTGCGAAATCACCGTCCCGTACGACGCCCCGTTGGCCAGAGCCACCGTGTCGAGCGTCTCGGTCAGCGTGCCGATCTGGTTGAGCTTCACCAAGATGGCGTTGGCCACGCCCTCGGTGATGCCGCGGGCCAGGATCGCGGCGTTGGTTACGAAGATGTCGTCGCCGACCAGTTGGATCCGCCCGCCCAGGGCCTTGGTGTGGGCGGACCAGCCCGCCCAGTCCTCTTCGGCCATGCCGTCCTCGATGGAGACGATCGGGTAGCGGTCCACCAGGTCGACCCAGTAGTCGGCCAGCTCGGCCGAGGACAGGGTCCGCCCCTCACCGGCGAGCACGTAGCTGCCGTCCTGCCACAGTTCGCTCGTGGCGGGGTCGAGCGCCAGGGCGATCTCGTCGCCGGGCACGCGGCCGGCCAGCTCGATCGCCTCCACGAGCAGCTTCACCGCGTCCTCGTTCTGCGGCAGGTCGGGGGCGAAGCCACCCTCGTCACCCACGGCCGTCGAGAGGCCCCGATCGGCCAGCACCGACTTGAGCGTGTGGTACGTCTCGGTGCCCCAGCGCAGCGCCTCGCTGAAGGAGGCTGCGCCGACCGGCATCAGCATGAACTCTTGGAAGTCGATGGAGTTCTTGGCGTGCGCGCCCCCGTTGAGCACGTTGAGCATCGGCACCGGCAGCGCATGGGTGTTCGAGCCACCGATGGAGCGGTAGAGCGGGATCTCGAGATCGTCGGCCACCGCCTTGGCGTTGGCCAGCGACACGGCCAGGAGGGCGTTGGCCCCCAGCCTGCTCTTGTCCGGCGTCCCGTCCAGGTCGATGAGCGCGTGATCCACCGACCGCTGGTCCAACGCGTCGAGCCCGGCCACCGCGGCGGCGATCTCGCCGTTGACGTGCGCGACTGCGTGGAGCACACCCTTGCCGCCGTAGCGGTCCCCGCCGTCGCGTAGTTCGACGGCCTCGCGGATGCCGGTGGAGGCGCCCGATGGTGCGATGGCGCGTCCACGCGCACCGGAATCGAGGAGCACCTCGGCTTCGACGGTCGGGTTGCCGCGAGAGTCGAGGACCTCGCGCCCGATCACGTGCTCAATGGTGCTCACGACATCACTCCTTCGGTATCCGCCCTGGTGGGACACCGGTCCACCAGACTAGCGGTTGCCCTCTGGTGCTTCGGGGACGCCCTCGGCGCGCCGGATGTCCGCGCGCAGCACGAGCGCGCGGTCCCGCAGCGCCTGTTCGGCGTCGACTCCGACGTGTTGCGCGAGGTTGACCACCGCGAAGAGCAAGGCACCGACCAGTCGCTCGACATCGTCCGCTTCGCGCGCGAGCGGATCATCGGGATGCGGCGTCGCGTGCTCGGCCAGACGCGCCAGCGTGGTCAGCTCCGCGATGGCCGTCGTCACCTCCGCCGGGTGGTACTCCTCGACACCGACCGAGCGGGCCTTGCGGGCCAGCTTGCTCGTGAGCACGAGCGCGGGCAGCGCGGCCGGGATCCCCTCGGTGACGCTGGCGCGCCCCTTTTCGCTCTTCTTGATCTCCTCCCAGTTCGCCGCGACCTGGCCCGCGTCGTCGGCCTGCACGTCGGCGAAGACGTGGGGATGACGATGGACCAGTTTGTCGTGCACGGTCCGGATCACCCCCGCCATGTCGAACGAGCCGGTCTCGCTGGCCAGGCGGGTGTGAAAGACGATCTGGAACAGGAGGTCACCCAGCTCCTCTTCGAGGTGGCTCGATGCCGCGTCTGCGTCGGGCGCCGCGGCCAAGGCGGAGAGGGCATCGAGCACTTCGTAGCTCTCCTCGACCAGGTGTGGCATCAGCGAGGCGTGGTCCTGGGCGCGGTCCCACGGGCACTCCTGGCGCAGCGTGTCCATGAGCGCGACCAGGCGCGCCATCTGCACGCCGGCCGCCGCGCCCGCCGGGTCCGCCAACCGGGGCACGTAGAGCGAGGTCAGGTGGTCGGGCTCGATGGTCCGGTCGAGCTCCCACCAGTCCACCGTGGCCACCACTTCGTCCCCGAGGCCGAGGTGGTGCAGGAGCACGGGCCGCGCGGTGGCCGCGAGGTCGTCGGCGACCGCCAGCTTGACCTCCGAGAGCAGGTGGCGCGACCAGCACTGGGCCACCAGGAACGGTCCGCCCTCACTCGCTGCGGTCGCGGCGAAGTCCGTCGCGTCGACCAGCCGGACCCCCTCGGACAACGGGTCGATGCCGAGCGCGCCCCACGCCAGGTCGAGAAACGAGAGTGCGGGCACGATCGAGACCTCCACCCGGCCGTCGGCGCGCAGGAGCTCGACGGTGCGCTCGGCGACGAGCGGCGAACCCGGCACGGCGTAGACCACCGGTTGGGGCGAGGCGTCCTCGGCCTCCGCGACCAGCCGCTCGACGATGGCCTCGTAGACCTCGTCGAACGTGCCGGCCGAGTCGTAGGCGTCGTCGAAGGTGTGGGCGCCCTCGAGCGGCGCGGCCGCCGGGTGCCGCGCCGTGCGCAGCCAGGTCCGCGCGGAGGTGCGCAGCAGCTCCGCCGTCCCGTGGCCGATGAGGTCGCTGCCGGCGGGCCCGAGACCCACCACGACGACGTGGGGGCGCTCCGCCACGCTCAGCCGCTGAAGGGGCTGCTCTTCGAGACCGGAACCGTCGCCGTGTTGGCCGACGCGTTGAGGACGTCGGACGTGGCGGGGGCGAACGGCGTGAAGACCGACGCGCTGGTGGGGACCCACGTCCCGTAACGCGGGTCGACGTTCACCGAGGCACGGCGCTCCGCACCGCTGATGGCGGTCTGCGTGGCCTGGGCGCCCACCTCTTGCACCGCCTGGGACACGATGGGCTTGGCCGTGGCGTAGGACGTCGGGGTCCGCTTGGTCAGCTCGAGCACCACGTAGCTCCCGTTGACGTCGACCGGTGCCGAGGCCTGGCCGACGGCGACGCCCTGGAGCGTCGAGATGTTCGCGCCCAGCTCGCCGGCGACGGCCACCAGCTCGGTGCACGGGATCGTCCCGCTCTGCGCCGCCGAGCTGGCCGCCTGGCTGAAGGGTGTGCCGGAGTCAACGGCCGTCTGCGCCGCCTTGGCGGACGCCTCGGTGGAGTATTCGGCCGCGTTGAAGCACGTCGTGTCGAACTGCGTGCGGTGCTCGTCGTAGTAACGCTGCAGGTCGCCCTCGCTCGAGCCGACGCCCGCCAGGTCCTCTTGGAGGGCACTGGCGGTGGCGACGAACGCCACCTGCGAGTCGACGAACGACGGGGGCAGCGACGCCAGCACCGCCTGGCCGCTCAGCGGGCTCGGCGAGCCGCAGCTGAACCGCGGGTCCTCTCCCTGCGCCGTCTGGGACACCTGGGTCATCACGCTGTCGATCTGGCTGATCAGGCTCGAGCGCGCCTCGGTCAGCTGGGCCGGCGTCACCGTGACGTGGCGCTGGGCCGCGAGTTGCTGCACCAGCTCGTGGCCGATCACGGTGTCGAGGTAGGTGGCGACAAACGCGCTGCTCGCCGTCGGGTTGTCCCCGACGCTCTGGCCCTTCCCCGCACCCGTGATCGGCGCCAGCTCCTGGCTGCCGTTGGACGACAGGTAGTCCTCCGAGGTGAGATAGCACTGGTAGTCGGGGCTCCCCGCGATGGCGGAGATGTCGGAATTGAGCGTCTCCTGGCTGATCGCGCTGCCGTTCACGACGGCCGCGTTCGTGGGCACGGCCAGCGCGGCCGCGGCCACGCCGCCGCCGAGAAGGATGAGGAGCACGACAAGCCACTTCATGCGCCGGGCATGCTACAAGCTGCCCCCACCTGAGCTGGAATCACCCGGTCAGGCGGGCAGCAGCTCTTCGATCATCCGGCGCACGCTCTCCGCGGCCGGCGCGCCGTCGGCGATGGGCACCAGCAGTTGCGACAACTCGTCACGGTAGGTGGCGCCCGGCGCCAGGCGCCGGAGCCGGACCTGCGCACTGGCCGGCAGGGTGATGGGCGAGAGCCGCACCACCGGGCGTCGCGTGGCCCCCGGCTGGACGGGGCGCAGCACCACCTCGCCTATGCCGCGCGCCAGCGCGCTCGCCCGCAGGCGGCCGAGCTCGAGCAGACCTTCGGCCGCCGCGGGCAGCGGCCCGAAGCGATCGGCCCACTCGGCCCCGATGTCGTCGACGTCGTCCAGCGACACGGCGGCGGCCAATCGCCGGTACGCCTCGAGCCGGGCGTCCTCGGCCGCCACGTAGTCCTTCGGCAGGTGCGCGTCGCCGGGCACGTCGATCGAGACCGACGGCGGCACGGGCCGGGGCTCCCCGCGTGCCTCGGCCACTGCCTCGGCCACCAGCTGGACGTAGAGGTCGTAGCCCACGGCGGCGATGTGCCCCGACTGGTCCGAGCCCAAGAGGTTGCCGGCCCCGCGGATCTCGAGGTCGCGCATCGCGATCTTGAACCCCGACCCCAGCTCGGTGTGCTCACCGATCGTCCGCAACCGCTCGTAGGCCTGCTCGGAGAGGACCCGCTCCGCCGGATAGAAGAGGTAGGCGTAGGCCCGCTGCCCGGCTCGCCCCACCCGGCCGCGGATCTGGTGGAGCTGACCCAGGCCCAAGAGGTCGGCCCGGTCGACGATCAGGGTGTTGACCGACGGCATGTCGATGCCGGACTCGATGATGGTCGTGCACACCAGCACGTCGTAGCGGTGCTCCCAGAAGTCCAGGACGACCGTCTCGAGGCTCCCCTCGTCCATCTGTCCGTGGGCCACCGCCACCCGCGCCTCGGGCACCAGGTCGCGCAGGTCACGCGCCACGCGGTCGATGTCCGACACCCGGTTGTGGACGTAGAACACCTGGCCCTCGCGCAGGAGCTCGCGGCGCAGTGCCTCGCTGACCGCGGCGGTGTCCTGCGCACCCACGTAGGTGAGAATCGGGCGTCGGTCGGCCGGCGGCGTGTTGACCATGGACAAGTCCCGGATGCCCGTGAGCGCCATCTCCAGCGTCCGCGGGATCGGGCTGGCGGTGAGGGTCAGCACGTCCACCCCTTCGGTCATGCGCTTCACCGCCTCCTTGTGCGTGACCCCGAAGCGTTGCTCCTCGTCCACGACCAGAAGGCCCAGCTGCTTGAACGCGACGTCCTGCGCCAGCAGCCGGTGGGTCCCGATCACCACGTCGACGCTGCCGTCGGCCAGGCCCCGCACCACCTCGCGCTGTTGGGCCGGGGAGAGGAACCGGCTCAGCAGTTCGACCCGCACCGGGTACGGGGCGTAGCGATCGGCAAAGGTCTGCGCGTGCTGGCTCGCCAGCAACGTCGTCGGGACCAGGATCGCCGCCTGGGTGCCGTCCTGCACGGCCTTGAAGACGGCGCGCACCGCAACCTCGGTCTTGCCGAACCCGACGTCCCCGCAGACCAAGCGGTCCATCGGCCGCGGCTCCTCCATGTCCGCCTTCACGTCGACGATCGCCTTGAGCTGGTCCTCCGTCTCGACGTAGCCGAACGACGACTCCATCTCGGTCTGCCACGGCGTGTCCGCGCCGAAGGCGCGGCCCTCGACGGCCAGGCGCCGCCGGTACAGCTCGACCAGTTCGGCCGCCACCTCCCCCGCCGCCGCCCGCGCCTTGGCCCGCGTCCGCTGCCAGTCGGCGCCTCCCATCCTCGACAACGTCGGCGACTCACCACCCGAGTACGGGGTGATGGCTTCGATCTGCTCGACCGGGAGGTACAGGCGATCCGAACCGCGGTACTGCAAGATCAGGTAGTCACGCGTCGTGCCAGCCATCGTCCGCGTCGTGACCCCCTCGAAGCGGGCCACGCCGTGCTGGCGGTGGACGACGAAGCTGCCGGCCTCGAGGTCGTCGAAGAAGCCGTCTGCCGCGCGCGCCCGCGGCCGGGCGCGCCGGTGGGGCATCCGGCGTCCCGTGACGTCCGTCTCGGAGAGCACTGCCACCTTCGCATCGGAGAGCACGAACCCACTCGAGACCGGCGCCGCCACCACGACGGCGCCCGGGGTCGCCGGCGCGACGTCGAGGACCGGCGCGTGCACGCCCTGCTCGGCAAGCGTGGCGGACAGCCGCGCCGCGCCGGAAGCGGTGGCGGCGCACAGTGTCACCGAGTAGCCCTCACCGACCAGCCGGGTCACCCCGCCCGCCAGTCGCGCCGGGTCACCCGCGACCGGGTCGAAGCGCCCGACCCGCAGCGCCGCCGTCGAGGGCCCCTCGGGCACCGGCGGGAGCGAGACGACGCCCGCGTCGCAGTCGCGCAACAGCCGCTCGAACGGGACGTGGAGGCGCGGGAAGGGGTCCTCGTCGCCGTCCTTGGCGCCCCAGGTGGCGGCGAGTGTCTCGGCCAGGGCGGCCTCTTCGTCGAGCAGCTGCACCGCGCGGTCCCGGATGCGCCGCGGCTCGACGAGCACCACCTGTGCTCCCTTCTCCAACAGGTCGGGCAGCACCCGCGCCTCGCCGTCGAGGAAGGGAAGCCACGACTCCATGCCGTCGAATTGCTCACCCCGCTCCAGGCGCTCCCACATGGACGCCCCCCAGGGACGCCGCGCCATGAGCGCGGCGGCGGCGCGACGCGTCGCCTCGGTCGCAGCCAGCTCGCGGCACCCGTACAGGGTCACGCGGTCGATGTCGTGCGACGAGCGCTGGTCGCTCACCGCAAACGTCGTCAGCCGGTCGACCTCGTCGCCCCACAGGTCGATGCGCACCGGCACGTCCGCGGTGGACGGGAAGACGTCGACGATGCCGCCGCGCACGGCGAACTCGCCGCGGTGCTCGACCTGGTGCTCGCGGCGGTAGCCCCGGGCCACCAGTTCGTGCAGCAGGTCGTCCGACTCGAGCTGCTGGCCGAGCGCGATCACGACCGGCGCCACCACCTCGAAGGGTGCGAGGCGCTGGAGG
This sequence comes from Acidimicrobiales bacterium, assembly GCA_036490155.1. Taxonomy (GTDB): domain Bacteria; phylum Actinomycetota; class Acidimicrobiia; order Acidimicrobiales; family RAAP-2; genus Bog-473. The sequence goes on along the minus strand of DASXEK010000034.1, from coordinate 10,916 downwards.
AGCGCCCGCACGGGGCTGACGATGACCCGGGGCGGGGGCGGCCCGCCATCCTCGGCTGGCCGGCACACCGCGTGGAGCACGGCGAGCCGGCGGCCCATGGTCTCGATCTCGGGACTGACCCGCTCGAAGGGCAGCGTCTCCCAGGCGGGCAGGGTGGTCACTGCGCCACCGAGCACGCCGACTCCCGCGCCGTCCTCCGCCGCGGCGGCGTCGGGCGTCAGGAGGCAACGCAGGTCGTCGGCCAGCCGCTCGGCGTCGAGGCCCGTCGGGGTGACGACGAGCAACGGCGTCCGCGTGGTGAAGGCCGCCAGTGCCGCGGCCACGACCGCCTGCGCCGCCTCGGACACGGCGACGGTGGCGTCGGCCGCGCCCAGCAGCGCACCCAGCACCGGGTCGGCGCGCAGCAGTCGAGGGATGCCCGAGAGGCTCCCGGGCACGGGGGCTGGAGCGAGCGCAGGGGGGGTGGTCATCGATTACTCCGGCAACGAGTGCAACCACAGCATGGCGGCGTCGATGCCGTCCGTTGCGATGTGCTCGACGGCGTCCGCCGCCCTCTGCACCGCGGTCTCGAGCTGCTCGCGGACCGCCCGCGGCGGGCGGCGCAACACGTGCGAGGCACCCTGGGACGCGTTCGGGGGCTTGCCCACCCCGATGCGCACCCGGAGGAAATCCTGCGAGCGCAGGTGCGAGGAGATGGACCGCAGGCCGTTGTGCCCGGCCAGGCCGCCTCCCGCCTTGAGGCGCACCGTGCCAGGGGGCAGGTCCAGCTCGTCGTGCACGACGACGATCGCCGCCGGGTCCTCAACGCCGAACCGCCGCGCCAGCGCGCGCACGGCCACGCCCGAGTCGTTCATGTACGTCGTCGGCACGGCGAGCGCCACGCGCCGGCCGCCGATGGTGGCGGTCGCCGCGCGTCCCTGCACTCCCTTCTCGGCGCGCAGGGACGCGCCGTGGCGTTGGGCCAGCAGCTCGACCGCGTCGGATCCGGCGTTGTGCAGGCTCCCGGCGAACTCGGTCCCGGGGTTGCCCAACCCGACGACCAACAGGTCAGCCGGGGTGCCCCGGCGTTCCGGCCGGGCAAAGGGGCGGCGCAGGGCCTAGCCCTCTGTGGCCGTGGAATCCGATGCCTGCGCCTCGCCGGCGGACTCGCCGGTCCCCTCTTCGGCACCCTCGACTGCCTCGCCTTCGCCGGCAGGCTCTTCCTCCACCACGACGCGCGGCGGCTGGCCGATGACGATCGCTGTCTCGGGGTCGACGTCGGTGGTCACGCTGGCCGGCAGCGCCAGGTCGGACACGCGGATCTGGCCGCCGATGATCAGCTCGCTGATGTCGGCTTCGAGGGACGTCGGGATGTCGGTCGGCAGCGCGTTGATGCTCAGGGTGAACATCTGCTGTTCGACGAGCCCGTCGCCGTGGTGCACCTCGAGCGCCTCGCCGACCAGCACGATGGGCACGTCAGCACTGATCACCTCGTCGCGCCGCACGATCACGAAGTCGACGTGGGTGACGGTCTGCGCCACCGGGTGCCGCTGCATGTCGCGGGCGAGAGCCAGGTAGGTCCCCGCTCCGGTGTCGAGGGAGAGCAGCTGGTTGGCGCCGGCCTCGCTGTTGAGCGCGACGCGGAGCTCGCGGGCCACCACGGCCACCGGGAGCGGGTCGGTCCCGTGCCCGTAGATGACGGCGGGGATCTTCCCTTCGCGCCGCAAGCGACGGACGGCGCGCGAGCCCAGCGGGCGGCCAACCTCGGCGGCAAGTACGACTTCGGCCATGACGGATCTCCTCGGGTGCGGCAAACGCGGTGGTCACGGGTGCCCCTGGGCAGCCCGGCGAACGGCTCACCAGCGTAGCCGCGCCGCCTCCAGCCCCACCACCAGGGCGGCGACCGGGCCGCGGCCCGAGATTAGACCAGGTTGTCGCCGCCGAAGAGCTCGGAGACCGACGTGTCCTCGAAGACGGCGTCAATGGCGTCGGCGATGATTTTGGCCACCGAGAGGACCTCGAGCTTGTCGAAGCTGCGGTCCTCGGCCACCGGCAGCGTGTCGGTCACCACGACCCGCGAGATCGGGGCGGCCTTCAGGCGGTCGACCGCCGGGTCCGAGAGCACGCCGTGAGTGGCCATGGCACAGATCTCCGACGCCCCGGCCTCCGAGAGCAGCTCGGCCGCAGCGCAGATCGTGCCGGCGGTGTCGATCATGTCGTCGATGAGCACGCAGTGGCGGCCCTCGACGTCGCCGATGACGTGGCGCGCCTGCACCTCGTTGTAGGTCCCACGCGGTCGCGTCTTGTGGATCAGGGCGAGGTCACACCCCAGGTGCTGGCTGTAGCGCTCGGCCACCTTCACCCGTCCCGCGTCGGGTGCCACGACCACCACGTCGTTTCCGAAGTGCTCCTTCATGTAGGCCTCGAGCACCGGCGCCGCCACCAGGTGGTCGAAGGGCGTGTCGAAGAAGCCCTGGATCTGTCCCGAGTGCAGGTCGACGCTCACCACGCGGTCCGCGCCGGCCGCCGAGAGCATGTCGGCCACCAGCTTCGCGGTGATCGGCTCGCGCCCGGTCGACTTGCGATCCTGGCGCGCGTAGCCGTAGTACGGGCACACCGCGGTGATGCGCTTGGCCGACGCGCGCTTGGCCGCGTCGATCATGATCAGCTGCTCCATCAGCGAGTCGTTGACCGGGCTCGCGTGCGTCTGGATGATGAACACGTCACAACCGCGAATGGAGATGTCGTACTTGCAGTAGATCTCGCCGTTGGCGAACTCGCGCAGGTTGGCCTGACCGAGCTCGACCCCGAGGTGGGCCGCGATGTCCCGCGCCAGCGCCGGGTGGGCGCGGCCCGAGACCATCTCGAGGCGACGACGCGGGATCAGCTCCACGCCTATGACGCTACCGCCCCGCTGTGTGCGGGGTTGGCGGCCTCCGAGCCTGGTGGGCCCGAACCGCACCGACGAGGACCGATACGACCCGTCGGCTCAGCCCCCGGGCCCGGCGAGGACCGAGTGGGGCGGCACCTCCTCGCCGGCCGCCACCTCGGCGCCGGCCTCGAGCAGGCTGTAGGGGCCCACCCGGGCCCCGTCGCCGATGGTCGCCCGGACGCACGTGCTGGCCTCGACCACGGCACCCTTGCCCACCGTCGTGTCCGTGAGTGTGCTGTTGGGGCCGATCTCGGAGCCGGCACCGACCCGGCACGCGCCGCGCAGGATCACTCCGGGCAGCAGCGACACGTCCGCTTCGAGCTGCGTCTCGGCGTCGACGTAGGTGCGCTCGGGGTCCCACATGGTGACGCCTCGCCGCATCCAGCGCTCGTTGATGCGGTCGCGCAGTTCCGCTTCCGCCACGGCCAGCTGCGCCCGGTCGTTGACCCCGGCCGCCTCCATCGAGTCGGGCAGCACGAGCGAGCGCACGGTGTAGCCCGCGCTGCTCAGCACCGCGACGGCGTCGGTCAGGTAGTACTCGCCCTGCGCGTTGGCCGGGCTGATCCGGCGCAGGGTCGGCGCCAGGATGCTGCGCCGGAAGCAGTAGATCGACGTGTTGACCTCGTCGATGGCCCGCTCCTCGTCGGTGGCGTCGGCCTCCTCGACGACCCGGGCCACGTCACCGTCCTTGCCGTGCACGACCCGGCCATACCCCGCCGGGTTCTCGACCACCGCGGTCAGTAGCGTCGCGCCGGCGTCCTCGGCCCGGTGCGCGCGCACCAGCGCCGCCAGCGTCTGCGGTCGCAGGAGCGGCGTGTCCCCGGGCAGCACGACGACGTCCTCGAGTTCGTCGTCGTCGTCAGGGAGGCCGGTCAGTCCGACGGCCAGGGCATCGCCCGTGCCCGAGCGCGTGAGCTGCTCGACGAACTCAATCTCCATCGTCGACGGCGCGTGCTGGACCAGCGTCTTGGTGACCCACTCGCCGCGGTGCCCGACGACCACCACGACGCGGTGGACGTCGATCTCGGCCATGGCGTCGAGCACGTGCAGGATCATCGGCCGGCCACACAACAGGTGCAGCGGTTTGGGGCGCTCGGACCGCATGCGCGTGCCCTCGCCGGCGGCGAGGACGACGGCGGACAGGCGACGGCGTTCGAGCATCGCCGCATTCTTAGCCCGCCGGGCCGCCCGGCGTGCGTATGGGACACTGCGGGGGTGCCGGAGGTGATCCCTTACGACGAGTTCGGGCTGTTCCACGAGAACGCGGCCGAATACGGGCTTCCCTTCGACGGCCCCCCTGACGTGCGACGGGTCGATGTCGAGGTCTCCCCCGGCCGGCGGGTCTCGAGCCTCCAGTGGGGCGCGGCGACCGGGAGCCCCGAACTGGTGCTCGTCCACGGCGGGGCCCAGAACGCCCACACGTGGGACACGGTGGCGCTCGCGCTGGGCAAGCCGCTGCTCGCCGTGGACCTCCCGGGCCACGGCCACTCCGACGCCGGCCCCGAGGGCGCCGTGTCAGCCGGGAACAACGGCCGCGACCTGGCGGCCGTGGTCCGCGCGCTCGCGCCCACTGCGCGCGGGGTCGTCGGGATGTCACTCGGCGGCATGTCGTCGATCGCTCTGGCGGACCACGCGCCCGAACTGGTCCGCGCCCTTGTGCTCGTCGACATCACGCCGGGCGTCACCGCGGAGAAGGCGGCTCCGGTGACCAACTTCGTCAACGGCCCCGCGAGCTTCGCCAGCTTCGACGAGCTCCTCGCCCGGACCATCGAGCACAACCCGGGCCGCAGCGAGTCCTCGCTCCGGCGCGGCATCCTGCACAACGCGGTCCAGCGCGAGGACGGCAGCTGGGTCTGGCGCTACGCGCGATTCCGCACCGAGGCCTCCGCCGCGCATCCCGAATTCGGCGACTGGTGGGACGCCGTCTCCGCGCTCTCCATGCCCGTCCTGTTGGTGCGCGGGCTCGCCTGGTCGGTGGTCGACGACAAGGACGTCGCCGAGCTGCTGCGACGCCAACCCGAAGCCTTGGTGGTGGGGGTCGAGGGCGCGGGCCACAGCATCCAGGGCGACCGGCCCCTCGAGCTGGCCGCCATCCTGTCCGACTTCTTCTATCCGGAGGGATGATGCGCAAAGGCGTGTGGCTTTCACCGCGTGCGCTGAAGCTGCACGCGGTGATCCTCATCGTGGTCCCCGGCTTCATGGCGCTGTGCATCTGGCAGATCGACCGCGCCCTGGGCGGCAACACCCTGAGTTGGGCCTACGTCTTCGAGTGGCCGCTCTTCGCCGCCTACGCCATCTACATGTGGTGGCGCATCCTGCACGAGAAGCCAGAACCGGAGCAGGTCGCGTCCGAGGACGGCCAGGCGGCCGGCCTGCCGGCCCCTCCACCGGCGGAGGATGCCGCCGAGGAGGAGCCGGAACTGGCGGCGTACAACGAGTACCTGGCCCGCCTGGCCGAACGGGACCGGGCCGCAGGCCGCTGACCGACGGGGACGCTCCGGGGGGAGGGCTCGAACCTCCAACATCCGGCTCCAAAGGCCGACGTTCTGCCGATTGAACTACCCCGGATTGGGAGAAGCGCCCGCGGAGAGGTTACGCACCGCGACGACACCGGTGCGCACCGGCGCAGCCGCAACGCCGCGGGGTCGGCGGCGTAACCTCGCCCTGTGCGCATCCTGGTCGTCGACGACGATCTCGCCGTCCGCCGGTCGATCGACCGCGCCCTGCGCCTGGAGGGCTTCGAGGTGGTGACGGTCCCTTCGGGCGGCGAGGCCCTCGAGGAGCTGGCCCAGACGCCACCCGACGCGCTCGTCCTCGACCTCGGGCTGCCCGATCTCGACGGCCTGACCGTCTGCCGGCGCATGCGCTCCGCCGGCGACGACACCCCTGTCCTCATGCTCACGGCGCGTGACGCCATCGAAGACCGTGTCCAGGGCCTCGACGCGGGGGCCGACGACTACCTGGTCAAGCCGTTCGCCCTGGCCGAGTTGCTCGCTCGCCTCCGTGCGCTGTTGCGGCGCCGCTTCGAGGGCGAGGGGGGCCTGTTGCGCGTCGGCGACCTGACCTTGAACCTTTCCACCCGCGAGGGCCAGCGCGGCGAACGGACCTTCGCGCTCACGCGGATCGAGTTCGACCTCCTCGAGATGTTCCTGCGCCACCCGCGCCAGGTGCTCACGCGCGAGGTGCTGCTCAACCGGGTGTGGGGCTTCGACTTCGACTCGGGGACCAATTCGCTCGCCGTCTACGTCGGGTACCTGCGGCGCAAGCTCGAGGAAGGGGGCGAGCCCCGCTGCATCCAAACTGTGCGCGGGGTGGGCTACGTGTTACGGGACGCGTGACCTTTCGCAGCCGGCTCGTGCTGGCGACCACGGGCGCCGTGGTCGTCGCCGTGCTCGCGGCATCGAGCGCCGCCTTTCTCGTCGCTCGCAACACGCTCCTGCAGGCGGCCGACAACTCGCTCACCACCGCCGCGGCGCGGATCGTGGCCGGGCAGGACATCGGCGCCACCACCGCCACCCTCGGCCAGGTGATCGACTCCAGCGGCGCGGTCGTCTCGGGCGGCGGCCTGCCCGTCACCGGCCAGGCGCGCCTCGTGGCGGTCAACCTGGCGCCGCCCTTCTACAGCACCGTGACCGTCGACGGGAACCAGATGCGCGAGCTGGTCGAGCACCTGCCCGACAACACGCCATTCGACTCGGGCATCCTGACCAACGGCGGCGCGCTGCAAATCGCGACGCTGTTCAACGCCAGCTCCGAGCTCAAGACGCTCGCCCTGCTCCTCGGTGTCGTCGCGCTGATCGGCGTGTTCCTGGCGGTCGTGCTCGGGTGGCTCGTGGCGCGCACGGCGCTCGTCCCGTTGAACTCGCTGACCGACACCGTCGAGGACGTGGCCGAGACGACCGACGTCTCGCGTCGCCTCTCCCCCGGAGGCTCCGACGAGCTCGGCCGGCTGCGGCGCACCTTCAATCGCTTGCTCGAGGCGCTCGAGTCGTCCCGGCGGGCCCAGAGCCAGCTCGTGCTCGACGCGTCGCACGAGCTGCGCACCCCGCTCACCAGCCTGCGGACGAACCTCGAGGTGATCCGGCGCGTCGACGAGCTGAGCGCCGAGGACCGCACCGTCCTCGTCGACGATGTCCTCGTCCAGCTCCAGGAGCTGACCGACCTCGTGGGCGACCTGGCCGTGCTCGCCCGGGGCGACCAGCAGCCGGCGCCGCGCGAGCCGCTGCGCCTCGACCTGCTCGTGCGCGAGGCCGTGAGCGTGCAGACCACCCACGGCCGCGCCAAGGAGGTGACGTTCGACCTCACCGCCGAGCCGTGCTGGGTCGAGGGCCATGCCGACCGCCTCGGACGCGCCGTGGGCAACCTGCTCGACAACGCGCGCAAGTGGAGCCCGCCGGGCCAGACGGTGTCGGTGGAGTGCCGTGAGGGCGTCGTCGTGGTCCACGATCGCGGCCCGGGCATCGCGCCAGGCGACCTGCCGCACATCTTCGACCGCTTCTACCGCTCCCCCGCCGCACGCGGCCTGCCGGGGTCGGGACTCGGTCTGGCCATCGTGGCGCAGGTGGCGAAGGCCGAGGGTGGGACGGTCCTGGCCGAGAACGACCCGACGGGTGGCGCCCGGATGTCACTGTGGCTGCCCACCGTGCCGGCACCCGGCGACGGCAAGGCCGACGAAGACGGGCCTCTCTGAATTCTTCAATCCTTTTTATGGGATCCCCATCCGGGCCCAAGGTCCCGCCCGCACACTGGGAAGTACCCGCCGGTGCAACGAGTTCCGCCACTCGGTCACCGGTGTGCCGGCAGGGACGGATCCGCACCGTCCCTGCCGGCGCCTCCCTCTCCCGCCGGGTTCAGTCGGCCGCGATGAGCTCGATCCGGTTGCCGAAGGGGTCGTCCACGTATGCGCCGCGGCCCGGGGCGCCGTCGGGGTTCGGTCGCACGGCGACGCCGGCGGCCGCACACACGGCCTGCAACGCCGCCAGGTCGTCGACGACGAGGGCCGGGTGGGCCTTGCGGGCCGGCCGGAAGTCCTCTTCCACGCCGAGGTGGATCGCCACATCCCCGTGGCGGAACCAACAGCCGCCCCGGGCCGCCAACGGCGCCGGCTTGGGGACGCGCACCAGCCCCAGCACACCGGAGTAGAAGGCCTCGGCCTCCGCTTCGAGGCCGGGCGGCATGGCGAGCTGCACGTGATCCAGCCCGACGATCTCGAACCCCATGGCGGCCTCCTCCGGCCTCCCCGGTTGCCGCGCGACCTGGCAGTCGCGCACCGGGACCGCTAGCCTGCCGCACGACATGGGATCACTGATCAAGAAATAAGAGATCCCATAATCCGGCTGGTCCCAGGCACGGCAACCGTGCCCACGGATCCTGAATCTACCGAAGACCTGATCCGACGGTTCTGCCGGGAACGCTGGACCAATGCCACCACAGTCGAGCGCAACGAGTACATCTTGCTCAGACTCGTGCGAGACCACGGGTCTCGGCCACTCGGAGACCTGACGCCCACAGACGTACTCCGCTGGTGCGCTGGTGCCGACTCACAGCGCACGTTGGCGAACAACACGATCAGGGGTCGCACAGCGGTCGTCGCCACGCTCCTCCGCTGGTGCGCACGGTCGGGCATTCCCGCACCTGCTCCCGAGTATCTGACGGATGCCGACAGCCCCTTGCGCCAATTCCGGCCCACCTATGGGAAGGCACAATCCCAGAATCCGCCTCGCTGGCTGACCAAAGAGGAGGCCTACAGCACGCTCCTGAACGCCTTGGACGACACACCGATGGGCCGCAGAGACGAGCTCGTCATCCGACTCGGCCTAGCAGGCGTCAGGGCGCAAGAGATCGTCGGGCTACAAATCGGCAACCTGAGAGACCTGGAGACCGACCACCCGTCTCTGTATTGGACCGGGAAGCGGTACAAGCCCCTCCACATCGCCCTCGGCCCTCAGACCGTCGTTGCCCTTCGGCGCTATCTCGCCGATTACCGAGACAACCTGGGCGGAGAACCCCCGCCTGATGCGCCGCTCATCTGCCGACGCCGACCTGGTCGCACCGCTCAGGGCCAGCCTCATCGCCTCGATTACGAAAGCGGATTTGCCCCAGGAGCCAGCGGCCGGGCGAGCATCTGGAACATTGTCACCGAAGCCGCACGTCGGGCTGGCCTCGGCCACGTCGCTCCCCACGACCTACGCCGCAGCGCAGCCGGGATCCTCCACAGGGAAAAAGGTCCAGACGGATCGCACCGTTTCGACCTCCTGGACATCCAAAAGGTCCTGCATCACGCCGACCCGGTCACCACCATGAAGTGCTACCTCGACCCGATGGATACCGAGGTCATGGACCGGGCAGCGAAGGTTCTCGACTAAGGCAAGCGCTACTTTCCAGCCCGGCGCTGCCAACGGGTGGCCTTGAGCATCTTCTTGTGCTTCTTCTTCCGCATCCTCTTGCGCCGCTTCTTAATGAGAGAACCCACGGAGGCGCACCCTAGCCGCCACCACCGCATAGCCCCGAATCCGGCACCCGCCGACGACCCTTCGAGACGGACCGATCCCCCTCCCCTTGGGCGCCCCCTACCGAATCCTCTTTGAGTCAAGACCCCAATTTCAGGTGCTCTGAGGCGCGACGATTCGGGCCGTCGTCGAGGGACGCAGCTGCGTAGGCTTTCGATGGGTCCGGGAGTGACTTCGCCAAAGAGCCGGCCGTGCAGGTGTAGAGCCGGTCACGCAGGCTAAGAGTCGTTCCTGAGTGTCCTCCCGGACCTCTTATCCAGCGTCGAGAACGAGCTGGCGATACACGGCGTTGGAGATCTGGCGCTTGAGGGACCGGATGGCCTCCTTCTTGGTCTTGCCCTCGGCGACCTTGCGCTCGAAGTAGATGCGCCCTTCGGTGCCGGGGTTGCGAATCTGGGTGATGGCGGCCATGTGCAAGGTGTTGTTCAGTCGGCGACTCCCTCGCGTGGAGAGTCGATGCACCGTCCGTCCACCAGAGGAGAACTCGATTGGCGCCGTGCCGTTATAGGAGGCGTAGGCGTCTCGGTTGGCAAAGCGACGAATGTCACCGGAGTACCCGATCAGCGCCGCGCCGTGGATCGGTCCCACTCCATAGACCTCTGTCACCGACGTCCCGGATGACTTCACGGCCAGGCGGATCCGCCGATGCGACTCCTTGGTCTGTTTATCGAGTCGGCGCACATCGTCGAGCAGCTCGAGGACCAGGTCGATGCGCATCTGCTGGGCCGGTGATTCCGGGCTCAGCTTCGCCAAGAAAGCTTCGGCGTCAGAAACGTACATTTCCTTGGCGATTCCGCCCGGTGCGAGCTCTGAGCACAGCGAGTGCAGCCGGCACACGACCCGAGATCTCTGACGACCCAGATCCCAGTTCCGTTTTGAAAGGAGACGGAGGACCTCGGCGTGATCGGCCGGCTCGACCTGGCGAAGCGCCGAGGCCCGCAGGGCGGCGACGGCGATCGAGTGGGCATCATTGGGATCGTTCTTGTTGGATCGCTTCGTGGCGAGCACTCGAATGCGCGAGGCCAGCGTGGCTGGCACATCGAGGACGTCCTCCCCGCGGGCGACCAACTGTTGGGCCAGCAGGTACCCCATTCCGCCCACCGACTCAATGGCCCAGGTGCGCTTCTCAAACGGCTCAGCCCACGTCAAGAGCTGGTCGACCTGACGGGTCGTCGCTCGGACCTTGACGCTGGCGATCTGGTCCTCGTCTTTCCCGATGGCCACCGCGGTGTGCGATGCCTTGTGCGGGTCGACCCCGATCATCACATTCATAAATACCTCCTTGGCTTGGTGGAAACCACGGGGGCACTCCTGCTTATGGACTGTTCGTGCTCGATCCTCTTTTGAGCCACTCCGTGGCGAAGCCCGAGCGGGAGACTTTTCGTTTACAGGCCAACTGGTACTCGCCAGCGGCAGGCACTTTTGAGTCAGTCCCGCAAGGACCTCTAAATGCTACGAATGAGCCGCAGCACCTGCCATCAGTCTCAAGCAGGCAC
>DASXEK010000025.1:0-25389 GCA_036490155.1 Acidimicrobiales bacterium | reverse complement strand
GTGGGGCTAGCTGGAATCGAACCAGCGACCTCAGCATTATCAGTGCTGCGCTCTAACCGACTGAGCTATAGCCCCGACGCGTACCGGCCTCGCCGGGGAGGGATCGAGGCTACACCACGAGCGCGAGGCCTTCGGGAGCCGGCAACCGCACGAATCAGGCCGTGGTGAGCTTCGAGGTCACGAGCGCCGCCAACGCGTCCGCGCCCGGCCCGTCGATCGGCAAGTGCGTGCCGTCCGAACCAAACCAGTCGGGGTTCTGCGCCGCCAGGGTGGCCCAGTCTGCGATCACGACATTGGGGAAGCGGGCGGCCCCGTTGGCGAGCACAGCGTTGTTCGGGTCCTGCCACGGCCGGTCGACGTGCGTGTTGACGAAGACGACCCGCGACGCGCCGTCCAGTGTCTGCATCATGGTGTCGAAGTCGCTGTCGGTGATCGGGCCGTTCGTTCCGAGGGCGACGATGACCTCGGCCCCCAGCTGGCCCGAGGCCTTCAGCTCTTCCAGGATCTGCTCGCCATCGCTCCACTGACGGCTCACCGCGGCGTCGACGTCGGCCCCGGGGAGGTCCGTCTCCAACGCGTCCTGATAGTCGAGCATGACCGAATCACCGACGGCCGTGACATGTCCGGCGACGAAGCCGGGCCCGGGTAGAGGCAGGGTCGACGTGGTGGTGGTCGTCGTGGGCGGGATGGTTGGTGCAGTCGACGACGTGGTTGGCAGGGCCGACCCGTGCTGTCCAAGGCCACCGACGGGTCCGGGTGCGCTGCCCCAGTGCTGAGCGAGGAAAAGTGCGCCCACGCCCGCGAGTGCGGCCAACACGACAACGTCGGCGACGAGCAGTCGCAGCCACGCCGGGCGCTCGAAGGAAGACTTCTCGTCAACCATCCGTTCAGTCTCGCGGCCGCTGCCGGGTTTGGCCGTGCATGTCTATTTCGGCAGTGGTCGGTCCTCGGGCCAGAGTCGGACGGCGATTGACTGGCTGGCCGTCGCCAGGAGCTCGCCATCCTCCGACCACAAGAACGCGGTGCCCTGGCCGTAGCCGCCGACGAGTCCATAGATGTGAATGTCGCAGAGCACCCATTCGGTCGGACGCAGCTGCACCATCCGCAGCGTGTTGTCCAGGCTGCGACCCATGGCTCGTCGACCGATCGGTTGCGACACCGCGCCGGAGACGTAGTCGCCAAAAATGGCAAGAGTGGCCGCCGAAGGCGTGAGGTGGCCCGGCACCCTGGCCCAGAGCGCGGAGTCGGGACTGCCCGGGGAACCGTCCATTTCCTCGAACGCCATGCCCTTCGCGCTCCGCACTTCGACGCTGTCCATGATGGTGTTGCGGAAGAACTCGGGCAGGAAACGGGGCGGGCATTCGTCGGGCGGGGGTACCTGCGGTGGTTCAACCCATGTGCCACCGATGTCGAGGTCGTCTTTTCCGAGCGCGGCGTTGACGGTCAGGATCTCCTTGCCGTCGACCCGCCCTACGGCGCGGCCCTGGGTCACGTGACCACCTACAGCGGCGAGGGTGACTTCCCATTTGAGTTCAGCGCCGGTCAGGGCGTACGACAGGTACTGCCCGGTGGCCCAGACGGTCGGCCGGCCGGCTGCTGCCTCGAGCGCGACGAGCGCTGCTCCGAGACCACATCCACCGAACAAGAAGTTGCCGGGTGTCGTCAACTGAGGAGTGACCTGCATGCTCCAGTGCAGGTCGTCACCGTCGGGCTCCATCCCCAGGAAAGTCCGTGCATCCACGGGGCCGCAGGTTACTGGCGCCGATCGTCGTAGCCGGCGGGCACCCCCGACCGTCCTCGGTCACGTCGTCACAGAGTTCCCTCGGACGAGCACGCGGCACGCGTTGCCTAGCATTGGTCGTCGGCAACGCCACCCCGGGGGTGTAGCTCAGCTGGAAGAGCAACGGCTTTGCAAGCCGTAGGTCGAGGGTTCGAGTCCCTTCACCTCCACCACGTTTGTCAGATTTCCGATCTATTCCCTGGTAGGTAGGTATTTTGGACTTCCGTTCGCCAACCCAGGGAAGGGTCAAGCTTTTGCCCGTCACGTACCGAGTGCGATGATCTTGGCTTCGTGACGACATTCGAATCGATAGAGACGCCAGCTCGTCGTCCCCCCAAGCAGGAACAGATGGATGCCTCGCCCGACATCGTCGAGGTGGCACCTGGCATTCTGCGTCTGCAACTGCCCATCGATTTCACCGGCTTGGGCCATGTGAACACGTACGCCCTCGAGGATGAGAAGGGTTTCGCACTGGTCGATCCTGGCCTCCCGGGCGAGGAGTCATGGAAGGTGCTCCGCAGCCGCATGGACGCGGCGGGTATTCCCTTAGGCCGGGTCCACACCATCGTGGTGACGCATTCGCACCCGGACCACTTCGGCGGTGCGGGGCTCTTGGCCGAAGAGAGCGGTGGCGCGATTGTGGCTTCGGACCGCTTTCGCACCTACTTCGATCCACAAGACATCGACGATCGCGAGCTCGAGGCGGCCGACGACATCGATCCCGATGAGAGCCCGATCCCCAGCATCCGCATCGAGCGGCCCGCACCCTGGGGCGGTTCGATCATTGGGCCGCCGCCCGAAGCGCGAGCGAGGATGCTGGCCCACAAGGCCGAGTTCTTCAAGTGGTTCAAGCCGCCACGCCCATCTTTGCGCGTCACCGATTGCGACCACATCACGCTGGGTGGCAAGGACTGGGTCGGCCTCTTCACCTCAGGGCACACCGACGACCATCTCTGTCTCTACGACGAGGAAGGTGGAGTGCTGCTTTCGGGGGATCAGGTGTTGCCCACCATCACGCCGCACATTTCTGGGCTGATCCCGGGCGATCCACTTCTGATGTTCATCGAGTCACTCGACCGCCTGTCTGACCTCCCTCATGTCTCGACCGTGCTGCCGGCACACGGTCAGCCGTTCTTCGATCTGCCGGGCCGGGCTGAGGAGATCAAGCGTCACCACGATGAACGGTTGGCCCGGCTGCTCGAGATCTGTGACGCCGCAGGCTGGGCCAACGTCATCGACCTCTCGCACGAGCTGTTCGCTCCGCGGTCCTGGGGCTCCATGGCCGAGGCCGAGACCTTCGCTCATCTGGAGCGACTGCGGGCGACAGGTGCGCTGCAGCGCCGCGAAGAGGCCGGCATCCTGCTCTACCACCTCTGATCCGCTACTCCGCACGGTCCGGTTTGTGCCGTCGACCGCCTTGACAATCACTGGTCGGGCACTTCTGTCGTTGTGCGGGTCCTTAAATGACGCCGTCGGTCGAGAGTGACCCGATGTCGTCCCACGAATAGCCGACCTCGAGCAGCACCTCTTCTGTGTGCTGACCCAGTTCGGGAGGCCGCACGGGAGGGTCCGGCACCCCGTCGGAAAAGCGGACGGGCGTTCTCACCACGTCGACGTGGGAGCCCGTCGCATCGGGATCCTCCACGGACTCGATGTAGCGGTTGATCCGCACCCCCGGATCTCGTGCCACCTCTGCGTGGTCGCGAACGGGAGCAAAGCGCAGGCCGGCGGCGCCGAGCACGTCGCACCACTCGGCCGTGGTCTTCGTGGCGAACACTTCGTCGAGGATCGGCCAGAGGGCAGCCTTGTCGTCTTCGAAGTAGAGGAGACCGCTGAACCGCTCGATCAGGTCAGGACGCCCGATCGTCTCGTAGAAGCGGTCCCGCAGCGCTCCGGCGACGCCGACGATGGCGATCCAGCCGTCGGCTGTGGCGAACATGCCGTAGACGCCGGGGACCATCGGATGGCCGCGGTTGGCCGGGCCCGTCATCTCACCCGACATCAGGTACTTGGTGAGCTCGCCGGCCTGGGCCCAGACCTGCCCACCGAGCAGCGAGGTCTCGATCAGCTGGCCGCGTCCCGTGTGCTCGCGCGCGTACAGAGCGGCCAGGATCCCCGCCAAAAGGTTCTGCCCGGAAATGTGGTCGGCGATCGTTGCCCCGACGGGACTGGGATCGCTGCCGGCCCCGCCGGTGGTGCTGATGATGCCCCCTCCCGCCTGCCCGCTCAGGTCGGCACCTTCGCGCGTTGCGTCGGGACCTTCGGGACCGAACGACGACCCCATGGCATAGATGATGCGAGGGTTCCGTCGTGCCCCTTCGGCGTAGCCGACGCCCCAGTTGTCCATCGTGCCCGGCTTGAAATTCGTGATGACAACGTCGGCCTGCTCGACGAGGCGCAGGAAGAGGTCGCGCCCACGTGGCACGCGTAGGTCGATCGTGACGCTCCGCTTGCCCCGGTTGTACGCGTGGAACCACGGCGAGCGACGGTCTTCGCGGCTGATCGGCAACCATCGGCTCTGGTCGCCAAAGCCGGGCAACTCGATCTTGATCACCTCGGCACCCCATTCGAGCATGGTCAGAGACGCTTGTGGGCCCTGGACGAGCAGCCCAGCCTCCAAGACGCGGACGCCATCGAGCGTTCCCATCAAATGGTGGAGGAGCGAGGGTTGGAAGCCGGAATCGCAGTCATCGGGAACCCACATTGGTGAGTTCGGGTCGACGGGTCAAGCGGGCCTTCGCTTTTGTTGTTGCCCGTGGCTTGAACTTTCCGGTATGGCTTGCCCGCTGATCGTGGTGAAGCCCTGCTGCACGAGCGTGACGATCATACGGACCACCTCCTCTTGGGAGGGCTCCCGGGACACTTGCCACGATTCGACCATCGCAAAGATGAACCCGAACATGCCGTCCGTCACGACCGAGACCATCGCCTTGTCGGCGTCGGGTGCGAGCAAGGAGATCAGCATCCCGACGCGGTCGTGCAGCGTTCGCACCAGTGGGTTGTCCAAGACCCCGCGGTCGCTGTCCCGCATGGAGCGCACGATGAAGCCGTAGATCTCGGGCTCGTCCACCAGCAGACCGATGAAGGCGCTCGCGCCAAGTTGCACCGCCGTCGACGTGTCGAGAGGTTCCTTATCCGCCAGCTGCGCGATCAAGGCCCGTTCCATTTGTTGCGCTCTCGCCAGGGCGAGCGCGTCCGCGATGCCGGCCTTGTCGCCGAACTCGGCATAGATGACGGGTTTGCTGACCCCCGCCTGGGCCGCGATGTTCTCGACCGACACCGACGAGCCATGGAACCGGATGGCGGCCATGGCGTCGTCGAGCAGCCGTTGACGCTGCAACGATCGCTCCGACTCGGTCCGACTCGGCCGCCCCGGTGATTTGGCCCTGGCGTTCACGGCCCGCTACCGCAATTGCCTACTCTCGGTATGCAAATACCAAGATCCAGGGGCATTGGTCATCAACAAGCCACCATAACAGGGCACTAGTAAATCTACTAGGGGTAGATTAATCTTCCTTTTCGTGGTGGGGAAGGTGCCAGGAACACTGGCCACGGGGGTGGGCTGACACACGATGCTGCGGGCGGGGAACATGGGCGGCACACGAGCCGAGCCAGGTGTGGCCCGCGGGAGCCGCGGTGGGTAGCCGCCTGACGAGCGACGAGATCGTCAACGGCTACACGACGCCGTTCGAAGAGGCGTTCGGCGCGGTCAAGTCACTGACGGGCGGGGGCCGCCGCGCCGTCGAGTCCCTGGGCGCGCTGTACGCCATGGTGCTCGACACGGTGGCGGCGTCAGCCCGCGAGCTGATTCACGGCCGGTTCGCCTGGCGCGAGTTCGTCGACCAGTCGTGGTTCCTCGCCTCGGTCTCTGTCCTGCCCGCGATCCTCATCGCGATCCCCTTCGGACTGGTCATCGTGCTCGAGGTCGGCGGGCTCGCCGGGCAAATCGGTGCGGCATCGTTTGTGGGAGCGGTCGACGCCATCGGGACCGTGCGCGAAGCCTCGCCGATTGTGACAGCGCTCCTACTGGCCGGGGCAGGGGGCTCCGCGATCTGTTCGGAACTCGGCGCCCGCACGATCCGCGACGAGATCTCCGCCATGGAAGTGATGGGCATCAATCCGCTCGAGCGCTTAGTCGCCCCCCGCATGCTGGCCACCGTCGTCGTCGCGGTGCTGCTCAATGGGATCGTCTCGTTCTCCGCCATCGCGAGCGGCTACTTCGCGGACCTGACGGTGCTGCACGGCTCGGCCGGCGGCTTCCTCAACAGCTTCGCAACATTCTCGCAGCCGGCCGACCTGATCGAGTCGACACTGAAGGCAGCGATCTTCGGCTTGATCGCGGCCGTCGTCGCGTCCTACAAAGGCATGACGGCCAAGCGAGGTCCGGCCGGGGTGGGCGAGGCGGTGACCCAGTCGGTGGTCATCACCGGCATCGCTCTCTTCTTTGTCGACATCATCCTCACCGAAATCTTTCTCGTGCTCGTCCCACCGAGGATCCCATGACGGTTGCCGAGGAGATCATCGAGCAGATCCCCACCACGCCGGCGGACGAGGAGCCGCCCCGCCCGTCGGTCGCGGTCCGGACGCTCGAACAGCTGGCCTGGCTGGGCCGGCTCGTGATCTTCGGCTTCAAGACCTTCGCGTCGATCCCCTACGCGCTCGTCCGGCACCGCAATGAGGTGGTGCGCCTGATCGCCGACGTGACCTTTGGCGGCGGCCTGATGGCGGTGGCCGCCAGCACCGTTCTCGTTGTCTTCGTCATCGCCGCCTTCGTCGGTATCACCATCGGGCTCGAGGGCTACCAGGGCCTCCAGATCATCGGACTGGCGCCGCTGGCCGGGTATCTGTCCTCGTACGCCAACACACGCGAGATCGCGCCGCTCATCACGGCCTTCGGCCTGGCGGCGCAGATGGGATGCAAGTTCACGACGCAGCTCGGCGCGATGCGGATCACCGAGGAGATCGATGCGCTCGAGGTCATGAGCATCCGGTCGCTTCCGTACCTCGTGACCACCCGCCTGATCGCGGCGCTGGTCGTGGTGACCCCCCTCTATCTGATCGCGCTTTCAGGTGCGTACCTGGCGACCCAGATCACCGTGATACTCGTCGCCCACCAAGGCGGCGGGACATACGCCCACTACTTCCACGCGTTCCTGACGGCGCGCGACATCCTCCTGTCGATGACCAAGGTCTGGGTCTTCGTCGTTCTCATCACCGTGACGCACTGCTACTACGGCTACACCGTGCGCGGGGGGCCCGAGCAGGTCGGACGGGCCGCAGGACGTGCCATCCGCGCCAGCATCGTGGTCATTGCCCTGTCGGACATGCTCATGACCCTCGCCTTCTGGGGCACGTCGAGCGGGATCAAGTTCTCGGGATGAGCGGCCAGTCGAGCGTCCGGACCCAGGCCTTGATCGGGGTGGCGCTCTTACTGGTGATCGTGGCGGCCGGGTTCGGCATTATCGCCGCCTTCACCGGACATTTCACGAGTTACGACGTTGTCTACGCGGACGTGCCGGCATCGGGTACCGGCATCTCGTCCGGCTCCGTCGTCATCTTTCGCGACATCACCGTGGGCTCGGTGGGGAGCCTGGGCCAGGAGCTCCCCGACGGCTTGATTCGCGTCCAGCTCCACATGACACCGGGCGACATCGACACAATTCCCTCGGGCGTGAGGGCGGACGTGGAGATCGCGACCGTGTTCGGCACCCAGGGGATCAACCTGGTCCCGCAACCAGGCGCCGCGCCCGGGCACCTCCAGGCGGGCGCGACCATCTCGTCGGTCGGAGTGTCCAAGACGACGACGCTCCAGGGCGACGCGACCGATCTCGACAACCTGCTCAAAGCGCTGCACCCGGCCGCGCTCGACGAAACGCTCTCGGCAATTGCCACCGCGCTGAAGGACCAGGGGCCCCAGCTCGGCACCACCATCGGCCAGGTGGCCACCTACCTCGACCAGATGCTGCCCGAGGTGCCCGACATCGTGAACGACGTCGAGCGATTGGGTCCCGTGGCCAACACGTTGACCCGGGCCACGCCCTCGATCCTCTCGACCCTTTCGAACGGCTCGGTCCTGGCAACGACGATCACCAATGACTCGACGCAGTTGCACCAGTTGCTGGCGCTGGGCACGCCGACCGCGAACGGGATCACCGGCATACTCCAAGGAAGCGAGGCGGCCTTCGAGGATCTCGTGGCGAACTCGGCTGTCTTGCTCGGTGACGTGGCGTCCAACCCGAATTTCGTCGCTCAGACACTGAACGGGTTCGACAAGTGGTCCAAGGCCTTCGCGGCGGCGGAGTCGCACGGTCCCTACCTGTCGTTCGCGGGCGACATCACGATCCAGGGCTCGGTGCAGGCGGTGGCCGCCGCACTCGGGGTGCCCGGCGCGAGCGAGCTAGTCGAACAGGGGCTCGGACCCGAGAACTTCAACCCGCCGACGTACACCGCGGCCGACTGCCCCACCTATCAGGGTGAGTCCGGGCCGAACTGCCCGCACGCCGCCACCTCGGCGCCCGCGGCTGGCCATTCGGGGCACGGGGTCATGACGACGTCAGCGACGCAGCAGGCGTCGGTCAAAATCGCGACCGGACTCTCGGGTGGCAAGACGCCCCCTTCGGCGGCCGTTGCCACGCTGCTGCTCCAACCGGTGCTTCTGCAACTGGCGAAGGTCCCATGAGCCGGCAACCCGTTCCGTACCGGACGCTGGCCAAGCTGGCCGTCTTTGTCGCCGTGGCCCTCCTGGCCACGGTCATCGTGACCGCCAGCCTGCTCAACCTCAGCTCGCAGCCCCAGACCGGGTACTCCGCGCTGTTCACCGACGCCTCGGGCCTGCAGCCCGGTGACTTCGTGGACATCGCGGGCGTGCCCGTCGGCGCGGTCACCGGCGTGCAGTTGCAGGGCCGCCTCGCACTGGTGAACTTCACGGCCGACAGCGACCAGCCGCTGACGACGACGACGCACGCCAACGTCGACTACGCGAACCTGCTCGGTCAGCAATTGATCGCCTTGGTTCCGGGTGCGACGACCGGCAAGCCGTTGGACCCTGGCGCGCAGATCCCGACCGCGCGTACGGCGCCGGCCCTCGATCTCACCGGCATCTTCAACGGCTTCCAGCCGCTGTTCGCCGCGCTGACGCCCCAGCAGGTGAACGAGTTGACCGCCTCCATCATCCAGATCTTCCAGGGTGAGTCGGGCAACATTTCCAACCTCGTGACGCAGACGGCGTCGCTCACCGAGAACCTCGCGCAACGCCAGCAGCTCATCGGCCAGGTCATCGACAACCTCAGCGCCGTCGCCGGCACCCTCGACACCCACGACCAGCAGTTGGTCACGATGATCGACCAGTTCGACAGCCTGGTGACCGGCCTGGCGAACGAGCGGGGGCAGATCGGGACGACGGTCGACAGCCTCAGCGGCCTGACGCAGGCCGTGTCGGGCCTGCTCAGCCAGAGCCAGCCGACATTGGATCAGGCCATCAACGCGGTGGTCAGCGCGAGCCACACTGCGGCCCAGGATCAGAGCGGGTTCGACGGCGTGCTCAGCAACCTTCCCGCCTTCATTGAGACCCTCGACAAGGTGGCGAATTCGGGGAGCTGGCTCAACGTCTACATCTGCAACCTGACCCTCAATGTCCAGGGAACGATCAACCTGAACGTGCTGACCGGCCAGCCCAGCCTCCCACTCACGCTGCCGTCGGGCCCGGTCGGTGACCAGAGCGTGCACACGGCGAACTGCGCATGAAGCGATTCAGCGAACGCAACCACGTGGTCGTGGCGATCATCGGCAGCGCGCTGCTGGTCGTCGTCGCGCTCGGTGCCATCAACTTCTCGAAGCTACCGCTGATCAACGACCACACGGGCTACGGCGCCGCCTTCGCGGATTCGGCCGGGCTGGCCCAGGGCGACCCGGTCAGCGTGGCCGGCGTCGATGTCGGCACCGTGAGCGGGTTGAGCCTGAGCGGGTCGCATGTGCTCGTGCAGTTCACGGTGCAGAACGGGGTGCACCTGGGCGACCACACCGCCGCGGCCGCCAAGGTGCTCACGCCCCTCGGCCAGGAGTACCTCGACCTCAAGCCCGCCGGGGCCGTGCAGATGGCAGCCGGGGCGGTCATCCCCGAAAGTCGGACGCAGGAGACGCAGACCATCGTCAGCACGATCCGTTCCGGCGCGAACGTCGTGCAGGGCATCAACCTGCACCAGCTCGAGCAGGCCCTCGCCGTGACGAATCAGGATCTCGAGGCGGTCCCGCCCGGTGCCACGTCGAGCCTGCTCACGGGACTCTCCCAGCTGTCCAACGTGATCGCCTCGCGCTCGGGTGAGCTGGCGAAACTGGTGCAGAACGTCTCGCAGTTGACTTCGACGCTGCAGCAGCACGGCACACAACTCTTCTCGTTGATCGGTCAGAGCGACCTCGTGTTGCAGGTGCTCAACCAGCGCCACGCCGCGATCGATCAGCTGTTGAAATCGACGGCTTCGCTGACCCAGCAGCTCCAGGCGCTCCTTTCGGCCCATCAAGCGCAGATCGGCCCGTTGCTGAGCGATCTGCAGACGGTCAGCGGCGTCCTGGCCAAGGACGGCACCGACGTGGCGGCCGCGATCCCACTGCTGACCGCGGCCAACAAGTATCTCGCCAACGTCACCGGCTCGGGCTCCTTCGGGGACTTCGTGATGCCGGCCGCCCTCATTCCCGACAACGTCATCGCCCAGTGCGCCAAGGCGGGCGCGACCAACCCGGTCACGGGGTGCAACCCGTGAGCCTGATGAGGCTCAGCCGCGGCCGGATGATCCTGGTGGCGCTCGCCGTCGGCGTGCTCGCCGTCGCGGTCGGTGTGTTCTTCGGTGTGCAGGCGGCGCTGTCCACGCCGACCTACTCGGTGACGGCGAACTTCCCCGAGGCTCCCGGCGTCTACGTCGGCAACCACGTGGACGTGCTGGGGATACCGGTCGGGACGGTCACGGTCGTCACGCCGCACCCCACGTACGTGTCGGTCGTGATGCAGGTCGACAGCGACGTGAAGGTCCCGGCCCACGCCATTGCCGCGTTGGAGGCCCCGGCCCTGGTCAACGACCGCTACATCCAACTCGACCCGGTCTACCGGCACGGGGTGGTCATGGCGGATCACGGGGTCATTCCCATGAAGCGGACCGCACTGCCCCAGTCGGTGGACCAGACGATCTCGCTGCTCGACCAGCTGATCCAGGCGCTCGGCCCGATGGGTGCCAACAAGAACGGCGCGCTCAGCCAGTTCGTGCACGACGTGGCGCAGACTGTCGGCAACAACGGCCCGAGCTTCCACACGACGGTCGTAGCCCTGGGGAAGGCCCTGCAGGCGCTCTCGAACGAGGGTCCCTCGATCACGAGCCTGCTCGACAACGCCGGGGCCTTCACCAACGAGGCCGCCGCCAACGACCAGGAGTTCCAGTCGTTCGCCAACGACTTGGCTTCCGCCACCTCACTGATCGCGTCCGACAGCTCGGACATCGGGACCAGCCTGTCATCGCTCAAGCAGGTCCTGACCGAGGTCTCGTCCTACGTCAACGGCAACGTCGGCTCCATCGGCACCGTGCTGTCGAACGTGAGCTCGTTCACGACGCAGTTGCTGTCCCAGCAGCAACAGCTGGGCCAGGCGTTCGCCTACGGCGGCCTGGTGCTGCAGAACCTCAATAACGCGATCGTCACCGAGCCCGACGGCTCGACGGCATTGCGCATCCGTTACGACCCGTCGCTCGACACGAAGTCGTTCGTCCAGCAGATCTGCGGCAACGAGCTGACCCGGATCCTCCAACTGGCCGCGCAGCAGGCGAAGAGCTCGGAGTTGAACCTGGCCTGCGCCGCCAGCGCCGCGTTGTCACAATTGGACCCGCCGCCCAGCGCGCAACAGGGGCCGGATATGTCCCTGAAGGCGTTGATCGGAGCGGAGCCGTGATGCGGGTCGGTCGTTGGGCGCGCGGTGGGGTGCACCGTCGGGCGGCCGTGCTCGTCGTTGGCGCGTTGGCGGCCGCGCTGGTGGGCACGGGATGCGGCCTGTCCTTCCAGGCCCTGCCGAAGCCGGGTGGGGTGAGCGGCCCGAGCTACAACCTCACTGCGGTCTTCGGCAACGTCCTCAATCTGCCGGTGCAGGCGCGCGTGCTCATCGGGGCCGACCAGGTGGGCGAGGTCAGTTCCATTTCCACCTCCCACTTCAAGGCTGACCTCACCTTGACGATCCGCCGCGCCATCCGGATCCCCAAGGGCACGACGGCCCAGATCCTGTTCGTGGACCCACTGGGCGACGAGTTCATCCAGCTCTTCCCGCCGCGCGGGCAGCCCCACGGCCCGTACCTCACCAACGACTCGGTGGTGCCCGAGCGCGACACCTCGAGCGCGCCGTCCATCGCCGACACGCTCGCCGCTCTCGGAGCGTTGCTCAACGGAGGTGGACTCAGCCAGCTAGAGACGATCGTCACCAACCTGAACGAGGCACTCGGCGGGCACCAACAGCAGATCCGCCGGATTATCGACGACCTGTCCTTCACGGTGACGGCGCTGAACGCCAACAAGAGCTCGGTCGACAATGCGCTGGCCTCGCTGGCCGCCCTGAGCACGCAGCTCGCCAAGGGCGATGCCGCCATCGCCAGCGGCATCGACAGCATCGGGCCGGCCGTGGCCGTGCTCTCTTCGGAGAACCAGGACTTCGAGAACCTGCTCACAGCGACGAACAACCTCTCGAACGTCGCCGACTCGATCGTCACCCAGAGCAGCTCGTCCATCCTCGGCACGATCAAGCAGCTCGACGCGGTGATCAGCCAGATGGTCGCGGTGTCGTCCCAGCTCGGCCCGACGCTCACGGACCTGGCCAAGTTCGAGTCCCAGACCAAGCAGATCGCGCCCGGGAACTACCTCCAACTCTCGCTCGACGGCACCGCCATTGTCAGCCAGACCCCGTTGCTGGGCCCGAACAGCGCGTCCCCCTCTTCGTCCTCGGCCTCTGGTGCCTCGGCGGCCTCGGGCGCCTCGGGTTCGGCGTCATCGGCTTCGTCGGGCTCGAACCCGACCACGCAGGCCATCAACGGGCTGCTAGGAGCGGGACTGCCGTGAGTACGAAACAGGTCTGGGTCCGCGTCACTGCCCTCGTCCTTGCCGCCCTGCTCGGCGTGTCGTACATCGCGTTCGACGTGCTCGGCTGGCGGATCGGCGCCCAGCCGTTCCAGGTGAAGGTCGACTTGCCGCGCGGGGGAGGGTTGTACTCCGACGGTTTTGTGACGTACCGCGGCGTCGACGTCGGACGGATCTCGTCGCTGAGCCTCAGCCCCACGGGCGCAGTCGCCACCCTGGCCATCGATCCCGGCACCGTCATCCCGGCCAACGCGATCGCCCATGTGCACGAGCTGTCCGTGGCCGGCGAGCAGTACCTGGACCTGGTGCCGGCTTCGCCGCATGGCCCCGTCCTGCATGCCGGCAGCCTTATCCCGCGGAACCACACGGTCGTGCCGACCAGCGTCTTCCAGCTCTTGAGCGATGCCGGCCAGCTGATCGGCAGCATCAAATCGAGCGAGGTGAAGACGATCACGGACGCCCTCGGGACGGGATTCGCCAACACGGGCCAGGCGCTGCGGAACATCACGGTCTCGTCCCGACACCTCATCTCGGCGCTCCAGGCGGCGCAGGCGGCGACGGTGACCCTCATCAACTCGGGCGGATCGGTGCTGTCGACCGCGCAGGCCTCGAGCGCCGACATCATCTCTTTCAGCCAGTCTCTGGCCACCATCACCGCGCAACTCGCCGCCTCGAACGCCGACATCGTGGCCGTGCTCGACAACGGGGTGCCGACGGAGCAGGCGGTGCAGCAGTTCGTTTCGTCCGACGGCGCCACGCTGATTCAATTGATCAAGGAGCTGGACGGCCTGTCGGACGTCGCGATCGCTCAGCAGCCGGCGGTCGTGTCGCTCCTGCAGCAGCTGCCGGGGTTCGTCAACAAGATTGCCAACACCGCCTCCGGAGGCTCGGTGGCGGTCGACATCTACTACAACTCGCAGAACACGGTGTGTCCGTACCTGTCGGGGGCGCAGACGCCCGAGCCGACCGCGGCCACCGGTGCGCCGGATCTGATGCGGACCTGCACCGTGCAGGCGCCCGATCTCCTGCAACGGGGATCGGCTGAGGCACCCCTATCCTCGGGAGGTTAGGCATGTCGGAAGAGGTCGTCTTGGAAGTCGAAAGAGATCCCGACCCGGTGTCGGGTGAGACCGCGGAGGAACCGCAAGAGGACGAGCGCGCCGACGCGGCCGCGGAGGAGTCCGGGGGGGCGACCGATTGGGAGGGCGCGCCGCCGGTCCCGCAGACGCCGCGTGACCCGTCGAGACGTCGGCGATTCGGGATCGTCGAGATCCTGGGCCTGATCGTCATCGCGGCCTTGGTGGTTGTCCTGATCATCTCCCGGGTGCAGCTGTCGAACCAGGACGCCGTGAACGGGGACCGAGCGAGCGCCGTGGCGGCGGCGCAGAACGCCGCCATCGATGTCGCCACGTACAGCTATCTCCACCTGCACCGCGACTTTGGCCGCGTCGAGGCGGAGTCCACCCCGACGTTCCGGAAGAGCTTCATCCGCTCGAGCGACAGCCTCTCCAAGGTGCTCAAGCAGTACAAGGCGACGGCATCGGCCAAGGTGTTGAAGGCCGCTGTCGAGTCGATCAGCGGTTCGAAGGCGGTCGTCCTTCTGTTCGTGAACCAATCGGTGGCCAACTCGACGCAGAAGGGTGTGAGCACGGATGACAGCCGCATTGAGGTCACGCTCGTGCGCAGCGGCGATCGTTGGCTGCTGCAAAACCTCAAGCTGCTGTAGCTGCGGTACAGGCGCGGCCCCCGAAGAGGGCGACGAAAGCTACGGGCGTGCGCGCAGAGTCTCGACGCCGTCGCCGCTGAGTTCGTCGAGAGCCCCCTTGCGGCCGGCCATGGCCAGCAGCAGCGGCAGCATCGGTCCCGTGACCTCGGGGCCGGACCCGTGGGACCACTCGGTGTCGGTAGCCCGGAGCGCCACGCCGTCGATGCGGCGCTTGGTCCCGATGATCAGGTTCGAGCCCTTGTAGAAGTCGGCGACCTGCACCAAGGCCTCGTCCGGGTACTGGCGCGGCAGACCGAGGGACCTTCGGATGTCCTCGGAGTGGATGATCGTCTCGCCGAGCACCGTGTCCTTCGGCCCCGGCGGCTTCTTCTGCGAACCAACGACCGCCCCGAAGCGCGACAACGCATCCTCGCCGGACGCGCCGCGTTGGGCTTCGATGCCTTTCGCCTGCACCTTCTCGAAGCTGAAGCCCGACCCGATCAGCTTGGGGAAGAAGGCGGCCGGCGTCATGCTGGCGGTGGCCGTCATGTGGGCGAGGACGTCGCGCACGGTCCAGCCGTCGCACTGTGACGGGGTGGCCCACTGCGCCTCGCCGAGATGGGCGAGGTCCGCCGCCAACGCGGCGCGCTCGTCGTGCACCACGGGCCAGATGTCGATGCCGGCCATTCAGAACCTCCGCGCTCGTCGTTCCCTGGCCGATCGACGTGGCTCGTGATGAGCTCGATGCTCCCGCCGCTCGTCAGAACCTGGCCCGTAACTTAGGGAGCTGCCGCACTACCTGCAACCGGCGCTGAGGGATTCGAGCGACCCGCCGCCTCTGGGCGGGGCATGATGCGGCCGTGCCCGACGTGCCCCGCGAGGTGGTGTTGCGCCTCTACGACGAGGGTGTGGACGCCTTCGCGGCGCAGGCCGGCGCGGTCACCGTCGAGGGCTGGGCGCAGCCGACGTGTGGGGAGTGGAGCGGCGCCCAGCTGACCCGTCACGTGGCCGCGGTCGCCGGCTGGTACCACGACTGGCTCGATCGAGCGGAGCGCAGCGACGCCACGCCGCCCTTTTCCGGCGAGGAGCTCGGTGTGCAGAACGAGCGCGCGCTCGATGCCCTCGGCGCGCTCGACGGGCCCATGGCGCTCGAGCTGTTCGTGACTCGGGCGCGTGCGTATCGCGATCGCTTGCCTGCGGCGTGGGACCTCCCGTACGGCTATCCGCGCGGGACGGTGACCGCGGGTCTGCACGCCGCACTGGCCACGACCGAATGGCATCTGCACGCGTGGGACCTGGCCCAGGCGAGCGGCGACGCCACGCACCGACCGTCTGACCCGGTCGCGCTGTACCGGGCCGCGGGTGCGTGTCTGACCGCGGTGACGGGTGGGTTCAAGGGCCGCGTCGCCGAGGTGCTGGTGCCGGTGGGCGCCCACCTCCGCCCTTGGGAGGCGATGCTCCGTCGTTCCGGTCGGGCACCCGGCCCGGGAGACTGAGGACGGTTCAGTGCCAGCCGACGCGGCGCAGGACGTGCGACCGGCAGCGGCGCACCCGCGCGCTGTCGAAGTCGCACTCTGTTTCCACCACGCAGCCACAGCTGATGGCCTGTCCGTGGCAGGCGGGGCAACGCTCCAGGCAGCAACCGGGGTGATGAACCCCGCCGATCGGGGTCCCGCAGTCACGACACTCCTCGGGCTCGTAGCGGTGCCGTGGACGTGGCTCCTGACCCCAGCGGATGGGAGCGAACGCCCTGCCCTCGATGACGACCGGGTCGGTCAGGCAGCTGATTCCGTCGGACATTTCGCCTCCGCAGTGCCAACAGATCGCCATTGACCCTCCTTCGCTCAACCCTGTCGTCGATCTTCCCAGGCCGATGTGACGTCGGCGCGGATGGCTGGCGGCCCGCCACGGCGGCTGCTTAGCTGCGGCCCATGACAACGACGAAGAGCGAGGCCGAAGGGCGTCAAGGAGCAGCTGGGCTGCTGTCGGGCAAGGTCTGCGTGGTATCCGGAGTGGGTCCCGGGCTGGGGCGACAAGCCGCGCTGGCCCTGGCGGCACACGGGGCGGATGTCGTGTTGGCCGCACGCCAGCAGGCCCGCCTCGACGAGGTGTTGGCCGAGGTGACCGGTCTCGGCTCGAGAGCGATCGCAGTGCCGACCAACATCGTCGACCCCGACGCCTGCGCCGCGCTCATGGCGGCCGCCGCAAAAGAGTTCGGCGGGATCGACGTCGTGGTGAACAACGCGTTCCGCAGCGACGTCTTCCAGAGCTTCGAGGACGTCGACCTCGCCATCTGGCGCAAGATCATGGACGTCAACCTCTTCGGATCGTTGCAGATGACGAAGGCGGCGCTGCCCTTCCTTCGCCAGCGCGGTGGCGGCTCGGTCGTCAATGTGGCGTCGATGGTGACCCGCCAGCCGCAACCGACCCAGGGTGGGTACGCCATTTCGAAGGGCGCGCTCCTGACCGCGACCCGGGTCCTCGCCTATGAGCTCGGCCCCTGGAACATCCGCGTCAACGCGGTCGTCCCCGGGTGGATGGCCGGCCCGTCGGTGGACATGTACATCGAGATGACCTCGACCGGCCGCGGCGTGCCGGCTCAGGAGATCATCGACGAGCTCAATGCCCGAGTTCCGCTCGGGCGGATCCCACGCGACGCGGACGTCGCCGGGGCCATCGTCTACCTGGCGTCGGACCTGTCCTCGGCCATGACTGGACAGGCGCTCGACACCAACGGCGGCGAGATCTTCGCCTGAGCTCAACCCGCCGGAGGCTGCAACCACCGGCGGGCAGAACGGTCGGCGATTTAGCCGAAGGGTGCGTTCGACGTTGATCCTGCCCGAGAGGCGGGTCCCGTTCGCGTCTGTATACGCGGAAAACCCGGCGCCTCGCGCGCATGCGTATATGCGTGAAACGCGGCTCTTCGCTCGCGTTCGTGCACGCAGAACACCGGGCCTTACCTCCGCCTGTATATGGCGTCGTGGCGAGCGCGTATACAGGCGGAGGTAAGGCCACGTTCTCCGCGTACACAGGTCAAATGGGCACCCGGCTATCGGGCGCCCTCACGCAACCAGATGGTGGCGAATGGCCACCGATGCCGCCCGCCGCCCGCCGCCAAAGAGGCGATCGACCCTCAGCTCCCCTTGCCGCCGCTCGCGGTGCACGAGCGGGGGTCCCAAGGCGCCAGCGGTGTGACCGTCGAAGTCGGTGGCTGGAAGGCGCTGTTGGAGGACGAAGACGAACCAGAATTCCCCGTGTTCCCGCTGCTCCCCGTCGAGCTCGACGCCGCCGTCGTGGACGTGCCCGCCGTGCCCGATCCCGTGCTGCCGGCCGACGAGCCGGTGCCCGCCGACGCGGGCGGCGGGTTGACGCTGAACTGGGTGCCGGTGACCACCGTTACCTGGGAGCCCGGCTTCACCTGCGAGGCGTCGTCGGCCATGATCACGCTGCCCGACATCGAGTTCGCCACGGCCTGGGCTGCGGCCAGTTCGGACGGTGACTTCGACGAGTAATAGACGACCGTCTCGGCCTCCGCACCGACGGAGGGCGTGTCGCCGATCGTCTCGATGTGGAAGCCGAGCGCCTTGAGGCTCTGGGAGGTGTCGGTGGCCTGGTTGTAGGCGCCCGTCCCGTTCATCACGGACACCGTCACGGACGAGGGCGAAGGCAATGCGCCCCCGGAGTAGGTGTCGGCGTTCGCCTTCAAACCGAGGAACCCGTCGACGGCGGCGCGGTCCTGCGGCTCCGACGGGAACTCGATGTCCCCGTAGCTCCCCCCCTGGTAGACGTAGTTGCCGAACTGGTCGACCTGCACCGGCATCGTCAACTGGGGCGCCTTGTTCACGTCGACGCCGTGGTACGTGAGCACGAGGCTGATCATGTCGGACGCCGAGAAGTTGGAGTCGACCGTGAGGTCCCCGACCACGCCGCTGATGAGCCCCTGGTCCGTGATCGGGTTGCTGAGGCCCTTCGCCTTGACGGCCGTCGCCAACACGCGCAGGAACTCGTGGTCCCGGACGATGCGCGCCAGGTCGCTCTGTGCCTCCTGGGGCCAGTAGGCGGGGTCGGTCGTCGTCACGCCGGGCGGCTTGTACTGGAGGTGCCGAGCCCGCACGACCTGCAGGGCCTGCGTCCCGTTGAGGGCGATGCACCCGGTGGTCTGGATGTTGAGGCCCGAATAGGCGTCGTACACGGGCTCGGGGAAGTACATCTTGATGCCACCCAGCGCCTGCACCACGTTGATGAAGCTGTCGAAGTTGAGCTCGACGAAGTGCTGGATGGGGATCCCGAAGTCCTCCTCGATGGCGGCGATCAACTGGTCGGGCCCTTGATACAGCGCCGCATCGATCTTGTTGGCCCCGTCGGACCGCGCGTTCGGGACGAAGAGGTCGCGCGGGATCGAAAGGATCGACAGCGTGTTGTTGGCCGGGTTGAGGTGCAGGATCATGACCACGTCGCTGTTGACGCCGTTCACGCCCTGGGAGCACAGCCCGTAGGCCGGGTTCTGCACCTTGAGCGCGCACCGCGAAGTCGAGCCGATCATCAAGATGTTCTCGGTCCCCGCGTCGGCCCCCTTCACGGGCGACGAGGTCAGGTTGTGCAGGTCGATCCGGTGGATCTCGTGGTTGAGGTACCAGCCGTAACCCGCCGCCGCGCCGGCGATCAGCACGAGTACCAAGAAGAGCGAGCCGACGATGTAGGTCACCTTGCGCCGGGTCGAGCGCTTCTTCTTCGGCGCGGCGTGCGCCGGCCCACCGGTGTCACCTCGCGCCCCCCGGCCTCTCCCGCCGCCGCCACCAATCCCGCCACCGCCGCCACCCTGCTTCGACCCGTCGATCTGACGGCCGAGCTCGTGGAGGCCCCGCTCGACCGGGTTGTGGCCCGGGTCGGCGACCGGTACCGCCAGGGTCTGCGGGTCGGGGCCAAGCGCAGCTGGTTCCGCGCTCGGCGTGTCCGGGGACATCGGCTCAGGCGAATCGCCACCCGATCCTGCACTCTCCGCCTCTTCGATCTGTCGGGTGAGGTCGTGCAGGCCCTTGTGGACAGGATCGTTATCGGGGTTCGGGGGGCTCATAGTCCTTTGTTCAAAATGACGTGCGACCCCTGGGTTTTGGTGCTGGTCGACGTCCGCGCCCCCGAGACGGCTCCGGTTAGGGCGTCCGGAACGGTCAGCCAGCCTAGCGAGGACCCCGCGGAGGTGGCAGTCGGGACGGGTGACGCCGCGAGTTTCGACCGCGCGGACCAGCGCCCGCCGCCGGTGCCTCCCCTACTGCCGTTGCTTCGCACATCGGGTTGGGCCGAACGCCAGATCATCAGGAGTTTCGCCTTCCGGCGCCCGGCCGCCCGGTACCCCCTCCCTTCGTCCCGGCGGGACACGCCGTTCGTCCCATACTTGACGCCGTGGTGGCGAGGAGCGCTGGCCTGTTGCTCTACCGGGTGTCCGACGACGGTGTCGTCGAGGTGCTGCTCGCGCACCCGGGCGGGCCGTTCTGGGCCCGCAAGGACGACGGGGTCTGGTCGATCCCGAAGGGCGAGTACGAGCCCGACGAGGACCCGCTCGCCGCGGCGTTTCGCGAGTTCCGTGAGGAGATCGGTTTCGATCCTCCCGGCGCCGAGCCGGTTCTTCTCGGCGAGCGGCGCCAGCCCAGCGGGAAGTGGGTCATCGCGTGGGCGCTGCAGGGTGACCTCGATGTGACCCACGCCGTCAGCAACACCTTCGAGATGGAATGGCCGAAGGGTTCGGGCACCATGCGCGAGTTTCCGGAGGTCGACCGCGTCGAATGGATGTCCGTCGCCCGGGCCCGGCGCAAGCTCCTCAAGGGCCAGCTGGCGTTCCTCGACGAGTTGATGCAAGAGGTCATGGCCGCCGCGGCCGTGAACGAAGGCTGAACCGAACCTCTCGCGGCACCGGACTCGACTGTGAGTCAGCAGCCCCCGAGCACACGACACACGAACTGCAGCTGATCCGGCGACGTCTTCCACCACGTCCACTTGCCGCGCTTCTCGCCGACGATGAGACCGGCGTCAGCCAGGATGCGCGTGTGATGCGAGATCGTTGGTTGGCTCTTGCCCAACGGAGCCTCGAGATTGCAGCTGCAGACCTCGCCGTGCGAGGCCACCAGCGAGAGCAAGCGGAGCCGCACCGGATCGCTGAGCGCGGCGATCACGGTCGCCAGCGCCGCCGCGTCCGTTTCAGAGAGCGGTGCATCGGTGAGCGGGGCGCAACAGAGCGTCCCGGTCTCGGACGCGGCCACCGGGATCGATTTGGTCGGCACGGGCTCTCCCATTGACAGATGTCGATATGAACTCTACTCTCTCATATCGATAGATATCAATGTTAAACCGAGGAGGCCCTGTGTCCCGGCTGCAACTGGCTCTCAACGTGAGCGACCTCGAGTCCTCGATCGACTTCTACTCCAAGCTGCTCGGAACGGCGCCGGCCAAGGTACGACCCGGGTATGCCAATTTCACGGTGATCGACCCGCCGCTCAAGCTGGTGCTCATCGAGCAGCCGGACGCGCGAGGCATCGGCGTCACCGGTGCCCTCAACCACCTGGGGGTCGAGGTGGAGTCCGCCGACGAGGTGGCCGGCTCGGCGGCGCGGATGTCGGGGCAGGGGATGGCGACGGACGTGCAGGAGGCCACGACGTGTTGCTACGCCGTTCAGGACAAGGTCTGGGTGGACGATCCCGACCGCGTGCCCTGGGAGATCTACACGGTCCTGGCAGACGCGGCGGACGAGCGGGGCATGGCGTGCGCCTCCGACGATCCGTGCGTAGCGCCGCTCTCCGTCGGGTCCACGTCGTCACCCACGGGCTGCTGTTGATCAACCGAAAGAGAATTCGATGACGCTCAGCTTGGCCCGACGCGCCACCGCGGAGTTTCTCGGTTGCGCGTTCCTTGCGCTCGTGATCATCGGTTCCGGCCTGGCGGCACAGCAGCTCTCACCCGGCGCGACCGGACTCGAGTTGCTCGAGAACGCTCTGGCCACCGGGGCCGGGCTCATGGCGGTCATCTTCATGGTGATCGGGGTCTCGGGTGCCCACCTGAACCCCGTGGTCTCGATCACCGACGCGTCCCTCGGCCGGATCGGCTGGCGCGAGGTGGGGGCCTACGTGCCGTCGCAGGTTCTCGGTTGCGTCGTCGGGGCGGTCGTGGCCAACGTGATGTTCTCGCACGCGGCGATCAGCATCTCGACCAAGCACCGTGCGTCAGGCGCCCATTTCCTTTCGGAGATCATCGCGACGGCCGGCCTTCTCGTCTTGATCTTCGCGCTCGTCCGTTCCGAACGCCGCGGGGTGATCCCCTTCGCGGTCGGCGCCTACATCGCCGGTGCCTACTTCTTCACCAGTTCCACGAGCTTCGCCAACCCAGCGGTCACCGTCGGGCGCATGTTCTCGAACAGCTTCGCCGGTATCGCGCCATCCTCGGCCCCGTTCTTCATCGGTGCGCAGTTACTCGCCGTACCCATCGCGCTCGCGGTCATCCACCTGCTCTATCCGCTCGGCGAACGGGTGCCCGAACAGGAGCCGGCGTGAACCACCGGCCCGTCGTCCTGTTCGTGTGCACCCACAACGCCGGCCGGAGCCTGGCCGCGAAGGTGCTCCTCGAGCACTACGCACGAGGTCGGGTCGACGTGCGGTCCGCCGGCTCCGAGCCCGGGGCGGACCTCAACCCGTCGGTGGTGGCACTCCTCGTCGAGCGGGGGCTCGATCCGAGTCGCGAGTTCCCCAAGCCGCTGCGCGACGCCGACGCCAGGGAGTCAGACGTCGTGGTCACCATGGGGTGCGGTGACACGTGTCGCGTCTACCCCGGCCGCCGCTATCTGGACTGGGACCTCGACGATCCGGCCGGACTCTCCGTTGTCGGGGCGCGGCCCATCGTCGAGGAGATCGATCGTCGGGTGCGGGCGCTGCTCGCCCAGCTCGTCGGGGAGCTCGAGCCCGCCCGACAGGAACAAAACGGCCAAGGTAAATAACCAGGACTTGAAGAGTCGGGCTGCCCGGATTTGAACCGGGGACCTCTGCGTCCCGAACAGTGCCCAGGCCAATTCTTGGAGGTCCCGGCTGTTGGAGCACTTCGGGTCTCCTACCTACTCAGGATCAGAATTCTGATCAATGTCCATCGACCGGAAGGGACCGCCAGATACCCCTGGTCGACCGTGTTCAGCGCCATTTCCGCGCCAAAGTGCTCCGAGAGCGGGATTTCTATTTACTCAAATCGGGGTCCCCTATTTACGGTTCCGGAACTCTGGATCGAGGAGAAGGTGTGTCGATGGCCCCAGAAGTTGCGAGGGCACTGGACGCCTCCGCTCTCGAAAGTTGCATGCGCCTGGTTCGGCACGATGGGATACCTCTAGCGCCCGTTTCGCTGCGCGTTATGGGGCGCTCGTTCTGCTCGGATCTGCCTGTCTTCGACGGGCGCCGATCGGCAGTTATGGCGTTCCGCGCTCGCTATTCGGAAGTGGTGACGCGATTCCGGTCACGTGCGCGGCGTGGGTCGTGCCGTTTTGCCGGCGGCAAAGCGATGCGACCTCGGAGGCGCTCGCTGCAGTCGGATAGAAGTCGCCGGTTCCAACGATCCCGACTCCGCGGCCGCAGACGGGACACTCATAGGTCCGCGTGAGCGTGCGCGCGGGAGTGGCCGGGGCCCAGAGCCACCGCCATGCGCGGCGAGCACCAAACCGTAAGCGCATCGGCATCATCGAATGGTGCCCGATCCCGGAACGGACTACACCACCCCGATCGGCAGATCGGGCGCTACGGCGACGGGGCCGCAGGCGGAAATCTGTAGAAGATATGGGGACGGAGCCAGTGTCCCGTTGGAACGTTGGGGTGCTCGAAGTCCGACGACGGATCGCGAATCATGCCGAGGCGTTCCATTACCTTCCACGACCGGACGTTGTCTGGGTTGGTGAAGGAAACGATCTCGTCAAGACCGACCTCTTCGAGTCCGTAGCGAACCGCACTACGAGCCGCCTCGGTCACGAATCCGTAGCCCCAGTGCTCGCGGGCTAGGCGCCATCCGACTTCGACCGCAGGCGTGAAGGGAGCGTCAAACGGCACTCGGTGCAACCCGACAAAGCCAATGAACGGCGAGTGGTTCGGCACCTCTACGGCCCACAGACCGAAACCGCAGTCGTCGAACTCCTCCTCGATGCGCGCCACGAATGCGTCGCTCTCCTCTCGGCTCATGGTCTTCTGCATGTGCGCCATTACGTCGGGATCGGCGTTGAGTTCGGCAAAGGGTGCTAGGTCTTCGGCGCGCCAACGCCGCAACACGAGGCGTTGAGTCCGCAGTGTCGGGCCCCTCGCATCGGACGCGAGGTCTCGATCGGGATACACGAGCGCATATTGCCCGATCCGGCGTGATCTTGCGAGAGTTCGGGCCGCACAGAACCCACCAGCCCGGGTGCCCCAGAACGTGCATCCCCGAAGGACGCGCCACGGGTATCACGTTACGCCGGCCTGGGGCCGTTATTTCATCGCCGACTTCGGCGGGACGCTTGCTCTACGCAAGCAGGGGTCAAGGGAGGCCATAGGCCAGCGGAGCGGCCCTTGACGCCTGCGCCGTGAGTTCACTCGACATCCCGACAATGGAGTTGGCCGGGCACCCGGTGCCCGGCCTGGAAGCACAATCAGGACCCCAGGATGCGGGTGCGTGTCCTGTAACACAGCACCCGCAAAATACGTTCAAGGTCAGTGTGTCGCCGGAGCCGATGCCCCGCAGAATGATTCTTCTGAGATCACGGCTCGTAGTGGTACCGAGCCTGCAGCACGACGATGTCGTCGCCCTCGACCAGGTAGACCAAGCGATGCTCGCCGTCGATCCGCCTCGACCAGGAGCCCTGGAGCACATGGCGCAGCGGCTCGGGCTTGCCGATGCCGGCGAAGGGGTCTCGCAGCGTGTCCTCGAGGAGCCGGTTGATCCGTTTCACCGTCTTCTTGTCGACCGACTGCCAGTGGAGATAGTCGGTCCATCCGTGGGAGGTGAAGACCAGCCGCACTACAGGAGGTCGTGTGGCTGCCGGTCACCGCTGCGAGCCTGCTCGAGGCTCTCGAGCAAACGGCGTGCGTTCGCCGGCGAACGAAGTAGGTAGGCGGTCTCCTCGAGGGCCTCGTAGTCCGCCCGCGACATGAGCACGGCATCCCCACGCTTGGAGGTGATCTCGATCGGCTGGCGGTCGTTGTTCACCTGCTCGATCAGGGGAAACAGGTTCTTCCTGGCCTCGCTTGCCGTCATCGCCATCTGACTCCTCCTTCACTCGTACCAAATATCGTACCACTCCCACCCGGATGATCGGCTCAGAAATCACAAAGGAAAACTTTTGAAAAAGGGCCTTGACAACCTCGAGGGTCAGTCGCATAGCTGCGACCCCATGACGAACACCCCCGACTTCCGATCCGACCCCAGCGAGAGCCCAGAGGGGCGGGGCATCGCCTACGGCCGCCACGCCGCCTTCTGGAAGTCGTTGCCCGAGAGCGTGCGGGCCCGGGCCAATGACGAGGCCTCCCTCAACGTCAGTTCCGTCGATGATCTTCCGGCCTTCATTCGCGACCAGGTCACCAGCACGGTCGCCGAGGACGCCGACCTCATCGGGTTCTGGGTGGCCTGGCACAAGGCCGGCGATCGGCGAACAGCGGATCGAGCGGATCGGGCCCCGGGATATCCAGCGGCTGGTCAACTCGTGGCGGCCCGAGCACGCCCCACGGACGGTCAAGCGCAACTACGAGGTGGTGCGGGCCATGTTCGGCTACGCCGTGCGCAACGACTGGTTGGCCCGGAACCCATGCCGCTTCGTCAACCT
>DASXEK010000038.1:0-23248 GCA_036490155.1 Acidimicrobiales bacterium | reverse complement strand
GACCAAAAGCCCTGGAAGAGGCGGCTTGCTGGTCCTTTGCAGAAGCCCTATCCTGGTACGTCGGCCCTGGGGACCCCCCGAGGCCCTGAGCCAGGCCGGAAACGGCGAGTGCTCGACACCCCGCGAAAGCGAAAGATCGGTTCTGTGCGCACATTTTCACCGAAGGTCACCGAGATCCAGCGAGCCTGGTACGTCGTCGACGCCGATGGCCTGGTCCTCGGGCGCCTGGCCTCCGAGGTGGCGGCCATCCTGCGGGGCAAGCGTCGTCCCTACTTCGCACCCCACGTCGACACCGGCGACAACGTGATCGTGGTGAACGCGGACAAGATCGTGCTCACCTCGGGCAAGGCCGACGCCAAGATGGCCTACCGCCACTCCGGCTACCCCGGCGGCCTGCGCAAGACCAGCTACGCCACCCTGCTGGAGGACAAGCCGGCCGAGCTCATCCGCCGCTCCGTGCGCGGCATGCTGCCCAAGAACACCCTGGGCCGCCAGCAGCTGAGCAAGCTCCACGTCTACGCCGGCCCCGACCACCCGCACTCCGCCCAGAAGCCCGAGGACCTCGACCTGCCGGTCGCCCGGCGCGCCGGCTGACGCACCCAGAACGCGAAGAACCCTAAGAACGCAGTAGGAAGGACACCACCGACGCCATGCCCGTACCACTGAGCCAGACCACCGGCCGCCGCAAGCAGGCGGTCGCGCGCGTGCGCTTCCGCCCCGGCCAGGGCGCCATCACGATCAACAAGCTGCCCATCGAGAAGTACTTCACCTCGGCGACCCACCGCATGCTGATCACCGAGCCGCTGCGCATCACGAACACGGTGGAGTCATTCGACATCGACGCCACGATCGACGGCGGCGGGATCTCGGGTCAGGCCGGCGCCGTGCGCCTGGGCATCGCCCGCAGCCTCTGCGACCTCGACCCCGAGCATCGCCCGCCGCTCAAGCGTTCCGGCCTCCTCACGCGCGACGCGCGGGAGAAGGAGTCGAAGAAGTACGGCCTCAAGAAGGCACGCAAGGCGCCGCAGTACTCCAAGCGGTAAAGCAGCGGAGGAGCGGGACGCACGTGCCTGCCCGCTTCGGCACCGATGGTGTGCGCGGAGTGGCCAACGAGGAGCTGACGGCCGAGCTGGCCCTCGCCCTCGGACGCGCCACCGCCCGTATCTTGCCCGCCCCGACCTTCGTCGTCGGCCGCGACACCCGCCGCTCGGGGCCGTTGCTCCAGGCCGCCTTCTCGGCCGGTCTGGCCACCGAGGGGGCCGACGTCGTGGACCTCGGCGTGCTGCCGACGCCCGGCGTGGCGACGGTGGCGGCGGCGCGCACGGCGCCCGGTGCGGTGATCTCGGCGTCGCACAACCCGTTCGGCGACAACGGCATCAAGCTGTTCTCGCTGTTCGGCACGAAGCTGCCGGTGGAGGTGGAGGCCGAGATCGAGCGCGAGCTCGGGTTGGTCCTGGCCGATCCGGACCGCCCACCCCGCCGTCCCACCGGGCACGGGGTCGGGCGCCTGAGTCTCGACGCCGCAGCCGGGGCCGAGCTCTACGCGCGGCATCTCGTCGGGACGCTGGCCGGCCGGTCGTTGTCCGGCATCTCGATCGTGGTGGACTGCGCCAACGGGGCGGCGAGCGCGCTGGCGCCATCGGTGTTACGCGAGGTGGGCGCATCGGTGACGGCGCTGCACGACGCGCCCGACGGCACGAACATCAACGACGGGTGTGGCTCCACCGATCCGTCCGGGCTGGCGTCGGCGGTGGTGGCGTCGGGCGCCCACCTGGGCCTGGCGTTGGACGGCGACGCCGACCGGGTGATCGCCGTCGACCACCTGGGCAACGTCGTCGACGGCGACGCACTGCTGGCGCTGTTCGCCTTGGACCTGGCGGAGCGGGGGGAGTTGGCCGGCAACACCGTGGCCGTCACCGTGATGACCAACCTGGGGTTCCGACTCGCCATGGAGGAGCGCGGCATCGCCGTGCGCGAGACCGACGTCGGTGACCGCCACGTGCTGGCCGCGCTGGACGCGGACGGCCTCGTGCTCGGCGGCGAGCAGTCGGGGCACATCATCTTCCGCTCGCTGTCGACGACGGGCGACGGGATCTTGACCGGTCTCGCCCTGGCGGAC
The DNA here is from genome assembly GCA_036490155.1 of Acidimicrobiales bacterium. Lineage (GTDB taxonomy): Bacteria > Actinomycetota > Acidimicrobiia > Acidimicrobiales > RAAP-2 > Bog-473. The sequence goes on along the minus strand of DASXEK010000038.1, from coordinate 21,129 downwards.
CTCATGGTGCGGCGCGGGCGCCCGCTGGCCGAGCTCTCGGCCGGCCTGGTGGAGCGGGTGCCCCAGCGCCTCGTCAACGTGCCGATCTCGCGCCCCGAGCGCCTGGCCGACTGCGCCGAGGTCTGGGAAGCCGTGGTGAAGGCCGAGGCCGAGCTCGGGCGCTCGGGCCGGGTGCTGCTCCGGCCGAGCGGCACCGAGCCGCTGGTCCGGGTGATGGTCGAGGCGCGGCTCGAGGCCCAGGCCGACGCCGTGGCGGCCCAGCTCGCGGGGGTCGTCGAGGCGGCCCTGGGGCAAATGGATCCGCAGGCCCCCAGGTAGCCTGGGACGATTATGTGCGGCATCATCGGGGTCACCGGCGAGGCCGACGCCCTGCCTCTCCTACTCGGCGCGCTGCACCAGCTCGAGTACCGCGGCTACGACTCGGCCGGCGTCGCCCTGGTGGCCGACGGCTCGGTGTGGCGGGCCCGCGCCGCCGGCGGCACGACGTCGGTGGCCACCCTGGCCGAGCGGACCGCCTCGGCCACTTCCGACGCGCCCCAGGGGCACGCAGCCGCCATCGGGCACACCCGCTGGGCCACCCACGGGAGCCCCACCGAGGAGAACGCCCACCCGCACGTCGACTGCACCGGGCGCCTCGCCCTGATCCACAACGGGATCATTGAGAACCACGCCGAGCTGCGCGCCGAGCTCGAGGGGTCCGGGCACACGTTCGCCTCCGCGACCGACACCGAGGTGATGGTGCACCTGATCGAGGAGGGCGTGGCCGGCGGCCTGTCGCTGGCCGAGGCGACGCGGGCGGTCCTGCGCCGGCTGCGCGGATCCTTCTCGGTGGCCGTGATCTCAGCCGACGAGCCCGACACCATCGTGGCGGCGCGGCGGGCGACGCCGCTCGTCCTCGGGTTGTCGGACGGCAAGGCGTTTTTGGCCTCGGACATCCCGGCGCTCATCGGCCACACGCGGCGCGTCTTCACGCTCGAGGACGACCAGCTGGCCGTGCTCACGCCGGGCGCGCTGGCGGTGACGACGCTCGACGGCGACCCCGTCGAGCTCGAGGAGCGCACCATCACGTGGGACCTCGAGGCCGCGCAGAAGGGTGGCTACGAGGACTTCATGTCCAAGGAGATCGAGGAGCAGCCGGTGGCGATCGCCGACACGCTGCTCGACCGGCGCGCCGCCGACGGCGAGCTGTTCCTCGACGAGATGCGGCTGAGCGCCGACGACCTGCGCGTCATCGACAAGGTGTTCATCGTCGCCTGCGGATCGAGTTACCACGCCGCGCTGGTGGCCAAGTACGCCATGGAGCACTGGGTCAAGGTGCCGGTGGAGGTCGACATCGCGAGCGAGTTCCGCTACCGCGACCCCGTCCTGAACGCACGGACCCTGTGCGTCGGCGTCTCGCAGTCGGGCGAGACGCTCGACACGGCGGAGGCCATGCGCGAGGCGGCCCGGTTGGGCGCCAAAGTCCTGGTGGTCTCGAACGTGGTCGACTCGTCGATGGCCCGGATGGCCGACGGCGTGCTCTACACGCGGGCCGGGCCCGAGATCGGCGTGGCCTCGACCAAGTGCCACCTGGCGCAGATCGTGGCGCTCGAGGTGCTCGGCCTGTACCTGGCGCAGATCAAGGGGACGCTGCCGGCGTCGAAGATCACCGAGATCCTCAACGCGATGGAGACGTTGCCGGGGCTCGTTGCGCAGGCGCTCGAGCGGGCGGGCGACGTCGACGACGTCGCCGGCAAGCTGACCGACGCCCGCGACTTCTTCTTCCTCGGGCGCCACGTGGGCTACCCGGTGGCGCTGGAGGGCGCACTCAAGCTCAAGGAGCTGGCGTACCTGCGGGCCGAGGGCTACCCGGCCGGGGAGCTCAAGCACGGGCCGATCGCGCTCATCGAGCCCGGGACCGTCGTCGTCGGGATCGCGACGCGCAACCCGCTGTGGGAGAAGATGCTCTCCAACGTGGCCGAGGTGCGCAGCCGCGGCGCGACCGTGGTCCTCCTGGCCGAAGACGGCGACGAGGAGTCGGCAGCGGCGGCGGACCACGTGCTGTGGGTGCCGCCGACCGATTCCCTGCTTTCGCCAGTGATAGGTGTTGTGCCGCTGCAGCAGCTGGCCTACCGCCTGGCCCGCTTGCACGGGCACGACCCGGACCGCCCCCGCAACCTGGCCAAGACGGTGACGGTCGAGTGAGCGCCGCTGGCGAGGTGCGCGACACGGTCGTCGTTGGCGCGGGCATCGTCGGGGTCGGCGTCGACGCCGTGAGCGTGGAGCGCTTCCGCCGCCTGCTCGAGCGGCGCCCGCGCTTCGCGGCGCGCTGCTTCACCGACATCGAGCAGTCCGACGCCAGCGGGTCGGCCGACCGGGCCCAGAGCCTCGCGGCGCGCTTCGCCGCCAAGGAGGCCGTGATGAAGGCGCTCGGGACCGGCATCGGCGGTTTCGCACTGACCGACGTGGAGGTGCGGCGGACCGAAGGAAGGGACGCCACGCGCAACGCACCGTTCCTGGTGTTGCACGGGACGGCGGCCGAGCTGGCGGGCGCCCACGGCGCCGGGCGGTTCCACCTGTCGCTGACGCACACGGACGACGTGGCCATCGCCTTCGTGGTGGCGGAAGAGGGTGGCCGGGTGCCCGGGGCGCCCGGGTTGTCGGGGCGGGCGACGGGCGAGACGGGCGCCGCCATCGTCGCCACCGCCGCGACCGCGGTGGCGGGGTCTGCTGCATGCGCGCCGTCCTGACCCGCGACGAGATGCGGGCCGCCGACGCGGCCGCGCTCGCAGAGGTCTCGCACGAGACCCTGGTCCGACGCGCCGGCACTGCGGTGGCCTTCGCCGCCCTGCGGACGCTCGGCGGCGCCTACGGGCGCCGGGTCGTGGTGGTGGCGGGCAAGGGCAGCAACGGCGCCGACGGGCGCGTGGCAGCAGGCGTCCTGGCGCGGCGCGGGGTGCGGGTGCAGGTGCTCGAGGCAGAGACGCTCGGCGCCGGTGTGGCGTTGCCGGCGTGCGACCTGGTGATCGACGGCGCCTATGGCACCGGCGTTCGAGGTAGTTACGACGCGCCCGGGGTGCCGCCGGGCGCGGCCGTCCTCGCCATCGACATCCCTTCGGGCGTCGACGCCGACACCGGCGAGGCGCCCGGTGCGGCCGTGTGGGCGGACCGCACGGTCACGTTCGCGGCGCTCAAGCCCGGACTGCTCCAGGGCGACGGGCCGGCGCGGAGTGGCGCGGTGGAGGTGGCCGACATCGAGATCGGCTTTGCGCCTCCGCATGCCGCGCTGGTCGACGACACCGATGTCGCGGTGCTGTTGCCGGCGCGCCCGCCCGGCGTGAACAAGTGGACGAACGCCGTCGGCATCGCATCGGGCTCGGCGGGCATGGAGGGGTCGGCCATCCTGTGTTCCCGCGGCGCCATGGCGGGGGGCTCGGGCATGATCCGGCTCGGGTCGCCCGGTGACCCGTCGGCGGCCTGGCCGACCGAGGCGGTGCGGATGCATCTGCCGGCCGAGGGTTGGTCCGACGCGTTCTTGGAGGCGACGGCCAAGTGCAAGGCGATCGTGATCGGACCCGGCCTCGGGACTGCGGACGCCGTGGGGGCCGAGATCCGCGCCGTCGTGGCCGGCGCACCGGTGCCCTTGGTGATCGACGCCGACGCGATCACCGCCCTCGGCGATGCCGCCGCGGCGCGCACCCTGCTCGAGAAGCGGAGCGCGCCGAGCATCCTCACCCCCCACGACGGCGAGTACGCCCGGGTGGCCGGTTCGGCTCCGGGAGCGGACCGCCTCGCGGGGGCGCGCCGCCTGGCCGAGGCGGTCGGCGCCATCGTGCTGCTCAAGGGCCCGCTCACCGCGGTGGCCCGCCCGGGCGGCGGGGCGCCCGACGTGCTCCTGGCGGATGCGGGCGGACCGTCGCTGGCCACCGCCGGCAGCGGTGACGTGCTGTCGGGGATCATCGGCGCCTTCATGGCCCGGGGCGTCGGGGCGCACGAGGCGGCGGCTTTGGCGGCGCACGTGCACGGGCGGGCGGCGTCGCTCGGCCCGGCCGACGGCCTGGTGGCCGGTGACCTGCCGGGACTGGTGGGGCGCTTCTTGTCGGAGCTCGCCGGCGGCGGGAGTGCCGATGGCTGAGGGCGCACCGGCGCGGCTGACGAATCCCTTGAACATCGCCGTGCCCGACCTGCAGGGCGAGGTCACGATGGCGCAGGGCCGTTCGCGACCGGCCTGGGCGGAGATCGACCTCGCCGCCGTGGCGCACAATGCCAGCCTGCTTGCGCGCTTGGCTGCGCCGGCGGAGCTGTGCGCCGTCGTGAAGGCGCACGGGTACGGCCACGGTGGACCGGCGGTCGCCCGCGCCGCCCTCGCCGGCGGTGCGCAACGCCTGGCCGTCGCCTTGGTGGACGAGGGTGTCGAGCTCCGCGAACACGGCGTCGCCGCGCCGGTCCTCTTGCTGAGTGAGTGCGGGAACGATGCCGTGGAGACCGCGCTGGCCTACGGGCTGACGCCGACGCTGTACTCGAGCGAGGGGATCGCCGCCTTCGCCGCAGGGGCCCGGGCCGCGGCGCACCAGACGCCGGTCCACCTGAAGGTCGACACCGGGATGCACCGGGTCGGCGCGGCGCCCGAGGAGCTCGTCGGGTTGGCCCAAGAGATCGCGCGCGAGCCGGTGCTCGAGCTCGAGGGCGTGTGGACCCACCTGCCGGTCGCCGACGGCGAGCAAGCCGAGGACCAGGACTTCACCGAGGCCCAGCTCGATCTCTTCGACCGCCTCGTCGCCGAGCTGGCGGCCGCAGGCATCGCGCCACCGCTCGTGCATGCGGCCAACACCGCCGGGTTGGTGGCGTTCGCCCGCTCGCGTCACGACCTGGTCCGCTGCGGGATCGGTCTCTACGGCTACCTGCCCGGCGCCACCGTGCGGCGCGCCTTCGACGCGCAGGCGGCGGGTGAGGCGTTGCGCCCGGCGATGGCGCTCAAGGCGCGCGTCGTGGCCGTGCGCGAGCTCGCGGCCGGGGAGCGCCCGTCGTACGGTCGCCTCCGCCCGCTGCGGGCGCGTTCCGTGGTGGCCACCGTGCCCATCGGCTACGCCGACGGCGTGCCCCGCGCGCTGTTCGACGCGGACTACGGGGTGCTCATCGGGGGCGTCCGCCGGCCCCTGGCCGGCGCGGTGACGATGGACCAGATCGTCGTCGACTGCGGCGACGACGCCTCGGTGCGGCCCGGTGACGAGGTCGTGCTCCTCGGCACCCAGGGTGACGAGACGATCACGGCGGACGACTGGGCGGCCCTGCTCGGGACGATCAGCTACGAGGTGGTGTGCGGCGTGGGCCCGCGCATGCCGCGACTCCTGGTCAACCGCCCCGGCGGCGGTGACTGACACCGCCCAGCTCGAGCGGCTGCGCGTCACCGCGTCGACCTGCACGCTGTGCCCGCTGGCCGAGGGGCGCACCCAGGTCGTCTTCGGGGTGGGCAACCCGGCCGCCGACCTGCTCTTCGTGGGCGAGGGCCCTGGGCGCGAGGAGGACCTGGCCGGCGAGCCGTTCGTCGGGCGCTCGGGCAAGCTGCTCGATCGCCTGATGCTCGAGGAGATCGGCCTCACCCGGGCCGAGTGCTACATCGCGAACGTGGTCAAGTGCCGCCCGCCGAACAACCGCAACCCGGCGCCCAACGAGATCGAGGCTTGCCGGCCGTATCTGAGCGAGCAGATCGAGCTCATCGCGCCCAAGGTCATCGTCACCTTGGGCAACTTCTCCACCAAGCTGCTGCTCGAAACGGACCGCGGCATCCGAGAGCTGCGCGGTCAGGTCTTCGAGCGCGGCGGCGCGCGCCTGGTGCCGACCTACCACCCGGCCTACGTGCTGCGCGCAGGCGGCGAGGCCATGGCCGAGATGCGGGCCGACCTCGTCCGGGCCAAGCGTCTCATGGCGACAGGCGGCACGTGAGCTGGCCGCTCGAGACGACGACCGGCTCGGCCGATGCCACCAGGGCCCTTGCCGCCGCCCTGGCCCCGCTCTGCCGGGCCGGCGACGTCGTCCTGCTGATCGGCGACCTCGGGGCGGGCAAGACCGTGTTCGCCCAGGGATTCGCCGCTGGCCTCGGCGTCGCCGGCCCGGTGACCAGCCCGACGTTCGCCCTGGTGCGGCACTACCGCTGCGGGCCTGCCAGTGCGGTGACCGCGCTCATCCACGCCGACGTGTACCGCACCGGCTCGGCGGCCGAGGTGACCGACCTGGCGCTGGCCGAGCTGGTCGAAGAAGACGCCGTCGCCGTGGTTGAGTGGGGCGACCTCGCTGCGCCCGCGCTGGGCGAGAGCGCACTCGAGGTCACGCTCGTCGCGCCGGACCCGGTGGCGATGCCCGAGGCGCGCACCGTCTCGATCGTGGGCCGCGGCCGCTGGTCCGACCGGGCGGACGAGGTGGCGGCGGTGCTCGTGCCGTCGGCCGGTCGGGGCGCGCGGTGACGGCTGCGCAGGCGGCCGTTGGTGCCTCGACGGAGGTGGATATCGCTGTCGTGGCCATCGAGACCGCGACCGAGACCGTGGGCGTCGCCGTGCGTGCGCCCGGTGGCGTGGCGGCCGAGTTCGCCCTGACCGGGCGTCGGCGTCACGTCGAGACCCTCACGCCCGCGCTCGAACATCTGCTGGCCCAGGTCGGCCTCACCGCGGGCGACCTCGGCGTGGTCGTGGTCGACATCGGCCCGGGCCTGTTCACCGGGCTCCGGGTAGGTGTGGCCGCCGCCAAGGGCCTGGCCCAGTCGCTCGGCATCGGCGTGCTCTGTGCCACCAGCCTCGACATCCTGGGTGCCGGCGCGGCCGAGGCGGGCCACCGCGGGCTGGTGCTGGCGTGCGTCGACGCCCGGCGCGGGGAAGTCTTCGCGTCGCTCCGCGAGCTGGACCAGCGCGGTGAGACGGTCGCGCTGCCCGTGCCCCCCGCGCTGTTCGCGCCGTCCGACCTGGCGGCCGCCCTCGGGCGCTTCGGTGGCGCGCCGGTGCACGCCGTGGGCGACGGGGCGCAGCGCTACGGCGATGCCCTGGGGTCGGTGACCGGCGTCGAGGTCGTGGCGCCCGCGCTCTCCTTCCCGCCTCCGTCCTCGCTCCTCCGCGTGGGCCTGGCGCGCCTGGCGCAAGGAGAATCGCCAGTCGACGCCGCGTCGGTCGTTCCTCTTTATATGCGTGAGGCGGACGCAATAAGCAACTTTGCCCAGGCGCGGGCCTGAGGTGGACCAGGCGAAATGCGAATTGAGAAACTGAAGCGGCGCGACCTGCGCAAGCTCCTTCCCATCGAGGGGGTGGTCTTCCCCGAACCGTGGTCGCCGGAGGTCTTCAATTCCGAGCTCGCCATGCGCAAGGGCCGCCTCTACCGGGCCGCCTGGGACGGCGAAGAGATGGCGGGCTATATCGGCTTCCTCATCGTCGACGAGGAGGCGCACATGACGACCATCGCTACGGCGCCGCCCTACCAGCGCAGCGGGGTGGCCATTTCGATGATCGTGGACGCGGTACGGACGCTCCGAGGGGAGGGCGTCAAGCACATCTCGCTCGAGGTCGCGGCCAATAACAGTCCGGCCCAGTCGTTGTACCGTCGCTTCGGCTTCGCGCCCGTCGGGGTGCGCAAGAACTACTACCCTGTGACGGGCCAGGACGCGCTCGTCATGTGGGTCTACGACATCGACTCCGACGAGTACGGGCACCAGTTGGAAGAGTTGGCGGGCGCCGGGTACCAGCTCGACGAGGGGCGGGCCTCGTAGCGCTCCGGGTCACCGGGTCCGCTGGTCAGCGGACGGGCGTCCCGACGGCGTCGATTTGCACGTCGATCAGTGCGCTGGCGGCGGCGCGCGCGGCGGTGACACCGAACTGACGCCGGTTGACCCGCGCCGCGGCCCGGATGTGCAGCAGCCCGCCCTCGAGCGACGTCGATGCGATGGAGAGCACGGTGGGTGCCACCTGGCCGTGCACGGCCAGCAGGCCTTGCACCTCCCAGGTGTCGCCGGGTCCCAGGGTGACCTCGGTGGAGTCGAACTCGATCCTCGGATAGGCCGCGACGTCGAGCAACTTGGCGCTCTTCACGTGCTCGTCCCGCTTGCGCATGGGCGTCGAGAACGAGTCGGCCGCCAGGACCGCGTGGAGCGCAGAACGCTCGAGGGGGTTGGCCACCGTGAAGGCGCCCGATTCCAGTCGCATGGTGCCGCGGATGGTGAACGCTCCGAGCTTCTTGGCTGAGAACGCCACGGTGGTGAGCTCGGGTTGGAGCCGGTAGCGGCCGGTCGGCACGGAGAGGCCGGCACGCGGCTGCGTGGCCTGGCCGACGTTGTCGTTGTCGATCGTCATGGGGGTGAATCTCCTCTCGTGGGGTCATCGTGATCCCGCGAACCAAGGACCCGGTGGAGTCGCGAAACGTGACAGGCCGGAGCTCGGCCGCCGACCGGGACCTCGGCAACGGGTAGAACGATCGACCAGGAGGGGGAAGAGAAAGGACGTCCTATGGCAGACCTCGAGAAGGTCGCCCGCCTGGCCGCGGGGGACCGCCATCTGGCCGTGTTCACCGTGGGCCGTCCCGACGGCACGGTGCACGCGTCGGTCGTGAAGGCAGGTCCGATGGCCGACCCGGTCGACGGGTCGTCGGGGGTGGCGGCCGTGGTCGCTGGGGCCAGCAGGAAGCTGACGCTGCTGCGACGAACCGGGCGGGCCACGCTGGTGTTCAAGGACGGGTGGGACTGGGCCGCCGTCTCCGGCCCCGTCCGTCTGATCGGTCCCGACGACGGGTCCGAATACGGGCTCGACGTGCCCGACACGATCCGTTCGGTCTTCCAGTCCGCCGGGGGCACCCACGATGACTGGGACGAGTTCGACCGGGTCATGGCGGCGGATCGCCGTTGCGCCGTCTTCGTGCACGCCGAGGTGGTCTCCTCCAACCCAGGGATGTAGCCGGCGTGGTGCCGGTACGTCGCCCGGCTCCTCGCCCGTAGGGTGAGTTTCGAGTGAGCGGGCCGCCCGGCCCCGACGAGAGGAGCCCCATGGAATCGATCGCACTCGGGACCCAGGGCCTCCTGGTGTCGCGGCAGGGTTTGGGCTGCATGGGGATGTCGGACTTCTACGGCCCCCGGGACGACGACGAGTCCATCGCCACGATCCATCGTGCCCTCGAGCTCGGCGTGACCTTCTTCGACACTTCGGACATGTACGGGCCGCACACCAACGAGGTGCTGGTGGGCCAGGCCCTGTCGGGCCACCGTGACAACGCGGTGATCGCGACCAAGTTCGGCATCGTGCGCGACGCCGACGACCCGTCGAAGCGCGCCGTCAACGGCCGGCCCGAGTACGTCCGCCAGGCCTGCGAAGGATCGCTGTCCCGGCTGGGCGTGGACCACGTCGACCTGTACTACCAGCACCGCGTGGACCCTGATACCCCGATCGAAGAGACGGTCGGCGCGATGTCCGAACTGGTGACGCAGGGCAAGGTGCGCTACCTCGGGCTGTCCGAGACGGCGCCGGACACCATCCGGCGCGCCCAGGCCGTGCACCCCATCTCGGCGTTGCAGACCGAGTACTCCGTGTGGTCACGCGACCCCGAGCGCGAGATCCTGCCGACGCTGCGTGAGCTCGGCATCGGCTTCGTCCCTTACAGCCCGCTCGGGCGTGGGTTCCTGACCGGGACGCTGCGCTCCCTCGACGATCTCGACGAGGCGGACTTCCGCCGGTACCAGCCGCGCTTCCAAGGCGACAACTTGGCCGCCAACATCGCCATCGTCGAAGTGGTCGACCAGCTGGCCCAGGCCAAGGGGTGCACGCCGGGCCAGGTCGCGCTGGCCTTCGTCCACGCCGCCGGCCTCGACGTCGCGCCGATCCCCGGCACGAAGCACCGTAAGTACCTCGAGGAGAACGTGGCGGCGCTCGAAGTCGAGCTGACCGAAGAGGACCTCGCGGTCCTCGACCGGGTGGCGCCGGCCCAGGGCGACCGTTACGCCGACATGTCGCCGGTCAATCGCTGAGCCGCTGCTCCCGCTGGGCCCACGGCGGCCCGGGTCGCCGCGTCGCGGTCGCCGCACAGCTCGGCGAGAGCCGCGCTGATGGCGTCGAGTGGGGTGCTCGCGCCGATCTGTTCTTGGAGTGCCCGCGCCCGGGCGCGGTAGGTCGGATGGTCCAACACCGCTCGCACCGCACGGGTCACCATGGCCGGCGACGGGCGCCCGGTGCGCAGGTTGATTCCCGTGCCGGACCAGTGCACCCGCGCCGCCACCTCCGGCTTGTCCTCGCTGTCGCCGGCAACGACGAGCGGGACGCCGTTGGCCAGCGCCTGCTGCACCCCGCCGTAGCCCCCGTTGGTCACCATCACGTCCACGTGGGGGAGCAGGCGGTCGTGAGGGATGAAGCGCTCGAGGCGCACATTGGGGGGCAGGCCGGGGCGCAGCGGTTCGGGCTCAGGCCCGCCGGTGCTCGCCACCACCAAGACGTCCTCGCGGGCGAGGGCCCGCGTCGTGAGCAGCAGCAGCCGGTCCAGGTCGGCGTTGTCGAGCGTGCCCTGGGTGACGTGCACGACCGGGCGCGCGGCGTCGAGCTCGCTCCACCACGCCGGCTCTTCGAAGTCCGAGGTCGGCGGGGCGAGGATCGGTCCGACGAAGCGCACCGACGGGGCGAGGTCTGAGCGCGGGTACTCGAAGCCCGCCACCGTTGCCTGCAGGTAGGCATCGACCACCTTGGGCTGGAGGTCGATGAAGTAGCCCGGGAAGCCCTCCGAGACGCCGGCCTCGGCGAGGCGGCGGCGGGCGAAGCGCTGGATGTCGGCCAGCGCGCCGTGCTCGGTGGCCCAGTTCATGACGCGGTTGCGCGCCCGTGCCAGCGGGCCCTTCCCCGGCTGGAAGGCGACGCCGAACGGTGCGGTGTCGCGGCTGCAGGCGGCGTAGGGCATCACCCCGACGCACGCGAGCACCGGGCGGGACTGGCGCGGACCGAGGGCGAGCGGCATGGCGCCGAGGAACATGGAGTCCACCACGATGCCGTCGGTCGGCCGGTCCTCGAGGATGGCCCGGAGGTCGCGGTACTGCCCGGGGATCGGGCCGATGAAGATACGCCGCAGGTCGTCCTTCACCCCCCGCACGCCCCGCTTGGACGACGACTCCCGTTCGGGGTTCAGCACCATGAGGTCGTGGGCGTCGTACTCCTCGGCGAAGGGGACGAAGGAGGCTCCCGTCGCCGCCACTTTGTCCCGATAGTGCGCCGTGGTGAAGAAGACGACGTCGTGCCCCTCGTCCACCAGCCGGCGAGCTAGCGCCAGCAATGGTGCGGTGTGCCCCTGCGCCGGCGTGGTGCACAGGACGTAGCGCCGGCGAGCGGCCGCCGTGGTCACGCCACGACGATGGCACCGCTCCACGGCGCCAGCGCGAGGGCGCCCTCGACGAGCGCGCCCTCGAAGTCGGCCTCGGTGGTCAACGTGATGCTGCCGTGCACGGCCTCAAAGGTGGCCAGGCCGTCGCTCATGTTGAGCAACACCACGGTTCCCGCACCTCGTTGGTAGGCCCAGGCATCCTCGGGTGAGGGCAATGACCGGTAGGACCCGACGGCCAGGTCGTCGTTCCCTCGCCGCGCCGCGATGAGGCGCCGGCAGAACTCGAGCACCGAGGTGGGGTCGCCGTCCTGGTTCGCCACGTTGCAGGTGGCGGGGTCGGCCAGCGGCAGCCAGGGCCGCACGCCCGGTGCGCTGAACCCGCCGCCGGGCCCGCTGCGCCAAGGCATCGGCGTGCGCTCGGGGTCGCGCCCGGCGTAGGGAAAGAAGCGGACGCCGACCGGATCGAGCAGCTCCTCCTTGTCGAGCACCCCGTCGACCTGGCCGATCTCGTCGCCCTGATACAGGAACGGCGTCCCGCGCAGCGTCAGCATCATCAACAACGCGAGCTTCACCTTGGCCGGATCGCCACCGGCCCAGCGCGTCGACAGGCGAGAGAAATCGTGGTTCGAGGCGTGCCAGGTGGGCCACGCGCCGTCGGGGAGGAGCTCCTCGGTGCCCTCGACCACCTTGCGCAGCGCGGCGGCCTCGAAGGGCGCGTGCATGAACTGGAAGTTGAAGCCGCCGTGGAGCTCGTCGCCTCCCGTCCCGTAGAACTGGGCCAGGCGTTCGAGCGTCTCCACATTGGTCTCGCCGATGAGCAGGCGCTCCGGCTCGTAGGACCCGGCGATCGTGCGCCAGTGCTGCAGAATGTCGTGGGCCTCGGGCCGATCGGAGTTGTAGACGTTCCGCACGCCCATGAACTGCTGGTCGATGGGATCGTCCTTGGTAGCAGGCGGGTTGTCCCGCAGCGCCTTGTCCTTGATCATCATGTTGCAGACGTCGATCCGGAAGCCGGCGACGCCGCGGTCCCACCAGAAACGAACGACGTCGTCAAACTCGCGGCGCACGTCCTCGTTCCACCAGTTCAGGTCGGGTTGCCCCGCCTCGAAGTTGTGCAGGTAGAACTGACCGCTGGGCTCGTCGAACTCCCAGGCCGGGCCGCCGAAGATGCTCACCCAGTTATTCGGCGGGCTGCCGTCGGCTTTGGGGTCGGCCCACACGTAGTAGTCACGGTGCGTCGCGTCGCGGCCACGCCGCGCGTCGACGAACCACTGATGCTGATCGCTGGTGTGGTTCGGCACCAGGTCCATCAGGATGCGGATCCCGCGCCGCCCGGCCTCGAGTACGAGCCTGTCGAGATCTTCGAGGGTGCCGTAGTCCGGGTCGATGTCGCGGTAGTCCGAGACGTCGTACCCCCAGTCACGGTTGGGCGAGCAGGTCACCGGTGAGAGCCAGACGCCGCTCACGCCGAGACGCTCCAGATGGTCGAGCTTCGAGATGATGCCGGGCAGGTCGCCGACCCCGTCGCCGTTGGAGTCGGCGTAGGAGCGCGGGTACACCTGGTAGAAGACGCCGCTCCGCCACCAGCGGCTCGGTTCGCTCACCTCCGGCGCCATCAGAGTCGTCCCCGGATGGCGGAGAGCAGGTGCTGGGTCAAGGCGGCCGGTGGCTGGGACCCCGAGGTCTCCACGTCGAGCCCGTTGCCGTAGGCCCCGTCGAAGAAGTAGACGACCTCGGTGCTCGTGGGTGTCGGCGCACTCCCGGCCCCCGACACGGTGGCCTCCAGGGTGAAGGCCGCAGTGCCTTTGGGGGACGCGATCCGCGTCACCGTGGCCCGATCGGACGCGCTCGCGCCCTGGCTCGCCGCGTTCAACTGCGAGCTGATGCACCCGGCGGCCTTGTCGCTCGAGATCGCGGCGAACACCGCTCGGGCGTAGGCGGCCGAGGGATAGATCGAAATCGTGTCCTGCACGAGTTCACTTCCGCCCTTGTCCTGGAAGAGCGGGCTGAGCACCCGCGGCGGGTTGTTGGCGATGAGCTTGGTCGGCACGCCCATGCACGTGGCCAGTTGCGACGCACCCGTGAAGCTGCTGGCCGAGGTGCTCGGGACGGGGCTCGATGTCCATCCCTTGGGCAGGTCGTGGAGAGCGACCAGGGCCTTCTTCGCCTGTGCCTTCTGCCCGGCGGTCGCGGCGGCGCCGGCTAGCCCGCTCGCGGTCCCCGCGGCCAGCCCGCCGATCACCACTCCGATGCCCACCCGCCTGACTGCGCTCACGTGGAGCCTCTTCTATCAGTTCCACCGGCCGACCCGCAGGTCCGGGCCGGGCTCAGAGGCTCTGCACCGCGGCCGCCGACATGAGCTGCTCGGCGGGGATCGAGAACGGGACGCCCACGGAGGTGAAGGTGATCTGCTGCCCCAGGCGACCCTTGATCGCGAAGAGCTGGGTCACCGTGATGTTCACCGTGACCCCGTTGGTGACGACGGGCACGCTCATGGAGTACCCGGCCGTGAAGGGGAAGGCCTCGGGGTCGGTGGCCGAGACCAGCGCGGTCCCGTAGGTCTCGCCTTTGGGCGTCTTGCCGAAGAGCTTCTGCTTGAGGGGTCCCGAGGCCAGGCTCGTCATGCACCCGGGCGTCTTGTGGTTGGCGACAGTGGCCAACTCGGCGGCAGCGTTCTTGGCGGAGGGGAACACGGTGACGTCATCGTCGACCGTCAGCGTTCCGGCCTTGTTCTGGAACTGCGGACTGTTGGCCGACGGTGGGTCCTCGTTGATCAGCGAAGGCGCCACCCCGATGCAGTGCGCCAGCTGCGTGTCGCCGACCGTGCTGTCCGGGTTGTTGGGGTTCTTCACCGTCTCCCACCCGGGTGGCATGTCCGAGAGCACGAGCAGGGCCTTGTGCGCCTGGGCGATTTCGCTCGTCCGCGACAGGGCGGCCCCCACAGGGGCGCCGAGAGCCAGGCTGATGATTCCGACCAGGGCCACGCCCCAGGCAGCCGCCCATCGCCTGCGATTCGTGCTGCCGCCTTGGCCCACCTTGCAAGTCCTTCCGTCACCCATTGACGCCGCGCCAGTCCCGAGCGTGGTGACCCGGGCCTACGTCAACCGGCAACGCTAGACGCAGCCGCGAGATCGATTCATCAGTGCAGGTCAGAAGCCCGGTCACCGCCCGGGTGTCCGAGCGCTGGGAGGTCCCCCACAGGTGTAGACGCGGCAAAATTCCCCCCTCGCCAGAAGTCGTATTCGCGGAGAGTGCCGTGTCGCCCTCGTGTGCGACTACGCGGAACACGGGGCCGCACATCCGCCCGTATATGGCGGCAACGGGCGCGCGTATACAGGCGGAGGTAGCACCACGTTCTCGGCATATGCACCCCGGAGAGAGACCCGGGGTCGCCGCTGCAACCCCCGAACGGGAGCCTCAGTCCCTCGCTTCGACCTGGCGGACGAGATGCACCTCGAGCAGAGGTGGGAACGTCACGCCGTTGCCGTTGAAGGTCAGCTCGTGGAGGAACCGGCCGCGGACGAACTCGATCTGCGTGCTGATGATGGTGAGCTGGCGGCCGCTGCTCACCAGGGGGATGGTCACCGAATAGCCGGTCTGACCCGCCTCGTAGGTCCCCGGCGCCAGCGCGGCGATGCTGATCGATCCGACGGTGGCGCCGTTGCCCGCCTCGTCCTGCACGCTGGTGCGCAGGGCCTGGCTCCCGATGCGGTTCATGCAGGTCGGCGTCTTGGCGCTGGCCTGGGCCTTCCAGGCCGCCTTGGCCTGTGCCGCGGTGGGGTACACCGAGATGCTGTCCTCGACGGCCAGGGTGTGGTCCGAGCTCGTGTAGTCGGGGCCGCTGACCTTGGTCGGCTTGATCGCTGCGATGGCCGACGACACGCCCGCACAGGCCGCCAGTTTCTTGGACCACGGAGAGGTCCGGGTCGGGCCCGCCGCCGTGGAGCCCGCGACCCAGCCCGAGGTGAAGTCGGTGAGCTGGAGGAGGTCCCGTTGGGCCTGTGCCTTCACCCCCGCCGAGAGCTTGGCCGAGTTGGCGCCCGAACCAGAGGTGGCGCTGGCCGACGCCACGGAGGCCTGCGCCTGGACGCCCACCAACGACACGGCGAACAGCACGACGCCCGCGCTCATGACGGCTCGTCGGCCGTGCTTCATCCCTGTCTGGGCCATTGATGCCCCCTCCTACTGCCTCCGTGAGCGGCCACGCCGCAGGCCCGAACGATGGCCCAAGACGTTAACGCTCTCCCACCTGGGAGAACCGGTCACCACCCCCAGACTCACGGCCGTGTCGCCGCCCGACACCCGGGTCCACACGCCCCACCTCGCCGCCACGCCTCGCCGCCCCGCCCGATCAGGTCCTCCCGTAGGCCACCGACACGAGATGCCGTTGCAGCGATACCGGAAAGGCCTTGCCCACGGACTCGATCGTCAGCTGGCTCGCCATCGTGCCCCGCATCATCGAGATGAAGGTGATCGCCGCGTGCAGCGTCACGCCGCTGTCGGTGGCGGGGAAGGACATGGTGAACCCGCTGGTGTGGGCGGCGAGGGCCGAGCCGGGGACGGCCGCGACGGTGATCGTCCCCACCGTGATCCCCTTTCCGAGGGAGTTCACGATCTCCTGGCGCGCCGGTCCCTGGAGCACCGTGGTCATGCAGCCGGGCACCTTCGGGCTCGAGATGGCCCCGTACTCCTGGTCGGCCTGCTTGGTCGAGGAGAAGACGCTGGCGCTGTCCTGCACGGTGTCGACCCCGCCCTTGGTCTCGAACGTCGGGCTGTTCGCCGACGGCGTGTTGATGTCGATCAGCGACTGGCTGACGCCGAGGCACGATGCCAGCTGGCTCCCACCGGGAAAGCTCGAGGTCCCGCCGCCCGCGCTGGTTGTCGTCGACCCGTGGGCGCTCCAGCCCGAAGGGAAGTCCGAGCGCACCAGCAGGGCCTTCTTGGCCTGAGCCAGCTGCGAGCTCGAACTCGAGCTCGAGCGCTCGCTCGCCCCGGCCACGGGCCCGCCACCCACACCCGCCACGCCCAGCGCCGCCGCCAAGAGCAGGGCACCTGCACCCGCACCCACGCTCATTCCCGCCCCCCGAGCGCGCAACGCCCGCCTCGTCCCGCCGTTTCCTGTCACTGTGGCCAAGTTCCTGCGCACGCCGCCTCGATCCGCCTTCGTCCCGTCAATCTACGACGGCCCGGCGGGGCAAAAGGGGCGAAAGGGGCGACGCCGGGCGGCCGAGCCAGCTCGCGGTTGCCTGTCCGTGCCGCGCCCGCTATGTTGGCACTCACAACCCGAGAGTGCTAACGAACCGCCAAGGAGGCCCCTCCCGATGAAGCTGCAGCCCCTCGATGACCGAATCGTCGTCCGTCCCGGCGAATCCGAAGAGAAGACCGCGTCTGGCCTGGTCATCCCCGACACGGCCAAGGAGAAGCCCCAGTCGGGCGAGGTGATCGCCGTTGGCCCGGGCCGACGCTCCGAGGACACCGGTGAACTCATCCCGATGGACGTCGCCAAGGGCGACACCGTCGTCTACTCCAAGTACGGCGGCACCGAATACATCCTCGACGGGGAGGACGTGCTGATCCTCTCCAGCCGCGACATCCTGGCCAAGCTGGCCTGAGTCCCGCGGCCGGCCTGACGGCACGGCGCCGTCAAAGGTCTGTCCCACAAGGTCTGCCCGCCGCCCCGGTGATTCCCGGGCCGGCGCGGCGGCCGCACCATTTTCCGCCAAACACCTCCGGCTCAGCATTCCGGGGGATCCGAGAGGAGTTCGAGAAATTCCATGCCCAAGATCCTGAAGTTCGACGAGTCCGCACGGCGCGGGCTCGAGGCCGGCGTCAACAAGCTGGCCGACACCGTCAAGGTCACCCTGGGGCCCAAGGGCCGCAACGTGGTGATCGAGAAGAAGTTCGGCGCCCCGACCATCACCAACGACGGCGTGTCCGTCGCCCGTGAGGTCGAGCTGGAGGACCCGTTCGAGAACATGGGTGCCCAGCTGGTGAAGGAAGTCGCCACCAAGACCAACGACGTGGCCGGTGACGGCACGACGACGGCGACCGTGCTGGCGCAGGCGCTGATCGCCGAGGGCCTGCGCAACGTGGCGGCCGGGGCGAGCCCGGGCGACCTCAAGCGCGGCATCGACAAGGGTGTCAAGGCCGCGGTCGACAACATCAAGAAGCAGTCGACCGAGGTCGGCGGCAAGACCGAGATCGCGCAGGTCGCCTCCATCTCGGCGGCCGACACCGCCATCGGCGACGTGCTGGCCGACGCCATCGACAAGGTCGGCAAGGACGGCACGGTGACCGTCGAGGAGTCCAACACCTTCGGCATCGAGCTCGAGCTCACCGAGGGCATGCAGTTCGACAAGGGCTTCCTCTCGCCGTACTTCGTGACCGACGCCGAGCGTCAGGAAGCGGTGCTCGACGAGCCGTACATCCTCTTCTACAACTCCAAGGTGTCGGCGGTGCACGATCTCGTCCCCGTCCTGGAGAAGGTCATGCAGTCCGGCAAGGCCCTGCTGATCATCGCCGAGGACGTCGACGGCGAGGCCCTGGCGACGCTGGTCGTCAACAAGATCCGCGGCACCTTCACCTCGGTCGCCGTCAAGGCCCCCGGCTTTGGCGACCGCCGCAAGGAGATGCTCCAGGACATGGCCGTCCTCACCGGCGCCACGGTCATCAGCGAGGAGATCGGGCTCAAGCTCGAGAACGCGACCGTCGACCTGCTCGGCACGGCGCGCCGGGTGATCGTGACCAAGGACGACACCACGATCGTCGAGGGTGCCGGCAAGAGCGCCGACGTGAAGGGCCGCGTGGCCCAGATCAAGCGCCAGATCGACGAGACGGATTCGGACTGGGACCGCGAGAAGCTGCAGGAGCGGCTGGCCAAGCTGGCCGGCGGCGTGGCGGTCGTCAAGGTCGGAGCCGCCACCGAGGTGGAGCTCAAGGAGAAGAAGCACCGCATTGAGGACGCGCTGTCCGCGACCCGCGCTGCGGTCGAAGAGGGCATCGTCGCCGGCGGCGGGACCGCGTTGATCCGGGCCCGCAAGTCGGTCAACGCGCTGGCGGACACGCTCGAGGGTGACGAGGCCACCGGTGCGCGCATCGTGGCCCGCTCCTTGGAGGAGCCGCTGCGCTGGATCGCCTTCAACGCCGGCCTCGAAGGCGCGGTGCTCGTGGCCCAGGTCGAGGCGGCCAAGGGCAACATCGGCCTCAACGCAGCCAACGGCGACATGGAGGACTTGGTCAAGGCCGGCATCATCGACCCGGCCAAGGTCACCCGCTCGGCCCTGCAGAACGCGGCGTCCATCGCCGGGTTGCTGCTCACGACCGAGGCGCTCGTCGCCGACAAGCCCGAGAAGGGCCCGGACCCCGCAGCCGCCGCTGCCGCCATGGGTGGCATGGGTGGCATGGGCGGGATGATGTAACTCTGACGAACCTCGGCGCTACCGTTTGTGGCGCCGAGAGAGATCGTGTCGGGTGTCGATGCCGGGCCTGCGGGCCCGGCATCGGCGCGTGGACGGACCGGTGACGGCGAACGTGACGTCGCGACGCGGCCGATACCGCGGTCGATACATTGGCGACGTGACGCCAGCCGGCCACCGTGCGCGCCGCCGCATTGCGTCCGCCTCGTTCGTCCTCGCCGCGCTGCTGGGCGGCACGGCGTGGGTGCAGGCGAGTCCCGCGGGAACCGTGGCAGGGGCGGCGTCCACGCGCCCGAAGGGCTCCAAGCCGCTCAAGGCTCCGAAGACCTCGCTCGCCCAGGACACGAAGTTCTTCACCTACGTCACCGAGGCCGACCCCGCGCTGGTCACCTACGAGCAGAAGCAGGGGAACGTGGCGCTCCGGGCTCTCCTGACCGACGGATCGGCCTTTTGCGCGCTCTTGCAACGTGGCGGGGGCATCGACGCAGCCTTGGTTGCCGAGGCGGACGGCGCGCGGAGCACGGAAGCGCAGACGAGCCTGCCCTTGTCGGTGACGACCTTCAACACCATCGAGTCGGTCTCGCTGTTGACGCTCTGTCCCTCCGAACAGAAGCTCGTCCCCGCGTCGGACCGGTCCAGAATCCGCAACCTCGGTGACGCTCTGGCCAAGCGGCCGGCGGGCTGAGCCGGTTCACCATCCGGTCACAAAAGGATAAGCAGCCCGTCCCGCAACGTCATCGTTGACGTAACCCGTCGCTTTTAAGTTTCTGGCCGTACCCCGTATGTCGCGGGTCGGTCAGGAGGGTTCGTGCGGATCTTGAACATGAGGCGACGCCGTGTACGGACAGGGGC
Source organism: Acidimicrobiales bacterium (assembly GCA_036490155.1). Lineage (GTDB taxonomy): Bacteria > Actinomycetota > Acidimicrobiia > Acidimicrobiales > RAAP-2 > Bog-473. The sequence continues at coordinate 1,561 of DASXEK010000038.1, read as the reverse complement.
GATGTTCGCTGCCGCTGTCGGAGCGGTCGCACTTTCCGGTGTCAGCGTCTCGACCGCACTCGGGGGGACGCCCGCGTCGTCCGCCACGCGGCCCAACGCCACGTGCCCGGCGGGCAGCTCATTCCAGGTCCCAACGGGCGGGCCCAGTAGTCAAGCGCAATGTGTCATCACGTCGACCGGTACTCCGGTCGGCGCGGTCAAGCACGTGTGGTTGATCATCCTGGAGAACAAGTCCTACGACGAGACCTTCACGGGCCTCAACCAGAACAGCTACCTATGGCAGACGCTGCCCCAGCAGGGCGCGCTGCTGACGAACTACTACGGCACGGGCCACTTCAGCATGGACAACTACATCTCGCTGGTGTCCGGCCAGTCCCCTTCGTACGCCGTGCAGGACGACTGCTCGACGACCGCGAACATGACGAACAACAACGGCGGGATCATCACGAACGGCACGGTGGGCACCGGCACCGACACCGACCAGACCACCGACGGCTCCGGGACCAATACCGCTACTCCGAACCCGACCGCCGCCAAGAACGGCAACTATGGCCAGCTCCTGGTCCACGGTGGCGTGGACGCTGCGCTCGGCAACAACGGCTGCGTCTTCCCGACCGACGTGCCGACGATGTTCAACCAGTTCAACGCGGCCGGCGTCTCGTGGAAGGGCTACGCCCAGGACCTCGGCGGAGCGCAGCCCGTCGGCGCGACGACCTACGTCACCGGCTCGACCCCCGGGGTGACCGACACCGTGCCCGGTCGCGACGACGGTGAGTGCGGCTACCCCGGCACTTCGACCGGCAACCCCGTCACCAACCCGACCAATCTCGTGGCCCCGACGGGCGACGTGACGAGCTACACGGGGGCCCAGCCGGCCAACGCCAACAACAACGGCGACCCGGCGGACCAGTACGTGGCCAAGCACTTCCCCACGGGCTGGTTCGCGTCGCTGACCGGTGAGTCCGCCGGCACGCAGAGCGGCGTCACCTACGCGGCCCAGCCGGCCCTCAACGAGCCGTCCACCGCGGAGTACGACGGGCCGGGCGCGCCGACGACCGGAACGACCGACTCCAACTGCGACGCCAATCACGTCTCGAACCTCGACGACCCCACCTACGGCCTGGCCCACGACCTGAGCCTCCCGGCCAACGAGGTGCCGGCGTTCAACTGGATCACGCCGAACAACTGCAGTGACGCCCACGACGCAACCTGCCAGGGCAACAACTTGTCCGGTGCGTTCAACTCGAACGGCACCCCGAACTACACCCCGACCGGGCTTCCCGCGTACGACCCCGAGGCGACAACGCCCGCGAACTACACCGGCGGGCTCTACGCCTCGGACCTGTTCTTGCGCTACTACATCCCGCTCATCGAGAAGTCGGCCGCCTTCAAAGACGGCGGAATGATCGACATCACCTTCGATGAGGCCAACCCGCCCTTCACGGTCGGCAACAGCTTCAACAACGTGCCCGCCGCCGGCGACAGCACGACCTTCGCTGCACCGGCAGACCAGCCGACCTACGGGACACCGGGTTCGACGGCACCGGGCGCTGACTCTGAG
>DASXEK010000020.1:0-18423 GCA_036490155.1 Acidimicrobiales bacterium | reverse complement strand
CCCCCCCCCACGCCTCGAGGTCGTCGCGGATCTTGTCGACCGGCCCGACGAGCGCAATGTCCTCCACCATGGAGGTGGGCACGGCAGCCGCCGCGTCGTCTCGGCGCCCTTCGAGGTACGCGTCCTGGATCTTGGTCGCCGCCTCCTCGTAGCCCATGCGCGCAAAGACGTCGAAGTGGAAGTTCATGTCCTTCGCCCCCATGCCGCCGATGTAGAGCGCGAGCATCGGCCGGAACCCGTCCGCCGCCGCGTCGACGTCGTTGTTGATCACGGTCGGCGCGAACGCCAGCACCTCGAAGTCGGCCGCGCTCCGGCGCGCCCCGGGCCGGGCGAAGCCCTCGTCGAGCGACGCCTCGAAGGAGGACATCGCCTTGGGCGAGAAGAAGATCGGGAACCAACCGTCGGCGATCTCGGCGGCCAGGGCCACGTTCTTCGGTCCCTCCGCCCCCAAGATGATCGACACGTCCGCCCGCAGCGGATGCACGATCGGCTTGAGCGGCTTGCCCAGGCTGGTGCCGCCGGGGTACGGCAGCGGGTAGTGCGGGCCGTCGTTGGTGACCGGCTTCTCGCGCGCCAGCACCTGGCGCACGATGTCGACGTACTCGCGGGTGCGGGCGAGCGGCGCCGGGAAGGGCTGGCCGTACCAGCCCTCGACGACCTGGGGACCCGACACCCCGAGCCCGAGGACGAAGCGCCCGCCCGAGAGGTGGTCGAGCGTCAGCGCGGCCATCGCCATGGCGGTCGGCGTGCGGGCCGAGAGCTGGCACAGCGACGTGCCGAGGCGCACCCGCTCGGTACGCGAGCCCCACCACGACAGCGGGGTCAAGGCGTCCGAACCGTAGGACTCCGCCGTCCAGACGGAGTCGTAGCCGAGGCGGTCGGCCTCCATCACGAGCTCGAGCGCGTGCGGCGGCGGGCCCGCCCCCCAGTACCCCATCTGCAGGCCGATCTTCATGTCCTTCACACCTGACTCCTTTCGAACCTCTCGAATCCCGTTCTCAGACCTTGGCGATGATCTCGTCGGCGAACCAGCGCACCGCGCCGAGGCGCGCCGCCAGCGCCTCGTCGTCCGGCGTGCCGTCCTTGACGTCGACGAACATCCAGGGCGCGCACACGATGTCGGTCACGCCGGCCTCGGCGAAGCGCCGGTACAGGTCGACGTCGGGTCGCTCGTTGATCGACAGGTAGATCGTGAAGTCCTCGTCCTCGCGCCCCGCCTTCTTCAGGGCCTCGCGCAGGTTGGCCAGGTGCATCCAGGCGTCCTCGGCGCTGTAGGCGCCCGCCGCGATCCAGCCGTCGCACAGGGCGGCCGTCCGGCGCAGGGCGATAGGGGAGTGGCCGCCGCCGATGATCGGGACCGGTTCGGTGGGGGCGGGGAGCATCTGGCACTCGGGGACGTCGTAGTACTCGCCGTGGAACTCGACCCAGCCTGGGTGCCACAGCGCGCGCAGGGCGACGATCATCTCGTCGAGGCGTTTGCCGCGTGTGGTGAAGTCCTGTCCGGTCTGGTCGAACTCCTCCTTGCACCAGCCGACGCCGACGCCCAGGCGCACCCGGTTGTCCGAGATCACCGCGGCCGTCGCCACCGACTTGGCCACCGTGATCAGGTCCCGCGCCGGCGCCACGTACACGCCGGTGGTGAACAACAGGTTCTCCGCCACCGTCGCCATCCCGGCGATGAGCGTCATCGGGTCCGGCCACGGTGTCTCGGCTTCCCAGCCCGGGTGGCCGTCCTCGCGCACCGAGTACGTGTAGCGCGACTCGAGCTGGCGCGGGTTGAAGAGGTGGTCCGACACGTACATGCCGCCGTAGCCGAGCTCGTTGCTCGCCTTCGCCAGCGGCACCGCCTGGCGCGTCGGCAGGAAGCTGACCGCCTGGTGAAAGCGCAGGGGCGCTCCTGCCCCGCTCCGGCTCGCTGCCCCCGTCACGTCAGCGGGCGCGGGCGGGCAGCGGCGTGCCGCCGACCGGCGCCGAGGGCGCGAACGCGATCGGGATGTGCTTGGTGCCGTTGATGAAGTTCGACTGCAGGCGCTGGACCTCGCCGTCGAGGCGCATGTCGGGGATGCGGTCGAGGAGGCGGTCGAACATCACCATGATCTCCATCCGCGCCAGGTTGGCGCCCAGGCAGAAGTGCGGGCCGCCCCCGCCGAAGGCGATGTGGTTGTTGGGCGAGCGCGTGACGTCGAACGTGTCAGGGTTCTCGAAGGCGTTCTCGTCGCGGTTGGCCGACGTGTGCCAGAAGACGATCTTGTCGCCCTCCTTGATCTGCTGGCCGCGCAGCTCGAAGTCGGCCGTGGCCGTGCGGCGGAAGTGCATGACCGGCGTGACGTAGCGCAGCATCTCCTCGACGGCGCCGGGCAGCAAGGACCGGTCCTCCCGCAGCTTGTCCCATTGGTCGGGGTGCTCGAAGAAGGCGGTCATGGCGCCGGACATGAGGTTCCGCGTCGTCTCGTTGCCGGCCACGATGAGGAGGAGGAAGAAGAGGTCGAGCTCGAGCTGATCGAGCTTCTCGCCCTCGACCTCGGCGCCGATGAGCACCGACACCAGGTCGTCCTTGGGCGCGAGCTTGCGCTGCGACGCCAGCTCCTCGGCGTAGCTGTAGACCTGCATGGCCGACTCGCCCGGGTCGGCGCCCGGGATCTGGTACTCGGGGTCCTCGGCGCCGATCATGCGGTTGGACCAGTCGAAGACCATGCGGCGGTCCTCCTGGGGCACGCCGAGCAACTCGGCGATGACCAAGAGCGGGAGCTCGGCTGAGATCTCCTCGACGAAGTCGGCCGTGCCGCGCTCGCACACGGCGTCGATGATCCCGTCGGCGTACCCGACGATGCTGGCCTCCAGGTCGCGCACCATCTTCGGCGTGAAGCCCTTGTTGACCAGCCTCCGGTACCGCGTGTGCATGGTCGGGTCCATGTTCACCATCATCAGCTGCTGCTGGGCCAGCTGGTCGTCGTCCATCTCGTGGAACAGCGAGCCGCGCCGTGCCGAGGAGTAGGACTCCCAGTCCCGGTTGACCGTGACGCAGTCGTCGTAGCGGGTGACGGCCCAGAAGCCGCCGCGCGGCGCCACCTCTTCGGGGTGCCAGTAGACGGGCGCCTCCGCCCGCAACTCGGCGAACCAGTGGTGGGGGACGCCGGCCACGAAGTTCCGCCCGTCGATGAGATCGATCTCGTCGAGGCTCAAAGGACCCCCCTTTCGCTTTCGGTTGCTTGGCCGGGCCGCCCAGCTGCCGCGGAGCCGCCGCTTGGTGCCTGGCCTTTCGCGTCCATTTTTAGAACGTGTGTCAGTTGATCATACGCGCAGCGGCCCGAGCGGGGTCCACGGCGCCGCACGCTCCCCGCCGGCCGAGAACGGGCATGGTCAGGCGCCCCCATCCGGCGGTAATTTCCGCGAACCCATGGCCGACGACCAGCACGAGGAGCCGCCGGCGGGCGAACGGGTCTCGACCGGGAGCCTCCCGCCCGACGACGAGGTGCGGGCGGTGGTCTCGGCCGGCTACGAGGATTTCCGCCATCTCGACGAGGGGCGCGTGTCCGACTACATCCCCGCGCTCGCCGCGGCGCCCGCCGGCGCCTTCGGGGTGTGCGTGGCCGGGGTGCACGGGCGCCTCTTCGCCATCGGCGACGCCGAGATGCAGTTCACCATCCAGAGCATCTCCAAGGTCTTCGTGTTTGCGCTGGTCTGTGATGTGCTCGGGCCTGACGAGGCGCGCCGCAAGCTCGGCGTCAACAGCACCGGGCTGCCCTTCGACTCGGTCATGGGGATCGAGCTCAACCGGAACCGCACCATGAACCCCATGGTCAACGCAGGCGCCCTGGCCACCTCGAGCCTGGTGCCCGGTGACACCTGCGAGGAGAAGTTCGCGTGCATCGTCGCCACGCTGTCGCGCTTCGCCGGCCGGCCGCTCGACATGGACGAGGAGGTCTACGCGTCCGAGGCGGCGACGAACTACCGCAACCGCGGCATCGCACACCTGCTCGACGGCTACGGGCGCATGTACAGCGACCCCGAGCTCGCCACCGACGTGTACACCCGCCAGTGCAACCTGCGCGTGAGCGCCCGTGACCTCGCCGTCATGGGCGCCACACTGGCCGACGGCGGCGTCAACCCGCTCACCGGCGAGCGCGCCGTGGCGTCGGACTGCTGTCGCCGGGTCCTGGCCGTCCTCGCCACCTCCGGCCTCTACGAGCGCAGCGGGGACTGGCTCTACGACGTCGGCCTGCCCGGCAAGAGCGGGGTCAGCGGCGGCCTCGTCACCGTGTCGCCCGGCAAGGGCGGGGTCGGCACCTATTCGCCCCCGCTCGACGACTCCGGCAACAGCGTGCGCGGCCAGCGCATGACGGCCTACCTGTCCGAGGCACTCGGCCTCAACCTCTTCGCCTCGGCGCCGCGCCCGGTCCCTCCCTGAGCCCTGCGGGCCGCCGGGCCGATCCGGGCAGACCCGGCGCGGCCGCAAAAGGTCTTTAGCGGCGACCCTGGGTCGCGCTTCGTCAGAGAATTGCGAGCGTGGAGCGCAGTCGGCTCGGGATCCCGAGCCATTTGGCACGAAATAGCGAGCCAAATGGTCGACTACATCGCCGACCGATTTGAACAGACCGGAAAAGAGATCTCGGCTGCTGCTCTTCAACTGCTGCTTGAACTGGTCGACGGCCATCCGCAGCGGGCCATGGTCGCGGCACACACGCTGTGGGATTTCACTCACAAAGTCGCCGACCTGGAGGAGTGGGAGGAAGCTCGTATTGCAATCATGGACAGGGTGGCTGACGAGATGAAGGTCACTTGGTCTGGGCTGAGCGGAACGGAGCGCCACGTACTCGTTGCTGTCTCACGGGGGGGAGGGTCCCTATCAGCGGGGTGGGTCCGGGTCGCGCGGTGGCGCAGTCGTCGGGGCGTTGGAGCGCCTGGAGAACAACGGCATCCTCGCTCACCCCGGAGCGCGATGGATGGTGATCGACCCGTTGCTCGCCGATCGGACCCGCTCAGGACGTGAGACGTTGTGATTTCCGCCCCGACCCCACGAAACGAGAACCTGTTACAGTTTTGGCTCAAGCGGCCTTGACCTGGCAGGGACCGCGGAATGCACGCGAGGCTGCCCCACGATGTTCCTCGAAGAAAGCGCCGAGCAGCAAGAGCTACGCAGCGAGCTGCGTCGCTACTACACCGAATTGCTCAGTGACGAGGTGCGCGCCGGCCTGGCTGAGGGCGGAGAGGCCGGCGACGCCTGGCGCGACGTCGTCCGTCGGATCGGCAAGGACGGCTGGCTCGGCATCGGCTGGCCCACCGAGTTCGGCGGCCAGGGGCGCCCGGCCACCGACCAGTTCATCTTCTTCGACGAGACCCGGCGCGCCGGCGCCCCCTTCCCGTTCGTCACCATCAACACGGTCGGGCCGACGATCATGCGCTTCGGCACCGAGGAGCAGAAGTCCTTCTTCCTGCCCAAGATCCTCGCCGGCGAGGTCAACTTCGCCATCGGCTACACCGAACCCGAGGCCGGCACCGACCTCGCCTCGTTGCGCACCCGGGCCGTGCGCGACGGCGAGGAGTACGTCGTGAACGGCGCCAAGATCTTCACCTCCGGCGCGGACGGGGCCGACTATGTCTGGCTCGCGACCCGCACCAATCCCGACGCGCCCAAGCACAAGGGCATCTCCATCCTTTGCGTGCCGACGTCCGCGGCCGGGTTCGAGTGGTCGATCATCAACACGGTCGGCGGGCTGACCACGACGCAGACCTTCTACGACAACGTGCGCGTGCCGCTGGCCAATCGGGTGGGGGAGGAGAACGAGGGCTGGCGCATGATCACGAACCAGCTCAACCACGAGCGCGTCGGCCTGGCCGCGTGGAGTGGCCTCGCGCTCTCGCTCTTCGAGGACGTGGTGGCGTGGGCGGCGGCGCAGCCCGCTGATGAGGGCCACGTGCTGATCGAACAGTCGTGGGTGCAGATGGACCTGGCCAAGTGCAAGGCCGAGCTCGATGCCATGTGGCTCCTCAACTGGCGCATGGCCGTGCACGTGGCCGACGGCGAGCTGACGGCAGCCGAGTCGTCGTCGATCAAGGTGTTCGGGACGGAACGGATCCTCGAGGTCGCCCGGCTGCTCTCGGGCGTCGTGGGCGCGGCCGGCTACCTGACCCCGGGTTCGCCGGGCGCGCTCCTCCGGGGTCGCCTCGAGGCGACCGGACGCCAGGCGCAGGTCAACACGTTCGGTGGCGGCGTCAACGAAGTGCAGCGCGAGATCGTGGCCACCGCCGGCCTCGGCATGACGCGGGGGGCACGGTGAGCGCCGCCGCGTCGTCCAACGGCTCGACCGAGGCGTCGACGAACGGTACGGCCGGGCGCTTCGAGGAGCTCGCGCCGTTTCCGGACCGTAGCGCCGAGTTGAACGCGTTGGTCGGCCAGTCGTCCGGCCCGCCCTCGCTCTCGCCCCACGCCGTCAACGTGCCCATGATCCGGCACTGGGTCGAGGCGATGGACGATCACAATCCCGTCTACGTCTCCGACGAGGCCGCCCGCGCCGCCGGTTTCGATCAGCTGATCGCGCCGCCGACCATGCTGCAGGCCTGGATCATGCGCGGGCTGCGGGCGTCCAACGAGATCGAGGCGGCGCGCGAGGCCGGGACCACCCAAGGCGACGGGCCGAGCGACCGCATGATGCAGCTCCTCGACGAGGAGGGCCTCACCTCGGTGGTGGCCACCGACTGCGAGCAGCAGTACGGGCGACCGCTCGTCGTGGGTGACCGCCTGCTGGTGCGCTCGGTGATCGAGTCGATCTCGGACCCCAAGCGCACGGGCCTGGGCACGGGCCGCTTCCTCACCACCCGGCTGGACTTCGTGGCGGTGCCCGACGGCGACGTGCCGGCGGCTCTTCCCGAGCCCGCCGCGGTGCAGGCGCTCTACGACGCCGGCGAGCCGGTCGCCACCATGCGCTTTCGCATCCTCAAGTACCTGCCGCCCGAGCGCAAGGCGCCCCGCCCGCCGCGCCCGCACCCGGCGCTGACCCAGGACAACGCCTTCTGGTTCGAGGGCGCGCAGGCGCATCGACTGCTGATCCAGCGCTGCACCTCGTGCGGCACGCTGCGCCACCCGCCGCTGCCGGCGTGCGCCCATTGCGGCTCACTCGAGTGGAACACCGTCACCTCCAGCGGCCGGGGCACGCTGTACTCCTACGTGGTCGTGCACTACCCGCAGGTGCCGTCGTTCGAGTACCCGCTCCCCATCGGTCTTATCGAGCTCGAGGAGGGGACGCGGGTGGTGGCCAACCTGCGTGGCGTCGAGCGCGAGGACATCACGATCGGCATGCCCGTGCAGGCCGAGTTCGTGGACTACGACGAGGAGCTGTCGCTGCCGGTTTTCGTACCGGCGGGGTCGTCGGGTGCGGGGGAGGGGCGCTGATGGACTTCGCCTTCAACGAGGAGCAGCTCGCCGTCTCGGAGACGGCGACGGGACTGTTCGGCGGGCTGGTCGATCCCGAACGCGTGGCGGCCACCGAGAAGAGTGACGACCGCGTCGATCGCGACCTGTGGCAGTCGTTGGCCGGTGCCGACCTGCTCGGCCTGGCGGTGCCCGAATCCGAGGGCGGCGCGGGGTACGGACTGCTCGAGCTGTGCCTGCTGCTCGAGGCACAGGGCAACGCCGTCGCCCCGGTCCCGCTGTGGGCGACGCTGGTGTGTGGCGCCCTGCCGCTGGCGCGCTTCGGCTCGTCGGCGCAGCGCACGCGTTGGTTGCCCGGGGTCGTCGCCGGCGACACGTTCCTCACGGCTGCGCTGACGGGGAGCGCGTTCAGCCCGACGTCGACGCCGCCGGTCTTGGCGGAGGCCTCCGGCGACGGCTGGGTGCTCGAGGGCACCGAGCTCGCGGTGCCCCAGGGCCATCTGGCGGCGCGCATCATCGTGCCGGCGTCCACCGGCGCCGGCGTGGTGCTGGCGCTCGTGGACCCGAACGCCGACGGCGTGACGCTCGAGCGCACGGTCACGACCAACCGCGAGATCCACCCGCACCTGCACCTGAGCGGAGTCCGCGTCGAGGCCGACGATGTCCTGGCCGCCCCGCACGCCGGGCGCGCCGTCCTCGATGACCTCCTGACCGCATCCATCATCGGGCTGTGCGCGCTGCAGGTCGGCGTCTGCGAATCGGCACTCACCCAGACGGCGTCGTACCTCAACACCCGCCAGCAGTTCGGGCGCCCTCTCAGCACCTTCCAGGGCACGATGCTGAAGGCCGCCGACGCCGCCATCGACATCGAGGCCATGCGCGTCACGTGGCAGAACGCGGCCTGGTGCTACGACACGGGACGCGACGCGGCCGGCCCGGCGCGGGTGGCCAAGTGGCAGGCCTCCGAGCGCGGCCAGCGCGCGGTGCACGCGACGCAACACCTGCACGGGGGCATGGGCGCCGACATCACGTACCCGATCCATCGCTACTTCCTTTGGGGCAAACAGATCGAGCTGCTGCTCGGCGGCCCCAGCGTGCAACTCTCCAATCTGGGCGCGGCGATCGCCCGCCAGGCGCTGACCGCGGCGTCGACGGAGACCGGCGCATGACGACCGTCGATGCGGGCCCGACCTTCTTCGACGTCGCCGTGGGCGACGAGCTGCCGACGCTCGTGCTGCCGATCACCCGGACCTTGATCGTGTCGGGGGCGCTGGCCAGCCGGGACTACCAGGACGTGCACCACGATCAGGTGCTGGCCAAGGAGCGCGGCTCGAAGGACATCTTCATGAACATCCTCACCACCAACGGCCTCGTCGGCCGCTACGTCACCGACTGGTCGGGGCCGCGCAGCCGCCTGGCCGACGTCAGCATCCGTCTCGGCGCGCCGAACTACCCCGACTGCACCATGACCCTGACCGGCTCGGTCACGGACAAGGGCCCGCTCGGCGATGACGGGAACACCGGCCTGGTCACCGTCGCCATCCGCGGCGCCAACGACCTCGGGGACCACGTGACCGGCACCGTGCAGGTCGTCCTGCCGCTGGGCGACGAGGGCGGGCCGGCCTGATGCCGCATTCCTTCTCCGGCACCACGGCCATCGCCGGCATCGGCGCCACCGAGTTCTCCAAGGACTCGGGCCGCTCCGAGCTGCGCCTCGCCGTGGAAGCCGTGAAGTCGGCGCTCGATGACGCCGGCATCGCGCCGTCCGAGGTGCAGGGGATGGTGACCTTCAGCTCGGACACCAACCCGGACATCGACATCGCCCGCAGCCTCGGCATCGGCGACCTGACGTTCTTCAGCCGCATCCACTACGGCGGCGGCGCGGCCTGCGCCACCATCCAGCAGGCGGCCCTCGCCGTGTCCTCCGGCGTGGCCGACGTCGTCGTCTGCTACCGCGCCTTCAACGAGCGCTCCGGCAGCCGCTTCGGGGCCGGCGTGCAGGGGCGCCCGCCGCTTCCCAACGCGGAGAACGCGCACATGGCGTCATACCTCCCCGTCGGGCTGCTCACGCCGGCCTCGTGGGTGGCCATGGCGGCGCAGCGCTACCTGCACGTGACCGGCGCGACGAGCGAGGACCTCGGCCGTGTCGCCGTCGCCGACCGCAAGCACGCCGCGGTGAATCCCAAGGCGTGGTTCTACGAGCAGCCGATCACCCTCGAGGAACATCAGGCCAGCCGCTGGATCGTCGAGCCGCTCCACTTGCTCGACTGCTGCCAGGAAACCGACGGCGGCCAGGCGCTCGTCGTCACGTCGCTCGAGCGCGCTCGTGATTTGCAGACGGCCCCGACGGTGATCCGGGCCGCCGCGCAGGGGTCAGGCGCCGGCCAGGACATGATGACGAGCTATTACCGCGACGACCTGCTCGGCTTGCCCGAGATGTCCGTCGTGGCGCCCCAGCTCTGGGCGACCTCCGGGCTCGCGCCGTCCGACATGCAGGCGGCGATCCTCTACGACCACTTCACCCCGTACGTCCTCTACCAATTAGAGGAGCTCGGCTTCTGCGCCAAGGGTGAGGCGAAGGACTTCGTCCGCGACGGGCGCATCGAGCTTGGCGGTGCCCTGCCGATCAACACGCACGGGGGCCAGCTCGGCGAGGCCTACCTGCACGGTATGAACGGGATCGCCGAGGGAGTGCGCCTGGTCCGGGGCGACTCGGTCAACCAGGTCGCCGGGCTCGAACACGTGGTCGTCACGGCCGGGACGGGCGTGCCGACGAGCGGACTGGTCCTCGGCGTCGATCGCTGAGCGCACACCTCATCACTTTTTGAGATGGTGCAGCGTCTCGGCGCGCCCGGGTTCAGGCAACCCCTCACGGACCGGCGGGTGTCGGTCGCGCTTGTATATGCACTCGCACGGGGGTTGCCGAAGGGCGCGTATAGACCCAGAAGTAGCAACAGATTTCCCGTGTGTACGGTCCGAAGTGAGGCCCCGGGTTCCGACGTTCCGCAGTCGGGGCGGGGTGGCCACCGCCGCTTCCTTATCGCTTCGAGTGATAGACGGTGGCGATGCGGCAGGGGCCGGGGGTCAGGCGGCGGCGCCGCAGCTCGTCATGTCGGCGTTGATGCCGCCGACATCGAAGCGGACCGGCCCGAAGCCCGGGGCGTACCAGGTGGTGTTGGCGAGCTCCTTGCCCAGCACCGGTTGGAGCTCGGAGGTGAGCGTCTTGGATGCCGCCTTCACGGCGTCGGTGACGTGGATTGCGCCGAGCGAGGCGTGGACGGCCAGGACGTCGTGGAACGTCCCGATGGGCGTCTGCAGCACGGCGACGCGCTGGCCGCGCTCGCGCAGGCTCACCTGCATGACGAGCGAGGTGGCGTGCGGGGTGAGAATGGCGCGGACTTGCGAGAGCTCGCTCGGGCTGAGCGGTTCGCTGATGTGCAGCTCCGACGTGGTGCTGCCGCCGGCGAGGAGGGCGGACACGGAAGGCAGCGTGGTGTCGCCCTCGATCTTGTACGCCTGACCGGCGAATTCGCCGGCGGAGGGCACCGAGACGAGGTGGCCGCTCTTGGTGAGCACGTAGTGCAGCACCGAGTTGGTGGGCACGTTGGTGCCCCCGACCGCTGTCGAGCCGCTCTGGGTAACGGAGACCGAATGCCCGTCGGGGATCTTGCCGACGGCCGTGACCGTGAGCGTGGCGGTGCCGACGGCGCCACCCGAATCGAGCGTCTCGTGACAGGTCCAACCCACCTTGAGCGGGTAGAAGTACTCGGACCAGGTCTGTGACGGGGTGGCGGCACCGGTGAAGGGGGTCGACCACATCAAGGTGGACGCCGCCACGCCGAGGGCTCCGACGCACGTGAGCGCTCGCCGCCAGGGAGCCGCGTGCAACGCCGACGCCAACTGGGTCCCCCGATCTCTCCCTCGTATCGAGACCCGACCGCCCCGAGGGCGCCCAACGTAGTGGAGGCGCCGGCGCGCACCCGAGCGCGGCGCGGCGGCCGCCGGTTTGCGACCGCCTCAGAGGACGCGGTCGCCCACCGACTCCTCGAGCCCCCGCGCCTCGTCGGCGGTCAGCGTGCGGTACGGGCCGCCCTTCTCCATCCGCCACAACACCGGCTCGGCGCAGTTCCAGCGCTCGGCGCGCAGGGCGCGCTTGAGCACCTTGTTGGTCGACGTGATGGGGAGCGACGCGCTCAGGCGCACGAAGCGCGGCGCCCACTTCGTGCCGAGGTCGCCCTGGGCCGAGAGAAACTCGGCCAGCGCCGCGGGGTCCAGCGCGTCCACCCCGGGGCGCAGCTGCACGGCCGCCATGACCTGGTCGCCGACCGCGGGGTCGGGCACCGCGTAGACCGCCGCCAGCACGACGTCGGCGTGGCGCTGGAGGATCCGCTCGATCGGCGCCGAGGCGAAGTTCTCGCCGTCGACCCGGAGCCAGTCGTGGTCGCGCCCGGCGAAGTAGAAGAAGCCCGCCTCGTCGCGGTAGGCGAGGTCCCCGGTCCAGTACCAGCCCTCTCGCAAGCGAGCCGTCTCGGCCTCGTCGTTGCGCCAGTACCCCTCGAAGCCCGCACCTCCCCCCTTGGAGACGAGCTCGCCGATGGCCTCCTCGGCGTTCATCAAGCGGCCGCGGGCGTCGAAGCGGGCGGGCGGGCACTCCTCGCCGGTGGCCGAATGCAGCACGACGGTGCCTTCGGGGGCGCGGCCGAGCGCACCCGACGGCGTATCGGGCGTGCGCTGTACGGTCGCGCCGCCCTCGGTCGAGCCGTACGAGTCGGTGACCGTGACCCCGAAGCGCTCGGCGAAGCGGCCCAGGTCGTCGGCCGAGCCTTCGTTGCCGAACACGCGCACCAGCGGGTTGTCGGCGTCGTCGGCCCGCGCGGGCGTGGCCAAGATGTAGGACAGCGGCTTGCCCACGTAGTTGAAGTACGTCGCCCCCGAGGCGCGCACGTCGGGCAGGAAGCCCGACGCCGAGAAGCGTCCCGTCGAGGGGAGCGCGAACGTCGAGCCGGCCATCAGGGCGGGGCCCCAGCCCGCCATCAGGGCATTGGAGTGGAAGAGCGGCATGGCCAGGTAGCAGACGTCGTCCGGGCCGAGCGAGAACATCTGGGCCGCCACGACGCCGATGCGCGCCAGGCGACCCTGCGTGCACCGGCAGGCCTTCGGAGCGCCCGAGGTCCCCGACGTAAAGATCAGGTAGCCCAGCGTCTCGGGCGTCACCGACGGGTCCGCCACGTCCGCCGCCGCTGCGCCGTCGAACGCAGCCAGCACCGCGTCGGCCGCCTTTGTGTCGACGACGAGCACGCGGGGGTTGGCGGCGTCGACCACGCCCAGTGCCTCGCCGAGCCGAGCCCCTTCGAGTAGCGGGAGCGAGGCCGAGTCGGTCACGAGGAACTGGCACTCGGTGTGGGTCAGGTCGCGCACGAGCTCTTCGCCGCGGTGCGTCGGGTTGGCGCCCACCACGACGGCGCCGGTCAATGCGGCCGCCTCGAGCCAGAACACGAACTCGGCGACGTTGTCGAGCAGGACGGCGACGTGGAAGGGGGCCGCCCCCGGCGCGCGCCCAGCGCGCAGCCAGGCGCCCCGGCGAGCGGCCTCGGCGACGACCTCGGCGTGGCTCAGGCGCAGGTCGCCCGCCCACAGACCGAGGCCGGGGTCGTCGGCGCGCGCCAGGACACCGGCGGCGACCGTCTCGGGCGGGGGCGTCGCCGCGGGGGCGGGGGCGCCGGTGGGCGGCGCATCAGCTGGGTTCACTTGCATCTCCAAAAGTCTCTGACCAGGGGTGGAATCGCAATTATTGGAACACGTTGCACTTTAGCCCTCCCCGTGTTACCGTCGCAGGAGCGCCTGCGGAACGGACCGCGGCCCCAGCGGAGGACGGGCACACCCCATGGAATTCGGGATCTTCAACGCCGCGTGCGTGCTGCCGAGATACGTCGAGCGGCACGGGAGCTCGGCCGAGCACGATCGCATCATGGACGAGGTCGCGTTCATCGTGGCGGCGGACAAGGCGGGCTTCAAGTACACCTGGGCCTCCGAGCACCACTTCCTGACCGAGTACTCGCACCTGTCCGCCTCCGAGTCCTTCCTGGCCTTCGTCGCCGCCAAGACCAACAACATCCACATCGGCTCGGGGATCTTCAACATCACGCCGCCAGTGAACCACCCGGCGCGCATCGCCGAGCGGGTGGCCATGTTGGACCACCTGAGCGGGGGCCGCTTCGAGTTCGGCACCGGCCGGGGCTCGTCGACCACCGAGCAGCGCGGCTTCGGCATCGAGGACCCGGACCTGACCCGCGAGATGGTGGCCGAGACCCTCCCGCAGATCGTGCGCATGTGGCGCGACGAGGACTTCAGCTACGACGGCAAGTTCTTCTCCATGCCGAGCCGCAACGTGCTGCCCAAGCCGTATTCGAAGCCACACCCGGCGATCTGGATGGCGGCCGGCAGCCCCTCCACCTTCGACCTGGCCGCCGAGATGGGCGTGGGCGTCCTCTGCTTCGGCTTCTCCACACCCGACCAGCTGACCCCGCTCGTCGCCCGCTACAAGGAGAAGATCCAGGAGTGCACGAACCCGGTGGGGGAGTTCGTGAACAACAACGTCATGATCACGACGCAGATGATCTGCATGGAGGACGGCGCCAAGGCCCGCCAGACCTTCCTCGATGCGGACTCGAACTACCACCTGAGCCTCGTGTTCCGCTATCTGGACACGTTCCCCAAGCCCCCTGGCATCCCGGAGTGGCCGGCGATCATCCCGCCGATGGACGCCGCCACGCTCGATCTCGCCATCGGGGCCGGCGTCACCGCCGTCGGCACGCCCGACGAGGTGGGCAAAGCGATTGAGAACTTCGTCGCCACGGGTGCCGACCAGCTCTCGTTCGGCATGCTCTCGACGTCCATGGAGATCGAGTTGTGCGAGGAGTCCGTCGAGACGTTCGGCAAGCATGTGCTCAAGGACTTCGACAAGGACCCCGAGCACCTGACGACCAAGCACCGTCTGGCCGCCGCGTCGGCGGCCAAGTAACCGCTCCGGGCGGCCCGCCGCCCGCTGCTGCGCAGCCGTTTCCGGCGGGGCTCCTGGTGCGTGCTCCCGCGGCTCGGAGGGCACGTCGCGCGATGACTTATGGCGAATTCCTGCGCAGTTATTCGTAAATGAGCAGGTTTGGCCCATAGGCACTCACGGGAGGCTCCCGGAGGCGGACGGTCAGACCCGCAAGTCTCCTGTCGCCATACGGCGGTCGATCTCCTCGGCGATCGCGTCCGGGGTGCGTGTACCTGAATCGACGCGGTGGCGCTCCGCGACGCCGTGGCGCTCGAACTGGGCCCACAGGTCCTCGACCACCGCCGCGTCGGCCAGCGCGCCGACGTGCGCTGGCTCGGTGCGGCGATCCTGCACGCGCTGCTGGACGACGCCGACGGGGGCGCGCAGCACGGCGTAGTGGAGCTCGATCCCGTCCGGGGCGCACGCCTCGGCGAAGAGATCGACCATGAACGGGTACAAGATCCCCTCGGCCACGGTGAAGTAGCCACCCTCGGCGAACACGGCCACCGCCTCGGCCGCGGCGCGGAGCACGACGCGGTTCTGGGTGTGCGCCTCGGCGAGCCAGGGCTCGATGAAGCCCCTGCGCACCTTGGCGAAGAACCAGTCCAGGTCGAGGCACGCCGACGGCTCGTGCCCGTCGGCCACGAGCGGCGCCACGGTGGTCTTGCCGCAGCCGGGGGAGCCGGTCAGGAGTAGGACGGACGAGGGGGCCGCGGGCATCCCGTGCATCTTCGCGTGGCGTTCACGGCGTCACCCGTGAACGCTGCCGAAGAATCCCTTCCCTAACATGAGGCGACGCGGGCACCCGACCCGCCTCACGTTCGTCCCCGGAGGTGCAGCATGCCGACCCTGTACGAGGCCGCCGGCCGTGAAGAGGGCATTCACCGCCTGGAGGACGTCTTCTATTCGAGCGTCCTGGCCGATCCGCTGCTCCAGCCGCTCTTCGGCCAGGGCCAGGCGAAACACGTCGAGCACCTGACGTGGTTCACCGCCGAGTCCTTCGGCGGGCCCGACCGCTTCAGCAAGGAGCTCGGCTTCGCGCACCTCATTGACGTCCATCGCGGCCTGCACATCACCGAGGAGCAGCGGCAACGCTTCTTCGAGCTCTACGTGGCCGCCCTCGACGCCGCCGGGATGTCGAAGGACGACGACTTCCGGCGAGCCGTGCTCGAGCACGTCGATTTCGGGACCCGGGTGGCCATGCAGAACTCGAACGCCACGAGCGAAGAAGAACTGCACCCGTTGCGCGAGGTCCCGCGCTGGACCTGGGCCGGCGACGACGAGGACGAGTCGGCGGCCCGATAGGCCGCCGACGGTGATCCGGGCTTACGACCCCGTGCCCGCCGGCGCCGCGTTCACGATGGCGGCCGCCCAGGTGTAGTCGGGCTTCCCGCTCGGTGAGCGCTCGACCGCCTCGACGACGTGGAGCCGCCTCGGCAGTTTGTAGCCCGCGATAGAGGTCCGGCAGTGCTCCTGGATCGCCTCGAGGGAGGGCGCCGCACGCCCGACGCGGGGCTGCACGATGGCGGCCACCGTCTGGCCCCAGCGCTCGTCCGGCGCGCCGCACACGATGGCGTCCATGACGTCGGGGTGCGAGCGCACGGCCGACTCGACTTCTTCGGGGAAGATCTTCTCGCCGCCCGAGTTGATGACGATCGAGCCGCGTCCCAGCAACGTGATGGATCCGTCGGCCTCCACCGTGGCGTAGTCGCCCGGCATGACGAACCGGGTCCCGCGCACATGAATGAACACCTCGGCCGTCTTCTTGGGGTCGTTGTAGTAGCCGACGGGGATGTCGCCCGAACGGGCGATCTTGCCGATGGTGCCCGAACCCGGCTCCACCGGGTCCAAGTTCTCGTCGAACACCACCGTCTTGCCCAGCAGGTGCACGGTCGGGCCGCTCTTCATCGCCGTATTGCCGGCCGTGATCACGGTCATCCCGTTGTTGCCGCCTTCGGACGACCCGATGGCGTCGGTGATCACGAGGTTGGGCAGGCGCTCGAAGAACTGATCCTTGACCGGGGCCGAGAACAGCGCGGCCGAGGACACCACGGCGAGCAAAGACGACAGGTCAAACGACGCAGCGTCGGGCTCGTCCAACCGTTCGATGAGCGGCTTGCCCATGGCATCGCCCGTGATCATCACCGAGTTGACGCGCTCGTCGCCCACGAGGCGCCACACGTCGTGTGGGTCGAACTTGGCCATGAGCACGATCTTGGAGCCGACGAAGCTCTGGCCCATGACACACCACTGCGTCGCCCCGTGCATGAGCGGGGCCACCGGGAGGTGCACCATGCCACCGTTTGCGCCCTTCTCGACCATGAACGCGGGGTCGGTCACCCGCGTGTTGGTCACCGGGTCTGTCCCGCCGCCCAGCGCATAGAAGACGTCCTCGTGGCGCCAGACGACACCCTTGGGCATCCCGGTGGTGCCGCCGGTGTAGAGGATGTAAAGGTCGTCGCCCGAGCGCGGCCCGAAGTCACGCGTCGGCGACTGGCCGTCCAACGCGGACTCGTACTCCACCGAACCGGGCGCCACCTCAGCGTCGGAACCGTCCTCGATCACCACGATGTGCCGCATGTCCGGCAGCTCGGGCACCAGCGTGGCGACGAGAGGGGAGAACTCGCGCTGGTACACGAGCGCCTGGAGGTCGGCGTTCGACAGCAGGTAGCGCAGCTCGTCTTTGACGTAGCGGTAGTTGATGTTGATCCAGATGGCCCGCAGCTTGAAGACGGCCCAGGCGGTCTCGACCCACTCAACCGAGTTGTAGGAGTAGATCCCGACGTGATCCCCGGGCCCGATGCCCTGGGCGGCCAAGTAGTGGGCCAGCTGGTTGGCCCGGGCCTCCATCTGGGCGTAGGTGCGCCGCTTGCCGTCTGCTACCAGGTACTCCCGCTCGGGGTAGGCGTCGACGGCGGCCTCGAACAGGTCGGCGAGGTTGAACTCCATCGGGCGAAGATTAGAACAGGTTCTCGTTCCGCGGGCAATCGCCGAGTCGCCTCACGCGGCGACGCTCTCCTTCGCGAACCGGGACCACGCGCTGACCCACTCCCGCCACACGGGCGGCGGGTAGTCGTGCCCCATGCCGTCGATCTCGACGTAGCGGGCCCCGGGGATGATCTCCGCGGTGCGCCGCCCGCCGCTGGGATTGATCAGGGTGTCGCGCCTGCCGTGGATGACCAGGGTGGGCAGGTCGATCGCCCGCAACTGGTCCGTGCGCGATCCGTCGTGGCCGACCGCTCGCATCTGGCGGCCGATGCCCTTCGGGCAGAAGCACCGGTCGTAGGCCGCGGCGGCCCGGACCCGGATGGCATCGTCGTCGAGCCACTCGGGCTTGGAGCCGTAAGTGTGCAAGGCGGCGACCTGATTCTCGATGTAGGCCTCTCGTGAGGGGGCCGGCGGCGCCATCAGGAAGGCGAGGGCCTCCTCGGAGCTCTCGCCGTACCCGGGCTCGCCGGTCCGCGACATCACCGACGTCATGGAGAGCAGGCGATCCGCGTGGTCGATGGCCAAGCGCTGCACGATCATCCCGCCCATCGAACACCCCATGACGTGCGCCCGCTCGACGCCGACCGCGTCGAGCACGGCGATGGCGTCACCGGCCATGTCGGTCATCGCGTAATCGACGTGGTCGAGCTTCGTCGACAGCCCGACGTCGCGATTGTCGAACCGGACCACCTGGAACCCTTCGTCGGCGAACATCTCGCACCACTCGACCGCGTAGTTGATGCACTGCGATCCGAGGCCGTTGACCAAAAGGAGGGTCGGCTGACCGGCGTCGCCGAAGGTCTCGTAGTAGATCTCGACGTCACCGTTGCGTGTCGTGCTCATCCGTCGCCCTCCCATTTCTCAGCGATCGTACGGCGGCCCAGAATCAGCCCGCCATCCCCACGATCGGGGCGTTGAGCGGCTGGCCCCCGCGTGAGCCCAAGAAGGGCGGACCGGTCGGGCCCTCGGGGAAGCTGAAGATGCCGCCGTCGGCCGCGCCCAGGTAGTAGCCCCCGGTGGTGAGCGC
>DASXEK010000051.1:0-71578 GCA_036490155.1 Acidimicrobiales bacterium | reverse complement strand
TCACGAGCGTGCAACTGGCCGAAGGGCGCGAAGCAAACGTCGTCAGGCTCGGCAGCCCCAGTGGTCGGCCGGTTCTGTACTTCCATTCTCCCGCGAGCTCCGGCGAGGAGCTGGACGGGGCTGGCGAGGAAGCGGCCCGTGAGCTGGGCATCGAGCTTCTCACCATCGTCCGCCGCTCACTTGCTTTCCACGACGCGGGTAGTGGCTTCATGGCCACGGTCGCATCCGACGCGGACCTGTTTGTCAAGGCGCTCGGCTTGGAATCGGTGGCCGTGCTCGGCTGGTCAGGCGGTGCCGCCCACGCGCTCGCTGCGAGCGAACGGCTCGGACCCGTGGTGCCAGCAGTCCATCTGGTGTCGCCGCTGCCGGGGCCGCTCATCGGTCCTGACGCCGTTCCTGATCAGTCCGAGAGGCTCCAGCAAATCGCCACGACGTCGCCGACATCGAGTTGGGTGGCAGCGCCGGGCGCCCTCCGCGACTACATGGCTATCCTGGCGCCTTGGCCGTTCGATGTGCGCTCGGTAATGCAGCCCGTGACGATCTGGGCCCCGACCGAGGACGACGTCGTACCACCGCGACTGGTCGATCACCTCGCCCGTCAGCTGCCGCACGCCGAGACGGTCAACGTTCCTGGCTCCCATGACTGGATCATGGAGAACTGGTCGACGGTCCTCCGGCGGATCGCTACACCTTGACCGAGTTCCCATGCCCCTCAAGTGATGCCTGATTGAGGCGGTCCAGAACGGGCACGCAGAACATCGTGGCTGAGGGGCTGTCGATCCGCAGATAACGACGGTTATCGCGTCCCTGCGAGTTAGGTCGACGCGGGTCAGCCGGGCGTCCTAAATGGGGAACCGTCATACGACACCAGGTGAATCGGCTGCTGGACATATAATCAGGCGTGAAGTCGAGAGTGTCCGTAGGACCCGACCGTTGACAATTTCGGGACAGGGGCGTCAACTGGGACAGTCACCGAGCCTTGTCCTTGCGTCCCGCCCGTGAATGCCGCCCAGAGATTCAGTAGGGCAGGTGCATAGTGCATGCCCTGAGCAGCCTTGAGCACCTGCACCTGGACCGAAGACTCGACAGCGAAACAGCAGCGTACGGGCCGCGTGCGCGACGCCACTCTGCATGGTGCTGCATAGGGCAAAGGTGAGTAGGTCCCGAGAAAAAGCCCCGAGAAACGCTGATCTTCGGCCTCGGCCTGAACGCGAAACCGCTGGTCAGGCGACTGTGCCCTATGCACGAGAGGCGCCGACCAGCGTCTCAATGGTGGCGGGGGGAGGATTTGAACCTCCGACCTTCGGGTTATGAGCCCGACGAGCTACCAGACTGCTCCACCCCGCGGCGAAGAAAGAGTCATGTTATCGGACCGCCGGTGGTGTCGCCGCCCGGGCGGTCTCCGGACCGCCTACAGCGTCTGCGCCGTGGGCGGAGGTGGGGGCGGTGACGCCGGGTCGGCCGCCTGCGGGGGCGGGGGTGGCGCCGGGGCCCCCGAGGCGCCGTCGGCCGGGGCTGCCGTCGGGGCGGCCGCCGCGGACTCGGGTGCCAACGTCATCGGGCCGTGGTCGGACTCGTGCTGTTGGAGGGCACCGACCAGGCGATCAATGTCGGCGTCGGTGGTCGGCGTCGACCGGCCGGTCTTGGTCGCGTAGAACGCCGCGCCCAGGTCACGCAGCATCCCATCGGCCGCCTTCTTGGACTGGGCGTCGTCCAACTTCGCCTGGCCCTTGGCTGCCGCGTCCTTCGCCATCTCGGTGGCCGCCGTCGCCTGCGCCTTGACCTTGTCGAGCAGTCCCATCGGAAGCCTTCCTTTCCTCGCTCCGGCTTTCCTCGCTCCGGCTCCCGACATCATGCGACCGCCGGGCGCAGCCCGCAACCGCCGTCACCGACACGGAGCGCTCGGCAGCCCCGGGCCCCCGCGCCGAGCGGCCCCTAGCGCTGGCTCGGCGTGACCCCCGCCGCCGACGCCACGGTCGTCGACGTCGTCGAGGGACTGCCCCGCGGCTCCGTGCTCGCAGGCGGCACCGTGGACGTCGTGGTCGTCGACGCCGTCGTCGAGGTCGTCGCGCTCGTCTTCTTGCTCGCCTTCTTGCCGGGCTTCACCTTCGGCAGTGTGGTCGTGGTGGTCGTCGTGGTCGACCCCGTGGTGGCCCCGACCACGTCCTGGGCCGAAGCGATCGCCTGCTGCATGGCCGAGATATCCGTCTGGTACTGCCCCAGGTTCCCCGCCGCCAATGCGTTCTGCGCGTTCGTGTAGTCGGTCTCGGCCTGGGACAGAATGCCCGCAAGGGCCTGTGGCACCGTGCCGCTCGACGACCCGCCACCTGACGACGGCAGCGTCACCGACGTCAGTTGACTGAGCACGTTGGAGAGCGACGGGCCGATCTTTACCGTCTTGCCCAGCACTGCGATCACGTAGTCGAGCGTGGGCTGTGGGTTCGTCGGCGGCGACACATACAACGGCCGGATGTAGACCATGGAGTTGGCGATCGGCACCATGAGGGTCTCGCCCAGCAACACCTGCGAGCCGCTCCGGTCCAGCAGCGTGATCTGCGACGACACCGCACTGGCACCGGAGATCTCGGCGTCCGCGTTGGCCGGGCCGATGGTGCCCTGGGGGACCTCGTAGAGCGTGAGCTGGCCGTAGTGCCCCGGGTCGGACTGCCCCACCATCCACGCCGTGAGGTTGAGGTTCTGGTTGTTGCTCGACAAGGACGACTGTGCGGCCGAGACGAACCCGTTGCTAATCGTGAAGATCTGCTTCTGCGGCGGCGCGTTGGGCAGCGAGTACACCTGGTACTGGGGCGCCATGCGCGCCGGCGTCGTCGAGACCAGCTGCCCCTGGTTGTTGTACGTGTTCTGGGCCAGGAGCGCTTGGGACTGCGGACCGGCTCCCGCCGTCGGCGAGAGCTGCCAGGCGTTGCTCGCCGCGTAGAACTGCGACGGGTTCGTCAGGTGGTACCGGCCGTAGATGGCGGACTGAATGGAGAAGATGTCCTCGGGGTAGCGCAGGTGCGCTTTCAGATCCGCCGGCATCTGTTTGACCGGCACGAACATGTGCGGGAACGCCGCCGAATAGGCCTGGAGGATGGGATCGCTCGGGTCGACGTCGTAAAAGGTCATCTTGCCCGAGTACGCGTCGATGACGACCTTCACCGAGTTGCGTACGTAGTTGTAGCTGCCCGGGAGCGTGCTGTTGATGGCCACCTGCTGGGAGTTGGCGTTCTGCGAGTAGGGATAGTTCGACGTCGTCGTATACCCGTCCACGATCCAGTCGATATGCCCCTGTTTCGTGATCACTGAGTAGGGGTCGTGGTCGAAACTGAGGAACGGCGCCGCCTTCTGCGCCATGGCGACCGGATCGCGCACGAACATGATCCGGGACTTGTCCGTGATCTGGCTCGAGATCAGCAGGTTGATGTCGCCCTCTCGCAAGGCGAACATCGCCTTGGTGAAGATCGAGGAGAGCTGGACACCGCCTGTTCCCTTGTAGTGGCTCTCGACGTTGTTGCCGTTTGCCTTCTGGTAGTCGACCTCTGGTTGCTTGGTGTTGGCGACGACGTAGCCGGACTCGCCGAGGCCGAAGTACACGTTGGGCTGGGTGATCTTCGGCAGGCCCTTGGAAGAGCTGGGTGGGATGCCGCCCACCCCGAAGACCGGGTTGTTGTTGTTCGTCTGGTTGGCCAGCGCGACGGCCACCCCGTTGCCGTGCGTGTACTGCAGGTGGGTGTTGACCCAGGTCTGCGACACCAGGCCCGCCGTCGAGATCTCGCGCACGCCCGTGAGCACCGGTGTGAGCCCGCTCCCGAGCGAGTAGCGGTCGACCCCGAGTGAGGGGAACGTGTAATAGGACTTGATCCCTTGGAGGCGCTGGAACGTCTCGAGCGAGATAGAAGGGTCGGGGTCCCACTGGCGGATGTTGTCGATCGTGGGCGTGTTGACCACCGCCTGGCTGGGCGTGATCGACGTCGACGCCGGGAACTGGTCGATGCTGACGTGATTCAGGTCGTACGCCGCTCTGGTGGCCGTGATGTTGCGCTGGATGTACGGCGCCTCGAGCGAGCTCTGCGCCGGGTTGACCTTCAACGCTTGCAACAGGGCGGGATAGATGATCCCGACGACCAGCGCCACGAAGGCCCAGATCCCGACCGCCAGCACCGGCAGGGTCCAGCCCTGGCGCCGAATGTTGAAGAGAAGGATCGCCGCCGCGAAGATCGACACGTAAATGAGGAGCAGCTGGGCCGGCAGCCGCGCGTGCACGTCGGTGTAGCCGGCCCCGTTGACGTAGCCGTCCGACGCGGTCACCATCGACCAGCGCTGCAGGACGTAGCCCGCCGCCTTGTCGAGCGCGATCAGCGCCAGCAACACCGAGATGTGCGCCTTCACCGGCGGCCGCACCCGCGGCAGCCCCCGCTGGGGCTGGATCCCGCCGTTGAGGTAGTGGAACACCAGCGTCACGGCGAGCGTCACGATGAGGATGGCGAGCGTCCAGTCGACGCAGAAGATGAGGAACGGCAGCTTGAAGACGTAGAACCCGACGTCCTTGTGGAACTGCGGGTCCGTGACGCCGAAGTTGCCCCCGTGGCGGAACAGGATCCAGTTGTTCCATTGGCTGATCGTCCCCGAGGCGCCGATGAGCGCGAGAACGAAGGCCAGGGCGACGTAGATCCGGCCCGAATACGGCCGTACGTAGTGCTGGTAGCGCCGCACCAGCTCGTCCTCCTGGGCCAGAACGATGTCGTGGCCGGCGATGCGGTCGCACACCACGAGGTTCACCCAGAGGACAGCGAAGAAGATGGCACCGAACACGCCGAAGAGCCCGAGCTTGATCACGAGCAGCGTCGAGAAGATGTCGTGGAAGTTGACCGAGGAGAACCAGAGGCTGTCGGTGTAGATGTTCGCCAGCGAGCGCAACGACACCAGCAAGATGATGAGGAGAACGACGAACCCGAGGATCCACCAGCGGGCGCGGTGTCGCCGGCGCGGTGAAGGGTCGGCCGGAAGGTCGCTGGGGATGCGCACGGAGGGAGCCTAACGTCCGCTACTCAGGGCCCAACGGCACCGCGTGCCGGCTGAGCTGCCCGAATTGTCCAGGTCAGTCGCTCGTGGGCGCCACGAGACAGCGGCAGCCCGAATGGGCCGGCGGGTGCGCGTGGCCGGTCGGGAACGTCTCGCTCGCGCTGACCGCGCCCGCCAGCGCGTTGTCCTCGCAGTCCGAGCACCCCGTCGCCGACGTGACGACCCACCGCAACTTTCGGTCCGCTCCCGCCGCCGTGACGCCAGCCGAGAACGCCTGCGTGGCGTAGTCGCCGGCAACGCGTTCGACCCGTTCGCCCCGCCACTCGCGGTACGCCGCGTCCACCCGGTTGCCGACGTCACCACTCCCGTCCTCGATCTGGCGCCGCAGCATCGTCACCACCACATGAGCCAGCCCGGTCGTCGACAGTTCGACCGTGCCGTCGTCGGGCGCGCCGGCCGATCCGGCGCCGCCGAACGCCGCGCCGGCGGCGAACGCCTCGCTCAGCTGCCCGCGCACGGCGGACTCGAACACGGCCAGGTGCTCCGCCTCGGGACCGAGCAGCTGGTCGCCGCTCAGTGTCGGCCCGCTCCGCATGCGGTCGAGCAACCGGTTCTGGTCGTCGCCCAGCGCCCGCTTCACCGTGCGGCTGAGCCGCGCCGTCACCGGGCCGAGGGCCTCGTCGCGCCGGGCGATCAACCCGTCGTCCGGTCCCGGAGGCGTGGCCTCCTCGGCCGGCTCCACCACCGCCGGCATGGCCCGCGTTGCCGCCTCCGGCGTCGCCTCGGGGTGCGCCACCTCGCCCTCGCCCTGGGCGGGGGGAACGTCGTCCGAACCCGCCCGGATGCGGGCGAACAGCTCGTCGACCGACGGGGTGTTCTCCGGCGTCACCGGTTCGTCCACCACGATCGCGTTCGCCTCGGCGGTCACGGCGCCGGCCGGAGCGGCCTCCTCGACCACGGCGTCCACCTCGATCACCCGGACCGCCGGAGCGGGCCCCTGCGCCGGGGCGTCGCCGATCACCTCTTCGAGCGCATCCTGGTCGTGCGGCTCCTCCGGCCCCCCGTGCAGCCGGAACTGTTCGGCCACGGCGACTGCGGCCGCGCGCGCCTCGTCGTCGGTGCGGTCGAGGTGCGACAGGATCGTGTCGACCCGGTCGCGCACACCGTGGACGGACGCCGCCATCTCGTCGCGCGCCGCGCGCAGTTGTTCGATCTGGATCCCGAGCGCGCGCCGCCGCGACGCCAGGTCGGCCAGCACGCGCCGGCGCGCCTCTTGCACCTGTTCGAGCAGCGCGCGTCCCTCGTCCTTGGCCTTGGCGATGACCGCCTCACCTTCGGCGACGGCTTCGGCGAGGGCGCGCTCGCTTTCGACCCGCGCCTCTTGTTGCGCGTTGGCGACCAACAGCTCCACCTCGGCGACCCGCTCGGCCGACGAGGCCTCGGTGTGCGCCTGGAGCTCCTCGACCTGGACCTGCGTGTCGCGCAGCAGGGTGGTCGCGCCCTCCTGGGCCTGGGCCACGATCTTCGCCGCCTCGTCGTGGGCGTGGCGGAGGATCTGTGCGCTGTGTTGGCCCAACGACGCCGTGAGCGTGGCCTCGTCGACGATCGGGTGGGCCGCCCGCTCCTCGGCCTCGGCGACCGCGGCCCGCAGCTCCTGCTCGCGCTCCTCGAACGCCTCGATGCTCCGGGACACCGACTGCAGGTAGGACCGCACCTCGTCGGCGTCGAAGCCCCGCCGCACGATGGCGAACGAGTGCCGCGCGATGTCCCCTGTGGCGATGCGGGAGGAGGAGATGGGGGGACGGACCTCGGACATGGACAGAAGCCTACGGCGCCGCCTGGGACGGCACAGGATTCGTGCCGACGCTGCCCCCCAGCCCCTTCAGGATGCGTAAGACCTGGTCCAGGTCGCTGACGGCGTAGACGTGCAGCTGGGGCGTGGCCTTCGCCTCGGCGGTCTTCAGCTCGACCTTGGGCACGAAGAACACAGTGGCCCCGGCGTGTTCGACGGCGATGGTCTTCTCGGCCACACCCCCTACGTCACCGACGTTGCCGTTCTGGTCGATGGTGCCCGTGGCCGCTACGACGTGGCCGCCGGTGAGCCGGCCGCTGCTCAGCTTGTCGATGATGCCGAGCGTCATGGCGAGCCCGGCCGAGGGGCCGCCGATGTTCTGGGTGTGCACGGTCACCTTGACGGGGAACTGCCAGTCCTGCTGCGTCTCCGCCTCGACACCGACGAACGCGGTCTGGGTGATCGCGGGCGCGCCGCAGAACGTGACCGGCGGGCCCTTGGGCGCCTTCGCCAGTGTGATCGTCTTCTGCGCAACCGGCCCGTTCACGAACGTCCCGACGTTGTTGATGGAGGACTGCTCGACGCTGAGGGTCACCGTGGTGCCCGCCGTGTACTTGTGCAGTACCTGGATCAGCCCGCACTCCGACGTCGTGGGCGTGCCGTCGACGGCGGTGATCACCTGTGCCACCTTGAGCGTCTTCGCTGCCGGCGACCCCGGCACGATCCCGTCCACCAGCGCGCCGACGTTCGTCGAGTTGACGGTGTAGCCGAGGTGCGAGAGGGCGGCGGCCGTGGCGAACGACTGGGCCTGCGTCATCTGCAGGTAGCCCTGGTCGAGGAATTCGGTCTCGTTCGTCGATGGCCCGAGCAGGGTCTGGCTCGAGTAGATCTCGTTGTTCGACTCGAAATAGCGGTACTGCAGGTAACTGAGCGCGTCCAGCTGCGACACGAACACGTCGGTCAGCAGGATGTTGCCGCTGAGCGGATGGTCGTCCGCCGAGGGCACGTCGATGTACTGGGCGACGGGCGTCGCGTCCCCCGGCGTGATGACGTAGTAGTTGACGCTTATCCGCGAGGCGATGAAGGCCGCCACCAGCACGAGCACGAAGAAGCCGACGATCACCCAGGGCCACCGGCGCCCCCGTCGGGTGCGACCGCGGCCGAACAGACCGCGCCGCCCCAGCACCGTCCACCACTCCGGCTCGGCGTCCACGCCGGGGGCCGCCCCACCGGGTGGTGGTGGCACGGGTGGGTTCGGGGCGGGAAGCCCGTCGGTGGGCGCGTCAGGGTCGGACATACTCGAAGTCGGTGAAGGATGATGTTGCCACGGATGCGGGCCGGGATCGCCGCGCCGAACGCCGTCGCCGGGCCGTCACGCTGGCCGGCCACCGCGGCGACGAGGGCGGGGCCCGCCACGGCCTGGCCGATGGCGACCCGGGGGTGCGGGCGGCCGCATTGGGGGCCCTGGCCCGCCTCGGGGCACTCACCACCGACGACGTGGTCACCGCCTTGGCCGACGAATCCCCCGCCGTACGCCGGCGTGCCGTCGACGCCGCGCTCGAGGTCCGGGGCAAGGGCTCGCGCTCGGCGCTGCCCGCCGCGCTCACCGGGGCCCTGGTCGATCCCGATCCGCTCGTGGCCGTCGGCGCGGCCTGGTTCGCCGCCGAGCGTCGGCATAGGCCCGCCGTCCCCGGGCTCGTGGCCCTGGCGACGGGACACGACGACACCCGCTGTCGGGAGGCGGCGGTCGCCGCGCTCGGCGCCATCGGCGATCCCGCGGGGCTCGACGCCGTGCTCGCCGCGCTGGCCGACCGCCCCACGGTGCGCCGCCGCGCCACGGTCGCGCTGGCCGGCTTCGACGACCCCAGGGTGGAGCCGGCGCTGCACGCGGCGGCGGCCGACCGGGACTGGCAGGTGCGCCAGGCCGCCGACGAACTGCTCGACGCGCCCCTCGACGCGCCGGTCGGCGACGCGCCGCTCAGTCGTCCTGGGTGAACAGCCGCTTCAACCGGTCGAACGACTGCAGGCAGATGCCCGCGCCCTGCACGACGCACTCGAGCGGCGTGTCCACGAGATGCACCGGCACGGCGGTCGCGTTGGCCAGCCGCTGGGTCATGCCGCGCAGCAGCGCCCCACCCCCGGTGAGGTGGATGCCCTCGAACATGATGTCCTGGGCCAGCTCGGGTGCGGCCTCGCCGAGGCACTGCGCCGCGGCCTCCACGATCGAGTTGACATTGTCTTCGAGCGCGTCGCGTATCTCCATCGGCGTGAGCACCACCGTCTTGGGCCGCCCGGTCGCCACTTCGCGGCCGCGGATCTCGGCCTGCTGCTCACCCTCGTACGGCGACGCCGACCCGATGGCCATCTTCACGGCCTCCGCGGTCCGTTCGCCGATCGCCACACCGAACTTGTGCCGCACGAAGCCCTGAATCGACGCGTCGAAGTCGAAGCCGCCGCAGCGCAACGCGCGCACGGCGACGACGCCGCCCAGCGAGATCACCGCCATCTCCGCCGTGCCGCCGCCGACGTCGACCACCATGTTCCCGATCGGCTCGTGGATGGCCAGGCCCGCCCCGATCGCCGCCGCCATCGGCTGCTCAATGAGGTAGCTCGACGAGGCGCCGGCCCGGCGCGCCGCCTCCTTGACGGCGCGCCGCTCCACGGCGGTGATGGCCGAGGGGACGCAGATCAGCACCCGGGGCCGGTTGAGGCGGCTGACCCCGACCCGGTGCAGCAGGACGCTCAGCATCCGCTCGGTCACCTCGAAGTCGGTGATGGCGCCGCCGCGGAGCGGCCGCTCCGCCACGATGTAGCCCGGGGTGCGCCCGATCATCTGCCAGGCGTCGGTCCCGATGGCCAGGACCTCCCGGCTGCGCGAATCGAGGGCCACCACGGTGGGCTCGTTGAGGACGAGGCCCTTCCCCTTGGCATAGACCAGCGTGTTGGCCGTGCCGAGGTCGATGGCGAGGTCCCGCGACATGAGGTCTCATGGTACGGCGGCCCCAGGGTGCGACGGCATTTTCGCAGCGGTTCTCGGTAGCCTCGCCCAGGTGAGTGGCCTGCCCGATGAGCCCGAAAATGGTGAACCGGGACGCGATGAGGGTGGAGCGGACCCCGAAGAGCCCGAATCGCCCCTGCGCGGCTGGATCGACCCCGACGACCGCTTGTGGCGTCATCCGAGCGAGCAGGTGCCGGTCGTCACAAGCGGACCGGTGCTCTCCCCGCCGCCCAAGCACCGCTACCGCGGCCCCCTCATGGTCTTCATCGGGGCAGGCGCCGTCGCCGCGGTCGGGATCTTTCTCGCCGTCCTGCTCTCGCCCACCTCCCAGCCGCCGCTCCAGGCCACCGGGCGCAACGCCGCCAGCGCCGACACGCTGACGACGCTCACCGGCCCCGAGAGCGGGGTCCCGGCGGCCGACCAGACCGCGGCCAAGTCAACGGTGGAGCTCCAAGCCGTCACGACGCACGGCACGGTGACGCTCATCGGCGTGGCCGTGGCCGAGGGGGGCCTGGTGGTGACGACATCCGACCTCCTGAGCGACGTGCGGAGCATCGCGATGGTCGGCGCGGGCGGCAAGCTCGAGCCGGCGTCCATCATGGCGACCGACGCCACGTCGGACATCGCGCTGGTCAACGTGCCCGAGGACGTGCCGGTCGCACCCTTCTCCGACGACTCGACCCTCGCCGGCGGCGCACCGGACACCGTCCTCGGGCTCGTGCCCGCCGCCGGCACCGCCGCCGCACTCCACGCGACGTCGGGCTCCGTCACCGCCGTCGCCACCGACATCGCCAGCGGACCAGCCGACGGCATGGCCGCCATCACGTCCTCCCCCGCGCTGGCCGCCGACGCCGCTGGCGACCCGCTCCTCAACGCGGGCGGGTTCGTCGTGGGGATCCTGTGCGACCCCCAGTCGCCCACGGCTTCGGCCGCCACGTTCTTGCCGACCCAGCTGGTGGTCGGGGTGGCCGACGACCTCCGCTCAGGGAGCCGGGTCGAGCCCGGCTGGCTCGGCGTGAAGGGGAGCGACGTCGCGGACGGGGCCGGGGCCAAGGTGGACTCCATCTACTCGGACAGCCCGGCCGCCGGCCATCTCCAGGTCGGCGAGGTGATCGTCGCGGTCGATGCACAGCCGGTGCGCACCTTCGCCGAGCTGCGCTCCCGCCTCTATGTCATGGCGCCGGGGTCCACCGCCCGGCTCTCGGTCCAGGGCGTCCCCGGGACCTCGGGGATCAAGGTCCTGAGCGTGACGCTGAGCAGCGCCTCGTAGCATGCGAGGGTGAGCATGTTCGGTTCCATCGACCCCGACAATCCGATGGGGGGTCTGCTCGGCGACCTGATGAAGGTCATCGGGTCGGGGCCGGGTTCCGGCGACAACTGGTTCGAGGCGGCGCGCACGCTCGCCTTCGGCGTCGCCACCGACGGGGGCGAGGACGACAACCCCGACCCGCTCGTGCGCATCGCGTTCGAGGAGCTGGCCCGCGTGGCCGAGCTCCACGTGGCGGCCGCCACCGGGATCACGCCGAGCTCGGGCGCCGGCGGCGTCTCCTTCGAGGCCGTCGGCCCGGGGCAGTGGTCGTTCCGGGTGCTCGAGGCCTACCGGCCGGTGCTCAAGTCGATGGTCGAGGCGCAACAGCAGGGGGCGGCGGCCGTGCCGTCGACCGACCTGAGCGAGATGAACCTCGAGGAGGGCGGCGGCCTCGGCGGCCTACTCGGGCAGTTCGCGCTCACCCTCGGCCCCGTCTTCTTGGGCATGCAGTTCGGGTCGGCCGCCGGGCACCTGGCGCGCCGGGCCTTCGGCCAGTACGCGCTGCCGCTGCCCTGGCCCGAGTCGACCACCCTGCTGCTCGTGCCCGCCAACGTGGCGCGCTTCGCCGAGGACTGGAGCCTGCCGCTCCAAGAGGTCCAGTTGTGGGTCTGCCTGCGCGAGCTCACCATGCACGCGGTGCTGACGCGGCCCGGCGTGCGCTCCTCGCTCACCACGCTGCTCTCCGACGCGTCGGCCCACGCCGCCGCGGCCCAGCGCAACATCGTCGAGCGCCTGGGCGACACCATGGGTGGTGACCAGGTCTCCCTCGAAGAGGCGCTGGGGGACCCCGAGGCGCTGCTGGCCGACCTCATCAGTCCCGAGCAGCGGAACATCTCGAGCACGCTCACGGCCCAGACGACGGCCATCGGTGCCTACGTCGACCACGTGACGGGCGGTATCGCCGAGACGCTCACCTCGTCGCCCGGCGCGTTGCGCGAGGCGTGGTACCGCTACCGGATCGAGGAGGGGAAGGGCGAGCAGGCCTTCGCCGGCCTGTTCGGCCTCGACGTCGGGCAGGAGGAGGTCGATCGGGGCCGCGCCTTCGTCCAGGGCGTGATCGAGCGGGTCGGCGAGGATGCGCTGACCCGTCTCGTGGGCGACGAGCGCGATCTGCCCACGCCCGCCGAAGTCGATGCGCCCGGCCTCTGGCTGGCGCGTATCGGCCTGATGGACTGAGTTCTCCCGACCCTCAGGCGGCGCGCGCCCACTCGGAGCGTTCGAAGGCGGCGCTCACCCGTCCCGCCAGCACCAGCAGATCGATGCTCCCGTCCCACGTCGGCGCGATGGCGTACACGTAGTCCGCCAGCGCGTCCTCCGCTCGCACCACGGCCAGCAGGTCGACGAGGTCGAACAGGTGCTGGATCGTCTCGGTGCACGACAGGTCTGCCGGCGTGAGCGCCCGCACCAGCGCGCCCTCGTCCTCGCTCAGCGGGCCGATGAGCCCTCGCAGCTCACGGACGATCGGTGCCTCGTCCAAGGTGTGGATCTCCCCCATGACTGCCTCCCCCCGCTGCGGCCGCCCGAGGGCCCCGCAGTCCTGCAATCGCCACGGCGGTCATGCTTCCACCGCCGGGGTCTCGGACCAGTGGCCCGCCGGATGCAAGGAGGGTGCAACCAGGCCCGCAAGCCCAATCGCACGCCTGGCCCTCAGCCCTCGGCGGCCTCGCCGTAGTCGAGCACCCACTCGAGGGCCAGCTGCTCGCGCTCGGCGTCGCGCACGACGCGCTCGCTGTTGCGCCGGAACTGGGGGTCGTGCGGCGGCAGCAGCACCAGCCGGGCCAGGACCCGGTCGCGGAACTGGTCGATCACGTCCGTCGGGCCGTAATCGCTCTGGACCTCCCAATGGGGTGCGACGGGGCCGAGATACACCACCCGCACGTGGCCGATGGGCTCGAACGCCTCACCCTCTTCGACTACAGCCTCGTCCTCGGTGTCCGGGGACATCGCACCTCCTGGCGTTCAGCGATCGGGGGCCAGCGTAGTCCCGAGGGCCGCGCGCACGTCCTCCCTGGTCACGGCGGAATTGGGCCGGGGATTCTTACGAAGTTCCTAACCGATGGCCCTATTGCCTGAAGGGCACCTCCCGTAGAATGGTGCGCAAACAGGGAGTCGAACGATGAATACCGAGTGGATGGCCCGGGGAAAGTGCAAGGAAGTTGCACCCGACATGTTTTTCCCGAACGACGGGATGGGCGTGTTGGTGGCGCAGCGGATCTGCGCGGAGTGTCCCGTCTCTCAACCCTGCCTCGAGTACGCCCTGGAGCACCACATCGACCACGGGGTCTGGGGTGGCGCCTCCGAGCGTGAGCGCCGCCGCATCCTGCGCCGCCGCCGCCTCTCCCACGCCGTCGCGTCCAAGTAGCCACCCCGCCCGGGCCCGCTGACGGCCCCGGGGAACCGCTCCTTCGTCACCGCTGCTGCACCGCGTCCGCAGACGCTGGCACGCTGGCACCGTGAGACCGAAGGCGGACTGCGTCGAATGCGTGGTCAACGTTAGCGAGGGCCGTGACGAGGCCGTCCTCGCCGCGCTGGCCGCCTGCGCCGGCACCCCGCTCCTCGACCTGCACCGCGACCCGCACCACCACCGGTCCGTCCTCACGCTCGCCGGCCCCGAAGCCGGCGTCGCCGCTGCCGTGCGCTCCCTCGCCACCGCCACCGTCGAGCAGCTCGACCTCGACACCCACGACGGCGTGCACCCCCGCCTGGGCGTGCTCGACGTCGTGCCCTTCGTCCCCTTCGAGCCCGGTCGCCCCGCGCCCACCGACCTGAGCGCGGCCGTCGTCCTGCGCGACGACTTCGCCCGCTGGCTGGCCGACTATTTGGGTGTGCCGAGCTTCCTTTACGGGCCCCTTTCCGGCGGCCGGACCCGGACCCTGCCCGACATCCGCCGTCACGCCTTCGCCCTCTCCGCAGGGCTCACGCCCGACTTCGGGCCGCCGCACCCCGACCCGCGCCACGGCGCCACAGCGGTGGGCGCCCGCCGGGTGCTCGTCGCCTACAACGTGTGGGTGTCCTCGCTCGAGGTGGCCCGCCTGGTCGCCCCGCAGGTCCGCGGGCCCCACGTCCGGGCGCTGGGACTGGCCGTGGGCGAGCGGGCCCAGGTCTCGTGCAATCTCATTGAGCCCGATGCCTTCGGGCCGGCGCCGCTCTACGACGCGGTGGCGGCGCTGGCCGTCGCCGCCGGTGGCCGCGTGGAGGGGGCCGAGCTGGTCGGCCTGCTCCCCGAGGTCGTCCTCACCGCGATCCCCCGATCCCGCTGGCCCGAACTGGGCCTTCGCGAGGGGGCGTCGGTGGAGTCCCGGCTGGCCGCGCTCGGCGGCTAGCCCGAGACGACTGCCCGTCGAGGGACTTAGGCGCTGACGATGTCGCGGCGGGCGAGGGCGCGGGCTCGGCGCAGCCGGCGGCGCTCACGCTCGCTCATGCCGCCCCAGATTCCGAACTTCTCGCCGTTGGCCAAGGCGTATTCGAGGCAGTCTTCGCGCACGACGCAGCCGCGGCAGACCTCCTTGGCCTCTCGGGTCGACGCGCCCCGTTCGGGGAAGAACAGATCCGGGTCGACTCCCATGCAGTTTGCCTGCAGCTGCCAGCTGCGTTCTTGGCGACCGTAGAGCGTGGTGACTATGTCCATCGGCACTTTGGTTCGCCCCCCTTCTTCGCCTGAGGTGGCATCGTTGTAGTTACAGCGATGTAAGCAACATCTTTGACCACCAACGTACGGCGATGCAAGGGGAAAGTTCGGCCAGGGGCAAGAAACGTGTGTTCGTCCTGCTTAGGCAGGTGTGGATAAATGCGGCAAACCCCCCATTTGAGGGCGTTCTCAGGAGCGATATGTGCACCAGGCCCCCCTTCGACGCGTCACCTCAGCGACCAACGCCCAGGAAACGGCGGAATCCGGCTTGGCCGCCGCGAACAGGCGGGCGGAGACGGGCGGCCGCCTGCCCGGAGAGCGAATTCGACCAGGTGGCCGTGGGGGCGCGGCCCTGTCGGGGCCGCAATGCGGCGGGGTTCTCTAGGCCTGCTCGATGCGCAGCCGGTTGCCGGCCGGGTCGCGCACGGCGGCGTCGCGCTTGCCCCACGGCTGGGTGACGGGCTCTTGGAGCACCTCGACACCGGGCGTGGCGGCGATCTTTTCGAACGTGGCGTCGAGGTCGGCGGTGGCGAAGTGGACCGGGTACAGCTCGCCCTTGGCGAGCAGTGCGGCCAGGGCGTCGCCGTCCTCCTTCGAGCGGCCCCCGTGCGGCTGGGACAGCACGATCCCGATCTCGGGCTGGCTGTCGCTGACGAGCGTGACCCAGCGGTAGCCCTCGTTGGAGACGTCCATGGCGACCGTCATGCCGAGGGTGTCGCGGTAGAAGGCGAGGGCGGCGTCGGGGTCGTCGACTGTGATGTGCACGGTGCTGAGCGAGACGTTGGACATGCCGACGACGTTAAACGGGTGCGGGGACGGATGCTTCTTCGAAACTGCGCACTTCGTCGCTCTCGGTGCCCCCGCTCTTGCGCGGCCGGGTCAGCACCATCATCTGGCAGGGCGACACGATGCGCAGCTCGTCGTGGTCGCGGGCGCGGTAGGAGGAAGGCGACTCGCCGACGAGCTCGGTGAAGCGGGCGGAGAACGAGCCGAGGCTCGACCACCCGACCGCGAAGCAGACATCGGTCACGCTCAGGTCGCCGCGGCGCAGCAGCGCCTTGGCCCGCTCGATGCGCCGCGTCATGAGGTAGGAGTACGGCGTCTCGGCGTAGGCCTCGCGAAAGCGGCGGCTGAAGTGCGCCTGCGACATCAGGGCCGTGCGGGCGAGTGCGGCCACATCGAGCGGATGGGCGTACTCGCGGTCCATCTGGTCGCGGGCCCGGCGCAGCCGGCGCAGCTCGTCGATGTCGATGGGCACGTCCCCATCTTGCCCGGTTCGGGCCGGCGTGCGGCGCGAGGAGTGCGGCGGCTGGTGCGGTGGGTGCGGTGGGTGCGGTGGGTGCGGCGAAGTCAGCCGGCCGGGCGCAGGACCCGGCGGTGCTGGAGGAAGTCGACCAGCACGTACCCGCCGAGCGCGTCGGGCGTCGTGTAGAAGGTGCGACCGCCGTTCACCCGGGCGATCTGCTCCACGAAGGGGTAGTGGGTCCGCTGGAGGTCGAGGGCGAACGTGTTGATCACGATGCCGGCACGCGTGCAGCGGATCACCTCGGCCATCGTCCGCCGCAGCGTCTCGGGGATGGGCGGGTAGTTGAACGTGACCTCGCCGTAATCGTCGACGTGGGCCGTGGGCTCGCCGTCGGTCACCACGATGATCTGCTTGGTGCCGTGCTGGTGCGCCAGCATGCGCCGCGACAGCGCGAGGGCGTGCTGGAGGTTGGTGCCGTAGACGTAGTCCCACATGGCGGTGGGGATCTCGTCGGGGCGGATCTCCCGTGCGATCTCGGAGAACCCGACGATGCCGAGGAAGTCGCGCGGGAACTTGCTCGAGATCAGCGTCTGCAGCGCCATCGCCATGCGCTTGGCCGGCACGAAGTTGTCGCGCATCGGCATCGACATGGACAGGTCGAGGCACAGCACGGTGGCCGAGCGCGAGAGCGCCTCGACCTCGACCACCTCGAAGTCCTCGGGCTTGAGCCGGACCGGTACGCCCGAGCCGCCGCGCCGCACCGCGTTGTGCACCGTCGTCGACAGGTGCAGGTTGAGCGGGTCGCCGTACTCGTACGCCTTGGTCGTCTCCTCGCGGTCGTGGCCGGCGCCGGTACGCAGCGCCGAGTGGTCGCCGATGCGGTCCTTGTTGATCTGGCCGAACAGGTCGGCCAACGCCTTCTGGCCCAGCCGGCGGACGCCGCGCGGCGTGAGCTCAATCTGGCCGCCGTGCTGTTCGATCAGCCCGGCGTCGGCCAGCGACTTGGTCAGGTTGGCCAGGCGGTCCAGGGCGCGGGCGGCGTCCTCGCCCATGTGCTGCTTGACCTGATCGAGGTCGATCTCGCCGAGGGCGGCCGGGGTGGACGCGGACTGGAGCATCTCCTCCATCCGGTCGAGCTGACCGAGCTGGCTGGCCAGGTCCGTGGCCCGGTCGAGGCTCATGGGGCCCTCGCCGCTGAAGTCGTAGGAGCGCTGCCACCCGGCCTCGGGGAAGGCGCGCTGGAGGTTCTGGGCCAACCGGTCGACCTGCCAGCGCAGGTCCATGTCCTCGAGCACCGCCTCCATGAGCCCGCGCAGCTGCGCCTGCTGCTCGGGGCTGAGCGAGTTCCACACCGCCTGCGCGGCGGCCATGCGCTCGGCCAGCTGTTCGAGCAACTCGTCCAGGTTCTGCGGATTGCCCGGGAACATGTCGCCGAACTGCTCCATGAACTCCTCGAAGCTCGGATTGAGGTCCTCCCCCGATTCGCGCTGTTCGAGCATGCGGTTGAGCGCGTCGTAGGCGTCGCGCATGCGCGCCATCTGCTCGGAGTCCATACCCGAGAGCGCCTCGGACGCGCCCTCGAAGAACGTGTCCGCCATCTCCTTGCGGAGCTCCTCGACGAGCTCTTCGAACTTCTCGCGCGCCTCGGTCGAGACGAAGTCGTAGTGCTGCATCGACGAGATGCGCCCCGCCGGGTCGTCGGGTTGGAGGTCGAGCGCCATGCGGCGCTCGGTGGCCACGTCGTCGGTCACCTCCTGGCGGCGCTCGTCGCCCGACGTGCCAGCCTCTTCGACCAGGTCGTCGATGGCGGCGCGCTCGTTCTGCTCAATCTCGTCGAGCCGCTGGCCCAGCTCGGCCATGCGGCCGTCGGGGTCGCCCTCGGCCAGCATCTCCTGGCGGCGGCGGCGCAGCTGGTCGAGCAGGTCGCGCAGACCGGCCACCTCCTCGCCGTCGGCGGTGCGGAAGCCCGAGCGCAGCAGGCGGCGGAGCGCGTCATCGAGGTCACCGCCGGCGAGGAGATCGTCGGTCAGGCCGGCCAGCAGGTCGTCGGGGTCGAGGTCGGCGAACTGCTGGGTGCCGTCCCATTCCCGGTAGTCGTAGCGTGCGCCGCCGCTCATGGTCGTGCTGGTCCTGCGGTCTGTGGTGTCGTCGTCCCTTCCTTCCTTACTCGGTTGCTCGAGTCCCTTACTTGCGGCCGCGGTAGAGGGCGCGGGCGCCCGACGCGTCCTTGTTCAACCGCTTGGTCAGGTGCAGGCCCTCCAAGAGGAACTCGAGCGCGCTCGCCATCAGCGCCGGCGACTCCGACTCGGCCGCCTCGGGGCCGGCCAGCTTGCGGGTCGGGGGCTCGAGCTCGGGCATGTCGGCCAGCACGGCCAGGTAGGCCGAGCTCGCCATGTCGTCGCCCACGTGCACGACCACCTGGTCGTGGAAGGCGCCGACGATCGACTGGGGGTCGTCGAGGGTGACGCGCCGGCGGAACACCGACAGCGTGGCCGCCGCCACGAGCTGGGCGACCACCTCCTCCTCGTGGCCCTCCTCCATCGCCTCGACCTCGATCTTCCCCTGGGTCGAGGGGACCAGGGCGGACAGGTCGCTGATCCGCGGGACCGCGACGGGCTCGCCGGTGCGCAGGGCGCGGCGCACGGCCGACGCGACCAGGGTCTCGTAGTTGGCGATGGAGAGGCGGACCGAGACACCGCTGCGCTGGTTCAGGTGGGTGCTGCGCCGGGCCAGCTGGCTGATCTCCGCGATCACTTCCTTCATGAAGGGCGGCACCAGCACGGGCACGCCGGCCGAGGGCAGCTCGGCCTCGGCCTCCATGATCTTGACCTCGGTCATGGTCTCGTAGGGGTAGTGGGTGCGGATCTGCGCCCCGAAGCGGTCCTTCAGCGGAGTGATGATGCGGCCGCGGTTCGTGTAGTCCTCGGGGTTGGCCGTGGCGACGAGCATGACGTCGAGCGGGAGGCGGATGCGGTGGCCGCGGATCTGGACGTCGCGCTCCTCGAGGATGTTGAGCAGGCCGACCTGGATGCGCTCGGAGAGGTCCGGCAGCTCGTTGATGGCGAAGATCCCGCGGTTCACACGCGGGATGAGCCCATAGTGCAGCGCGAGCTCGTCGCTGAGGTAGCGGCCCTCGGCGATCTTGATCGGGTCGACCTCGCCGATGAGGTCGGCAATCGAGGTGTCGGGGGTGGCGAGCTTCTCGCCGTAGCGCTGCGAGCGGTGGACCCAGGCGATCGGCGTGGCCTCACCGAGCTCCTCGACGAGGTCGAGGGCGAAGCGCGAGACGGGGGTGTAGGGATCGTCGTTGATCTCGGACCCGGCGACGATGGGCAACCACTCGTCGAGGAGGCCGACGAGCGAGCGGATGACGCGGGTCTTGGCCTGGCCGCGCTCGCCCAGGAGGATGAGGTCGTGCCCGGCCAGGATGGCGTTCTCCAGCTGGGGCACCACTGTCTCCTCGAAGCCGAGGACGCCCGGGACGAGCGAGGCGCCGGTGGCGATCGCCTTCTGCGTGTTGCGGCGCATCTCGTCGGCCACCGTGACCGACTCCCAGCCCGAAGCGCGCAGGTCGGCCAGGGCGGTCGGGAGGTCCGGTGGCGGTGTCATGCCCCCCGGGGACGGGGTCGCGGAGGGATCGAGGGAAGAAGGGCCAGCCATGGGCGAAGCCTAAACCGCGAAGTTGTGAGGCGGCGCGGCGCCTGGTGCCACTGTCGGTGCGACGGGTCGGTCAGGCCGCGCCGCTCAGGCCGCGGTGGTGGGGACGCCGTAGCGGGCGGTGAGCTGCTCGGCCAGGGCACGGGCGGGACGCGCCAGCGTGCGGTCACCGCGCTGGGCCAGCGCGACCGTGCGGCTCAGCGCGGGCCCGGCGAAGGGGATGCCGGCCAGAGAGCCGTCGCTCGGCAGCGCGATGGCGGGGACGACGGCCGCGCCCAGTCCGGCGGCCACAAAGGAGAGGACGCCCGCCATCTCGCCGCCCTCGCTCACGAGATGCGGCTCCACGCCCGCGGCGCGGCAGGCATCGAGGGTGACGCTGCGCAGGTCGTAGCCCTCACGGAACATGACCAGGTCGAGGCCGTCGAGGTCACGGACGTTGACCCGGCGCCGGGTGGCGAACGGATGGTCGGGCGCGGTGGCAAGGACGAGTGGGTCGTCGAAGAGCGGCGTGGTGACCACGAGCGGGTCGGTGACGGGCAACACGATCAACGCGAGGTCGACCTCGCCCGTGGCCACCTGGGGCAGCAGCTGGTGCGAGCCCGCCTCGAGGACCGACAGATCGATGCCGGGGTGGCTGCGGTGGAACTCGACGAGGGCGGGGGCGAGCGTGCTGGTCATCAGGCTGGGGGTGGCGCCGACGGCGAGGCGGCCCCGCGCCATGCCCGAGAGCGCCCGGGCCTCGGCGCCGGTGGCCTCGACGTCGGCCAGGACCCGCTGCATGAACGGCAGGAGCGCCGCCCCGTCGGCCGTGAGGGTGACCGGGCCCTGCCCCGGGCCGCGGTGGAAGAGCAGCACGCCGAGCTCGGTCTCGAGCAGGCGGACCTGGCGCGACAGGCTGGGCTGGGCCAGATGCAGGCGGTCGGCCGCCCGGGTGAAGCTCCGCTCCTCGGCGACGGCCACGGCGTAGGTGAGCTGGTGCAGCTGCATGCTGAGTGCGGATGCTAGCCGGGGTTAGAGCCTGTCCCTCTGATAATGATGCTCTTTATGTCTTTGACGCGCAATCGGGGTGGACCGTAGGGTCGGCGGGCTGCACCGGCCACCGAGGAGGTCTGAGTGACGACGACGGTCGAGAGCGCAACCGCCACACCGGTGGCGATCGGAGCACCGCGGGGCGGGCCCGACGTCTCGACGCTGCGGCACGACAACTGGTGGGTCCAGCCGGTGGTGACGGTGTCGGTCCTGACCGCCTTCGTCATCTACTCGACGTGGGCCGCCTTCATCGGCAAGGACTACTACGCCGGGGCGGGGCTGCACCGGGACCTGATCTCGCCCTTCTACTCGCCGTGCATCGCGAATTCCTGCGTGACGGGGAGCCACTCGTTCGGGACGCTCGGGATCTGGAACTTCTCGCCCGCGATCTTGATCCTCATCTTCCCGCTCGGCTTCCGCCTCACCTGTTACTACTACCGCAAGGCCTACTACCGGTCCTTCTGGTGGTCGCCGCCGGCGTGTTCGGTGGCCGACGCGCATGGCAGCTACAGCGGCGAGACCCGGTTCCCGCTGATCCTGCAGAACATCCACCGCTACTTCTTCTGGATCCTGTTGATCTTCAACGCCATCCTCACGTACGACGCGGTGCTGTCGTTCCGCCAACCCGGCGTGGGGATCGGCATCAGCGTCGGGACGGTGGTGCTGTGCGCCAACGCAGCCTTCCTGTGGCTCTACAGCCTCTCGTGCCACGCCTGCCGGCACTTCTGCGGCGGCGGGGTGCGCTCGTTCGCCAAGCATCCGCTGCGTCACAAGATGTGGAAGTTCGTGACGCCGTTGAACTCACGTCACATGGTCTTCGCCTGGATCAGCTTGTGCGTCGTCGCCTTGAGCGATCTCTACGTGCGGCTGGTGGCGAGCGGGACCATCCACGACCCCGGCTTCCACTTCTAAGGGCGCGGAGGGACTTCGTTTCATGACTGAAACTGGTACAGCTGCCGGGTCGGGCTCGGCTGCCGTGGGCGTCGACTATGAGACCCACGACTACGACGTCATCGTCATCGGCGCCGGCGGCTCGGGCCTGCGCGCCGCCATCGAGGCCAAGGAGCGAGGCCTGCGGGTGGCGGTCATCTGCAAGTCCCTGCTGGGCAAGGCGCACACAGTCATGGCCGAGGGCGGCATGGCCGCCGCCATGGGCAACGTGTGGAAAGAGGACACCTGGCAGATCCACTTTCGCGACACCATGCGCGGCGGCAAGATGCTCAACAACTGGCGCATGGCCCAGATCCACGCCATGGAGGCCCCAGACCGGGTCTACGAGCTCGAGCGCTGGGGCGCCCTGTTCGACCGCACCAAGGACGGGAAGATTTCGCAGCGGGACTTCGGCGGCCACCGCTACGCCCGGCTGGCCCACGTCGGTGACCGCACCGGGCTCGAGCTGATCCGCACGCTGCAGCAGAAGGTCGTGTCCATGGGGACCGACGTGTTCATGGAGTGCAAGATCCTCCGATTGTTGGCGGACGGCGAGGGCCGGATCTCGGGTGCGGTCGGGTACATGCGGCCGACCGGCGAGATGGTGGCCTTCACCGCCAAGGCGGTCGTGCTCGCCACCGGTTCGATCGGCAAGTCGTGGATGTACACGTCCAACTCGTGGGAGTCGGTGGGCGACGGGCACGCCATGGCGATCTGGGCCGGCGCCGACGTCATCGACATGGAATGCGTGCAGTTCCACCCGACCGGCATGGTGTGGCCCCTCTCGGTGCGCGGGATCCTGGTAACCGAGGGCGTCCGCGGCGACGGCGGCGTGCTGCGCAACTCCGAAGGCACGCGCTTCATGTTCAACTACGTCGCCGACATGTTCCGGTCCGAGACGGCGGACACCGAAGAAGAAGCCGACGCCTGGTACGACGACCACATCAACAACCGGCGCACACCCGACCTCTTGCCGCGCGACGAAGTGGCGCGGGCCATCAACTCCGAGGTGAAGGCGGGCCGCGGCAGCCCGCACGGCGGCGTCTACCTCGACATCGCCTCGCGGCGCACCCCCGAGTACATCAAGCGTCGCCTCCCCTCCATGTACCACCAGTTCATGGAACTGGCCGGCGTCGACATCACGGCCGAGCCGATGGAAGTGGGACCAACCTGCCACTACATGATGGGCGGGGTGCGCGTCGACGCCGAGACCCAGGCCGCCACCGTGCCGGGCCTCTTCGCCATCGGCGAGGCGTCGGGCGGCATGCACGGAGCGAACCGCCTCGGCGGCAACTCGCTGTCGGACCTCATCGTGTTCGGGCGGCGCGCCGGCATCGGCGCCAGTGACTTCGCCGAGGGCCGCACCGGATCGCCGCACGTCGACGCAGCGGAGATCGCCTCGGTGATCGACGATGCCTTCGCTCCCTTCGGGCGGGAGGACGGCGCCAACCCCTACGACCTCCAGCACGAGCTCCAAGAGACGATGCAGCGACTGGTGGGCATCATCCGCACCGGGCCCGAGCTCGAGGAGGCCCTGGTCAAGCTCGAGGATCTCAAGCAGCGGACGGCCAAGGTGCAGGTGAAGGGCGGCCGGGCCTACAACCCAGGCTGGAACCTCGCCACCGATCTCCCGTCGATGATCACGACGTCGATCGCCGTGGCCCAGGGTGCGCTGAACCGCAAGGAGTCGCGCGGCGGCCACACCCGGGAGGATTACCCGGGGCCGGATCCCGAGTTGGGGAAGGTCAACTTCGTCCAGCACCAGACCGGAGAGCGCGGGTATCTGGCCCCCATCGCGATCGGGCCCGAGCCGCTGCCCGAGATGCCGGCCGAGCTGCGCGAGCTCTTCGAGGAAGGACACTGAGCCATGGCTGACACGGCTGAGAAGCCTGAGACGGACGCGGCGACGGACGAGAAGGTGACCATGCGGATCTGGCGGGGCGACGCCGACGGTGGCGAGTTCACCGACTACGAGATGCCCGCCGTCGAGGGCGAAGTGGTGCTCGACGTGATCCACCGGATCCAGGCCGACCCGGCGCCCGACCTGGCGTGCCGCTGGAACTGCAAGGCCGGCAAGTGCGGATCGTGCTCCGCCGAGATCAACGGCCTGCCTCGCCTCATGTGCATGACGCGCATGGACACGCTGCCCCCGGGCGAGGCGGTGACCGTGGCGCCGATGAAGACGTTCCCCATCATCAGGGACCTGGTGACCGACGTCTCGTTCAACTACGAGGTGGCCAAGAAGGTGCCGGCGTTCAAGCCGGGGCCCGAGCCCGAGGGCGGCTACCGGATGCAGCAGGTCGACGTCGAGCGGGGCCAGGAGTTCCGCAAGTGCATCGAGTGCTTCATGTGCCAGAACGTGTGCCACGTCATTCGTGACCACGACGAGAACAAGCCCAAGTACGCGGGGCCCCGGTTCTTCATCCG
Source organism: Acidimicrobiales bacterium (assembly GCA_036490155.1). Lineage (GTDB taxonomy): Bacteria > Actinomycetota > Acidimicrobiia > Acidimicrobiales > RAAP-2 > Bog-473. The sequence goes on along the minus strand of DASXEK010000051.1, from coordinate 47,540 downwards.
TTTCGCCGAGCTCGAGATGCACCCCCTGGACGTCAACGACCGGCGCGAGCTGGCCCACGACATGGGCCTCGGAATGTGCAACATCACCAAGTGCTGCACCGAGGTGTGCCCCGAGCACATCAAGATCACGGACAACGGCATCATCCCGATGAAGGAGCGCGTGGTCGACGCCCGCTACGACCCGGTGGCCTGGCTCGGGCGCAAGATCACCGGGCGCGCAAAGCCGAAGTCGGCCAAAGAGGCCTCGGCCGGCTGAGCCTTCGGGCGCCTGCCGGCGGCCGGTGGCCGGCGCCGCGCCCGGTTTGCCGTTCTGCGCGGCGCCCAGATGCTGGATCCCCACCACCGGCGCGTTGAGCCGCGTGCCGGCCATGGAGCCCAAGAAGGGTGCATCGCCGAAGGCGAAGACACCGCCGTCGGCACCACTCAGCCAGTAGCCATTGCCTGAATTGGTTTCGGCGATGCCGGTGATCGGCGCATTGAGGTGCAGCGTGGCAGCCGAGCCGTGGAAGGTCGCATCGAACGCAAAGACGCCACCGTCGGCGGCCGCCAGCACATACCCCTCACCGCTCGGCGCAGGGGCGATGCCCACAATCGGCGCATTGAGGTGGAACCCGCCCAACGAACCCTCGAAGACGGCATCGCCCAGGGCGAACACGCCGCCGTCCGTGCCGACCAGCCACAGCCCTTGACCACTCGGCGTCGTGGCGGCCCCCACGATCGGATGGTTGAGCTGACCCAGCGCAGGCAGGGCCGGCGCGTCGCCGAAGTTGAAGGTCTTGCCGGACTGGCTCACCAACCAGTAGCCCGCACCGTCGGGCGTGGCGGCAATGGCGGCGATGGGCGAGGTGAGCGTTTGCCCGCCCAGGGAGCCGAGGTAGTCGGCGCCGCCCAGGCTGTAGACCCCGCCGTCGCTCCCGGCCATCAGGTACCCATCGACCCCCGGCTCGTTGGCCATGCCGACGATGGGGGCGTTGAGGCGACGACCGGACAGCGAGCCGCTGAAGTTGACCCCGAAGTCAAAGGCACCACCGTCGGCGCCGGCCATCCGGTACCCGTTCGGGTTGAAGCTGTTCGAGCCGCCGGCGCCCGCAGACCCACCGCCGGAACCACCCCCAGAACCAGATCCACCACCACCACCACCACCGCCGGCGGGAGGACCGGAGGGAGGCCCGGAGGCACCCGTCGCTTCTTCCACGGCGCCGATGGTGCAGGTGCCACCGGCGCCCTGCGGGCGGACCTCACCGCGCTGATCGGTGGTCAGAGCGCAATTGGCCGCCGGGATGGCGGCGATCGCGGGACTGCCAACGAGCGGCGCCTCCGTCTCGGTCGGACCACCGTTGTCGGCCAAGGCACCGAGCAAGGGATCGGTCGACCCGTGGCTCGTCGAGTCGCTCGGTGAGCCAAAGCAGACGCCCAAAGGGTCCGAGTAGAGGTTGTAGCCACCGGACGTCTCCTGGGTGTGGTCCAAGGTGCCACACGAGACCGGGGATCCATTGGCAACGATGGAATTGGTCATGTCCATCTGCTCCTCGTCGTTCCCGGCAAGGTTGCCTGCACCTCCCAAGGCCGACGTGTTGTCGGCAAGAGTGTCGTACAGGAACACGATCGCGGGCGAGGAAACAGGTGGACCAGAGGGGAAGCAGTCGTCGCTGAGAAATCCGCCGCCATCGCTCTCTGCGGGCGCATTGAACACCGTGGTGCCGACCGCGGCAGAGTTGTCGACGATCGTGTCATTCGTCAACGACGTGTTGATGCAGCCGAGGACGAGCACGCCGCCCGCATTGCCACCCTCGCCGTCGATCGGGATGCCAGTGACGGTGGGTTTGATCGATTCGGTCACGGTGTTTGCGCTGATGGTGGAGCTGTTGATGGTCAACGTCTCGGTGGGGCTGGAGTCGCCGTCGTAGACGCCTGCGGCTGCCCAGTCCCCGATGTTGCCGTTCACGGTGGTCGTGGCAATGGTCGTCGCGCCCTCGAGCACGGCAATGCCGCCACCGACAAACCCCTCGTTGCTGTCGATGGTGTCGCCGGTGAGCGAGGCGGTCGCACCGACGCCGTCAACGAGCACACCGCCGCCATAGTTGTTGGCATTCGCGGCGTGGTTGGTCGAGATGACCGAGTTCGAGACCGACAGGGCGTCCCCAGCATCGACGCCGATGCCGCCACCGCCCGCGCCGCTCGTGTTGCCGTCGATGTCGGTCGAGCTGACCGTGACCGTGCCATTCGTGGTGGACTCCTCGAGTTCGAGGCCTCCACCGTCAGACCCCGAGGTGTTGTTGGCCAAGGTCACGGCCGTGAGGGTGGTGGACGGCGCGTTGAGGACGTCGATGCCGCCACCGCCTGCCCCCGTGTTTCCATCGACGGCCACGTGCAACAGGGTCAGCGTCCCTTCGGTGGCGATGCCGCCGCCGTTCTGTGTGGCCGGCCCGCTGTTGTCATTGCTCGACGTCTTGCCGTTTTGAATGGTGAGATCCGATATCTCTGTCGTCACGCCCGTAGCGATGTCAAAGACGCGGTCGGTGGCGTTCCCGTCGATCACGACGTCTTCGGGCAAGGTTCCCTGGCCGACAATGTCGACCTCTCCCGTGGTGTTGGTGATGTCGAGGTCCCCGGTGCCGTTGTCGGCCGCGGCGCCACTTGGTGCAATGGTCAAGGTGTAGGTACCGGCCGGCACGTCGACGGTGGCACCGGCAGCGGTGGCGTTGGCCGCCGCGACAGCGGCGCGCAGCGAACATTGCGCGCCGTTCACCACGGCGGGACAGGCGGTCGTGCCCAAGGCCGGGTCCAGAGTGGTTGTCACGGTGAAGGTCGTCGACGCCCCGGCCGCTCCCCCGTTGAGGATCCCGAGCCCGGCGCCCACGCCAAAGAGCACGAGCGCGAAGCCGACGGTGAACCTGCCCAATGACTTGTGCATCATCTCATTGCCTCATCCCACTCGTCTCGGCCGAATGCCCCTGGCTGAGTCGTCGCGTCCCGACGACCGCACCGCCAGGAACGCCAACCGCGCCAACTCGCGCTGCACCGTATCGACGCGTGCACGCACCGGTCAGTACCGGGTAAGTCCCAACTTGGTCCCACACCGACGGGCGGGACTACCCCGGATCGGCGGGGTGGCTTCGGCCGCCCCGCAGCGACTTCTTGGGTCAGGCTGCGGGCGGGATTCGACGGTCGGCCAGGGCGAGGGCGATGCGATGGACGCCTTCGGCGAGGTGGCGGTAGTAACTGGTCCGGCTCAAGTTGGACTCGGACATGGCCCGGCGATGCCCGCCCGAAGAATCGACATAACTCCGCTCCACCAGCCGACGCAGCGCCTGTTCGTCCGCCGACTCCCCAAAGGCGTCCTCAATTGCAGAGAGGAGCAACTGCCGCACGTATTCGGCCCGATCGCTCACGTCGGAAACCTCGGCCAACGGGCAGGCCGCCAAGGCGATCGGGTCGTGGAAGTCGCGCAGGGCGCGACGCGCCAGGGTGTCGGGCACCGGCCGCGGCGCCGTGAGGGAAAGCGGAATGTCCTGCTCCATGTGGATGAGCTGCTGCAACTGACCGACGACGCCGCGCGGACCGTGGGTCATGATGTGGCACTGCAGCGAGCGTCCCGCCGACGTCACGTCGAGCTCCGTTGCATGCACGGCACCGATCAAAGCCGAGACCTCCTGCAGCTCGATGTCGTCGGACCCCACGACACCGTAGAAAGCCTCAGCCACAGGGAGTTGGTGCTGAAGGTGGGCGGGCACGTTGAGGAGCGCCACGACGTCGGGGTCCTCCGACCCATCGGGCCTCCTCGACAGGTTGATGGCATCGCGCCACACGATCGCCTTGCCGTCGGGAACGTGGCTCCGGGCGTGGGCCAGCCAGGGACCGAGGATGGGATCCTCGTTTGTCCACGCCGGCGCGTCGTCGGGGGTGGTCGCGATGGTGAAGCCGATCAGCCGTCCCGAATCGCCGCGCACGACGGTCACGCATTGGGGAGCCTCCTCGAAGAAGCGGCGCGCGTCGGCCCACCATGCGTCTTCGGCCGGGTTCAGCATGGCGGTCACGTCATCGACGTCCCCGGCTCGAAGGCGGTCGGTCCGGTAGCGGTCGCTGACCCCCCACTGCATGGCATCGGACTCAATGAGCGCGGCCAGGTCGGACACCAGGGCCGGCTCGCCGGAGAGGGCGCGCTCACACAAGTGGTCGGCGATGCGGCAGACCAGGGTGCGATAGCCCACCGGGTCGCGTGTGCGCAGATCGCTCCGCAGTGCGGCCCGCACAAGGTCATGCATCGTGTGGCGGTGGCCGATCGGCTCCACCACGGAAAGCGCTCGCAGCTGCCGAAAGCCCAATTTGGGGTCGCCCTGGTACATGACCCCGGTCAACAGGCCCTGGTCGACGGCACCCGCCACGGCTGCGATGGCCACGACCTCGGGATCAACGTCGTGGATCTCGGTGCCGAGCAGCCGGTGGACGATCGTCTCCTCGAGCCCTTGGCTGCCCAGCGTCGGGCCCTCGTCCTCGGTGTGCACGCCACCGATGTGCAGAGCCAGCGGTGAGCCCTTGGCCCAGCGCCGTGTCGCATCGGCATAGTGCCCGGTGGTACCGAGCCGAGCCAAGAGTTCAGTGGACTCGGCGTCGCTCAGCGGGCGCAGTTTCACCTCTCGGGCCAGGTGCTCCCACCCGTCCCTGAACCACATGGCGTCGGGAGCCTGGCGACCGGCGATCACGATGACGGCCGTATCGGGCATGCCGGGGAGGATCTCGTCGCGCAGGGCGCCAGCGAGCGCCGTCATGCGTTCGAACGAATCGATCACTACCACCGGGTTGTCGTCGTCGAGCGCCGCCGCGAGGGCGTCCCTGAGGCCATCGAGCGACGAGTGGATGAGCCGGCCGTCGATCGAATAGACGGGTCGAGCGAGAGCCCGCGCCCGACGGGCCACTTCGCGGAGCAGGGCACTCTTGCCGATGCCACCGGCACCGTGGACGAACACGAGATCCCCCGCCTCACCCGCGGCCAGCTTCTCGCCCAGTGGCCCGAGCACGTCGTCCCGGCCCACGAAGCGGGCGGCGTCCATGGCACCGATTCGGTCCCGAAACCGAGGGGGAGGCCGCGAGGCGACTCCCGGGCCGTCGGACATGGCGCCGACGATAATCCCTGCTGGCTAGGGGCCCTTTTGGGGCGGACCGACAGCTGATTCGAACCCGCCAACTCGATACGTTCGTTATCGTTCGCTCGCCATGGCCCGTTACCTCTCACCCGAATGGGTCCGCTCGTTCGATGCCGCGCTGAGCGGGCTCGATCTCTCCGACGCCGTCGCGGAGGCCGGGGCGGGCTCGCTGGCCGTGGCCGACGGTGCCTTCAGCGTGGCCCAGCTGGTGAGCGGGGTCCCGGCAGATCTGGCTGGCGGCGGCCGGGGTCCGGAGTCCGAGGTCAGTGTCGTCCTTGCCGTGTCCGAGGGCCGGGCGCATCTCGCCCTCGACGACGGTGCGCTCGCGGCCGGGGCGACGGCGACGATCGCCCTGGGCTACGCCGACGCGCTGGCGTTGGCGCTCGGGCGCCTCGACCCGGCAGACGCCCTGGCGGCTGGGCGGGTGCGCGTGCGCGGCGACCTGGCCGCGCTGGTGGCGGGCCAACAGGTGCTGGCGGCGGCGGCGGCGCTCCTGGGGTCGACACTGGACGACCTGACCGACCCGATCGACGACGGCGCCCCAGGGAACTGAGCGCCCGTCGGTGGCTTTCTCCCGCTTCTCGCGCGAGGCCCGACCGCCCACCTACGGAAACCGCTACGCCGGCAAAATCGCGGTGGTCACAGGCGCCTCGGCCGGCCTCGGTGCGCAGCTCTGCCGCGACCTGGCCCGTGCGGGCGCAACGGTGGTTGGACTGGCGCGCAACACGACCCGCCTCGACGCGCTGGCAGCGGAGATGCGCGCCCGGTCTCCAGAGTCCGAGACGCGCACGTGCGACGTGAGCGACACCGCCGGGCTGCACGAGGTGCTCGAACAGGTCGCCAAGACGCACGGTCCGATCGACGTACTGATCAACAACGCGGCACAAGACCCCGGTATCCGGCTCGTCGATATCGGCGAGGACGACTTCCGCCACGCCTTCGACGTCAACTTCTTCGCACCCGTGGCGGCGACCTTGGCGGTCACCCCCTCGATGGTGGCGCGCGGGGAGGGCATCGTGATCAATGTCTCCTCCGACGGGGGACGTCTCCCCTCTCCCGGACCGGGGGCCTATCCGTCGTCGAAGGCGGCCCTCTCGGCCTTCACCGAGTCGACGTCGTTCCGCCTCGAGCCCCGGGGCGTGCACATGCACGTCGTCTACCCCGCCTTCATGGCCACCGAACTCGGCCTCGGGGCACTCGGGCGCGGCTTGCGCCGGCCGCCGCGCCTCACCCGGCGCCGGGTGACCACGGTGTCGCGCCGAATCCTGGCGCAGGCCGGTGGACCTTCGCTAGAGATCAGCGTGTCGGGGCTCATTGACGCAGCCATGGTGTTCCGTGCCCTGTTGCCGCGCACCTACCACCGTTTGCGGCGGAACTGGTAAGCGGATTCAACGGGAGGGGCATCGGCCCTGACCAGGGCCTCTCGGGACGGCGGGTCCGCCACCGCCCCGGGCGACGACGCGCCCGTGGATGCTGCAAATGGATGGCAATCGGGCCGCGATCCAACGACACTCCTGAGCGAACAACGCGTGACGGAAGTATCGTTTTGGGACCGGCTCGCGAAGGTCGGGCCGGCGGTAGGAGGGACGACGTGCATCAGCCGATCGACGACCACTTCCTTTTGAAGTACCGGGCCCTGCTGGACGCCGAAGACCTGGCGTTCGACGAGCTCGAGCACGCGTGCGAAGAAGGCAACCGCATGCAGTTCGACAAGGACATGATCGATTGGCAGAACGCCCTCGAACACAAGATGGCGTTCCTCACCAGCGCCGGGATCGAGTTGAGGCTGCCCGTCCTGGGATAACCCTCGGCGGGCCGCCTGGCCCGCCCTCCTGCTTTTTGTAGTGCCCCACCGTGTGGTTGGCGCGCGTCCAGCGCGACCGCGCCTGGTGCCGCGTCCTCGGCCTAGACCAGACCGATTTGGCTCGCGACGTTGCGGATGGTGGCCTCGAAGAACGCCTCGGGATCGAGGATGGTCCTGCGCCAGTGCCCGAACACCTCGAGGCTGATGACGCCGACCACGGTGCTCCAGGCCTGCACGGCCAGCACCACTTTCGCGACCGGCATGTCGGGAAAGAGCGCCTCGGTCACCGGCGCCACCGCCTCGCGCAGTGCGTCGGAGACGACGACGGGCGAGCCCTTCATCCGCAGGCGACCCGCTTCCTTGGCCTCGACGACCGGGCGCACCATGGCCATCGCCACGCGGGCGTACGACTCGACCGTGTCCTCGGGCGCCTCGTACCCGGGCACCGGCGTACCGAAGATCAGGCCCCACTCATGAGGATGCGCCAAGGCCCACCGCCGCATGGCGCGGGGCACCTCCAGCCAGCGCTCGGCGTCACTCTCCTCGCGTCGCGGCGCGTCCTCGGCTGCCCGCTCGGCTTCGACCGCCAGGGCCTCGTACGCCGCCATGATCAGTGCGCTGAGGAGCGCATCGCGGCCGTCGAAGTAGCGGTAGAGGGCTGACGGCGCCAACTCGAGGTCCCGGGCCACCGAGCGAAGCGACAGTGCCGCCGCGCCCTCCTCGGCCACGTGCGCACGCGCCACGGCCAGGATCTCGGCGGTCATCTCTTCTCGCACGCGCTCACGGGCTGTCCGGGCGGTCCGGGGGGCTGCCATGGGATCAGTCTGAATGTTCCGGGACGAGAACACAAGTACTTGACAAGAACATTGTTCTCGCATAGGATCGTTGTTCATGGAAACCATTGCCCGCCGCGAACAGGAGGCAGCGATGCCCACCACCCCCTCACCCGCTACCGCCCACTACAAGCGCCCCGACTGGTTCACCCGCCACATCTTCAACCCCGCGATCAACGGACTCACCCGCCTCGGCGTCAGCGTCATGGGCTCGCGTGTCTTGGAGCACCGGGGCCGTACCTCAGGGAAGCTGCACCGCACCCCGGTCAATCTGCTCACCTACGAGGGGCAGCAGTACCTCGTCGCCCCCCGGGGCGAGACGCAGTGGGTCCGCAACGTGCGCCACGCCGGCGGCCACCTGGTGCTGATCCTCGGGCGGCGCCGCCAACTCTGCACGGCGACCGAGATCCCGGTCGAAGACAGCCTGCCGATCCTGCGCTCCTACCTCAAGCGCTGGAAGTTCGAGACCGGCATGTTCTTCGATGGCGTCACACCGGACTCGAGTGACGCCGACTGGGCGGCCGAGGCCCCCCGCCACCCGGTGTTCGCCCTGCGCTAAGCGGGCGGCCCGCGGCATCATGCTGGCATGCTGTCTGCATCCAGCGAAGCCGTGCTCGGCCACGCCAACCTCATTGCGTTCAACCGTGCGATGACCCGCTGGAGCGCGAGGGGCGCCCTCGAGGAGCGCGACGGGTGCGTGCTGTGCGCCGGTGGCTCGTGGCTCCCGGTGGTGGCCAACGGCGCGTTCCGCAGTCGTCAGGGAGTCACGGGCCCGGATCTGATCGGCCGGGCCGAGTCGTTCTTCGGACGGTTCGCCCGCGGCTTCACCGTCAAGGTGCGCGACACAGGCGACGACGAGGACCTGCGCGTCGCCTGCCAAGCCGCCGGACTGGAGGCGTTCGGAGCGCCCGTCCCCGAGATGCTCGTCCTGTCCCCCCTTCCGGCCCACCGCGGCGTGGACGGCGTCGAGGTGGAGTGGGTCGAGGACGAGGCCGGCGTGGCGGACTTCGTCGAGGTCAACGCCACGGCCTACGCCACCTACGGGATGCCCGCCGAGGTGCTGCCCGAGCTCTTCGACCAGGCTTCGGTGCTGGCGGACGATCCGTCGACCCACATCGTCGTCGCCCGGCGCGCGGGCGAGGCAATCGCCACCGCGATGGTCTTCGAGAGTGACGGCGTGGCCAGCCTGCAATGGGTGGGCACGGTCCCCGCCGCCCGCACCGCCGGACTGGGCGCGCTGGTCACGACGCGCGCCACCAACCTGGCCTTCGAACGCGGTGCGTCGTCGTGCACCTTGCAGGCCTCACCGATGGGCGAACCGGTCTATCGCGCCCTCGGCTACGAGACGATCTACCACTACTCGGAGTACGCACGCTGGCCCCGGCCGGCGGGCCGCTCCTGACGCAGCCGGCCTAGAAGCCGAGCAGACCGCGCACGTACGCGGCCTGACCGCCGTGCTGCAGGCAATCGTCGGCGATGCTGACGAGACGCACGCCCATGGTGACCGGTGGGTCGAAACGACTGTCGACGACGCGGTCGAGCTCGTCGGGCGACACACCCTCGAGCAGCCGGCACGAGCGCTCGTGCACCGCGCCGAGGTAGCCGAGCAGCGCGTCGGGCGCGTCGGGTCGCACCGAGAGCACCTCCTCGGGCCCATGGCCGTAGCCGGTGTTGGACGGGTCGGGCTCGAGGCCGCAGCGCGCCGCCCAGTCGCCGGTCGTCCAGATCTGCTGGGCATCGAAGAGCTCGGCCACGTGGTGGTCCTGGACCCGGGTGAGGTGCCAGACGAGCCATCCGATCGTGTTGGCGCCCGGCGCCGGGGCCATGACGAGCTGGTCTGCGGTGAGGCCGTCGACCGCCCCCTCGGCGATGGGCGGGACCCGGCCGTAGAACTCGAGCAGCAGCGCACGGATATCCACGGAGGGCACCCTACGGGTCAGGAGGCGGGAGCCCCCAGGAAGGAGCCCGGCGGTATGGAGGGGTGGCGGCGCCGCCATAGGGCAGAGCTATGAAGTTGAAAGCAAATATGTCTTTGCATTCTGAATCGCGCGTCCTTACGTTGGACTGGTGGCGGCGGTCACGCAGGTGCAGATCCGGGCAGGGACGGCAGGTCGCAAGGGCGGCCGGACGGAGCGCGGGGACCGGTGGTGGCTCTCGCCGCTCGGGACGGCCGTCTTTCTCGGTGGCCTGAGTGCCTACGCGCTGTGGGCGGGGCTGCAGACGAGCGATTTTGCGGTGGGCAGCTACGTGTCGCCGCTGTTCTCGCCGTGCCTCGCCGCCGACTGCGGGACGCACGCCACGGTCGTCCTCGTCGGCAGATGGTGGCGCGTGTCGCCGGCGCTGCTCGTCATCGCCGTGCCGATCGGCGTGCGGGCGACCTGTTACTACTACCGCAAGCTGTACTACCGCTCGTTCTGGCTGTCACCGCCGGCGTGCGCGGTGGGCGAGCCGCGGCGGACGCAGTCGGGCGAATCGAGGTTCCCGCTCGTGCTGCAGAACGCGCACCGCTACCTGTGGGCACTCGGCGTGCTGGTGGCGGTGATGTTGAGCGCCGACGCCGTCGACGCGTTCCGCCAGCCCGGCGGGATCGGCGTCGGGGTGGGCACCGGGCTCATCGTCGTCAACGGAGTGGCTTTCTGGGCGTATTTGTTGGGGTGTCATGCGTGCCGGCATCTCGTGGGCGGAGGCAGCCGCTCGCTGGCGGCGCACCCGTTGCGGCGGCGCCTCTGGTCCCGGGTCTCGCGACTGAACGCGCTGCACGGGCAGTTCGCCCTGCTCAGTCTTCCGCTCGTGATGGCGACGGACGCCTACGTGCGCCTGGTGGCCTCGGGGGTCATCGCCGATCCGCACGTGACGCTGTGGGGTTGAGGTGTGCGATTGGCCGAACCGGACAACCCGGTCGGCCCCGGCTCAGGTGCCGCCGGCGACCCGGACCTCGGGCTGGATGTCGTAGCGGGCCTTGGCCGTGTAGGCCACCAGGACGACCACGACCGCGGTGAACACGAGCGCCGTCTGCCAGTCGCCGAAGTTGAGCCCGCTCAGGTCGTGGCCCTTGCTGAAGTAATCGGCAAAGGAGGCGCCAATCGGCCGCGTGAGCACGTAGGCGAACCAGAAGGCGAACACAGCGTTGAAGCGCAGGAACTTGAAGCCGCCCCACGGGATCAAGATGATGGCGCAGAAGAAGATGGCCGAGGACAGGTAGCCCAGGCCGAGGGTGGTGGCGGTGAAATCCCCCACCGCCGTGCCGAGGGAGAACGTGGCGAAGACGACGCACCAGTAGTACTTCTCGCGCCGGTTCGTCGTGATGGAGTGGATGTCGAGCGTGTGCTCGCTGCGGTTCCACAGGAAGAAGACGGCGCCGAGCACGACGAGCCAGAACAACGAGGTGACCGCGTAGGGCAGCCCGAAGGCGAGGTGCATGGTGTCGGACACGCCCGTGCCCGCGGTGGCGATCGCCAGCGCCAGGTACCAGTAGGTCCACGCGTTGTAACGGCGGGCGCGGAACTGGAAGTACAGCGCGGTGCAGAACATGGCGACGTCGATCCAGAAGGCCCACCTGATGTTCTGCTTCAGCCCGAACCAGTCCGAGAGCGCCTCGCCGGCCGCGGTGGTCGAGATCTTGATCACCCAGAAGAGGACCGTGACCTCTGGCACCTTGGCCGCCACCGGCTCCGTCTTGAACACTCGAAGCGAAGGGCGCACGCTCGTTGGTCTCCTACTCAGGATCGCTGACGGGTGAACGGGGCCGGGGGCCGGGACTGCACCGGCGCCGCTCTCAGTGGACAGTACCGCGCCCGTCCAGCACCACCCGGAGGCGGTTCGGACGGCGTCCGCCCTGTTCAGACGCGGTTTTCGGCGCCGTTCTCCTACCTCTGGATGAGGCGGCAGGGCCCGGAATTCATCCTTGCGTCGCACCCTCGCGGCGCAGGTCGATCGGCTCGCCGCTCTGCGCCGCGGAGCGGTAGGCGGCGTCGACGAGGCGGTGGGCGGCCAGCGCGACCTCGAGGCCGGGCTCGGAGGCCCCACCCTGTGTCACGGCATCGACGAAGCCGCGGTCGGCCTCGACGTACGCCCGGAGCGCGAGGCCCATCTCGTCGTGGGCCAGGGGGAGCTCGTCGACCCAGGCCGGCGACGGGCACGCCCGCACCTCGGTCCCCTGGCTCGTCTGGATGTGCAGCGGGCCGCGGAACTCGTCGTCAAACCAGACCATGCCCTCCCGGCAGAAGACCTCGACCCGGCGGGTCGAGCCGCGGCTCAAGACGTCGTGCCACACGCTGGTGAGCTGCGCCTCGAGGCCTGAGGCGAAGGTCAGCGAGACCGAGGCGACGTCCTCAACGGCCTCGTGGCCGGCGTGGTTGGCGGTCCGGGCGGCGAGGCGATCCACCTCGCCGAAGCAAAACCGCAAGATGTCGACGTCATGGATGGAGTGCTCGATGAGACACCCACCACCGGCCGCGGCGACGTCGGCCCGCCACTGCGACGCGTAGGTGCCCTGGATCGGGAAGTACTGGTCGTCGCGGAAGACGGCGGCCATCGGTGGCCCGAGGGTGCCCTGTGCGATGAGGTCCCGCAACGAGCGGAACACCGGCGCGCTGCGCAGGACGAGGCCGCACTGGCTGGTCACGCCCGCCGCCGTGACCGCCTCGACCAGCGCCGTGGCCCGGGCCAGGTCGCGGTCGAGCGGCTTCTCGCAGAACACGGCGCAGCCGGCAGCGAGCGCCTCGTCGACGGCAGCCCGATGGGCCGCGGTCGGCGTGCAGACATAGACCGCGTCGGCGCGCGCGGCCACTTCGCTGGCGTCAGCGACGGCCGCGGCGCCGGGCGCACCGACGGCCTCGACGAAACGTTCGGCCCGGCGTTGGTGGGGGTCGTGGACGGCGACGATCGACGCGTCCAACACGCCCCCGTCGATCATCGCCTGCAGGCCTAACGCGTGGGCCCAGGCGATCAGTCCGGAGCCGACGAAACCGATGCGCACCACGGAGCGGAGGTTAGGCGGCGGGACGGAATCGGCTCAGCCGCGGCCTCGGCCGCCCAGTGCGTCCATGAACCGCGCCGCCACCGTCACCAGCAGCGCGATCTCATGACGCTCACGGCGCCGGATGGCGACGGTCCGCCCCCCGCAGACGGCGAGCCCCGTTCCCGACACGAACTCCACGAAGACACCGGACCCGGTGGTGTCGTTCGCCGGGTCGGCCCCGCTACGCGCGCCCTCCGCAAAGGCGGCCACCCACGCCGGCGTGGGGGCGTCGCCGTGCACCTCGACGAAGCGGGTGAGTGGCTCGTCCGCCACGGCGAGCCAGGTGAGGCCGAACAGCGCGCGGAGGCGGGACACCAGCGCGGTGCGCACCGCGTCCGGGGTCGAGGCGGCGACGATGACAGCGGCAGCGGCCAGGACGCTGTCTTCCCGGTCAGCCGCCTCGCCGACGAGCTCGGTGACCTCCTCGACGCCGACGCCCGGCACATTGCGCACGCCACGGCACACGGCGTCGATGGCGTCGGGGTCGTCGGGAAGCTCCACCACCATCTCGTCGATGGCCACGCCGGCCTCGCGCTCGAGCACTTCGAGGCCGACCACGTTGCCCTTGGCCGCCCCGATCTCGGCCGCCACGGCGCCGAGGGTTCCGGGGGCGTCGGGCAGCCAGAGGCGGAGGCGGGTCAGCACGGGGCCAGCATGGCTCAGTGCAGCCGCGTGATGCGCACGCCCACGCGCATGGTGTGTTCGGCGTTCCCGGCGTAGATCCCTTTCACCGGCGGCACGTCGCCGTAGTCGCGTCCGCGCCCGACTGCGACGTGGCGTTCCCCCACCTCGCAGTCGTTGGTGGGGTCGTAGCCCCACCACGACCCGGTCCACATTTCGATCCACGCGTGGGTCTCGCCGGTCACCTCTTCGCCGACGGTGGCATCGGTCTCGGGATGGAAATACCCCGAGACGTAGCGCGACGGCAGCCCGCTCCTCTTGGCCAGGGACAGAGTCAGGTGCGCGAAGTCCTGACACACGCCCGCGCCGTCGGCATACGCCTCGTTCGCCGAGGTGTGCACGGAGGTCACGCCGCGCACGTAGCGCAACGCGCCCTGGGTCCATTCGATGATCTGTCGCGCCGTCGCCAGCGGGGTGGCGGCCCGTAGGTCGTCCGCAATCGCGGCCAGCTCGGGACCCGGCGCGGTGAAGAGGTGGTGCGAAAGGTGGTCTGCCATGATGGTGGACGCGTCCGCCACCTCGCCCCAGCTGGCGTCGGCGGGTTGGTCGGCTGGCTGGGTGTCGACCAGCGAGGTGCCGGTGATGGACAGCCGGTCGTGACCACGGTCGACGTTGAAGGCAACGACGTGCGTGCCCCAGTAGTCGACGTAGCCGTACTGCGGGGCGGGCGGCACGGTCACGACCCGCGACTCGAGCGCCGTCTGCCTGAGCTCGGTGCGCGGCGTGAGCCGCAGCTCGTTGTACGAGGCGCGCGCCAGGCCGTCATACTCGAAGCGGGTCTCGTGCGAGACCCGTAGGCGCCACGAGTCGGCCCGGCTCATCCGCCCCCTCCCTGCCGCCACTGGGTGGGCAGGTCTTGCGCGAAATAGCGCCGGGTCACGGCGTCGCTGACCGCCGAGATCGACGCCTGCAATCGCTCGAGCCGGGTCTCGAGACCGCGGCGCAGGCTGGCGGGGGCCGAATACTCCAGCTCGGCCCGGGCCAGCCCGACCAGGCCGCGGGCGTCGTCCCATGAGCCGTCGCGCCCCGCGTTGATCTGGTCGAGGCAATCCTCGGCCAGAGTGAGTGACGCGAAGGCCGAGCGGGGGAAGAGCCGGTCGCGGAGCAGGAAGTCGAGGACGCGTCCCGACTCGACCATCCCCTGGGACAAGCGCAGATACGGCTCGTACCCGCCGCAGGAGCGCAGCAGGATCACCAGGCCGCTCTCGAAGACCTCGTCGAACGCGACCGTCGCCAACTGGCGGGCTACGACGTCGGTGCGCTCGAGGCAACGACCGAGGGTAAAGAAGAGCCACGTCTGGTCGCGGCTCATCAAGGTGTCGGCCAGGCCCATCATCGAGGCGCACTGCGTCTTGACGTAGGACAAGAAGGCGGCCGGCCCGGCGCGCTCGCTCGCCGCCCACTGGACTGGGAGCGCGGCCCAGGTGCCGTTGATGTGCTCCCAGAACTCCACGGGCACGACGTGGCGGACGGCGCGGGCGTTCTCCCGCGCTGCAGCGAGTGCGCCGGCGATCGAGGAACGGCTGCCAGGGTCGGTGGCCAAGCGCCGCGTTGCCTGCCAGAGCGTCTCGGCGCCCGAATCGGGCAAGCCCATGACGGCGAGGAGGCGTCGGGCGGCGTGGGCACCGTCGAGGTCGCCCTGTTCGAGCGCCTGGTAGAGCGAGACATCGAGGATGCGCGCCGTCCCCTCCGCCCGCTCGACGTAGCGACCCACCCAGAAGATCGACTCCGCCACACGGCTGAGGAGGGCCTGGGTCACGCCGGCTCTCCGGGCTGCTGGTGCTGCTGTTGCTGTTGCTGTTGCTGCTGCACCCCGTGCTCGGTCTCTGCCAAGGGACCCGAGTCCATCGGCGGGCCGGCCAGTGGCGGAACGGGCTGCCGCGCCGGGAGCACCGGTGTGGTCATTCCGCCGCCCACCACCCAGGTGTCCTTGGAGCCGCCGCCCTGGCTCGAATTGACCACCAGGCCGCCCTCGCGCAGCGCGACGCGGGTCAGGCCGCCAGGGAGGACCCAGATGTCCTCGCCGTCGTTGACGGCGAAGGGGCGAAGGTCGACATGCCGACGCACCATGGAGTGGTCCACCCAGGTCGGTGAGGTCGAGAGGGCGACGACCCGCTGGGCGATCCACTGACGGGGGTCGGCCTCCACGTCGAGCACGAGCTCATCGAGCTCAGCCCCACTGGCAACCGGGCCGATGACCAGCCCCTTGCCGCCCGAGCCGTCGACCCGCTTGAAGACGAGCTCGTCCCGGCGCGCCAGGGCCTCCTTGCGGGCGGTGTCCTCGACCAGGTGCATGGTCTCCACGTTTTGCAGGATCGGGTCCTCGCCGAGGTAGTAGCGGATCATCGCCGGCACGTAGGAGTAGACAAGCTTGTCGTCCGCCACTCCATTCCCTACCGCGTTGGCGATTGTCACCCGGCCCGCCCGGGCCGCATTGATGACGCCCGGGCACCCCACCAGGGACTCGGGCCGGAATTGGAGCGGATCGAGGTAGTCGTCGTCGATGCGCCGATAGATCACGTGCACCGGCACCTCGCCCTCGGTGGTGCGCAAGAAGACGTCGGTCCCGTGACACACGAGGTCACGCCCCTCCACCAGGTGCACGCCCATCAGCCGGGCCAGGAGGGCGTGTTCGTAGAAAGCCGAGTTGTGGACCCCCGGGGTGAGCACGACGACCGTGGGGTCCTGGACCGACGCCGGCGCAGACCGGCGCAACGCGTTGATGAGGTGGGCCGGATAGTCGGTCACCATCTGGATCGGCTGCCCCCAGAACAGTTCGGGCAGCACACGCGCCATCGCGGTCCGATTGGCCAGGACGTAGCTGACGCCCGAGGGGCTGCGCAGATTGTCCTCGAGGACACGAAACTCGCCCTCCTCGTCGCGAATGACGTCGATACCCGCGACGTGGATCCGGACGTTGTTCGGCGGCGACAAGCCGTAGGCGGCTCGGACATAGCCCGGAGAGCTCGTCACGACCTCGTGCGGCACGAGGCCGTCGCTGACGATGCGCGCCGCGCCGTAGATGTCCGCGAGGAATAGCTCGAGGGCCCGGACACGCTGCACCACCCCCTGGGCCACTTTGGTCCACTCCGACGCGGTGAAGATGCGCGGGACGACGTCGAGAGGGAACGGCCGCTCCTCGCCGTCGAGATCGAAGGTGACCCCTTGGTCCATGAACGCCCTCGCCACGCGCGAGGCGCGGGCCGACACGTCCTCGGGGCCCATCTCGGCCAGCGAAGAGGCAACCGCCGCGTACTGCGCGCGGGCCGCGCCCTCCCGATCGACCATCTCGTCGAAGGCCGCCATGGTCAGACCGCGCGCAGTCTCGCCATAGCCCTCGAAGAGGTCTCCCACGCCTGCCCACGGTGCCAGGGTTGTGTTTCGCCCTCGTTTCCCGGGTGCGAACAGCCGGTGACGGGGACCGTCCCCGGCCGCAACCCGGTCGGGCCAGACGCCGCTAGCCGATGAGGCCGAGGCCCCTCACGTCACTGCGCTCGGACTCCAGCTCATCGGTGGTGATCTTGATGCGCTCGGCGGCGAAGTCGTCGTGCGTGAACCCCTCGACCACCGACCAGCCGCCCTTGCCGTCGGCCGTCACCGGGAAGCCGAACTGCAGGCCCTCGGGCGCGCCGTACTGGCCGTCCGAGGCGACGGCGACCGAGAAGCAGTCGCCCTTGGGCGTCGCGGTGCGGAGGCTGACCACGGTGTCGATGGCGGCCGACGCCGCCGAGGCGGCCGAGGAGGAGCCGCGGGCCTCGATGATGGCGGCGCCACGCTTCTGCACCGTGGTGATGAAGTCGCCCCGCAACCACTCCGCGTCGGTGATCACGTCGGTCGCCGGCTTGCCTCCGACCAACGCGTTGGCGAAGTCGGGGTACTGCGTGGCCGAGTGGTTGCCCCAGATCGCCACGCGCGAGACGTCGCCCATGAGCACGCCGGCCTTGCGGGCCAGCTGCGCCTTGGCCCGGTTCTCGTCCAGGCGGGTCATGGCGAACCAGCGCTCCGCCGGCACCTCTGGCGCGTTGGACCGGGCGATCAGGCAGTTGGTGTTGCAGGGGTTGCCAACCACCAGGATCCGCACATCGGAAGCGGCATTGGCCGCGATGGCCTGGCCCTGCGGCTTGAAGATCCCGCCGTTCACGCTGAGCAGGTCGCCCCGCTCCATGCCCCCCTTGCGCGGCACCGAGCCGACGAGCAGGGCCCACCTCGTGCCGTCGAAGGCCGTCTTGAGGTCCGACGTCGCCACGATGTCATGCAGCAGCGGGAAGGCGCAGTCGTCGAGCTCCATGCACACGCCCTCGAGCGCCTTGAGGGCGGGCTCGATTTCGAGCAGGCGCAGCACGATCGGCTGGTCGGCGCCGAGGAGCTGGCCCGAGGCGATGCGGAAGAGCAGCGAGTAGCCGATTTGGCCGGCGGCGCCGGTGACGGTGACGTGGACGGGGGCTTTCGATGCCATGCGGGGTTGGTCCTTTCGTGCCTGTGCGGGGAGCAAGATCGGTACGTGGGGTCGGAACGGTGTGGTCCGCCGGAGGCGCAACTCAGAGGCGGTCGACGATGGCCGACGCGAACTCCGAGGTCTTCACCTCGGTGGCGCCGTCCATCAGCCGCGCGAAGTCGTAGGTGACCACCTTGTCCGCGATCGTGGCCTCCAGCGCCTGGACGATATCGGCGGCGGCGTTGTTCCAGCCGATGTGCTCGAACATCAGCACGCCCGACAGCAGCACCGAGCCCGGGTTTACCTTGTCCTGGCCGGCGTACTTCGGTGCCGTCCCGTGCGTGGCCTCGAAGATCCCGTGGCCGGTCACGTAGTTGATGTTGGCCCCCGGGGCGATGCCAATGCCGCCGACCTGGGCGGCCAGGGCATCGGAGAGATAGTCACCGTTCAGGTTCGTCGTCGCGATGACGTCGAAGTCCGACGGCCGGGTCAGCACCTGCTGCAGCGTGATGTCGGCGATGGTGTCCTTCACGAGCAACTTGTCGCCCGGCTCGCCGCCGCAATCGTCCCAGCCGACGGCCACGTCGGCGAACTCCTCGCGCACGAGGTCGTAGCCCCACTGGCGGAACGCGCCCTCCGTGAACTTCTGGATGTTGCCCTTGTGCACGAGGGTGACCGAGCGGCGTTTGCGGTCGAGCGCGTATTCGATGGCGGCGCGGATGAGGCGCTTGGAGCCCATCTCCGAGATGGGCTTGATGCCGATGCCCGAGCCGTCGCGGATGGGCCAGCCCATTTCGGTCCGCAGGAACTCGGTGAGCTTCGCGGCCTCGGGCGTGCCCTCCTCGACCTCGTAGCCGGCGTAGACGTCCTCGGTGTTCTCCCGGAAAATGACCATGTCGACCAATTCCGGGTGCAGCACGGGCGACGGCACGCCGGCGAACCAGCGCACGGGTCGCAGGCACACGTAGAGGTCGAGGATCTGGCGCAGCGCCACATTGAGCGAGCGGATGCCGCCGC
This sequence comes from Acidimicrobiales bacterium, assembly GCA_036490155.1. Classification (GTDB taxonomy): domain Bacteria; phylum Actinomycetota; class Acidimicrobiia; order Acidimicrobiales; family RAAP-2; genus Bog-473. The sequence goes on along the minus strand of DASXEK010000051.1, from coordinate 28,606 downwards.
CGACGGGCGTGGTGAGCGGGCCCTTGATCCCGATCAGGTGCTCGCGGAAGGCCGCCACCGTGTCCTCGGGCAGCCAATCGCCCGTCTCGTCGAAGGCCTTCTGGCCCGCCAGCACCTCCTTCCAGGCGACCTTGTGGCCGTGCTTGGCGGCGGCGGCATCGAGGACCAGCTTGGCGGCCGGCCAGATGTCGACGCCGGTGCCGTCGCCCTCGATGAAGGGGATGATGGGCTCCTCGGGCACGACGAGTCCGTCGGTGCCCATGCGGATCAGTTCTGCCATGAACGGGATGCTAGGGGTCGGCGGCGAGGGGTCCCAATCGGGAACGCCGAGCCTGCTCGAAACGCCGCTTTTCGGGCCGGATCCGCTTCCTCAGCCCTGCAAGAGGGCGGCGAGGCGTCCGTACTGGGGTGCCGCCGGGCCGAGGATCTCGCCCACCCAGCCGAGCGTGAGCGTGGCGTCGACCTCGGTGCCCCAGGCCAGCACCTCCTCGATGTCGAGCCAGTCCTTCGGCCGATCGAAGATCGCCTTGCAGACGACGAGGTGCTCGGGGGCGAGGATCGGGATGTCGACGGGCCCGAAGCGAACCCGGCGCGCGTACTCGGCCATCTCGAGATGCATGTCCATCGTCGCGAAAAACACGTCGAGAGCCGAACCGTCCCAGTCCAAGCGGGCCTGCCCGTCGCGCGCGACGACGGCCCGGTCCTTCGGCGTGACGGTGACGCCGAGCCGAGAGAACAAACCGAGGACCGGCTCGGCCGCGAGCGGGGAGAGCGTCACGTTCAGATCGATGTCTGTCGTCGCCCGCGGATTGCGGTACCAGGCGAGCGCGATCGCGCCCCCGAACTGGTGTGGCACGCCGACAGACTCGAGCATCTCGTGCAGCGAGACGATCTTGGGGACGAGGTTGCCGAACTGTCCGCGGCCGGCCCCTGCCGCGCCGCGCGTGCTCGTCACCGGCGAACCCCTTCTTGGGGTTGCCGCTGCGCCTGGCGGAGCCGGGCCAGCAGCGGGAAACGGAGCGGCTCGAGGTCGGCCTCGGGCCGGAAGGGCGCGATCTGCGCCACGAACCCGAGGAGGTCGATGAGGGCATCTCCCGCCTCGCGGCCCGGGTCGCCGGTCCGGGGCGGCTCGGGGTCCAGCGAGCGGGCCATCCGGCGCGACGCCGCCACGAAGCGACGGGCGTCGGCCCGGGTCAGGGGCGAGGCGGCCCGCTCGTGGCCTCGGCGGCTGCGCCGCACGGGGGAACCAGCCCGCCGGGCCGAGGCGCGCACGGCCGAGGCGTCGAACGGGCGGCTGGCCCGGCTTTGGGCGGTCTCGAGCACCTCGTCGGTCAGGGTGGCGAAGTTCGCCAGCGAGCGCGCCCGCGGGCCTTTGGGGGTGTGGACGGACTCACGGATCTCGTAGCGCTCTTTGGGCCGGGCCACCACGTAGGCCATACCCACTATGCTACCCACTAGACCACACTTCGATTCCAGGTCGAGAGCTTGCCGCGGCCAGGAGAGCACCGAAAGTTCGCGCAGTGTTCGCGCAACGTTCACCTTTGTGTGGTCTTGGGATTACCCGAGACGGCAACAGTTGGCGGGTGCTCTCTGGGGGTCCTGTGCAGCAGGAGTCCGTGCCCGCTGTGGGCGCCCCGCCACCCGGACTCCCAGATCAGGATCGTCCGACGGTGGCCGACCTCCTGAACGACGCTCCCACCAGCAAGTTCCATCGACGGACGGTGATCATCTCGGGCGTCGGGTTCTTCACCGATGCGTACGACCTCTTCGTGATCGGCACCGCAGCGACCCTCGTCAAAACGCAGTGGCACCTCAGCACCCTGCAGACGAGTTGGGTCACCGGGGCCGCCATTCTCGGTGCCTTCCTCGGCGCCTTCGCCTTCGGGCGCGTCGCAGACCTCATCGGTCGCAAGAAGGTCTACGTGACCGTCGCCGTGGTCATGATCTTCGGAGCCATCGGCTCAGCCCTGGCGCCCAGCTTCATTCTCTTGGTGATCGCCCGGCTCGTCTTGGGCCTGGGCATCGGCGGCGACTATCCCGTCTCTGCGGTGTTCATGAGCGAGTACGCCAACCGCCACGACAGAGGGCGCCTCGTCGGCCTGGTGTTCTCCATGCAGGCGTTGGGTCTGATCGTGGGCCCGCTCGTCGCGCTCATCCTGCTCTCGTCCGGCCTTGGCCACTCTTTGACCTGGCGCATCCTGCTCGGTCTGGGTGCGGTGCCCGCTGCCGCCGTGGTGTACCTGCGTTCCAAGATGCCCGAGTCGCCTCGCTACCTGGCGCAGGTGCAGGGCGAGCACGACCGAGCCGCCAACAATCTGGAGCAGTTCTCCGAAGGGGTCGTCGCAGAGCCGACTCGAGCCGGCTCGGTCCCCGGGCGGCTGAAGCTCGGCGCGTTCCTGACCGATCCTCGAATGCTCAAGCTCCTCTTGGGGACCGCGGGGGCGTGGTTCCTCTTTGACTACGCCTACTACGGGAACACGCTCTCATTGCCCGCCATCTTGAAGGACGTGAACCCGACGGCCACCTTGGAGACGAAGTTGCTGTGGTCGCTCGGCATGTTCGTCGTCTTCGCCGTACCCGGTTACATGCTGGCGGTGAAGAAGATGGATCGGATCGGGCACCGCCAACTCCAGTTCATCGGGTTCTCGGTCATGGCCATGTGCTTCGTCGTGTTGGCGATCGTCCCCGCGTTGACCCAACAGGTGGCACCCTTCCTGGCCATCTTCGGACTGAGCTACTTCTTCATTCAGTTCGGGCCGAATATGACCACGTTCGTCCTTCCCTCCGAGGTCTTTCCCGTGAGCATGCGGACGACAGGCCATGGCGTCGCGGCAGGCATCGGCAAATTGGGTGCCTTCGTCGGAGTGTTTCTCGTCCCCGTCCTCCAGGACCAGATTGGATTGCGCGGTCTCCTTGCCGTCGCCAGCGTGGCGGCTGTCCTCGGTTTTGCCGTCACGAAGCTCCTCCCCGAGCCGGCGGGACGAACCCTCGAAGACGTCGCTGAATTCAGGAGTGAGGTCACCGCGCATCCGGTCGCTGCGGTGGTGTCGGCGGCCGATCCCGAGCAACCAGTTTTGAAGACGGCATAAGCCCGCTCCGGCGAGAGGACCGGCCGCGATGGCGCGGGTCAAATCGCAACCGGAGTTAGCATCAACGGACATGTCCTGGGACCGTGAACTGGTGGCCCGGTCCGACACCGGCGGGCAGTGCGCCGAACCCGCGCCGTCATCGTGACCCGGGTGTCCCGCCGCTTCAGTCGGCGGATCCAGAGCCGCGAGCGCGCCGAGGAGGCGTTCGGGCTGCCGGTCACCGCCGAGATCCCGCTCGCGACGCCCCACGACACGGGCGCCGAACCCGACGTCGAGGTGGCGAGCCATCCCGACTCGGCGTCCTCAAAGGCCTATCGCCAGCTGGCGGCGCACATCGAGCGGGTGATGCGCCACGACCGCGACCCCGCACAGGGGGACCCGGGACCCCGATCCTTCACCATCTTGATCACGTCGGCGCGCGACGAGCCCGCCCGCTCCTACGTCGCCGTCAACCTGGCCGCCGTGTTCGCCGATTCGGGCGACCGCGTCATGGTCGCGACGACGCGCGGGCTCCAGGCGGAGCAAGCGGGGAACGGTTCGCACGCGCCGTCGGACAACGGCGACGGTCCCACGACACCGGAGGCCATCGTCTCCCGGGCGCGGCCGTCGTGGATCCCTGGTGTCTCGAGCCTGGCGCTGGGTCAGCTGTATTCGACGAGCGAGGGCTTGCTGCGCGGCTTTGGCCAGTTCGCTGGCGCGGCGCACAAGGTCGTCGACGACCTGGTCCTCGAGGCACCCCTCCTGGCGTCTCGGGAGGGGGCGGCACTCCTGCCGCTCGTCGACCTCGTCGTCGTCGTCTGCGAGTGCGGCCGCACGCCGGCCGAGGACGGCTTCGAAAGCCAGCGCCTCCTTACCCGCGACTTGTTCCTCCCGATACTCGGGGTTGTGCTCGCCGACGCGCCCGCCTAGCAAGGTCGCCAGGAGGCCGGCTCAGGAGTTGCTGTCCGGCCCCAGTCCCAGCGCCGCGTAGATCTCGCGGGTCGCGCTCGAGGTGTTGAACGTGTAGAAGTGCAGCCCCGGCACGCCGGACTCGAGGAGGTGCGAGCAGAGCTCGGTGGCCAGCACCACGCCCTCCTTGCGCACCGCGTCGGCACCGCCCCGCTCGTCGGCGGCGCGCAGGCGCTCCTGCATCCAGGCCGGCGCGGCCGCACCCATGGCACCCAGCCGTCCCATGGTCGACAGCGACGTGACGGGCAGGATGCCCGGCAGCACCGGCGTGTCGACGCCCCGATCGCGCAGGTCGGCCATGAGCCCGGCGTACTCCGACGCCTCGAAGAAGAACTGCGTCACCCCGAAGTCGGCCAGGGCCAGCTTGGCGGCCAGGTAGTCGCGGTCGCTCGGCAGGTCGGCCGAGCGCGGGTGGCCGGCCGGGTGGGCGGCCACCCCGATGGAGAACCCTCCGATGGCGCGGGCCAGCTGGACCAGCTCGGTGGCGTAGGCCAGCTCCCCGGCCGCGGCGTCGGGGTCCGTCGGCGGGTCGCCGCCCAGCGCCATCAGGTTCTCGATCCCCGCCTTGCGCAGCGCCACCAAGATGTCGGCCAGCTCCAACCGGGAGTGCGCCACGCAGATGAGGTGGGCCATCGGGTTCAGGCGGGTCGTGTGGAGCATGCCCGAGACGAGGTCGAACGTGCGCTGTCGCGATTCCGCCCCGCCGCGGTACGTGACCGAGACGAAGGAGGGTTCCAGCGGCTGCAGCTCGGCGATCGTGCGCGCCAGCGTCGTCAGTTCCTTGTCGTTCTTCGGCGGGAAGAATTCGAACGAGTAGGTCGGGCCGGCCTCGAGCAACTCGGCGATCCGCGTCACGGGGCCGCCTTCCCCGCCCCCTCGTCGAGCCGGCCGAAGTCGTCCTCCAGGCGGACGATGTCGTCCTCGCCGAAGTAGGTCCCGTGCTGCACCTCGATCAACACCACGTCGGTGTCCCCCGCGTTGCCGACGCGGTGCGCGCCCTCCAGCGGGATGTCGATGGACTGGCCCGGCGTCAGTTCGACCACGCGGCCATCGAGCGTCACCTGCGCCGTGCCCGCCACGATGAACCAGTGCTCCGCCCGCTTCGAGTGGCGCTGGTAGCTGAGGCGCTTGCCCGGGTGCACCACGAGGCGCTTGACCTTGTGGTCCGGCGCGTCGTCATCGAGAACTGTGTAATTGCCCCACGGCCGTTCGGAGTATTCGCGTTCGCTCACTTGGTCTGCTTCTCCCTGGGTGCAGTCGATGCGGTTGCTGCGGTCGCCGCGCCGAGCACGGCGCTCACCGGGCGGACAGTTCCGCCGCCCGCAAAGCGTTGCGCAACAGCATGGCACGCGTCATAGGACCCACCCCGCCGAGGCGCGGCGTGATCCAGCCGGCCACCTCGGCCACGTCGGGGTCGGCGTCGGGGATGAGCTTCTTGCCCTCGAAGCTGGTGCCGGCCGACACGACGGCCGCGCCAGGCTTGACCATGTCCGGCGTGAGCACGTGCGGCTGGCCGGCCGCCGCCACCACGATGTCGCCCGTCCGCACGATGCGGACCATGTCCTCGCGCGCCACCCCGGTATGGACGACGGTCACGGCGGCGTTGAGGCCGGGCCGCTTGAGCGTGAGCAGGTTGGCCAGCGGCCGGCCGATGGTCACGCCGCGGCCGATGATCACCGCCTGGCGGCCCTCGACCGGGACGTCGTACGCGTGGAGGAGCTCGACGATCCCCGCCGGCGTGCACGGCAACGGCCCCGGCGACCCGAGGACGAGGCGGCCGAGGTTCACCGGGTGCAGCCCGTCCGCGTCCTTGGTCGGGTCCACCGCCAACAACGCTTGCTCCTCGTCGAGCCCGGCCGGCAGCGGCAGCTGGACCAGGTAGGCACTCACCTTGGGGTCGGCGTTGAAGCGCGCGATGGCGTCCAGCACCTCGGCCTGCGTCGCCGTGGCCGGCAGGTGCTCGCCGGCCGAGTAGATACCGAGCGCCGCGCAGTCCTCGTGCTTGAGCGCGACGTAGCGCGCGCTCGGCGCGTCGTCACCCACCAGGATCGTGCCGAGCCCCACGTGGACACCCTCGGTGGCCAGCGTCGCGGCGCGGTCGGCCACCTCCGCCTTGATCCGTGCGGCAACCGACTCACCGTCGAGCAGGATCGCCGCCATCAGTGCTTGAAGTGCCGTTCGCCGGTCAGGACCATGGCCAGACCGGCCGCGTCGGCGGCCGCCACCACCTCGCCGTCCTTCACCGAGCCCCCGGGCTGGACCACCGCGGTGACGTCGGCGTCCGCGAGCACGAGCAGCCCGTCCGGGAAGGGAAAGAAGGCGTCGCTGGCCCCGGCGCCGCCCTTGGCCCGCTCGCCGGCCTTCTGCACGGCGATCTCCGCCGCCACCACGCGCGACTGCTGGCCCGCGCCCACCCCCACCGCCTGGCCGCCCGTGACGATGGCGATGGCGTTGGACGTCGTGCGACCGCACACCCGCCAGGCCAGGACGAGGTCGCGCCACTCGTCCTCGCTGGGCGCTCGCTTGGTGACCACCTGCCACGACGCCCGCGGCGAGACGAAGGTGTCGACGTCCTGCACCAGGACACTGGCGCCGAGGCTGCGCAGCTGGCGCACGGCGCGCTCGGGGGCGGGCCCCGACAACAGCCGCGTCGCCTTGCGCCGCTTCACCAGCCGCTCGACCGCCTCGGGCGCATAGGACGCGGCGATGATGACGTCGGCCTGTGGCCCGGTCGCGATCGCCTCGGCCACCTCAGCGGTCACGTGGCCACCGATGGCCACCACGCCGCCGAACGCGCTCATCGGGTCGCACTCGAGCGCACGCTCGTAGGCGGTGATCAGGTCGCCGGCCACCGCGGCGCCGCACGGGTTGGCGTGCTTGATAATGGCGACCGCCACCTCCCCACTCCCAATTTCACCTGCGTCCGCCGCCAACTCGTGGACCAGGCGCCAGGCGGCGTCGCCGTCGAAGATGTTGAGGTAGGACAGCGCGGCGCCACCATGCTGCTCCATGGCGTCCCACCAACTCGATACCCCCGCCACCCGGTACCGCGCCCCGCGCTGGTGCGGGTTCTCCCCGTAGCGCAGGACGTCGGTGCGCTCGAGCGTCAGGTGCAGCGTCGGCGGCAATACGGTGGAGAGCTCGGCCTCCTCCGCGTCATCTTCGGTCGCCCCCTCCAACTCGGTGACGGGAGCCGGCCCGCCGCGGTCGAGCCAGGCGACGATCGCGGCGTCGTAGGCCGCGGTGTGCGCGAACGCGGCGCGGGCCAACCGCCGCCTCGTCGCTGCGGAGAGCGAGCCCGACGCGCGCAGCTCCTCGAGCACGACCGGGTAGTCGGCCGGCGCCGTGACGACGCCGACGTGCGCGTGGTTCTTCGCTGCCGCCCGCACCATCGTCGGGCCGCCGACGTCGATCAACTCGATCGACGGATCCGACGAGAACGGATAGAGGTTCACCACCACCAGGTCGATCGCCTCGATGCTGTTGGCCGCCAGGTCCGCCACGTGCTCGTCCTTCGACCGGTCGGCCAGGATGCCGCCGTGGATCTTGGGGTGCAGCGTCTTGACCCGGCCGCCGAGCATCTCGGGCGAGCCGGTCACCTCGGCCACCTCGCGGTGCGCGAGGCCCGCTTCGCGCAGCTTGGCCGACGTGTTGCCGCTCGCCACCAGCTCCCAGCCCAGTTCGACCAGCCCCTGCGCGAACTCGACCAGCCCCTCCTTGTCGTACACCGACAGTAGGGCGATCACTCGCTCATCTCCTCGTCCATACCTCTTCTTTCTCTTCCTTCCGATCTTTGTTACCAACCGCGCCGTCCCGCCTCGGCTCGATCCGGCGGCCCGCCTCGAGCTCGCCCAACGCCCAGGCCACCGTCTCGGGATACAGCGTGCGCTCCACGACCTTGATCCGCTCTTGCAGCGTCTCCTCGGTGTCGTCCGCCCGTACCGGCACGACCCCTTGCGCCAGGATGGGCCCGGCGTCCATCTCGAGCGTCGCCAGGTGCACCGTGCACCCGGTTTCGCGCACGCCCGCCGCGAGCGCGTCGCGCACGCCGTGCCAGCCCGGGAACGCGGGCAACAGCGCCGGGTGCGTGTTGAGGATACGGCCGGCGAAGGCGTCGTGCACCACCTCGGTCATGACGGTGCCGAACCCGGCCATGGCGACCAGGTCCACCTGGTGCGCCACCAACGTGGCGGTCACCGTCGTCGTGAAGCCCTCGCGGTCGAAGTCGGGGCCAAAGCCGCCGTAGGCCTTCCGGTCGACGAGCTCGGCCGCGGCGCCGCGCTCCTCGGCCAGAGCGAGGCCATCGCAGGGACGGTCCGCCAGGACCGTGGTCACCGGCAGCCCGGCGTCGAACATGGCCCGCAGGATCGTCCCGGAACCCGAGACAAGGACTGCGAGACGCACGCCGCCAATCTAGTTGAGCCGACCACCGTTCCGACTTGGGACTCAAGACCCTTCTCGGGCCTTTCCGGGCCGGCCTTCCAGGCCTGGGGGTGTGCTGGCACCCCGGAGGGACTCGGGTACTAGTGCCCTGTTGCGTGACCACCGAGGGGCGGAAGCTATGGCTGAGAATTGGTAGTGGAGCGTGGCGATCGTTCCATACGGGCGGTTGCGATCACGCTCCCAGACGTCCGGTAGGACGGAAAAGGGAGGCACTGCAATGAAGGATTCCAGCGTGAATCGCTGGCTGTGGCTGATCGGTCTGGTGGCCGCAGCGTTGTTCTTCGTCACGTTCGGACCGCTCGGGAGTGGCACGCCGGGCGAGAATGCGTCGGGCATCTCCGTGGCGCACTGGTACAACACGCACGTGAACGGGCAGTGGGCCAGCATCTGGTTGGTCGGACTGGCCTTGTTCCTGCTCCTCGTCTTCGTGACCCAGCTGCGTACGGTGCTCGTCCAGGCCGGTTCTCAGAAGCTGTGGCCCAACATCGCCTTCGCTTCGGGCATCTTGCTGGTCGCGGGCGTCATCGTTGCGGGCAGCTTCCAGGTCACGCTCATCATGGCGTCGCACAACCACCAGTTCGCGCTGGCGCACTTCCTCAACTTCTACAGCCAGAACAACGAACTGCTCCTGCTGGCCGGCATGGTCTTCCTGAGCCTGTCCACCGGCCTCGCCATCCTGCTCAACCGTGACGTCGCCCCGTTGCCCAAGCGGCTCGGGTGGTACTCCATCCTGGTGGCGGTGGTCGGCATGGCCGGGCCGCTCAGCTTCCTGGCCTTCATCTTCGGCCTGCCCATCTGGCTCCTGGCCACCGGCATCGTGATCGCGGTCAAGCAGTCACGCGGCACGCTCGGCGGAGACCCGGATCCGGGCGCCGGAGCTGAGCTCAGCGCGGCGCCGGCCCAGGCGGTCGCCGCGTAGGCGAGCGACGCACGCCATCGTGCGGGTGGTTCTAGGCGAGCCCCCGCACGATGGCGACCATCTTCTCCCCGCATTCGGTCGGGTTCTGCGCCACAGCCACTCCGGCCGCGGACAGCGCGTCCATCTTGGCCTGAGCCGTCCCCGACGAGCCCGAGATGATGGCGCCGGCGTGGCCCATCTTGCGCCCCGGGGGCGCCGTGACGCCCGCGATGTAGGCCGCCACCGGCTTCGTCACGTTGGCTGCGATGAACTCGGCCGCCCGCTCCTCCTCGGAGCCGCCGATCTCCCCGATCATCATGACCGCCTTCGTCTCGGGATCCTTCTCGAAGGCCTCGAGGCAGTCGATGAAGTTCGTGCCGGGCACGGGGTCACCGCCGATACCCACGCAGGTGGTCTGCCCGATGCCCTGCTGCGAGAGCTCGTGCAGCGCCTGGTACGTCAGCGTGCCCGACCGCGACACGATGCCCACCGGCCCGCCCGCCAGGGCAATGTCGCCCGACGTGATGCCGATGTTGCACTTTCCGGGGCTGATGATTCCTGGGCAGTTCGGTCCGAGCAGTCGAGTGTTGGGAAAGTCCTCTACGAGGCGGTTGTAGGTCACCGCCTCGTCCTGCGCCGGGATGCCCTCGGTGATGCACACGATGAAGGCGATGCCTGCCTCGGCGGCCTCAATGATGGCGTCGGCCGCACCACGCGGCGGCACGCTGATGAACGACGCTGTCGCTCCGGCCTCCTTCACCGCCTCGGCCACCGAGGCGTAGACCGCGATGCCCTCGATCTCTTCGCCCCCGCGCTTGGGGTTGGTCCCGGCCACGACCTTGGTGCCGTACGCCTTGTTGCGCAAGCCGTGATAGAGCCCTTGGCTCGTCGGGCTGATGCCCTGGATCACGACCTTGGTCGTCTCGTCGACGAAGATGCTCACGTTCTGTCCTCTCAGTCCTGATGCGTCGTGGTGACTCGGGTTACGCCTTGGCCAGCGCGACGACGCGCCGGGCGGCGTCGAGCATGGTGGGCTCGGCGATGAGCGAATCCGAGAGGTGGTCGAGCAGCAGTGCGCGGCCCTCCTCGGCGTTCGTGCCGTCGAGACGCATGACCACCGGGGAGCTCAGCTTGACCCGGCCCATGGCCTCGATGATGCCCTTGGCCACCTCGTCGACGCGCGTGATGCCGCCGAAGATGTTGACGAAGATTGACTTGACCGCGGGGTCGGCGTTGATGACCTCGAGCGCGGCCGCCATCACGTCGGCATTGGCCCCACCGCCGATGTCAAGGAAGTTGGCGGCCGAGCCGCCCACCTGCGTCACGACGTCGAGCGTCGACATGGCGAGGCCGGCTCCGTTGGCGATGATGCCGACGTCACCGGAGAGGCCGATGTAATTGAGGCCCCTCTCCTTGGCCATCTTCTCCCGCGGGTCGATGTCGGAATCGTCCTCGAACTCCTCCCATTCGGGGTGGCGGAACGATGCGTTCTCGTCGAGCGTGACCTTGGCATCGAGCGCGTGCACCTTGCCCTCTGGGGTCAGGATGAGCGGGTTGATCTCGGCCAGGTCGCAGTCGCCCTCGACGTAACAGTGGTACAGGCGCACGAGGAGCGTCGCCGTCTGCTCGCGGGCGTCGGGGTCGAGGCTGGCCCGGTCGACCCATTCGCGGGCCTGCTCCTCGTCGAGCCCCCTCACCGGGTCGATGTGGATCCTGGCGATGGCCTCGGGGTTGGTCTCGGCCACCTCTTCGATCTCTACACCGCCCTCGGCCGAGAGCATCCCGAGGTGGAGCTTGGCCTGGCGGTCGAGGGTGAAGCTGGCGTAGTACTCCTTGGCGATGTCCGACGCGTGCTCGACCCAGAGCCGCTTCACGACATGGCCCTTGATGTCGAGGCCGAGGATGTTGCCGGCGTGGAGGCGCACCTCGTCGGCGTCGGCGGCGAGCTTCACGCCGCCTGCCTTGCCGCGGCCGCCGACCTTGACCTGCGCCTTGACCACCACCGGGTAGCCGGCGGCTTCGGCCTGCGCGACGGCCTCGTCGACCGTGTCGGCCACCCCGCCGGGCGAGGTCGGGATGCCGAAGCGGGCGAAGTACTGCTTGCCCTGGTACTCGTAGAGGTCCACTTTGGGTCCTGTCTCCTTTGTCGACTTCTTGTTTCTGTCGGCTGCTCGGTCGGGTCGGTGTCGCGAACTTGGTTCCGGTGCCTCCGGACTGGTGGGAAATCGGCAGGACCGCGAGGGGCGGCCGCCGGGGTCGAACAATCAGCCCTGCAGGGCCTCCTCGCGGGCGTCGAGAGCGTCGGCGAGCCAGGAGCCGATCGAGTCGAGCGGCGCCCCGGGCGTGAAGACCTGCGCGACACCCTGCTCCTTGAGCACCGGGATGTCGGCCTCGGGGATGATCCCGCCGACGATGACCAGCACGTCGGCGCGGCCGGCCTCCGCCAGCAGCGCGACGACCTTGGGCACCAGGGTGAGGTGGGCACCCGAGAGGAGGGACAGCCCCACGGCGTCGGCGTCCTCCTGGATCACGGCCTGGACGACCTGCTCGGGCGTCTGGTGCAGTCCGGTGTAGACGACCTCGAAGCCGGCGTCGCGCAGGGCGCGGGCGATGACCTTGGCCCCCCGGTCGTGCCCGTCGAGGCCCGGCTTGGCCACGACCACCCTGTAGGGACGTTTCATCGGAGACCCAGGATACGGACGGGCCTGCGGGGGCGCCAGATGGAACCCCGCCGTGACGGGTCCGGCGGCCCCGGGGCGGGCGGCCGCAGGCAGAAGCCCTCTCGGAACAGGGCGAGACAGCCTTCCGTGCTCCGGCCCTGTCTCTGGCCCCCGGCCAAGCGGAGGGCGCGTCACAGGTATGTGCATATTTATGTGCATATGGCGCAGTGGAACGTGTACTTGCCGGAGGATCTCGCAGTTGAGGTGCGGGCGGCTGGCCTGAACGTGTCCCGTCTGACCCAAGCCGCGCTCCATCAGGAGCTCGCGTGCTCCCGCGCCCGGACCTGGCTCCAGCGGGTCGCCTGGGAGCGAACGACCCGGGAGACGGTGTCGCACGACGCGACGTCCCGCGCCCTGCGGGCCGTCGAGACCGACCCATGAACGGCGAGCACGTCGTCATCGATGCCGCCGCCCTCTTGGACCTGATGCTGGCCTGGGATGTCGGCATGTTGCTGGAGACACGCCTCGAGGGGCGGGTGCTCCACGCCCCCGGCCACATCGATGCGGAGGTCCTCTCCGGCCTCGGGCACCTCGAACGGGCGGGCGTCCTGAGTTCGTATCGGACGCTCGAGCATCTCGAGACCCTGGCCGTGGCGCCGATCGAGCGGCATCCCGTGGCGAAGTTGCTCGAGGGAGCCTGGGGCCGGCGCCACGACCTGCGCCTCAGCGACGCGCTCTACGTCGAGCTGGCCCGGTCGCTGGGCGTCGCCCTGATCACCACCGACCCCTCCCTGGCCGGGGTGGCCAGCCCGATCGCCGAGCTGATCACCCAGCCTCGGGCGAGTGAAAGGAAGGATCCCTTCTGAAGTCGACCCTGGCCACGGCCCGACGACACGGCTGCGGCATCATGGAGGCAGGCGGCCGCCGTCCTCGAGGCGCGGGCTTGACCGGGCTCAGGCTGGTCGCGGCAGCGCCGAGCGGAGCGACTGGCTCTTCATGCCCACAAAAGAGCGCCACACGCTCCAGGCGTTCGAGGCGATCGAGACGCGCTGGTCTGGTCGGATCTGACTCTGGTCTGGTCTGGTCTGGTCTGGTCTGGGCCCGTCCCCCCTCGCCCGTCGCGCTGATGACCCGCCACGACTCCGGGTAGTTGTGCACCTACTTCACCGGGCAAGGTCCAGGTTTTCGGCGCCGGTGCGGCCAGGGCGCCGGCCCACGGCCCGGTGGTTCAGGCGGTCGCGGTGGTGGGTGCCGGCTCGCAGATGACCACGGGGATGTCCCGGGTCGTATTGCGCTGGTATCCCGCGTACCCCTTGTAGATCTTGACCAGCTCCGGCCAGAGCGTCGCCTTCTCCTCCGCCGAGGCGGTGCGCGCCCGCATCTTCGTGGTGCGGTCGCCGACCGTCATCTCGAAGTCGGGATGCGCAACGAGGTTCTTGTACCAGATGGGGTCGTCCGAATAGCCGCCCTTGGACGCCACCAGGACGACGCGGTCCTCCGAATACATCGGCGACGTGAGCAGCGTGGCGCGCCGCAATCCCGTCTTGCGACCTGTCGTGTGAATCTCGACGGGTTGCATGCCGGCAACGGTTCGGGGGAACCGCCCCCCGCTGAGCTTGAGCAGGGTGCGGTGCCCGTTCTCCAGCATCCAGGCCCCGACTTCGATCGATCGGTTGTTCACGTCGGCCGTGAGTGTACCGACCCCGCTGCGGAGGACCCGTTGGCGGGGCCGGTACTGAAGTTCTGGCCTTCGCTCAGGCCCGCCGCAGCGGCGTCGCGGTGAGGAGCAGGTTCTTCTTGCCCACCGAGTCGAACTTGACGGTGGCCTGGGCGCGTGAGCCCTCGCCCTTGGCGCTGATCACGAGACCCCGGCCCCAGTGCTCGTGGATGACCTCGTCGCCCGGCGAGAGCCCGAGGTCCTCGGCGCCCGTGCTCCCCCGCCCCTTCGACTTGGCGGCGCCGGCCTTGGCCGCCAGGGACACCGCCGGCGCGAACGTCGCGCCGGGGAGGTGCTCGTCGCCCGAGAGCGAGTCGTAGCCGGTGCCGCGCCGGGGCGATCCGAGACCCACGTCTTCGACCAGATGCGCCGGCACCTCGGTCACGAAGCGGCTCGGCATGGCCGCCTGCGTGCGCCCCCACGTCGTACGCGACCAGGCGTGCGAAATCGCCAGGTGCCGGCGGGCGCGGGTGATCCCGACGTAGAAGAGGCGGCGCTCCTCCTCGAGCTCGCTCGGCTCGGCCAGCGAGCGGAAGTGCGGGAAGATCCCCTCCTCCAGGCCGACCACGAAGACCGCCGGGTACTCGAGCCCCTTGGCCGTGTGCAGCGTCATGAGCGAGACCCGCGTCCCGTCGGACTCGAGCTCGTCGGAGTCGGCCACCAGCGCGACCGTCTCGAGGAAGCCGATGACGTCGTCGAAGTCGCCCGCCTGCGTCGCCAGTTCGGCCAGGTTCTCAATCCGCCCGTCCGCCTCGTGGTTGTGCTCGGCCACCAGCTCGGCCAGGTAGCCGGTGCGGTCGGCCACCAGCTGCACGAAGTCGGCCGGGTTGATCGTCTGGACGAGCGGGCGCAGCTCGCCGAGGGTCTTGGACAGCTGCTCGGCACCCCGGAGCGCCTTGCCGCTCAGCCCGGCCTCCTCGCCCCGGTCGATGGCGACCGAGAACGGCACGCCGTTGACCTGCGCCCAGGCGGCGAGGCGGGCCACCGAGGTGTCGCCGATGCCGCGCTTGGGGACGTTGACGATGCGGCGCGCCGAGACCTCGTCGTCGGGGTTGGCCAGGACGCGGATGTAGGCCAGGACGTCCTTGATCTCACGGCGGTCGTAGAACTTGGCCCCGCCCACCACCTTGTAGGGGATGCCGCTGAACTTCATGGACGTCTCGAGCGGGAGCGACTGCGCGTTGGTGCGGTAGAACACCGCCATGTCGCCCCACGTGAGGCCCGCCGACGCGTGGAGCTTGAGGATCTCGCTCGTGACCCAGGCCGCCTCGTCGCGCTCGTCCTCGGCGCGGTAGCGCTTGACCGGCCCGCCGGTGTCGCCGACGGTGAAGAGCTCCTTGGGCTGGCGGCCGACGTTGTTGGCGATGACGGCGTTGGCCGCATCGAGGATCGTCTGGGTGGAGCGGAAGTTCTGCTCCAACAAGATCGTCGTCACGTTGGGGAAGGCGCGCTCGAACTCGAGGATGTTGCGGAT
The DNA here is from genome assembly GCA_036490155.1 of Acidimicrobiales bacterium. Taxonomy (GTDB): domain Bacteria; phylum Actinomycetota; class Acidimicrobiia; order Acidimicrobiales; family RAAP-2; genus Bog-473. The sequence continues at coordinate 13,377 of DASXEK010000051.1, read as the reverse complement.
GTCGGCGCCGCGCCAGCGGTAGACCGACTGGTCGGAGTCCCCCACCACGCACACGTTGCCGTGCGCCTCGCCGAGGAGCTTCACGATCTCGTTCTGCGCGTGGTTCGTGTCCTGGAACTCGTCGACGAGGATCTGCTGGAAGCGCTCCTGGTACTTCTCGCGTACGTCGTCGGCCGACTGCAACAGGTTGGCCGTCACCATCAGGAGGTCGTCGAAGTCCATCGCGTTCGCCGCGTGCAGCCGCTGCTGGTACTGGATGTAGACGTCGGCGATGCGCTTGCGGAACGGGTCCGGACCGTTGGCGGCGTCGGCCTTGAACGTCTCGAAGTCGACCAGCTCGGACTTGGCCTGGCTGATCACTCCTTGCACCGCTCGCGAGGGCAGGCGCTTCTGGTCGAAACCGAGCTCGGCCGTGATCATCTCGATCAGGCGCCGGCTGTCGGTGTCGTCGTAGACGGTGAACCCGGAGCGGTAGCCGAGGCGGTCGGCGTTCATACGCAGGATGCGCAGGCAGGCCGAGTGGAAGGTGGAGACCCACATCTTGTCGGCGGCGGCTCCGACGAGGTCGACGACGCGGGAGCGCATCTCGCCGGCCGCCTTGTTGGTGAACGTGATGGCCAGGATCCCCCAGGGTGCGGCGTCGCCGGTGGCCATGAGGTGGGCGATGCGCCGGGTCAGCACCCGGGTCTTGCCCGAGCCGGCGCCGGCCACGATCAGCAGCGGCCCGCCCCGATGCTCGACGGCGGCGCGCTGGGGCAGGGTGAGGTCATCGAGCAGCGCGGCGGGGTTGCCCGAGAAGGCGCCGGCCTTGGTGGCCGAGCGCCGGCGGCGGCGCCGTCCGTCGTCCGCGCCCTCGGCGGAGCCCGGGTCGTCCACGGCGGTTGCGTCGGCGTCGTGATCGGTGCGTTCGGGGGCGTCCTCGAAGTCGCCGGCGCCGGCGCCGGCGTTGGTGGGAGCGGCGGCGGCCCCCGCGCCGACCTCGTCGTCAGGGGCTTCAGGAGTTTCATCGATGTCGGAGGTCCGGGAGGTGGCAGGGGTATCGAACGTGTCGAACAGCTGACCGTTGACTGAGGTCTCGTGCGCACCGCGCCCGCCGCGAGCCGGCGTCGCGGTCACTCCCACTCGATCGTGCCGGGCGGCTTCGACGTCACGTCGAGCGCCACCCGGTTCACGCCCTCCACCTCGTTGATAATGCGCGAGGCGATGCGTTCGACCAGGTCGTAGGGCAGCCGGGCCCAGTCCGCCGTCATGGCGTCGTCGCTCGTGACGGCGCGGATGATGATGGGGTAGGCGTAGGTGCGGCCGTCGCCCATCACGCCCACGGTGCGGACGGCCGGCAGCACGGCGAAGCTCTGCCACAGCTCGCGGTAGAGGCCGGCGCGGCGGATCTCCTCGACGACCACGGCGTCGGCCGCCCGCAGGACATCGGCCCGCTCGGGCGTCACCTCGCCGATGATGCGCACACCGAGGCCCGGGCCCGGGAAAGGCTGGCGCCACACGATCTCGTGGGGCAGACCGAGCTCCTCGCCGACCGCCCGCACCTCGTCCTTGAACAGCAGGCGCAGCGGCTCCACCAGGTCGAAGTCGAGATCTTCGGGCAGGCCGCCCACGTTGTGGTGCGACTTGATGTTGGCCGCCGTGTCGCTTCCCGACTCGATCACGTCGGGGTACAGCGTCCCCTGCACCAAGAAGCGGGGGCCGTCGCCGGAGCCCGAGCCCTCACGTGCGCCGCCGTCGGAACCCGAGCCCCCGACACCGAGGTCCCGCGCCACTTCTTCGAAGATCCGTATGAAGAGCTCGCCGATGATCTTGCGCTTGCGCTCGGGGTCGGTCACCCCTTCGAGGGCGGCGAAGTAACGGTCGGCCGCCTTCACGTGCACCAGGTCGACCTTGAACTGGCGCCGGAAGGTGTCCTCGACCTGGTCCGCCTCGCCCGCCCGCATCAGGCCGGTGTCGACGAACACACAGGTCAGCTGATCGCCCACCGCCTTGTGCACCAGCGCGGCGGCGACCGCGGAGTCGACCCCGCCCGACAGCGCACACAGCACACGGTCCGAACCCACCTGCGCCCGCACCGCCGCCACCTGCTGCTCGATGATGGAGACGTGCGTCCAACCGGGCGCGCACCCGCAGACGTCGATCAGGAAGTGGTCGAACACCTCGCTGCCCCGGTCGGTGTGCACCACCTCGGGGTGGAACTGCAGCCCGAACAGGCGCCGCTCCGCATCGTGCATGGCCGCGACCGGCGCACCCTCCGAGGTCGCCGTGGCCACGAATCCCGCCGGCACCTCGGTGATGGCGTCACCGTGGCTCATCCACACCGACGACGTCGCCGGCCAGTCCACGAAGAGCGGCGACGACGCGCCCGCCAGGGACAACGACGTGCGCCCGTATTCGCCCTGCCCGGTGCGCGACACGGTGCCGCCGAGTTGCAACGCCATCAACTGCGCGCCGTAACACAGGCCCAGGATGGGGATGCCCAGATCATAAATCCCGGGATCGATCGACGGCGCCGGCGTCTCGTAGACCGACTTCGGCCCCCCGGAGAAGATGATGCCCTTGGGCGCCCGCGCCCGGATCTCGTCGACCGAGATCGACGACGGCACGATTTCCGAATAGACGTGCGCCTCGCGCACCCGGCGGGCGATCAGCCTGGCGTATTGCGCCCCGAAGTCGACGACGAGGACGGTGTCGGTCAGTGCCCCATCCCCACGCCCTGCGCGCGCTGCAGCTGCTTGCCCTCCGTCTGCAGCGACGGCGCCACCATCACCTCGGCCTTCTGGAACTCCTTGACCGTCTCGTAGCCGCACGTGGCCATCGCCGTGCGCAGCGCGCCGAAGAGGTTCATGCGCCCGTCGTTCTCGTGGGCCGGGCCCAGGAGGATCTCGCGCAGCGACCCGCGCACCCCGGTGCGCACCCGGGCGCCGCGGGGCAGCGTCGGGTGGAAGGTGGCCATGCCCCAGTGGAAGCCGCGCGCCGGCGCCTCGAAGGCGGACGACAGAGGCGAGCCGAGCATGACGGCGTCGGCGCCACACGTGATGGCCTTGGCGATGTCGCCGCCCTTGGACATGCCGCCGTCGGCGATGACGTGCACGTACACACCTGTCTCGTCGAGGTGGCGCATCCGGGCGCCCGCCACGTCGGCGATCGCCGTGGCCTGGGGCACACCCAGGCCCAGGACGCCCCGCGTCGTGCAGGCGTTGCCCGGGCCGACGCCGACGAGCACGCCGACCGCACCGGTGCGCATCAGGTGCAGGCCCGCTTGATACGACGCACACCCTCCCACGATGACCGGGATCTCGAACTCACGGATAAAGCGCTTGAGGTTCAAGGGCTCGACGGTCTTGGACACGTGCTCGGCCGAGACCACCGTCCCCTGGATCACGAGCATGTCGAGTTCGCCGGCCAGGATCGCCGGCGCCAGCGCCGTGGTCCGCTGCGGTGTCACCGAGGCGGCGGTGGTGATCCCCGCCTCCTTCATCTGGCGGATGCGCGCCGTCACCAGCTCGGGGATGATCGGCTCCTGGTACATCTGCTGCATCCGGGCCGTGGCCTTCTCGTCGTCGAGCTCGCGGATCTCGTCGAAGAGCGAGGTCGGGTCCTCGTAGCGGGTCCACAGCCCCTCGAGGTTGAGCACGCCGAGGCCACCCAGCTTGCCCAGCTCGATCGCCGTGGCCGGGCTGATCACCCCGTCCATGGCGGCGCCCAGCAGCGGCAATTCGAACTTGTAGGCGTCGATCTCCCATGAGATCTCGACGTCCTCGGGGTCACGGGTCCGGCGGCTCGGGACGATCGCGATGTCGTCGAACCCGTAGGCCCTGCGTCCCGACTTGAAGATGCCGATCTCGATTTCAGCCACTTGGTCGCCCTCCGGCATTCGTGGGGCCGGTACGGCACACCCACCACACCGGCCTGTCTTAACGACTCAATTGCGAACGCCGGGCCGACACGCCGACGATCCACCATCCTACTCCGCCCGCACCGCCCCTCAGGCTCTCCTGGGGCACGAATTCGGCCCATCGGCGCCTCGTCGCAACGTGTCCTTCGGACGGCCCACCGCCCGGTGCCGCCGGACCCCTCCCGGCGGCGCACCACCTGGCCGCCGCCTCGGCGAGACCCTCTCGGGTCTAGCGTGCCGCGTCGATGCCACCCGCGCCCGTCGTCCTGTCGACCTTGGCCTTCTTGGGTGGAAATTCCGGGTCGCCCGAAGTGTCATTCATTTTCATCGCCCTGGCGCTTGCCCTGGCTGCGATGCGCGCCCGCAATCGCGGCCGAGGCCGGGGGCGAGGCCCCGGGGGCGGGGGACCATGGGGCGGTGGTGGTGGGCGCGGTGGCGGCGGTGGCGGGAGTCGCTCGCCGTCACAAGACCCTCCGATGCAGTGGGACATCCGCAAGAGTCCGGGGACCGACCAGGACGCTCCGACCGACGTACCGACCGAGGAACACGACCCCCCGAGCGACCTCTAAAGGTCTGCGGCCCGACACCCCGCCGAACACCGGCGCGAGACTCCTCGTGTGACCAATCCCGATGCCTCCGCGGCGGTCGACCGCGCCATGCGCACCCTCCTGGCGCGGCGCGACGGCGAGCTGGACCGCGGCGCCTCCGGCATCGGCTGGAAGATCGGCTTCGATACCCCGGCCATTCAAGAGCACTTCGGGCTGCGCGACGCCGTCGTCGGCTATCTGACCGACACCCGTGTGGTCGCACCCGGCGCCACCGTCTCGCTCGCCGGCTGGGTGTCTCCGGCGGTCGAGGTGGAACTGGCCGCCCGCGTGGGCGAGGACGGCGCCATCGCCGGGTTGGGCCCCGCGCTCGAGCTGGTCGACCTCGACATCTCCTTCGAAGACATCGAGCCGGTGCTCGCCGGCAACGTCTGCCATCGCCATGTCGTCTTCGGCGACGAAGTGCCCAGCGCCGATCCGATGGCCCTGACCGCCACCGTGACCAAGGACGGCGTCGTCGTGGCCGAGGGCGGCCTGACCAAGGACCCCGACCTCACCGTCGCGTTCGTGCGCAATTTCCTCGCCGCGCACGGCGCCGCGCTCGAGTCGGGCCAGCGCATCATCTGCGGCTCGGTCGTGCCACCCGTCGCCGTGGCGCCGGGTGACGCGCTGGACGTGTCGTTCGGCCCCTTCGGCGCGCTGTCGGTCGCCTTCTCGGACTGAGGGCCCAGCCGCAGAACGGGGACGCTCCGACCCCCGGAACGGCCGCTATGACGCAGCCTCGAACAGCGTGTCCTGAATGGCCAGGTCGGCCAGGTCGGCCGCGGCCGCCCCGGCAGCCCAGCCCGCCAGGTCCGTCGGGGAGTAGCCGATGTGGTCGAGCCGGCCGAAGAGCTGGTTGACCGCATCCTCGACCTCGTCCTCGCGCCGGGCCAGGACCGGGAGCAGCCGGCTCCCGAGGGCCCTCTCCGCTTCGGCGGTAGCCGCTTTGTTCGCCTCGCGCAGCCTGGTGCCGATCCGTCCCGCATAGGACACGAAGAAGGAGCGGCGGAAAGAGGGTCGCCGCGCCCGTGAGCCGTTCGCGGCGTGTCCCAATGCCGAAATGCGCTTCGTCGCCTGGACGAGCAGGGACGTGAACAGCAATTCGGTTGCGCCGAGATCCGCGCCATATCCCAAGATCGTGGAGAACCCGAGCTTCGGCGAGACCACGGCGCGACAGCGGTTGGCCGCGGCGACCTCCCCCAAGAGCATCCCCTTCGCCTGGAGGTAGGGGTCCTCGAGCCAGACCCGCCTCGCCTCGACCACGTCGCCCGATGGACGATCCGCCGTCACCTCGAGCAGCGCCCGGTCGAGGCAATGCTGCGTGATGAGCTCCTGCGCCTTGGCCGAGAACGCGTCGGCCTCCTCGGGGAACTCGCTCGACTCGGCCTTGGCCAGGAGGGCGCGGATGCGTTCCAGGAGCCGGGCCTCGTCGGCCGACTGCGGCGCGGCGCGGCGGGCGGCCACGCCGAGATCCGGCAGCTCGGGCAGATGTTGCAGCATCCCGAGCGCATCGATCGTGGCGACGAGGTCGGTGCTCCAACCTGGGCTGGCGGCGTCGAGCGCGCGCGCCCGGCCCCACGGCCGGGCCGCATCGTCGAATTCCAAGCCGTCCGCCGATCCGGCGACTCGCGCGAACAGCCCGGCGACCAGGGCGCACGCCGTCGCCCCCGCCCTGCGGCGAACGATGTGGGCGATGTCCTCGACGCCCCAACCGGCCCGGCACAATTCGGCCAGTTCCCTCACCACCAGGCCGCGGAGGCGGTCGGCGACCAGCTCCCTTCCTCGAGGAAGGCCGAGGCCCGAGACGAGGTCGTCTACCAATCGGGATCGCTCGGCGGGCCGACCGGGGTTCTCGCAGTCCCAATGGGCGGCGCTGAAGAGGGCGAGATCGACGATCTCCGTCACCGGCATGTCGCTTACGGCGCCCCGGGAGTATCCGGCTCCCGACGGCCCGCGTGGTTTTTGCTCCCGGCGTCGCTTGATCTGCTTGACCCGGCGGCGCTGCCGATTGGCTTTACCCATGCGCGTCACTCATCCCATCACCCATGCGCCAGAGCGCGTCGTGCGTATTTTCGTGTCACCGCGGCGGCTCCCGGTGGATGGCAACTCACCAGCCCTGTTGCGATGCCGGGAGAACGGTCGGAAGGAAGCTCGGTGCTCGTTGGCGCGAGCCGGCGGCTCAGGCCCCGGTCCGGCCGACCAGCACGATGTTCAGGAGCTCGAAGAGCATGCGCGCCGTGGCGCCCCAGATCATCTCGCCCGCGACCTCGAAGAACCACACGGGGAACGAGTTGTCCTCCGACCCCTCGATGACACGCCCGGGAATGCGCCAACGCTCCTCGTGGAAGATCGCCGGGTCGGCCAGCTCGGCCAGGGCCACGTCGAAGATCCGGTCGACCTCGCCGGGATTGGGCCTGAGGACCGGACGCTCGGCCAGCGTGCCGAGCACCGGGAGGATGAACGAGGCCGACACCATGGTCATCAACGGGTGGAGCCAGCCGACCGTCGTCACAAGCGCAGGATCGAGACTCACCTCTTCGAAGGCCTCGCGCAAGGCCGCGGCGGTGGCGTTCTCCCCTTCCTCGATACGCCCACCCGGGAAGCTGACCTGACCCTGATGGGTCCGCAGGTCGGTCGAGCGCCTGGTGAAGACGACCCGCGTCTCGCCGTCCTCCTCGAAGAGCGGGGCGAGGACCCCTGAGTTGACCTGGCGCGGCGGGACCGGGGCCTCGCCGAGGACCGGCGCCTCGAAGATCCCGTCGGTGCCGACGTCGGCCGGGACCGGGCCGGCCTGCCCCGCGGCGTCCAGCGCGCCGAGGACCCGGGCGAGATCAATGAAAGCCCGCCGCGCCGGCGGGAGGTCGCCCCAGGGCGGCGGGCCACCCGGCCGCCAATCGGGCGGACGCGGGATCACCTGGGGCGGGACGGGGCGAGGCACGCGGCCAACTTAGGGGCAACGCCGCGCTGGCTACGCTCTCGCGCCATGACCTCACCGGAGGAGTTGCAGGCCCAGGCCGACGCGTTCGGGTGGTACCACACGATCGACCTGGGCAACGGCGTGGTCACCAAGGGCATCAGCGTCCAGGAGACCTCCGCCGGCGTCATTCCCGACGTCACCGGGCGCAGCGTGCTCGACATCGGCGCCTGGGACGGCAGGTTCTCGTTCGCGGCCGAGAAGGCCGGCGCCAGCCGGGTGGTCGCCCTCGACCACTACGCCTGGGGCGTCGACTTCGTGGCCCGCGGTGCCTACTGGGAGGAGTGCATCAACAACGGGACGCTGCCCGACCAGTCGCGCGACGAGGCCGACTTCTGGCGTCCTGACCTCCCGGGCCAGCGCGGGTTCAACTTCGCCAAGGCGGCGCTCGATTCGTCGGTCGAGCCGGTGGTCGGTGACTTTCAGAAGGTCGACCTCGAGGCGCTCGGGCAGTTCGACGTGGTGCTGTATCTCGGCGTGCTGTACCACATGAAGGAGCCGCTCACTTGCCTCGAGCGCCTGCGCGCCGTGACCAAGGAGGTGGCGGTGATCGAGACGGAGGCGGTGCACCTCCAGGGTCTCGACAACGAGGTGCTGCTGCAGTTCCACGCCGGCAGCTCGCTGCGCACCGACTTCGGCAACTGGTATGTACCGACGATCGAGGCGCTGCACAATCTCTGCCGCGCCGCCGGCTTCCGCCAGGTGCGCACCGTGATCGGCCCGCCACCGCCGCCCGCCAACGGCGGCCCGTCGTTGCGCAAGAAGGTCGGCAGCCGCGTCGGGGGTATCCCGCTGCCGGCGCCGTCGGCGACGAGCGTGAACTACCGCGCCGTCGTGCACGCGTTTCCATAGAGCGCCCGGGCGCGGATGATTCGTAGGTCTGCACTCGAAGGAGGAACGGTCGTCTCTCGCGAGTGCCTTGGCGCTGGGGTTCAAGGTTCTGACGTTTCTTGAACCTTGGCGTTCAAGCCGTGAACGATGCCGTTCGAACTTTTTCCGGAGTTGGAACCTCGACGCCGATACACCCGCGAGAGACATCCCGGGAGAGCGCCAACCTCAATCGTCGAGGACGAGTTCCCGTTTTGCCGCCAGCATCCAGCATTTAGCGCTCTCGGCACCCACACAATCAGGGCAGGCAGTAAAAGATCCGCAGCTTCGGGGCCAGCGTTGACACTGGCTTTCCACCCACCGGCTTCACGTGGAGGCAGTGCGCGTCGATGTACGCGGTCGCCGGCGTGGCGCCCGGCGACGCCACAAGCGCCAGATGGAAGAGCCTCGACTTGATCTTGGACGCCACGTCTGCAGCCGAGGGCTCCGGAACGGTGCCGGTGTAGCCGCCCAGCGGGAGCACCTCCTCCCCCGTGGCGTAGATGAACGCGGCCGCCGCGGCCGACGTCTGCGTCGCCATGAGGTAGGGCGCCCCCCGGCGGACCGACAGCACGGCCGCCAGGCCGCCGGGCGAGGGCGTCGGGGCGAAGACGTCGTGGGTGACCGTGGTGACGATGACCGGCTGGAACGGCGTGTCGAACGGGCCGAGGGCGTCGCGCACCACCGAGGCGCTGGCCACAGCGGGCACGACCAGCACGGCGCCACCGGCCAACACGGCGCCGGCCACCGCCAGGCCCAGCGCGCGGTGTCCCGGCCTGTTGCGCGCCGACACGACCACGGACGCGACGAGGACCGCGGCCGCCGCCACGCCCAAAGCGACCGCGAGCGGGGCGAGCCATGACGGCAGCCCCGTCCCCGCGGGAGGCAGGAGCCACGCCGCGTACCCGACGGTGACGAGTGCGGTACCGGCGACCGTCGCCACGACGCCGACGCGGTCCCGGCGCGCCCAGGCCACGGCGGCACCGATCCCGAGCAGGCCCGCCACCGCCGGTACCAGCGCGCCCGCGTAATACGAGTTCATCGTCGTGCTCACGGTGAAGACCACGCCGAGGACGATGAGCCAGGTGCCCCACAGCAGCGCACCGGCGCGGACGAGGTCGGTGCGCGGATCTCGTCGGCGCGTCACGAGCACCGCGACCGCGGCGACAAGCGCGGCGGGCAGCAACCAGGCGATGTCGTGGCCGTATCCACCGGTGAGGAGACGGTTCCACGCCGGTGGCGGCTCGGCCTGCGAGAACAGCGGGGTCCCGAGGGTGCGTCCGAGCACCTGGTTGGGCGACGCCTCCCCGGCCCGCGAAAAGCCGTTGTAGACGAAGACCTGGTGGAAGACCGAGTTCGTCGTGCTGCCGTCGACGTAGGGCCGCTGCGACGACGGCGTGAGCGTGACGAACGTCATGTAGGAGAGCGAGAGCACCGCGGTCACCGCACCCATGGCGGCCAGCCGGCCCAGCCGCGCCGCCGGCGTCCCGCGTCCCGCCACGAGGTAGACCAGCCCGAGCGCGGGCAGCACGAGCCAGGCCTCGAGCATCTTGGCCTGGAACGCCAGCGAGACCCACGCGGCGGCCAGCACGGCGCTGCGCCAGCGACCGGTCACGATGGCGGTGACCGTGGCGTCGGCCGAGAGCACCAGGAGCAGGATCATCAGCGAGTCGGGGATGTTGCCGCGGTCGAGCGTCGTGGTGGCCGGGCTCGCGGCCAGGACGGTCGCCGCCACCAGTGCGGCCAGCGGTCCGGCCAGCTGGCGCACCGCGTGGAACAGGACCAGCACGGTCAACGCGCCCTCCACCGCCTGGGGCAGCATGATCGACCACACGTGGAAGCCGAACAGCCGGACCGAGAGCGCCTGGACCCACAGCGCGCCGGGCAGCTTGTCCACCGTCACCGTGCCGGCCGGGTCGAACGCGCCGAAGACGAAGTTGTGCCAGTTCTGCGCCATGCTGCGCACGCCCGCCGCGTAGTAGATCTCGATGGTCGACCCGACGTGCCAGCTGTAGGCGAGGGCGGACAGGGCGGTGACGAGCAGGAGCAGCGGGCGCGCCCACGCCGGCTGGCCCGCCGGCGAGCGCCATACCTGCAGCCGCCGGCTCCACGGCGGGGGCGACGATGGCGCCGGCGCCGGCGGCTGGGTCTGCGCCGGCTCCGATAATTGCGCCAACTCCACCGGGCCCGGGCCCGAGCCCGGCGCCGCGTCCTCTCGGATGCCCGTCACGACTGCCCCACCACGCCGGGCACCCTAGAGGGCGATGCCGAGACGCCGCGAGGTCAGTCGTTCTCGACCGTGTAGTCCCAGGAGCCGACCACGTGTTTGTGGTCCGGCGCCCATTGCATCATGCCCTCGCCGGTCAGCTCATAGGCCCGCAGCTTGAACGTGAGGGCCTGACCCGGGCGGAGCACCGATGGCGGGGGGTGCTCGCCCGGAACGAGGCCCATGAGGAACACGGAACCGAGATGGTCGACCGAGTGGAAGTCGGCCACCGAGACAGGCACGTCGGCATTGGCGTCCTTCATCGTCACGGTCCAGGTGCAGGTGGTGGCGGCCGGCTGTTCGGGCAGGCCCTCGCCGGGCACGATCGGGCCGCTCACCGTGACCCGGACGTGGAACCCCTTCGTCTTCACTTCCACCGGCAGTCCTTCGACCTGGAGGGCCGGCTTGGCCTCGGTGCCGATCAGGGTGGCGTCGACGTCGGGGTCGAGCGTCTTCTTCGGCAGGAAGGACGGGTAGCTGGCGGTGGTCTTGCCCGGGAGGGCGGACGCGTAGTGCGGCCCGCCCCCGCCCCCAGCACAGCCGGCGAAGACGAGCGCCGCGAGCAGGATCGAGACGCACGCGACACAACTCGGGCTGGGCTGCATCGCCCAGCCCGAGTTACGACGCGCCCCGCGCACGCGGGAGGCACGTGACGTCGCCCCTGCAGCCCTAACCGTTCGCACCCTTCGTGCCGTCGGCGCCGACGTGCCCCGGCGCGCCGTTGGCACCGTTGCCGCCGTTGCCGCCCGGCTTCGTCCTGTTGCCGTCACCGCCCCGGCCGCCGTTGCCGCCCCTGCCGCCGGCGCCGTTGCACGGTGGGGTGTCGTTCGGCGTGGTCGCGGCGCCGGACGCCGTCAACCAGGTGCCGCCGACCCATGCCTCCGGCGGGCATGCACCGTTGCCTCCGTTGCCTCCGTCACCGCCATGGCCGACCGCGTTGGTGCCGCTGCCACCGTCGCCACCATCGCCGGCGCTGCTCCCGCAGCCGGGCGCTCCACCGACACCGCCGACGCCACCGAAGCGGCCGCTACCCCGAGAACCCCTGTGGCCGCTCGCACCGAGGGTGTAACCCTGGGGGCAGTACAAGGTGGTGGTGCCGCTGCCCGAGACCTTGGCGTAACCCGTGGGCACGGACACGCCCGAGAAGTGCTCGGCCGTGAACACGTCCGGTCCGAAGCTGGCCAGACCTGATTGCGCCGCGTACCCGATGTGGCCCTGACCGTCGAGGCCCCCACAGACCGTGCCCGCCGCGAGCGGGGTGTCGGCATTGTTCGGGTTGGTGCACGAGTGCCCGGTCAAGAACAGGTCCTCGAGCGTCCGCAGCGTGCTGTAGTGGTTGTAGTAGGTGCTCGACACGGTGCCCGGCTTGATGAGCGGGCTGATCAGCACGGTCCCGGTGTCGCCCCCGCCCGGCGTGAAGTCGGTCGGGTCATACAGCGGGTCCGCCGTCACACATCCGCTCGTCGTCGCCGCCTCGTCGCCACTCGGACAGCTGCTGCTCCCGACGGTGGACGTCGCGCCCTCCGCACTCAGGCTCACGTTGCCGTTGAAGCCGTTCGGCAGCGTCACCGGCTGCCCGCCGTCGTTCAGCAGCTGGAAGGTGCCGATCCACGGCTTGGCGTAGTTGTTGGACGCCGTGGTGACGCTGGCATTGGACGACAAGGAAATGGGTCCCGTGTCGCTGACGGCGCCGACGAAGGTGTCGGGCGGGATCGTGTCCCCGTTGGCGTCCGTCCCTGAGACGAGTCGGCCGGTGTCGTCGGCGTTGATCTTCGAGTCCGTGACCAGGCTCGAGCTCGGCGAGACGAGAGCCGGCTCGGTGGTCGAGCCAGGCGACCCGGACACGTTGGGGCTCTCGCCGGCCAGCCCGGTCGGCCGGTCGATGAACCCGGCGGCGCCCGGGCCCGGCTGCAACTGTTGACCCGAGCTGTTGGTCACCTCGGGGTCGTTCGGGCCGGTCGGCTCGGTGTTGACGTTGTGACCGTTGATGTTCTCACCGGCCGCGTCGGCGAGGAGGCCGTAGGCGCCGTAGAGCGAGTCGGCAGCCGGCGCCGTCGTCTTGGCGGAGCCGAAGGTCGGCTGGTCCGCTGGTGCGGAGGCGGTCGTCTTGTCGCCCGGAGCCGGCACATTGTTGAAGCTGTTGCCGACGGTGAACGGAGGATTGGCCTCGTCAAAGGTGATGTCGATGAGCCCACCCTGGGCAAAGGCCGCCGACTGCTCGATCATCGGGATGTAGTAACGCAAGAACAGGTCGGCCGCGTACAACCCACCCGTGTAGTTCTGCGGAGTGGTCGCCTCGGGGTCGTCGGCCGGGACGCCCGCCGGGTCGTAGTCAGGCGACCCGTTGGCGTTGAAGGCCCCCGAGAGATTGTTGCCCGAGCAGCTCGCATCGTGGGCGTCGCTGCAGTTGTTCGGCGTGATCCAGTTGAACGCCGGGACCTTGCTTGATGGAAGGCTCAGGTCGTGTGCGAGCCCGTAGGTCGGGTCGTCGAGATTCGCGACGTGGTTGCCGTCGCAGTTGGAGTCGCGGCTTCCGCTGCCGGGTCCGTCGAACTCCGGCGTGCTCGGCTCGTTGAGGGCCGGCGCCGCCGGGTAGCTGACGCCGTTCTGAGTGCCCGCCTGCTCGCCGGTCAGCGAGGTGAACCAGGGGAGCGGGAAGTGCTTGGCCACGTACTGGTCGGCCGGATCGCCGTTGCTGCCGGCGTTTGCCGGCTGGGCGCCGGTGAAGCTCGTGACGTCACCGCTCGGCGAGACCAGATTCGTCGGGCTCGTCACTGGGTTGTTG
>DASXEK010000021.1:0-30442 GCA_036490155.1 Acidimicrobiales bacterium | reverse complement strand
TCCGCCGGGCACGAGCCGGAGACGGCGGACCGAAGCGCAGGGATCAGACGTGAGCGAGTTCAACACCGACAACTTCGTGGCCGAGAACCCCGGCCGGGACGCGCAGCGCGTCGGCACGGCACGGTTCTTGGGTGAGGACCCGATGAAGATCCACGACCCGGTCTGGGCGGTCATCGGCAACCTAGGAGACAGCCAGTGCTACCTGGGCGTCCCCGAGAAGGTGCAGACCATCCAGGCCGCCCTGTCGCGCCGCATCGCCCAGGACGACCTCCCGGTGCGGTTGATCCCGCCGGCGTTCACCCTCGGGGTCTCCGACGGCCAGCTCAACGGCACGCCGCAGATGCGGTTCTCCCTGATCGGACGCGAGCTCGTCCACGACGTGGCCGACGTGCACCTGGCGGCGAACAGCGTCGCCGGACTGGTCGCCGTCGTGGCGTGCGACAAGCCGCCGGTCGGGACGCTCGCCGCCGTCCTCGAGAACAACACGCCCGCGGTCATTCTCTCCGACGGCCCCATCCGGCCCGGGACCGACCCCGAGACGGGCGCCCGGATCGATCTGGTGTCGGCCTTCCAGGTCGCGGACCAGGACGCCGAGGTCCGCGCCCGCTACGCCCTGCACTCCTGCCCGGGCCAGGGCAGCTGCGGCGGCATGTTCACCTACAACACGATGCAGACCTTCATCGCCGTGCTCGGCCTCGAACCGCTGCAGATGGTCTCGCCGGCGTCGGACGACCCGCGCCGGCTGCACGAGTTCCCCGATGAGATCGTCGACTGTCTGCTCGTCATGACGAGCCGGGACATCCGGCCGCGCGACATCGTGACGCCCTCGTCGCTCCGCAACGCCCTCACGGTCGCCATCGCCATGGGTGGCTCGACGAACGTGGTCTTGCACAGCGTGGAGATCGCCCGGGCCGCGGGCATCGACCTGTGGGGCGAGGCGCTCAGTCAGGACGAGTTCAACCAGCTCGCGCGCCGACTGCCGGTGCTGGTCAACATGCGGCCCTTCGGGGAGTACTCCATGGTCGACGTCGACGCCAACGGCGGGCTGCAGGTCATCGTCAAAGAGCTGCTCGACGCCGGCTTCCTCGACGGTGATGCCATGACGTGCACCGGCGAGACCCTGGCCGAGCAGGTGCGGCGCCTCGACCCGCCGCCACCGGACCACGACGTGATCTATCCGGTCGACAAGCCCTTCAAGGACACGGGCGGGCTACGCCTGCTCAAGGGGAACCTCGCGCCCGGGGGCGGTGCGATCCTCAAGGTCGCCGGCGTCGAAGGTGGGGTCAAGGACGGCGTGTTCACGGGGCGCGCCCGCGTGTTCAACAGCGAACGCTCCCTCGTCGAGGCGCTCGACCAGCATCCAGACAGCTTCGGGGACAACGACATGGTGGTCATCCGTTACGAGGGACCCCGCGGGGCGCCGGGCATGCCCGAGCTGCTCGACCCGACGTCGCGGATCACAGCCCTGTGCCGCGAGCGTGACATCACCATCGCGCTCATGACGGACGCACGCTTCTCCGGGGGATCGGTCGGCCTGGTCATCGGCCACGTGGCGCCCGAGGCCTTCCTCGGGGGACCGATCGCGCTGGTCGAGGACGGGGACACCATCGCGATCGACGTCACGACGGATCGCATCGACTGCGTCCAGCTCGACGTGCCCGGCGTGCTGGAGCGACGCGCCACGGCGTGGCGGGCGGAAGTCGAGCGCAACGGCGGCGTCCACCCCGACGCCACGCCGGTCACAGACCGAGTCCTGGCCCGCATGCGAGCGACCGCGCTCCCGGCCCTCCTGGGCGGGGGCATGGCCACGCCGTCGCCCACTTGAGCGTCGAGAGCCGCCTCGTGCCCGGCGGGGCCGTGCGAACCGGTCTGGAGCGGTCCGGCGGGTCGTCGTGAGCCCGCCGTGCCGGCCTGGGTTGTCCCGAGGCGGCGGCCATGGCAGAATGTTGGGGCAATGAACGCGCCCCTCCGTCCCGAGATTCTGGTAGTCGTAACGTAGAGGCGCGCCCCCACATCGCAACGCGCGCCTCTCGACCTCCCGCTCCGGGGGGTCTTTTCAATTTCCGGACCGATACGAGCGACGAGCAACAACCCGACACGAAGACACGAATAGGGGAACCGACATGAAGATGACAGGAGCACAGGCACTCATCAAGAGCCTCGAGATGCAGGGCGTCGACGTCATGTTCGGCCTGCCCGGCGGCGCCATCCTGCCCGTCTACGACCCCATCATCGACTCGTCGATCCGCCACATCCTCGTGCGTCACGAGCAGGGTGCCGGCCACATGGCCGAGGGCTACGCCATGGTGACGGGCAAGCCCGGCGTGGCCATGGTGACGAGCGGCCCGGGCGCGACCAACATCGTGACGCCGTTGGCCAACGCGTACATGGACTCGACGCCGCTTATCGTCGTGTCCGGTCAGGTGGCCACGCCCGCCATCGGCACCGACGCCTTCCAGGAGTGCGACATCACCGGCGTCACCATGGGCATCACGAAGCACAACTGGCTCATAAAGGACGTCGACGACATCCCGAGGGTGGTGGCCGCCGCGTTCCACGTTGCGACGACCGGGCGGCCGGGGCCGGTGCTGATCGACCTGCCCAAGGACATCTCGAACCAGACCATGGAGTGGTACTGGCCCTCCTCCGTCGAGGAGCTCGACCTGCCGGGCTATCACCCGGTGACGTTCGGCGACCCGGTGCTCGTCGCGGGGGCGGCCGAGCTGATCGCCGAGGCGCACCGCCCCATCCTCTACGTCGGCGGCGGTGTGCTCAAGGCGCATGCGGCCGAGGCGCTGCGCGCGCTGGCGGAGCGCACGGGCATCCCGGTGGTGACGACGCTCATGGCGCGCGGCGCCTTCCCCGACTCGCACCCCCAAGCGCTCGGCATGCCGGGCATGCACGGGCACTACACCGCGGTCACCGCGCTGCAGCGCAGCGACCTGCTGATCAACCTCGGCGCCCGCTTCGACGACCGCGTCACCGGCAAGATCAGCGCGTTCGCCCCCGAGGCGAAAGTGATCCACGTCGACATCGACCCGGCCGAGCTCGGCAAGGTGCGCAAGCCCGACGTGGGGATCGCGGGGGACTGCCGCCAGGTCATCGGCGAGCTGCTGCTGGCCATGGACGCCCGGGAGCGGGACGACCGCCCGGTGGTGCAAGACGTCGAGCCGTGGTGGCGCCAGATCCACGAATGGCAGGAGCGCTTCCCGCTCTACTACGCGGAGACCGAGGGCGGTGCGATCAAGCCGCAGAACGTCGTGGAGCAGCTGCGGGACGCGGCACCCGAGGACACCATCGTCGTGGCCGGCGTGGGCCAGCACCAGATGTGGGCCTCGCAGTACTGGAACTTCGAGCACCCCTACACGTGGGTGAACTCCGGTGGCGCCGGGACCATGGGCTTCGCCGTCCCGGCGTGCATCGGGGCCAAGGTGGGCCGGCCCGACCGCACCGTGTGGGCCATCGACGGCGACGGCTGCTTCCAGATGACCGCCCAGGAGCTCGTGACGGCGAGCGCCGAGCAGATCCCGGTGAAGATCGCGATCTTGAACAACGCCTACCTGGGCATGGTGCGCCAGTGGCAGGAGATGTTCTACGGGGAGCGCTACTCCGAGGTGTACCTGTCGCCTGACCTGCCCGACTACGTGAAGTGGGCCGAGGCCATGGGGTGCGTCGGCATCCGGGCCGAGACGCCCGAGGACGTGGGCCCCGCCATTGAGAAGGCGAACTCCATCGACGACCGGCCGGTTGTGGTCGACTTCCGCACCGACGCCTTCGAGAAGGTGTTCCCGATGGTGGCGGCCGGCGCGTCCAACGACGACATCGTGGTGCACCCCGACCAGGTGGCGGGCCGATGACGGCGACCGGGGCCGGGAGCGGGGCCCGTCTGACCGCGCTGGCGGGCGGGAAGCACGCGGCACCGCGGCACCACATCTTGTCGGTGCTGGTGGAGAACAAGGCGGGCGTGCTGGCGCGCGTGGCCGGGCTGTTCAGCCGGCGCGGCTTCAACATCTACTCGCTGGCCGTGGCGCCGACGGACGAGGACGAGCACTTCAGCCGCATCACCATCGTGGTCGACGTGGAGTCCGCCCCCCTCGAGCAGATCGTCATGCAGCTCGACAAGCTGATCAACGTCGTGTCGATCGGCGAGCTGTCGCCGGCCGACGCCGTCGAGCGCGAGCTCGTGTTGATGACGGTGGCGGCGGGCGCGACGGAGCGCTCGCAGGTGATCCAGCTGGTCGGCGTCTTCGGCGGCGAGGTGATCAACGTCGGCACGGACCGCCTGACCGTCATGCTGGCCGGCCGGCCCGAGAAGATCGACGACTTCGAGGGCCTCCTCGAGCAGTACCACGTGGTGGAGCTCCAACGGACGGGTCGGGTGGCCCTGCCTAAGCTGGAACGCCACTAACCGGACCCGGACGCCGAGCGACCGGACGAGCATCAATTCTGTACAACCAGGGATAAAGGAAAGAGCAGACGCCATGGCCACGCTGTATTACGAATCCGACGCCGACCCCACGCTGATCGCGGGGCGCAAGGTCGCCATCTTGGGTTACGGCTCGCAGGGGCACGCCCACGCGCTGAACCTGATGGAGTCGGGGGTCGACGTGCGCGTCGCCCTGCGCGACGGCAGCGCCAGCAAGATCAAGGCTGAGGAGGCGGGGCTGCGTGTCCTGTCTTTGGCCGACGCCGCCGCCGAGGCGGACGTGATCATGATGCTGCTGCCCGACACCGAGCAGAAGGCGGCCTACGACGAGTTCGTGGCGCCCAACCTGAGCGACGGCGACATGCTGATGTTCGCCCACGGCTTCAACATCCGCTTCGGCCAGATCGTCCCACCGGCGGGTGTCGACGTCACCATGGTGGCGCCCAAGGGGCCGGGCCACCTCGTCCGGCGCACCTACACCGAGGGCGGAGGGGTCCCGTCGCTGATTGCCGTGCAGCAAGACGCCACCGGGAAGGCCCGCGACCTGGCGCTGTCGTACGCGCACGCCATCGGCGCCACCCGCGCCGGCGTGCTCGACACGACGTTCGACGAGGAGACCGAGACCGACCTCTTCGGTGAACAGGTCGTGCTGTGCGGCGGGCTCACCGCATTGGTGACCGCCGGCTTCGAGACCCTGGTCAAGGCGGGCTACCAGCCCGAGTCGGCCTACTTCGAGTGCCTGCACGAGCTGAAGCTGATCGTCGACCTCATGTACGAGCAGGGCATCGCCGGGATGCGCTACTCCATCTCGGACACCGCCGAGTACGGGGACCTGACCCGCGGCCCCCGGGTCATCAACGAGGCCGTCCGGGCCGAGATGCAGACGATCCTCGACGACATCCGCAGCGGCGCCTTCGCCGAGGAGTGGATTGCCGAGAACAAGGCGGGCCGTGCCAACTTCAACGCCCTGCGCGAGGCCGGAAAGAAGCACCAGATCGAGTCGGTCGGCGCCGAGCTGCGGGCGATGATGCCCTTCATCTCGGCCGGCAAGACCCGGGTGCAGGACGCCTCTGGCGGCTGACCAGGAGTTTCTGCCGTTCTCCGACAAAAGGGTTGATCTGACATCAGAGTGATGTCAGAGTGACGTCATGAAGATGTCACTAGTGGTGGACGGGCTGCGCGCCGACGTCATCAGCGTCGGCGAGCTCGGTGACGACGCGGTGGCCGACGCGGCCGAGCGCATCGCCGAGGTGCTGGGCCGCTCCATCCCGGGGCGCATCTTGGAGCTCCTCTCCGACGTCGCCGCCGAAGTGTCGGCCGAACTGCCCGACGGGCGCCTCGAGATCCGGGTGGCCGGCGACGATGTGGACCTCGCCTACGTGGAGGACGCACGCGACCGCGCGTCGAGCGAGAGCGACGGGGACCGCGAGCTGTCCGCCCGGATCACCCTGCGCCTGAGCGAGAGCCTCAAGGCACGGGTGGAGGAGAGTGCGGCCCGCGAGGGGATCTCGGTCAACGCGTTCATCGTGCGCACGCTCGATCGCGGCGCGTCGAGTGGTCAGAAGCGGAACAGCCACGCCGGCAACCGCCTGCGCGGCTACGGAACCACCTGAAAGGGGTGCCTGCAATGGAGAAGACGTTCGAGACACCGGGGGGCGTGCGGCTCTTCGTGCAGAACGAGGTCGGGCTCGTGGCCATCACCGCCGGTCCGACGTCCGAGACGATGGTGCGACTCGAGCCCCACACCCCCGGGGCCGAGGAGCTCGTCGAGCGGGCCATCGTCGAGTGCCGCGCCACCGGCGGACGCCACATGGTGGTGGTGAAGATCCCCAAGCACGCGATGCGCTTCATCCGGCGCAACGCGGTGACGGTGCGGGTCGACCTTCCCGAGGGCAGCGACGTGGCCGCCGTCGTGGCGTCGGCGGACGTCGAGGTGACCGGGCCGATCGGCTCCGCCGACTTCAAGACATCGAGCGGGGACGTGTCCACCGACGACGTGGCCGCGGACTTCACGGCCAAGTCGGCGAGCGGCGACGTCACCGTCGGTGCGGTGGGTGGTGACCTCAGGGTCCAGTCCGCGTCCGGCGACCTGCGGTGCTCGAGCGTCGACGGCCGCGCCGTCTTCACCACGGCCTCGGGGGACCTCGAGGTGGGCGCGGCGGCGAGCCAGGTCGAGGTCAAAGCGACCTCGGGCGACGTCCGCCTCGGCGAGCTGGCCCGGGGCGCCCGGGTCTCCAACGTCTCGGGCAACGTCCGGGTGCTCGTCCTCGACCAGGGGAGCCTCCACGTGCGCAGCGTCTCGGGCAACGTCTCGGTGGGTGTGGCCACCGGCGTCGACCTGCACGTCGACGTCGAGACCTTGTCGGGCGACGTCCGCTCGGACATCGAGTTGGGCGACGCGCCCGGATCACGGCGCCGCGACGTGCGGGTCGACGTGAGCGTGCGCAGCGTGTCGGGCGACGTCGAGATCGAGCGGGCGCTCGAGCAGGTGGCCTGACGTGCCCTTCGTCCGCCCCTCCGACATGCTCAGTGGAACGCCGCTCCCGGGGTGGAGCGGACGGTTCCTCCACTCGGCCAACATGACCTTCGCCCACTACGACATCGCCGCCGATGCCGCACCCCTGCACGAGCACCAGCACGAACAGGAGGAGGTCTGGCACATCGTCGACGGGGAGGTCGCCCTCACCATCGCCGGCGAGGAGCAGGTGCTGACGGCCGGCTGCGTCGCGGTGGTGCCGCCCGAGACGCCGCACTCGGTGCGTCCCGTCGGCGCAGCCCGCGCCATCATCGCCGACTACCCGCTGCGGCCGAACCTGCCCGGCCGGAACCGAGCCGATTAGCCACTGAGCCGCGCCGCCGTCGAGACGGGCGCCCGCAGCGCCTGAGAGACCGCGCCGCACCCGGCTCTAGGGTGGTCCGTATGTGCCGGAACATCACAACATTGCGCGGGCTCGAACCGGTGGCGACGCTGCAGGAGATCGAAGCGGCGGCGCGCCAGTACGTCCGCAAGATCAGCGGGGTGCAGTCGACGTCGCCCCAGACCGAGGCGGCCTTCGAGAAAGCCGTGCGCCAAGTCACCAAGGCGTCGACCGAGCTGCTGACGGGGTTGCCACCTCGAAAGCAGCCGCCGCCGACTCTGCCCCCGTTACGCCGGATTGCGGCGAAGGCGGCCGCGACATCCTGAGACGACCCGGTCAGGGCGGTTCTATGCCTTGACAGTTATATATAGATAACGGCATACTAGCTGTGTGGTCGCTACGTTCGAGGTCCTGGCCGACGAGAGCCGGCGGCGGATCCTCGACGTGCTGGTGGAGGACGAGCGTCCCGTCGGTGAACTGGTCGAGCTCCTGGCGCTGAGCCAGCCCGCCGTCTCCAAGCACCTCAAGGTGCTGCGCGACGCCGGCCTGGTCGAGGCCAGGACCGACGCCCAGCGGCGCATCTACCGGGTCAGGCCGGAGCCGCTGCGAGAGATCGATCAGTGGCTCGAGCCCTACCGACGGCGTTGGGCTGCGCACCTCAACGCCCTGGAGCGTCACCTCGAGATCATGGACGGCAACGAAGAGGAGGCCTGGACGTGAGCGCAGACGGCGAGAGCGGGGGCGCGGCGCCGGCAGGCGAGCTCGGCATCCTGGAGAAGTCGGCGGACGGGCGCTCGGTGCTGCAGTACCGGCGGCGTCTGGCCCACCCGCCGCAGAAGGTGTGGCGCGCGCTCACCGAGGACGGGCACTTGGAAGCCTGGTTCCCCACGACGATCGAGGGCGCGCGGCGGGCCGGCGCACCGCTGCACTTCTCGTTCCGTCAAGGAGAAGCCGAGCCGTTCGACGGCGAGATGCTCTTCTTCGAGCCGCCGTCAGTCATGGAGCTGCGCTGGGCGGACGACATCCTGCGCTTCGAGCTCGAGTCCGACGATCACGGAAGCGCCACCGTGCTCCACCTGCGCGTGACGTTTCCCGAACACGGCAAGGCCGCCCGAGACGGGGCGGGTTGGCACGTCTGCTTGGAGCGGCTGGAGGACGAGTGCGATGGCGCCGGGCCGCCGGTGCCCCAAGACCGCTGGCGCGTGGTCCACGCCCGCTACGTGGAGGAGCTGGGGCCGGAGGCCTCGACGATCGGCCCGCCCGGCTAAGAGGGCGCGCGGCGCGCGCTTCAGCGAGTGGCGACGCGCAGGGGGAACGACTGGAGCCCGCGGAGGGTGAAGCCCGGACGCCACTGCGGCTGCTCCTCCAGCAGCTCGATGGACCCGAACCGTGCCAAGAGCGCGTTGAACGCGATCTCACCCTCCATGCGTGCCAGTGCCGCGCCGATGCAGTGATGGATACCCCACCCGAAGCTCAGCGGTGTGTTGGGAGAGCGGCGGAGGTCGAGCTCGTCGGGCTGGTCGAACTCTTCGGGATCGCGGTTGGCGGCGCCTTGGAGGACGACGATCCGATCGCCGCGCTCGAGTGGCTCGCCGATGAGGTCCGCCGGCTCGAGTGCGGTGCGCAGGTTGAACTGCACCGGGCTGTCGAAGCGCAACAGCTCCTCGACGGCGGACGGAGCGATCTCCGGATGAGCCTTCCAGTCGGCCAGCTGATCAGGGTGCCCGAGCAGGGCGAGCAGCCCGTTGCCAAGCAGGTTCGTGGTGGTCTCGAAGCCGGCGGAGAAGAGGAGGATGGCGGTCGAGAGGATCTCGTCGTCGGTCAGGCGGTCATCGTTCTCGCCCGCCTCGGCGAGCGCGCTCATGAGGTCGTCGCGTGGCTCCCGGCGGCGGTCGGCCAGGAAGGCCTCGAAGTACGCGCCCAGCTCGCCGATGGCTTCGATCGCGGCATCGATCTCCTCCTCCGTGAGCACCGGCTCGATCCCGCGCGCCGCCGCTCGGACCTTGGGTTGGAGGCCGGCGCGGTCTTCAGCGGGCACGCCCACGAGCTCGCCGATGACCGCCATGGGCAGAGGGAGCGCGAACTCGGTCATGAACTCGACGTCGCCGCGGTCGGCCACATCGTCGAGGAGGGTGTCCACGAGCTCGTAGATCGCTGGGCGGAGCCGATCGATCTGACGCGGGGTGAACGACCGTGAGACGAGACGACGCAGGCGCGTGTGATCCGGCGGATCGGCCATCAACATGTTGTGCTGGCCCACGTCGAAAAATTCGCTCCGCCGGCCATCGCTGCTGCCGAAGATGCCCGTCGAGGTGTCTTCGATTGCCACCCCGCGCCCGAGCCGGGGGTCGCGCAGCACGCTCTGGCACTCCAGGTAACCGTTGACGCAATAGGGCCCGAACGAGGTCCGGCTCACCCGGGCCTCTTCACGCATGAGCGAGTAGTAGGGGTAGGGATTGGCCTGTCCCTCGGGGGTGATGAGCACCTGCAGCAGATGCCCGTCGAGGGTCGGGCTGGTCGCGATGCTCATGAGTCGGTTCCCGCCGTCCGCATGCGTGGCCAAGGCTAGGCCCGGGTGTGGGCACGGCGACAGTCGAGTGGCCCCCTGGGGGGTGCCGCGACAACGTTCGTAGACTGCGGGCACGCGGGCGACGGTGACCTGCCCGGACCAGTCGACCTCCCGAGAAGGGACCCCCGCAATGAGCATGCAAGGCAAGGTCGTCGTCGTGACCGGCTCGAACATCGGCATCGGCCTCGAGACGGCCGTGGGCGTCGCCGAGCAAGGAGCGACGACCATTCTCGCCTGCCGCAACCAGGCCAAGGCCGAGGCGGCGGCCAAAGAGGTCACCCGGCGCACGTGGAACGACGACGTGCACGTCGTCGCGCTCGACCTGGCCGACCTGGCCTCGGTGCGCAAGGCGGCCGACGACATCCTCACCCGCTGGGATCGCCTCGACGTGCTGGTGAACAACGCCGGCGGGACGTGGACACAGCGCCAGCTCACCGTGCAGGACTTCGAATATACGTTCGGGGTCAACCACCTCGGCCCCTTCTTCCTCACCCACCTCCTGCTCGACCGGCTCCGCGCCGGCGCGCCGGCACGCATCATCAACCTGACGTCGGTCGGCCACCACGCGGCGTTCGGCGGCATGCGCTTCGATGACCTGCAGAGCGAGAAGAGCTACGAGGGGATGGAAGTCTACTGCCGCTCCAAGCTGGCCAACGTGCTCTTCACGCGTCAGTTGGCCAAGCGGCTCGGGGACAGCGGGGTGACGGCGAACGCCGTGCACCCCGGCCCGGTGCGCAGCGGGTTCGGCATGGACGGCGACCTGACGGGGGTCATGGGAATCGGACTCAAGCTCGTCCGGCCCTTCGAGATCAGTCCCCGCCGCGGCGCCAAGACGTCGATCTACCTGGCGTCGTCACCCGATGTCGCGGGCAAGACCGGGATGTACTGGGCGCGCCGCCAGCCCGGCCACATGAGCCGGCACGCCCGCGACGACGCGGCGGCGGCACGGCTGTGGGACGAGAGCGGGCAGCTGCTGGCGTCGGCCGGCTTCGCCCTGACCTGAGGACCTGAGGTCAGGCGTCCCTCGTTCTCATCCGCCACGCGCCGAGCGCGGTCCAGAACAGGATCCACCCCACGATCACCAGTGATGCCGTCAAGGTGGACTCGGGTATGAGCCCCGACCGGCCCAGCCCGCTGCCACCTCCACCTCCGCCGACGGGGCCGCCGCCGCTGAACGGCGTCGGCAGGCTCCCGGGCTCGATGTGGAGCATCGCGACGCCCACGAGCCCTCGCTCGAGGTTGACCAGATGCGAGATGACGGCACGGCTGAAGATCGGTGTCAGGATCAGCTCCAGCACGACGAGCAGGATGATCGGGACCGTCCGCTGCCCCATCAGGGAGGCCAACCCGAGGCCGACAATGAAGCCGATGGTGGCCTCGAGGGCGATCCACAGTCCCACGTCGACCATGACCGACATCGGCGGGACCAGGAAGCGAACGCTGTAGTCGGCGTAGTCATGATTCGCCACTGCGATCGCGAACGCGCGGACCTGCGCCTGCGAGACATGCGCCGGCACGGTGATCGTGCCCCCGCCCTTCGTGGTGATGGTGGCGCCGGGCGGGGGACCGCTGGTCTGGCCGTTGCCGCACGGCACGCTCGGCGGCGGGCCGTTCAGCCCCGGGCCCCCGTTGAAGCTGAAGTCGCAGATGACCTCGTCGGCGTGCGACGCCGCCCAACTGTCGAGGGCGGGGCGCGAGAGCCCCTGCGGCACGCTCACCCCGTCGTAGTTGAGCTGTGTCGGGGCGGCGAAGACGCACACGACGCAGACGATCGTGTAGCCGACCGCAACGATCGCGATGACGATCGCCAGTCCGGCGGGGATGCGGGCGAAATACAGCGCCAGGCGGGAACGGCCGGTGATGACGAGGTGCCGGAACATCCCCTCGGTGAGGTCGATCGACCCGGCCGTGCACCCCACGACGGCGGCCACGATGAACCCCAAGATGTACATGAAGCCGAGCACCAGCGAAGTGAAGATGTCGTAGCCGCCGGCGGGACCGTAGGACTTCGGGTCCGCGGCGTGCGAGATAAGGCGCACGCCGAGGAAGATGACCGGGATACCGATGTTCACGGCAATGAGACCGATCATCAGCCCGCGCCGACGCCGCAGCTCCATGAAGCGCGTGGTGATCATGCCCCACGTCGGGATCCACGAGCCGCGGTGATCGCCCCGCGTCGCCGCCGGGACCGACTCGGGGGCCGGACCCGGTGCCGGCGCGCCGATATCCGAGGTGGTCGTCATTCGGAAGTCCCCAGTCGGCTGGTCACGGAAAGGAACCACTGTTCGAGCGAGGCCTGGATGTGCTGGAGCCGGTACACCGAGATGCCGCCTTCCACCAGCAGGCGGTTGATCTCGGCGATGGCGTCGCGCTGTGTCTTCTCGGGCAAGGAGATGGCCAGGCCGTCGGGCCCGACCTGTACGTGCGCACCGAACGCCGTCCCGTCGAGCAGGTGCCCGGCGCGGTCAGGGTCGGAGCACTCGACCTGCACCTCGAAGGAGGACCCGGCGAGCAGCTGGGAGATGGGACCTTGCCGGATCACCCTGCCGCGATCGACGATGGCCACCGCATCGCAGGTGCGCTCGACCTCGTCGAGGAGATGGGACGACAGCATCACGCTGCGACCCTCGGCCACCAGTGACTTGATCATGTCGCGCATTTCGAGCATGCCGGCGGGGTCGAGGCCGTTCATGGGCTCGTCGAGGATCAGGAGCTGGGGGTCTCCGAGCAGGCAGGCCGCGACCCCCAGCCGCTGGCGCATGCCCATCGAGTAGGTCGACACCTTGTCGTCGGCCCGGTGCAGGATGCCCACGCGCTCGAGCGCCGGCTCGATGCGGCTCTTGGCCGCCGCCTCGCGCGCCGCCGCCAGGATCTGCAGGTTCTGGCGACCGGTCAGGTGGCCGTGGAAGCGGGGCTCGTCGACGATCGCGCCGACCCGCGCCAGGGCCACGTCGCGGTGTCGGGGAACGTCGTGGCCGAGCAGGGACATGGTTCCGGAATCGGCGTGGGTCAGGCCCAAGAGCACTCTGATAAGCGTGGTCTTCCCGGCTCCGTTCGGCCCGAGGTAACCGAAAGCGGTGCCGCGAGGAACGAGGAGCTCGACGTCGTTCACTGCGATGTTCTCGCCGAATCGTTTGGTCAGCCCGTGCGTCTCGACCGCATAGGACGTTCCGCCACTCGCTACCGGCGGCGAGTTCGCCAGTGTTGTGGTGCTCACACGATCTGCCCTCCACTATTCGCGACGGAGCCCACCTGGCCGTCCGCTTATACCGGGTATAGTACAGATGACATCGCAAATGCGGCCAGGGTGCAGTCACCCGTATTTGCAATGGGGACAGCACCAGTACCGGCGTTGCCGGCGCCCGCGCAGGGGCCGCGACGCGCGGCAGTTCGCCGATTGAACCCGCCTCTTCGTCCCTGACCGTCAGTTGGTCAGCGCGCCCACCACGTGGGTGATGCACCCGCAGAGCGACGCGACGTCGTCCGGCTCGATCGCCGGGAACATCGCGATGCGCAGCTGGTTGCGGCCGAGCTTGCGATACGGCTCGGTGTCGACGATCCCGTTCGCCCGCAGGACCGCCGCCACCGCGGAGGCGTCGACCGCGTCGACGAAGTCGATCGTCCCGACGACGTGGCTGCGATCCACCGGGTTCTCGACGAACGGACGGGCGAAGCCCGATTGCTCGGCCCAGGTGTAGAGGATCTCAGCCGAGCGGTCGCAGCGCATGGCCGTCCACTCCAGGCCGCCGTTGGTGTTCATCCAGTCGAGCTGCTCGGCCAGCAGGTAGATCGTGGCCAGCGCGGGCGTGTTGTACGTCTGGTCCAGCACCGAGTTGTCGACGGCCGTCTTGAGGTCGAGGAACGTCGGGATCCAGCGGCCCGACGCGGCGATCCGCTCCACCCGCTCGAGCGCCGCCGGCGACATGAGCGCGAGCCACAGGCCGCCGTCGCCGGCGAAGCACTTCTGGGGGGCCAGGTAGTAGGCGTCGAACTCGGCCGGGTCCACCCGCAGGCCGCCCGCCCCCGAGGTGCCGTCGACCGCCACCAGCCCGCCGCCGTCGGCCGGGAGGGCGGCGCCGGCCGGGCGCCGGATCGTCATGGCGACCCCGGTGGAGGTCTCGTTGTGGGTCAGGGCGTACAGGTCGACCGAGGAGTCGGCCGCCGGGAGCGGGTGCGTGCCCACCTCGGACTCGATGACCTGGGGGTCCTTGAGGTGCGGCGCCGCCTTCACGCACGCCGCGAACTTGGACGAGAACTCGCCGAAGCTCAGGTGCTGGCTCTGCGCGTCGATCAGCCCGAACGTGGCGGCGTCCCAGAAGCAGGTGGTGCCCCCGTTGCCGAGCACGACCTCGTAGCCGTCGGGGAGGGAGAAGAGCTGGCGCATGCCGGCGCGCACCCGCCCGACCTGTGACTTGACCGTCTTCTGTCGGTGGCTGGTGCCGAGGTACGTCGTCGCCACGGCGGCGAGCGCGTCCACCTGGGCGGGCCGGACCTTGGAGGGCCCGGAGCCGAAACGGCCGTCGGAGGGGAGGAGCGAGGGGGGGATCGTGATGTCGGGAGTCTCTGGCACGTATGAGATCATGGCATCCGTGACGAGCACTCCATCCACCACCCAGCTCCGCCGCATTTCGCGCCGGGCGGCAGCCGTGTCGCCCTCGGCCACCCTCGCGGTGGATGCAAAGGCGAAGGCGCTGAAGGCGGCGGGGGAGCACGTGATCGGGTTCGGTGCGGGTGAGCCCGACTTCCCGACGCCGGCCCACATCGTGGAGGCCGCGGTCGAGGCGTGTCGGGACCCGGCCAACCATCACTACACGCCCACGTCCGGCATCCCGGCGCTGCGAGAGGCGATCGCGGTCAAGACAAAGCGCGACTCGGGCTTCGAGGTCAGTGCGGGACAGGTCCTCGTCACGAACGGCGGGAAGCAGGCGGTGGCGAACGCGTTCGCCGTCCTGTGCGACCCCGGCGACGAGGTCATCGTGCTCGCGCCCTACTGGACGACGTATCCCGAGTCGATCGCGCTCGCCGGCGGGACGCCGGTGTACGTCAGCTCCGACGAGACGACGGGCTTTCGCAGCTCGGTCGACGACCTCGAGGCGGCGTGGACGCCCAACACCAAGGCGCTGCTCTTCGTGTCCCCGTCCAACCCGACCGGCGCGGTGTACCCGCGCGAAGAGATCGAGGCCATCGGCCGCTGGGCCGTGGCCAAGGGCATCTGGGTGATCACCGACGAGATCTACGAGCACCTCGTCTACGGCGGGGCCGAGCACCACTCCATGCCGGTGCTGGTGCCCGAGCTGGCGGAGCGGTGCATCGTGGTCAACGGCGTGGCCAAGACCTACGCCATGACCGGGTGGCGGGTCGGCTGGATGATCGGGCCGAGCGACGCCGTGACCGCGGCCACCAACATCCAGAGCCACGAGACCTCGAACGTCTCGAACGTGTCGCAGGCCGCCGCGCTCGCCGCGGTGTCGGGTGGGCTCGAGGACGTGGCCGCCATGCGCCAGGCCTTCGACTACCGGCGCCAGACGATCGTCAAGATGCTCAACGACATCGACGGCGTCGACTGTGTCGACCCCGAGGGCGCGTTCTACGCGTTCCCCTCGGTCAAGGGGTTGCTCGGGCGGTCCCTCCGCGGACTTCGTCCGGCGACGAGCGCGGAGCTGGCTGAGCTGTGCATCAACGAGGCCAAGGTGGCGGTGGTGCCCGGGGAGGCGTTCGGCGCACCGGGCTTCTTCCGCATGTCGTACGCCATGGCGGACCACGACATGGTCGAGGGCGTGTCCCGGTTGGCCGCACTGTTCGCCGAGGCGCAAGACTGAGTCAGAAGGACCGCCGCCCGCAAGGGTTGCACCACACGAGGCGGGGGGAGCAAGGAGAACCACCGCAGTGGCACGGGTACTGGTAACGGAGAAGATCGCGCAGAGCGGGCTCGACTTGCTCGCCGATGCGGGCCACGAGGTGGACGTCCGGGAGGGCCTGAGCCCCGAGGAGCTGCGCGAGGTGATTGTGGGCGCGCACGCGCTGATCATCCGCTCGGCCACCCAGGTCACGGCCGACGTGCTGGCGGCGGGCACATCGCTCCAGGTCGTCGGGCGGGCCGGCGTCGGCCTGGACAACGTCGACGTCACCGCGGCGACCGAGCGCGGTGTCATGGTCGTCAACGCGCCGACGTCGAACATCCTCTCGGTGGCCGAGCAGGCCATGGCGCTGCTGCTGGCGCAGGCGCGCAACATCCCCCAAGCGGACGCGGCACTGAAGGCGGGGCGCTGGGAGCGTTCGAAGTGGGAGGGCGTCGAGCTGCACGGCAAGGTGCTCGGCGTCGTCGGGCTCGGGCGGGCCGGCTCGCTCGTCGCCCAACGCGCCCACGCCTTCGGCATGGAGCTCATCGGGTACGACCCCTTTGTCTCGCAGGAGCGGGCGCGGGCCATGGGTGTGCGGCTGGTGGGCATCGAGGAACTGGTGGCCGAGGCCGACTTCGTCTCCATCCACACGCCGAAGACGCCCGAGACCATCGGCCTGTTCGGGAAAGACCTGCTCGCCAAGGCCAAGCCGGGCATCCGCATCATCAACACGGCCCGCGGCGGGATCGTCGACGAGGACGCGCTGGCCGAGGCCATTCGCGACGGCATCGTGGCCGGCGCCGGCCTCGACGTGTTCGCCACGGAGCCGTGCACCGAGTCGCCGCTCTTCGAGCTGCCGAGCGTGGTGGTGTCGCCGCATCTCGGCGCGTCGACCGAGGAGGCGCAGGACAAGGCCGGCGTGACCATCGCCGAGCAGGTGCTGCTCGCGCTGGCGGGCGACTTCGTGCCTTACGCCGTGAACGTCGCCGCCCGCGACGTCACCGACACCGTGCGCACCTTCATGGGGCTGGCCGAGCAGCTCGGACGGTTCTTCGTGGGGCTGCACGACGGGCTGCCGGACTCGATCGACATCGAGTTCCAGGGTGAGCTGGCGGGCGAGAGCACGGGTATCCTCACGCTCTCGGTGCTCAAGGGCATCTTCGGCGGCTCGACCGAGGAGCCGGTCTCGTACGTCAACGCGCCGCAGCTGGCCGAGCAGCGCGGCCTCAAGGTGCGAGAGTCGACCACCGCGACGTCACAGGACTACAAGTCGCTCATCACGCTGCGCTCCGGGTCGCACTCGGTCGCCGGCACGTTGATCACCGCCGGCCTGCGCACCGAGCCGCGCATCGTGATCGTGGATGAGCACATGGTCGAGGTGCCGCCGTCCGAGCACATGCTCGTCGTGCGCAACGACGACCGCCCCGGTGTCATCGGCGTCGTCGGAACCGCTCTCGGCGCGGCCGGCGTCTCCATCTCGTCCATGGCGGTCGGGCCGAGCCCCGAGACGTCGACGGCGATGATGGTGATCTCGACGACGACGCCGGCGCCCGACACGGTGATCGAGCAGATGCGCGGGGACGAGGGGATCCTCGACCTGCACCGCGTCACCCTCTGACGGGTCCGCGCTCGGCGGAACCACGCCGAGTCTGCCCGAGTCGACGTTAGGCCGTCAGGCGGCCGTCGGCTTCCGGGGCACGTCGGGCCACGTGTCGAGGCTGCCGATGATGGGCTCGTCGCCGTGGAGCGCCCGCTGGGGCGCCCGGTCGAGCAGCACCGAGCGCACGACCGCCACGACGGCGATGACGAGACCCGCCCGCACCATGGTCCACAGGAGTCGCCGCATCCGCCCACGGTAGCGTCGCCGGGCATGGCCACCTTGCAGAGCGCCGCCCCGATCTTCCCGACCGCCGATCTCGAGGCGATGCAGGCGCACTACGAGGCACTGGGTTTCGAGGTGCACGTCCACGGCGGCGGCTACGCCACCGCCGCCCGCGACGCCGTGCGGATCCACTTCCGCCTTGCCCCCGGCGACGAGGCGTCTGCACCCGGGGCCGCCTACCTCGCCATCGACGACGCAGACGCCCTCCACGCCGAATGGCGGCGGGCCGGCGTGGGCGAGACCTCGGACCTCTTCGACCCCGGGTTCGGCGTGTGGGAGGCGGCGCATACCGACCCCGACGGCAACCTCCTGCGCTTCGGCTCGCCGGTGCCGGCGTGACCGAACCCGCGCTTGACGCCGGACGCCCGAAATTGGGTACAATTGCTTTGAAATGACGATGACGGTGAACCCCTCGACCCGCGACCTGCTGCTTACCTGACGGCGAACGCCCCATCGCGTTCGCTGACGACCTCCTGAGCCGAAAGGCCAGGGGGTTTTTTGTTGGGCCGGCAGCGACCGGCAAACAGGTACGAGGGCCATTCGAAGCACTACGAGACACAACCCACACAGCACACAGAGAAGGGACACGACAGTGACGACCGAGGCGCAGAAAGGGAGTGGTGGCGACGTGAGCAGGGATCGGGGCCACCTGGCCCTGCCCTGCGACCCGATGGCGTCGCCCATGCCGTGGGGCAAGTACCGCTCGCACGTCCCGCTGGTGCTGGACGACCGCACCTGGCCCGACCAGCAATTCACCAAGGCGCCCCGCTGGGCCAGCGTCGACCTGCGCGATGGCAACCAGGCCCTCATCGACCCGATGGACCCCGAACGCAAGCTGGCGCTGTTCCAGACGCTGGTCGACGTCGGGTTCAAGGAGATCGAGGTCGGCTTTCCCTCGGCCAGCCAGACCGACTTCGACTTCCAGCGCCTCATCATCGACGAGGGCCTGATTCCAGACGACGTCGAGATCCAGGTGCTCACCCAGTGCCGCCCCGAGCTGATCGAGCGCACCTACGAGTCGCTGGCCGGCGCGCACCGCGCCTGCGTGCACTTCTACAACTCGGTGTCGGAGCTCCAGCGACGCGTCGTGTTCGGGCTCGACAGGGCCGGCATCGTCGACATCGCCGTCAAGGCGGCCGAGCTGTGCAAGAAGTACGAGCCCGATCTCACGGACCACGGCACCATCCTGCGCTACGAGTATTCGCCCGAGAGCTTCACCGGGACCGAGCCCGACTTCGCGGTGGAGATCTGCGAGGCGGTCATGGACGTGATTGAGCCGACGCTCGAGAACCCCCTGATCCTCAACCTCCCGGCCACGGTCGAGATGTACAGCCCGAACGTCTACGCAGACGTGATCGAGTGGTTCTGCCGCACCATAAAAGACCGCGACGCCATCATCCTCAGCCTGCACCCGCACAACGACCGCGGCACGGCGGTCGCCGCCGCCGAGCTGGCCGTGCTGGCCGGGGCGGACCGCATCGAGGGCACCCTGTTCGGCAACGGCGAGCGCACCGGCAACGTGGACGTGGTGACGCTGGCCCTGAACCTGTTCTCGCAGGGCATCGACCCGGCGCTCGACTTCTCCGACATCGAGAAGGTGCGGCGCGTCGCCGAGTACGCCACCCGCCTGCCGGTCCACCCGCGGCACCCCTACGCCGGCGACCTGGTGTACACCGCGTTCAGCGGCTCGCACCAAGATGCGATCAAGAAGGGCATGGCCGCCATCGGTCGCAACTACGACGAGTGGGAGGTGCCGTACCTCCCGATCGACCCCAAGCACACGGGGCGCACGTACGAGGCCATCATCCAGGTCAACAGCCAGTCCGGCAAGGGCGGCGTCGCCTACGTGATGGACACCGACCACGGCCTCGACCTGCCGCGGCGACTGCAGGTCGAGTTCTCCAAGCGGGTGCAGGAGATCACCGAGGCCAGCGGCACGGTGATCGGTTCGGGCCAGATGCGCGACGTCTTCGAGGAGATGTACCTGCCCGAGGACGCCGGCCTCCGCCTCATGACGAGCGAGGTCTCGACGGGCAAGGGGCGCACGGTCGTCACGGCACAGCTGCTGGTCGACGGCCAGCACCGCACCGTCACCGGCGAGGGCAACGGGCCGATCGACGCGTTGGTCGCCGCGCTCAAGGCCGACCTCGGTATCCTGCTGGAGGTGAAGGACTACTCGGAGCACGCGCTCACCGAGGGCTCGGGTGCCTCGGCGGTGGCGTACGTAGAAGCAGCGGGCCCCGACGGCACGACGTGGTGGGGCGTGGGCCGCGACTCGTCCATTCTCGATGCGTCGCTCAACGCCATCGTCTCCGCAGCGAACAGGGCACGCACCGGGTGATCCGCCAGGCGGTCGAGGCGGACGTCCCCGAGCTCGTGGCGATGATCCGCGAGCTGGCCGAGTTCGAGCACCTCTCCGATCAGGTGGCGGTCACCGAGGAAGGTCTCGCGCGCACGCTCTTCGGGCCCGACGCTGTCATCTTCGATTCGGTGGTCGAGGACGGCAACGGCGCCCTGGCCGGCCACGCACTGTGGTACCGCACGTTCTCGACCTTCCTCGGCCAGACCGGCATCTGGCTTGAGGACCTCTACGTCCGTCCCGACCACCGCCGCAACGGGCACGCTTCGGCCCTGCTGCGTCACCTGCGCGAGCAGACCGACGGGCGCATCGAGTGGGAAGTGCTCGAGTGGAACGCGCCGGCCATCGACTTCTACCAGCAGCTCGGCGCGCGGCCCATGGGGGGCTGGACGCGGTATCGCTGGCACCAGGGGTAGGCCACCGCGCTCCGGCCGCCGGACCCGTCTTGACGGCCGCACTTACCGTAAGTTAAAACTTACGGTAAGTGAAAACTAACGATCCGCCCCACGCCCTGGACGCCCTTGGTGATCCGACCCGGCGTGCCATCTTCGAACAGCTCGGCGAGCGCCCCTCCGCAGTCGTCGACCTGGCCGACCGTTTGCCCGTCAGCCGGCCGGCGGTGTCCCAGCACCTCAAGGTACTGAAGGAGGCGGGCCTCGTTCGCGACGTCCAGATGGGCACCCGGCGCGTCTACAGCCTCAACCCCGACGGGCTCGAGGGCCTGCGGGACTATCTCGATCGCTTCTGGAACACGGCGCTGCAGACGTTCAAGCGTCGCGTCGAAACGGAGAGCGGTAAAGCGAACAAACAAGGAGACCAGATATGAGTGACGTCCAGACCGCAGTGAATACGTCGATCGTCGTCGACGCCCCGATCGACCGCGCCTTTGCCGTGTTCACCGAGGACATGGGGAGCTGGTGGCCGAAGGAGCATCACATGTTGCAGTCGCAGGAATCCCACATGGTGTTCGAGCCCAAGAAGGGCGGACGCGCCCATGAGCTCGGAGACGACGGGACCGAATGCAAGTGGGCGAGCGTGCTCGTCTGGGAGCCGCCGAACCGGGTGGTGTTCACCTGGGAGATTTCGCCCCAGTGGTCGCTCGAGTCCGATCCGGCCAAGGTCAGCGAGGTCGAAGTCCGCTTCACCGCGGAGGCCGCCGGTCGAACCCGCGTCGACGTCGAACACCGCAACCTCGACCGTCACGGCGACGGCTGGGAGGGCCTGCGCGCAGCCGTGGATTCGCCCGAGGGGTGGCCGCTCGATCTCGCCGCCTTCTCCCGCCGCCTCGAAGACGAGCGGGTCGCCGGCACGGCTTGACCTGCTACCCGTACCCGCCACTCGGGATGTACGGAGAGGGCGGACCGTCCATGCCTCGCACCATGACGGGCCCGTAGGGCTGCAGTTCGATCCCGGCTTCGACGACCACGCGAATGGCCCATTGCTGGGCCGACGTGAGCCAGTTGATCTCGATCGTCTCGCCCCGTGGTGACTCGGCCAACATCGCCTTCAGCACCAGCGTCGCCGATTCCTCGTGGCGCGCGCCCAGCGTCACGATGCGATCGTCGTTCGCGAGGGCGTACCCCTCGTCGGCGTGGAGGAGGAGCCGGTTCCCGGGTTGGGACAGCATGGAGACGATGTCGACCGTGCGCGCCGAGGCCCGCACGTCGCGATCGATGGCGGCGACTATCTCGAGCTCGCGCTCGGTCACCTTTTCGGGCTCGTAGCGCACGACATCAGCCGGCCGTTCCACCGCGCCCGGGCGCATCGCACCCCAGGCGGCCACGACGGGGTGCAGGACGAAGCCGAAACTCGTGTACAGCGCCATGGCCGCCGGGTCGCGCGAGCACTGGATGGTCCCCGGGCCGTGGGGATCACCGTGTCCCAGCGCCAACCGCAACAGCTCTCGTCCCAGGCCGCGTCCCTGGCGCCCGGGCAGCATGCCGATCTGGGAGAGCATCCAGTAGTCCTCGCGCACGAAGGACTGCGACATCCCGACGACGGTCCCCTCGTCCTCGGCCACCCACGATCCGTCCGGGTCGGTCTCGAGGAAGTGGTGGGTGCGGACTTGGCGCCGCCGCTCGTCCTGAATCGAGTTGCCTGTCACCGGGAGGGCGTGGCGGGCCAGCATGGCGAGGAACCCGCTGTCGAACGCGGCAACGGCCGCGGGGACGTCGGCCTCGGTCATCGGACGGAACGTCACCATGGCGGGACCGGGCTAGGCCGATGGCAGGAAGGCGGGGCGCTGGAGCTCGAAGGCGGTGATGTCCTCCTCGTAGCGCAGCGAAAGCCCGATGTCGTCCCACCCGTTGAGCAGTCGCTGGCGGGTGAACTCGTCGAGCGGAAAGGTGCCCGCCAGGCCGGCGGCCGGCGCCTCGATCGTCCCGCGGGCCACGTCGATCGTGATCTCGAGGGCGGGGTCCTTCATCACGGCATCGAGGAGTAGCCGGTCGAGTTCCTCGGTGACCTGGACCGGCAGCAGCCCCTGCTTGGTGCAGTTGTTGCGGAAGATATCGGCGAAGCGCGACGAGACGACGGCCTGAAATCCGTAGTCCATCAGGGCCCAGACGGCGTGCTCGCGCGAAGACCCGGTGCCGAAGTTGTGCCCGGCGACCAGGATGGTGGCACCTACGAACTCGGGGTTGTTGAGCACGAAGTCGCGGTCGTCGCGCCACTCCGAGAACAGGCCGGCCCCGAAGCCCGTCCGCTCGACGCGCTTGAGCCAGTCGGAGGGGATGATCTGGTCGGTGTCGACGTCAGTGCGATCGAGGGGCACCGCCCGGCCGGTGACGATGACGACAGGTTCCATCAGACGAGGTCCTCCGGCGTGGCGAACGTCCCCACCACAGCGGTTGCGGCCGCGACGCGCGGGGAGACGAGGTGGGTCCGGCCGCCGCGCCCTTGGCGACCCTCGAAGTTACGGTTGGAGGTCGAGGCGCACCGCTCGCCGACCGCGAGCTTGTCCGGGTTCATCGCCAGGCACATCGAGCACCCCGGCTCGCGCCACTCGAAGCCGGCCGCCTTGAACACCTCGTCCAGCCCCTCGGCCTCGGCTTGCGCCTTCACCCGGTGCGAGCCTGGTACGGCGAGCGCGCGCAGACCGCTGTGCACCTTCCGGCCACGCAGCACGTCGGCGGCGGCCCGGAAGTCCTCGATGCGCGAGTTCGTGCAGCTGCCCAGGAACACGGTGTCGACCGCGATCGCCCGCATCGGCGTTCCGGCGGTCAGCCCCATGTAGGCGAGGGCGCGCTCGGCGGCCTCGCGGTCGCCGGCGTCGTCCATGGCCTCAGGGTCGGGCACCGCCCCGGCGACTGACGTGACCTGCGCGGGGTTCGTGCCCCACGTGACGTGCGGCGAGATGGTGGCGGCGTCGATCGCGACTTCCTTGTCGAAGCGCGCACCCTCGTCGGTGGGCAGGGTGCACCAGGAGGCGACGGCGTCATGCCAGGCCTGACCGGTCGGCGCATGGTCGCGTCCCTTGACATAGTCGAAGGTCGTCTCGTCCGGCGCCACCAGGCCCGCTCGCGCGCCGCCTTCGATCGACATGTTGCACAGCGTCATCCGCCCCTCCATCGAAAGGCTCCGGATGGCCGAGCCGCGGAACTCGATCACATGGCCCATGCCGCCGCCGGTGCCGATGGCGCCGATGACGGTGAGCGCGACGTCCTTCGCTGTGACACCGGGTGCGAGCTCGCCCTCGACCGTGACCGCCATCGTCTTGGGGCGTACCTGCGGGAGCGTCTGGGTGGCCAGCACGTGCTCGACCTCGCTCGTGCCGATCCCGAAGGCGAGCGCGCCGAAGGCGCCGTGGGTCGAGGTGTGGCTGTCACCACAGACGATCGTCATGCCCGGCTGGGTCCACCCCTGCTCCGGCCCGATGATGTGCACAATGCCCTGGTTCGCGTTCCCCATCGGGTAGCAGGTGATGCCGAACTCGGCGGTGTTGTCGTTGAGCACCTTCAGCTGTTTGGCCGAGACTGGATCGGCGACCGGCTTGTCGATGTCGGTGGTGGGGACGTTGTGATCCGCGGTCGCCACCGTCAGGTCCGGGCGGCGCACCTTCCGCCCGGCCAGCCGCAGGCCGTCGAAGGCCTGCGGCGACGTGACCTCGTGGATGAGGTGGAGATCGATGAACAAGAGGTCCGGTTCGCCCTCGGCCGAGTGCACGACGTGGGCGTCCCAGAGTTTCTCGCTGAGCGTGCGCGGGGCCATCAGCGTTCCACCGCGACGATGTGCACCTTCAGCATCCCGCCCGGTGCCTTGTACTCGACGGTGTCGCCCGCGCCGCGCCCGATCAGCACCTGGCCGAGGGGAGAGCTCGGCGAGATAACCGGCAGGTCACCCTGCCGCTCTTCGATCGAGCCCACGAAGAACCGCTGGATGTCGTCTTCGTCGTCACCCTCGTAGCGAAGCGACACGGTGCTGCCGAGCGAGACGGAGCCGTCCTCGGCCCCGGCCTCGTCGACGATCTCGACCTCCTTGAGCATCGCCTGCAGCTGCCGGACGCGCGATTCCATCTTTCCCTGGAAGTCCTTGGCGGCGTGGTAGTCGCCGTTCTCGCTCAGGTCGCCTAGCGCCCGGGCGGCCTCGATCTGCTGGGCGATCTCGACCCGCCCGCGGGTGGTCAGATCCTCGAGCTCGGCCACCAGTCGGTCGTAGGTGGCCTGGGTCAGCTTGGCTGTTTCGGTCTGGTTGGCGGGGGCGTTGGTCACGGCATGTCCTCCGAGAGGCGGGTGTGCGGGGGGTGCGAGGTGAGGCACGGCGCCCGCAGCCACCAGGCTAACGCTCCCGGGACGATCCTCGTTTCGCCGTGCCGCTTGTGTTGACGAGGCCACCCCGCCTGCGAGAGACTGGCAGGGTTATGCGTCGCTCCGAGCACTTCGTAGGCATTATTCACTAGGCGCGCCCTCTTCCCGCGCGCCGTCGAACCGTCCACTGAGTGGGCGGTTTTTCAATTCCCGGAGAGTTTGGCGCCAGAAGGGGACGTCCGACGGGACAAGGATCGACGAGGAACAGGAAACAAAGGAAAGGACAACCAAGACAGTGGGCACCGCCAGCAGGAGGCATCGGGTCGCCGTCATCGGCGGCGACGGCATCGGGCCGGAGGTGTGCGCCGAGGCGCTCAAGGTGGTCTCGGCGGCCGGCGTCGACCTCGACACCACCGAGTACGACCTGGGCGCTGCCCGCTACCTGCGCGACGGGGCGGTCCTGCCCGACGAGACCCTCGCCGAACTGCGTGGCCACGACGCCATCCTCCTCGGGGCCATCGGGCCGCCGGTCGGGGACACCACGGTCCCGCCCGGGACCCTGGAGCGTGGCCTGCTGCTCCGGCTGCGCTTCGACCTCGACCTCTACGTGAACCTCCGTCCCTTTGCGGGTGTGCCGGGATCGGTCGCCGCGGGCGCCGACTTCGTCGTCGTGCGCGAGAACACTGAGGGCACCTACGCCGGCGAAGGCGGCTTCCTGCGCAAGGGGACCCCGTACGAGGTGGCCACCCAGGGTTCGGTCAACACGCGTCATGGGGTGGAGCGCTGCGTGCGCTTCGCTTTCGAACTGGCGTCGGGCCGGCCGGCTCGCCACCTGACCGTCGTGCACAAGACGAACGTGTTGACCTTCGCCGGGGACCTGTGGCATCGCACGGTCCGCGAGGTCTCGGCCGACTACCCCGACATCGACTGGGACTACAACCACGTCGACGCCGCCTGCATCTACCTGGTGGAGGACCCGAAGCGCTACGACGTCATCGTCACGGACAACCTGTTCGGCGACATCCTGACCGACCTCGCCGGTGCGGTCGCCGGCGGGATCGGCTTTGCCGCCTCAGCCAACCTGAACCCGGCGCGGACCGGACCGTCGCTCTTCGAGCCGGTGCACGGTGCCGCCCACGACATCGCGGGCAAGGGGATCGCCAACCCGCTGGCCGCCATCCACTCGGCGGCGCTCATGCTCGAGCACCTGGGCGAGGCCGACGCCGCCGCCCGCATCAAGAAGGCCGTTGCCGAGCAGACCAATGCCATGTCCAATCCCGACCTCCCCACCTCCAACGAGCAGCTGTCCACGTCCGCCGTGGGCGACGCCATCGCAGAAAGGCTGTAGCCGAAATGCCCATCACCACGACCGAGAAGATCTGGATGGACGGCGAGCTCGTCGATTGGGCCGATGCCACCGTGCACGTGTTGACCCACACCATGCACTACGGCTCGGGTGTCTTCGAGGGCATTCGCGCCTATCCGACGAGCCGTGGCGTGGCCGTCTTTCGCCTGGGTGAACACATCCGGCGCCTGTTCGCGTCGGCCAAGGTGTTCATGATCGACGTGCCCTTCACCGTCGACCAGATCAT
The DNA here is from genome assembly GCA_036490155.1 of Acidimicrobiales bacterium. Classification (GTDB taxonomy): domain Bacteria; phylum Actinomycetota; class Acidimicrobiia; order Acidimicrobiales; family RAAP-2; genus Bog-473. The sequence continues at coordinate 4,171 of DASXEK010000021.1, read as the reverse complement.
CGACGCCTGCCGGCTCGTGGTCCGGGTCAACGGCATGCACGACGGCTGCTACATCCGTCCCCTCATCTACCTGGGCTACGGCGAGATGGGGCTCAATCCCCTGCCGTCCCCGGTCAATGTCTCCATCGCCTGCTGGCCCTGGGGCACCTACCTCGGCGACGAGGGCGTCGCCAACGGCGTCACCGCCAAGATCAGTTCGTGGCGCCGCCACGACCCCAACGCGGTGCCGACGGCGGCCAAGGGGACGGGCATGTACGTCAACTCGTCGCTGGCCAAGGTGGAGGCTCTCAAGGCGGGTTACGACGAGGCCATCCTGCTCGCGCCGAACGGCAAGGTCAGTGAGTGCACCGGTGAGAACCTGTTCATCGTCCGCGACGGCGTCCTCGTCACGCCTCCGACCTCGGACGCCGGCGCGCTGGCCGGCATTACGCAGAACTCGGTGGAGACGATCGCACGCGACCTGGGGTACGAGGTGCAGTACGACCACATCGTTCGCACCGACCTCTATCTGGCCGACGAGGTCTTCCTGACCGGGACGGCGGCCGAGGTGGTGCCGATCCGCGCCGTCGACGACCGCGCGGTGGGCTCTGGCCACCCCGGCAAGATCACGAAGGAGATCCAGCAGACCTACTTCGCCACCGTCCGCGGCGAGGTGGACCAGTACAAGGAATGGCTGGACTATGTCGACTGAGACCCACAGCCACGGCGGTGCAAGCCACACGCACGCCCACGGGCACAGCGCCCACGCACACGACTACGTCGTGCCCGAGCTCCCCGAGTCGGTCGACATCTTCGACACCATCCTGCGCGACGGCAGCCAGCAAGAGGGGCTGTCGCTGACCGTGGACGACAAGCTCCGGGTCGCCGAGCAGCTCGATCATCTGGGCGTCACCTTCATCGAAGGCGGGTGGCCGGGCGCCAACCCCAAGGACATCGAGTTCTTCGCCCGGGCCAAGGAGGAGCTCAACCTGGGTACGGCCACCCTCGTGGCCTTCGGCTCGACGCGGCGGGCCGGCGTCAAGCCAGAGACGGACGCGGTCCTCGCCAATTTGATCGAGGCGGGCGCGCCCGTTGCGTGCATCGTGGCCAAGTCCTCGGATCGTCACGTCGCTGAGGCGCTGCGCACCTCGCTCGACGAAGCGGTGGCGATGGTGGCCGACTCCGTGCGCTACCTGCGTGAACACGACCTGCGCGTCTTCCTCGATGCCGAGCACTTCTTCGACGGCTATCGCAGCAACCCCGAGTTCGCGCTGTCGGTCCTCGCGGCGGCGGAGGAGGCGGGCGCAGAGGCACTCGTGCTGTGCGACACCAACGGGGGCTCGCTGCCCGACGACGTAGGCGCGCTGGTCGCGGCGGTGCGGAGCAGAACCAGCGCGCAGCTCGGTATCCACTGCCACAACGACGCCGGCTGTGCGGTGGCGAACTCGCTGGTCGCCGTGCAGGCCGGGGTGACCCAGGTGCAGGGCTGCATCAACGGGTACGGCGAACGCGCCGGGAACACCGACCTCTCGGCGGCGATCCCCAACCTGTCGCTGAAGCTCCACATCCGGACCATCCCGGCCGAGCGGCTGGAGCGCCTGACGCCGGTGGCCCACCACATCGCGGAGCTGGTCAACATCGCGCCGAATCCGCAGCAGCCCTACGTCGGCAACTCCGTGTTCGCGCACAAGGGCGGCCTGCACGCCAGCGCCGTGGCCCGCAGCGCCGACCTGTACGAGCACGTCGTACCGAACCTGGTGGGCAACGGCACCCGGGTCGTCGTCTCGGAGATGGCCGGGCGGTCGACGTTGGTCATGAAGGCGGCCGAGCTCGGGCTGGAACTCGACGGCGAGGTGATCGGGCGCGTCCTCGATGAGCTCAAGCACCTCGAGAACGAGGGCTACCACTTCGAGGTGGCCGACGGCTCGCTCGAGCTCCTCCTGCGCCGGGCCTCCGGGTGGGTGTCGGACTACTTCACGGTCGAGTCGTTCCGCGTCATCACCGACCATGACAGCCGCGGCGAGCCCGGAGAGGACGCGACGGCGTCGCCGACCACGTTGCTCGGCTTGACGACCGAGGCCACGGTGAAGGTGCATGTCGGGGCGGAGCGTGTCGTCGCCACGGCAGAGGGCAACGGGCCGGTCAACGCGCTGGACGGAGCGCTGCGCGGCGCCATCGGCCCGAAGTTCCCGGCGCTCGACCACATCCATCTCACCGATTACCGAGTGCGCGTCCTCGATACGGGCCGCGGCACCGGTGCCGTGACCCGGGTCCTGGTCGACTCGACCGACGGCGAGCGGACCTGGACCACTATCGGTGTCTCGGAAAACATCATTGAGGCGAGCTGGCAGGCGCTCTACGATTCGATCGTCTTCGGTCTGCTGCACGCGACGTAGGGCGCGCCGGCAGCCGCCAGCGGGGGAACACGGGGGTCAAGATGATTGAGTCGAGTTGCGGGATCCGCACCACATGACGGTAGGGAGCCGCGTGGCCGCAAAGCTCTTCAAGTTGCCGCCGCCGCAGACGACGGCCGTCTCCGTCGAGCGGGACCTGGCTGCGAAGATGCCCGACGGTGCCGTACTCCTGGCGGACCGCTGGTACCCGACCGAAGATGCGGGTGGCCGACCGACCGTGTTGGTCCGCACACCGTACGGGCGGACTTTCATGGGGCCGCTCGGACGGCTGTACGCGGAGCGCGGCTACCAGATGCTCATCCAGAGCTGCCGCGGGACCTTCGGATCAGAGGGTGAGTTGGCCCCGGTGCGCCACGAGCGCGCGGACGGTCATGCCACGCTCGAGTGGGTGGCGGCCCAGCCGTGGTTCGACGGGCGGCTCGTCATGTGGGGCCCCAGCTATCTCGGGTTGACGCAGTGGGCGATCGCCGAGGACCCGCCGCCGTACGTCAAGGCGCTCGACCTTCAGGTCACGGCGGCGAACTTTCGCGACACGATCGTCTATCCCGGCGGCTCGTTCGCCCTCGAGATGGCGTTGGCGTGGCTCTACCAGCAGCAGCACCTGGAGCTCGGCCTCCGCACCATTGTGCGCACACAGCTGCGCGCCAACAAGGTCCTGACGCGCTCGAGCAATATCTTGCCGTTGGGCAAGTCCGACGTGGCGACGCTCGGAGCAGTCTCGCCGCCGTTCCAAGACTGGCTCGAGCACAACGAGCCGGGGGACCCCTGGTGGGACGAGCTCCACTTCGGGCGCCGCCTCGACAACGTCCCGCCCGCCAGCTTGGTCGGCGGCTGGTACGACCTCTTCTTGCCGGGCCAGATCACCGACTACGAGGCGCTCCGCCGGGCCGGCCGCTCGGCCCGCATCACGATCGGCCCGTGGTCGCACGTGAGTCCCGGACTGTTCGGCGAGGGGATCAGGGACGGGTTCGACTGGTTCGACCGGCAGCTCGGCGAGCGGCGCGGCAAGGAGCCCCGTGCGTCTGTCCGGGTCTTCGTCATGGGCTCTCGGACCTGGCAGGACTTCTCGTTGTGGCCGCCCGCCGGTGAACAACAGCACTGGTACCTCGGGCGTTGGGGCACCCTCGACGCCGAACCTCCGGACGCCAGCGCGCCGGACCGCTTTCACTACAACCCCCACGACCCGACGCCGGCCGTGGGCGGGGCCGGGCTCAACTTCGTCACCACCGGACCCCGCGATCAGCGCAAGCGGGAGCACCGACATGACGTGCTGACCTATACGAGCCCGGTGCTCAAGGACGACCTCACCGTCATCGGGCCGTTGACCTCGACCCTCTACCTCCGGTCCTCGCTGGAACACACGGACTTTGTCGTGCGCCTCTGCGACGTGTCGCCCAAGGGCAAGTCGGTCAACCTGAGCGACGGGCTGATCCGCCTGACACCCGGGTCGGTCGACAAGGACGAAGACGGCGTCTTCCGGCTCGAGCTCTCGATGTGGCCCACGGCGAACACGTTCCGCGCCGGCCACCGGATCAGGCTGCAGGTCTCGAGTGGCGCCCACCCGTTGTACAGCCGCAACGCGGGGACCGGCGAAGCCTTGGCGACCGGCGCGAACCTGCGCTCCGCGGATCAGGAGGTCTTTCACGACCCCACGAGGCCGTCGTGTATCACGCTGCCGGTCGTGCAGCTCCTGGCGGTTGAGCCAGTCCCTGAGGGGAGAGTGCGCAAGCGGCGGGGAATGGGTCGTCGGGACCCCCTCGGCTAGTCTCCCGCCCATG
>DASXEK010000050.1:0-2245 GCA_036490155.1 Acidimicrobiales bacterium | reverse complement strand
CGCATCGAGATCAACGACATCGGCCTGTGGCCGGCCGAGCATGCTGACGGCTCCATCGGGTTCAACGTCCTGGTCGGCGGAGGCCTCTCCGACGGCGAGCGCATGGCGGGGGACATCGACGTCTTCATCCGGCCCGAGCAGGCGGTCGAGCTCTGCCGCGGCGTGGCCCAGGTCTTCGGCGAACTCGGCAACCGCGAAAACCGCGGGCTGGCACGCATGCGGTACCTGGCCCAGGAGCTCGGTCCCGAGGGATTCCGGGCCGCGCTCGACGAGCGCACATCGTTCACCTTCGAGCCGGCCGGCCGCGAACTCACCAACGCCTTCCGGGGCGACCACGTCGGCGTGCACCCGCAGAAGCAGCCTGGCCTCGTCTATGTCGGTTGCAGCGTGCCGGTGGGCCGCATGCACGGCATCGAGCTCATCGAGCTGGCCCGCTTGGCCGAGACCTACGGAGACGGTGGCGTCCGTATCGGGACCGACCAGAACTTCATCATTTCGGGCGTTCCCGAGGACCGGGTCAGCGACCTGCTCTCTGAGCAGCTCCTGCAGACCTACTCGCCCTTCCCCGGCCCCTTTGAACGGGGTGTGGTGGCGTGCACCGGCACCGAGTTCTGCCGCTTCGCCATCGTCGAGACCAAGGAGCGCGCCGTGAAATGGGCGCGCACCCTCGATGCCCGGCTTTCGGCCGAGGGCGCCAACGGTGGCGGCTCGAGCGACGCGGGGGTCATCCGGATGCACTTCTCGGGCTGCTCGGCCTCCTGTGCCCAGCCGCAGATCGCCGACATCGGATTCCGGGGCGACATCGCCCACGTGGGCGAGCACATCGAAGAGGCCGTCGACATCGGCTTCGGCGGCTCGCTCGGCCCTGACGCCGCGTTCATCGACTGGATCGTCGGTGCGCTCCCGGTGGACAAGGTGCCCGACGCCATCACCCGCGTCGTCACCCGTTACCAGGAGGATCGCACGGCCTCGGAGCCCTTCCACCTGTGGGCGCGACGCGTCGATGCGGGCGAGCTGGCCTCGCTCGTGTCCGGCACCCGCGAGCCGGTGGCGCCATGAAGCGGTACCGGGTGCGCGACCAGATGAACGGGATCGAAGAGCCGCCGGGCAAGGTCTGGTTCTGGGAGCTCGAGGCCGGCGTGATCCACGCTGAGCGCTGCATCCAATGCGGCACCTGCGTGGCGGTCTGCCCTTCCAACTCGATCGGCGTCGATGAGGACACCAACCTGCCCGAGCTGGTCAAGATGTGCACCGGCTGCTCGCTCTGCTGGGACTTCTGCCCTCGGGGCGGTCTCCGCTACGAAGCCCTGTGGCCGCCGTCGACCGTGACGCCCGACGAGGCAGACGTCTCGCCGGCACAGGTCCGCTCGGACTCGTCGGACACCTACTGGAAGATCAGTGGTGGACCGCCGGCTGACGGGCTGGGCGCCATCGTCGACACCTTCGCCGTCCGCGCCGGTGCGCGCAACGACGAGGCCCAGGACGGCGGCGCCGTCAGCGCCCTCCTGATCGGCCTGTTGGCCGCCGGTGAGATCGACGGCGCGCTGGTCTCCAAGCCCAGCGGCGACCCGGACGAACCGTGGAAGGGTGTCGCCACCATCGCCACCACCCCGGCCCAGGTGGTGGCCGCCTCGGGCAGCTTCTACAACCAGACCATGGCGCTGGCCGAGCTCGACCTCTCCAAGTACGCCCTCCCGCCCAAGCCGCGCCTGGCGGTCGTCGGCACGCCTTGTGAAGTGCAGGGTCTGCGCGCCATGCAGGCCCGTCGTTGGTCGACCGGGGCGCAGCGGGTCGACGCCGTCGTCCTCTCCATCGCGCTCATGTGCACCAAGAACTTCGACTACGAGGCGTTGACGTTGCGCGAGCTGCGCGACAAGCGGGGCGTCGACCTCGACCGTGTCTCGAAGATGGACGTTATCCGTGGCCGCATGATCGTCGAGTACCGCGACGGTGAGTTGGCCGTGGACGAGCCCGTCAAGGACTTCCACGGTGCTGCGCTCAAGGGTTGTGACGAGTGCGCCGACTTCCTCGGCCGCTCGGCCGACATCTCCGTCGGCAGTGTGGGCTCCATGGACGGATGGACCAGCGTGCTCATTCGGACCGAGCGTGGCCGGGCGGCCTTCCAGGCGGCCCGGGCCAAGCTGGACGTGCGCGGCCTGGACGACCCGGCGGCGCTGTTGCGGCTCGACGCCCTCGACAAGAAGATCGCCAACCGCTCGCTGCAGCGCAAGCTCGACCCCGATGC
>DASXEK010000023.1:0-47400 GCA_036490155.1 Acidimicrobiales bacterium | reverse complement strand
CTCGACGGTGGACTACCTCGCCGCCATGTGCCGCCTCGTCCTGGAGGAGACCGGCCTGCTCCCCCACGCCAACGCCGGTGCGCTCGACGCGGCCGAGCTGGCCACGCTGCGCCCGGTGGCGGCCAGCCAGGGCATGATGCTCGAGTCGCTGGCCGAGGGCCTCGACGCCCACCGAGGGTCGCCCGACAAGGAGCCGGCACGGCGGCTGGCCACCCTGGAGTTCGCCGGCGAGCTGGCCATCCCGTTCACGACCGGCATTCTGGTCGGCATCGGTGACGACCGGCCGACCCAGCTGGCCGCCTTGCACGCCATCGCGGCGTCGCACGCCCGGCACGGGCACGTGCAAGAGGTCATTGTGCAGAACTTCCTGCCGAAGCCGGGCACGACCATGTTCCGGGCCGCGGCGTGCCCGCCCGAAGACCTGCAGTGGGCCATTGCGGCGGCCCGGCTGGTGCTGCCACCCGAGATCCACGTGCAGGCGCCGCCCAACCTGTCCGACGACCTTGGGCCCCTGCTGGCCGCCGGCATCGACGACTGGGGTGGCGTGTCGCCGGTCACGGCCGACCACGTGAACCCCGAGCGGGCCTGGCCGGCCCTCGACATCCTGCGCGAGGCCACCGAGGCGGCCGGCCACACGCTGGCGCCGCGCCTCACCATCTACCCGACCTTCGCCCACGACCCGGAGCGCTGGCTCGACCCGGCGCTGCGCTTCCCGGTCATGGATGTCTCCGACGCCGAGGGGCTGGGCCGCGACGCCTCGTGGTGCTCGGGCGGCGAGGAGCCCCCACCGCCTTTGCTGGACCAGACGTCGCCGCGGCGTGCCGCGGCTGGCGGCGGTGCCGTGGCCGAGGTGCTGGCCGGTGTGGCCCTGGGCCAGGAGGTCGGCGAGGCCGAGATCGTGACGCTCTTCAGCGCCCGCGGCCCCGAGGTGCGCCAGGTGGCCGAGGTGGCCGACGACCTGCGCCGCCGCATCGCCGGCGACGACGTGACGTTCGTGCGCAACCGCAACATCAACTACACGAACGTCTGCACCTTCAAGTGCCGGTTCTGCGCCTTCTCCAAGGGCCCGCTGTCGCTGAACCTGCGTGGGGCGCCGTACCTGCTCGAGCTGGACGAGATCACCCGCCGCGTCGTCGAGGCCGTCGACGAGGGGGCCACCGAGGTGTGCCTGCAAGGTGGCATCCACCCCGATTTCGACGGCGACTTCTACCGCCAGGTCGTGGTGGCCATCAAGGAAGTCACACCGCAGATCCACGTACACGGCTTCACCGCGCTCGAGGTCACTGAGGGCGCCCGGCGGCTGCAGATGCCGCTGCGCGAGTACCTCGCATCGCTGCGCGACGCCGGCCTCGCGACGCTGCCCGGAACTGCGGCCGAGATCCTCGACGACGAGGTGCGGGCGGTGCTCTGCCCCGACAAGGTCAACACCGAGGAATGGCTCGAAGCGCACCGCAGCGCGCACTCGGTGGGACTGCATTCGAACGTCACGATCATGTTCGGTTCGGTTGAGCGTCCGGAGCATGTGGCCAACCACCTGCTGCGCACACGCGCGCTGCAGAAGGAGACCGGCGGCTTCACCGAGTTCGTGCCGCTGCCGTTCGTGCACATGGCCACGCCGATCTATCTTCAGAAGCGGGCGCGTCGGGGCCCCACGTTCCGCGAGGCGCTCCTGATGCACGCCGTCGGGCGGATCGCCTATGCGGGCGACATCGACAACATCCAGGTGAGCTGGGTGAAGATGGGCGCCGAGGGATCCCGTCAGATGCTGCGGGCGGGGGTGAACGACCTGGGCGGCACGCTGATCGACGAGAACATCTCGCGGGCGGCCGGGGCCAGCCACGGGCAGCGCATGGGCGTCGAGGACCTCGAGGCCATCGTGACGCCGCTCGGTCGCCCCTTGGTGCAGCGGTCGACCCTCTACGCGCTCGCCGGGGCCTCGGCGGGCGCGTGACCGGCCCGGCCGACGAGGCCGACGAGACGAACGAGGCCGACGAGGCGGCGCGGAAGCGGGCCCTGCAGGCCCTCGTCGCCGACCGCACGCTCTCGCTCGCCCAGACGCGCGAGCTGCAGGCGATGATCGATTCCCTCGACGACATGGCGCGCGAGGGCACCTCGGTCGGTGACCTCAAGATCGCCAGCGCGGCGCTCGGCGAGATGGCCGAGGCGTTCCGGGTGTTCCGCCCCTACCGCCACATCCGCAAGATCACCATGTTCGGCTCCGCCCGCACCAAGCCCGAGGACCCCGTCTACATCCTCGCTCGCGACCTGGCGGCCTCTCTGGCGGCCGCCGGCTGGATGGTGGTGACGGGCGCCGGGCCCGGCATCATGGCGGCGGGGCTCGAGGGCGCCGGCCGGGAGCACGCGTTCGGGGTCAACATCCGGCTGCCCAACGAGGAGTCGGCCAACCCTTTCATCGCGCAGGACCCGAAATTGGTCGAGATGCGCTACTTCTTCACGCGCAAGCTGATGCTGATCAAGGAGTCGCACGCCTACGCCATCCTCCCCGGTGGCTTCGGCACCCAGGACGAAGCCTTCGAGCTCCTGACGCTGCTGCAGACCGGCAAGGCCGAACCGGCGCCGGTGGTGATGGTGGAGACGCCGGGTGGCACCTACTGGCACGGCTGGCTGCGCTTCTTGGAGGAGGAGGCCATCGCGGCAGGGTGGGTCTCGCCGGAGGACACCGCGCTCTTCAAGGTCACCAACACCATGGAAGAGGCCAGCGCCGAGGTCCTCGGCTTCTACCGCAACTACCACTCCTGTCGCTGGGTCGGCGACCTCCTGGTGCTGCGTGTCGAGGTCCAGCCGAGCAAGGCGGAGATGGCCGACCTGAACAAGCGGTTCTCCGACATCGTGGCGCGCGGCACCATCCGCACCGCCGCCGCCTTCCCGCCCGAGCGTAACGACCATCCCGAGCTGCCCCGCCTGGCCTTCCGCTTCGATCGCTTCCACTACGCCCGACTGCGCATGCTCATCGACGCCATCAACGAGTGCACCGGCTGACATCTGCGCACGGAGCGGGTTACCGTGGCGCGCGTGACCGTGGCGCGACGGTGCCTGGCAACGATCACCCTGTGCCTCGCCCTGGGGGCGACCGGGTTCACTCTGGCCGCGCCGGCTGACACTGCGGGCGCCGCAGGCGGCGCAGGCACTCCCCCACCCGACGGCGCCGTGCCCTTCGGCACGACCGCGGTGGGCGCCAACGCGGTCGCCGACCCCAATGCGCCGGTCGTCGGGATGGCGGCGACGCCCGACGGCGGCGGCTACTGGCTGGTGGGCTCGGACGGCGGCATCTTCAGCTACGGCGACGCCCGGTTCTGGGGCTCGACCGGTTCGCTCGTGCTGAACGCGCCGATCGTCGGCCTGGCGGCGACGCCCGACGGCGGCGGGTACTGGCTCGTGGCACGCGACGGGGGCGTCTTCAACTACGGGGACGCCGGCTTCTTCGGGTCGGCCGGCGGCACGGCCCTGAACGCACCGATCGTCGGCCTGGCGGCGACCCGCGACGGCGGCGGCTACTGGTTGGTCGCCTCCGACGGCGGCATCTTCAGCTACGGCGACGCCCGGTTCTGGGGCTCGACCGGCGGCGCCGCGCTGAACGCCCCCATCGTGGGGATGGCGGTCACGCCGGACGGCGGCGGCTACTGGCTCGTGGGCGCGGACGGCGGCATCTTCAGCTACGGCGACGCCCAGTTCCTCGGTTCGACGGGCGCACTCCATCTCGATGCGCCGATCGTGGGCCTGGCGGCCGCACCGACGGGCGGGTACTGGCTCGTGGCGTCCGACGGCGGGATCTTCACGTACGGCGATGCCGACTACCTGGGCTCGCTGGGGGGAACCGCACTGAGCGCGCCGGTGGTGGGGATGGCCGCCACCCCGAACGGCTCGGGCTATTGGCTGGTCCTCGGCTCACCGGCACCGCTCGCCGGCAAGGTCGTCGGGATCGACCCGGGCCACAACGGGCTCAACTACAGCAACCCCGGCTTCATTGACGCACCGGTCTTCAACGGCACCGGCGAGGAGGCCTGCGACACGACGGGCACGGCCACCGACAGCGGCTACACCGAGGCCCAGTTCAACTTCAACGTGGCCACGTACCTCCAGGGCGACTTGGCGTCGGAGGGTGCCACCGTCGTCATGACCCGCACGAACAACGACGGCGTCGGGCCGTGCGTGACCACGCGGGCAGCCATCATCAACGACGCGGACGCGAACGTGGCCGTCGACATCCACGCCGACGGGGGGCCGCCCGACGGCACCGGCTTCGCCGTCCTGGAGCCGGAGGCCGACGGGCCGAACGACGGCGTCATCGCGCCGTCGGCCACCTTCGCCGGCGTGCTGCGCGACGCGTTCGCTGCCGGCACGCCGATGCCGATCAGCAACTACGACGGCGTCGACGGGCTGCAGCCGCGCGACGACCTGGCCGGTCTCAACCTCACCACCGTGCCCAAGGTGCTCATCGAATGCGGCAACATGCGCAACGCCAGCGACGCGGCCCTGCTCGTGACGCCCTCCTTCCAGCAGGCCGCGGCGGCCGCCATGGCCCAGGCGATCACGGAGTTCCTGACCGGGCGGCCCGCGTAGACGAGGGACCCGGGCGGCGGCCGCAGGCACGGACCCGGGCCTCGGTGTTGGGTGCATGAGGGATGCCCTACTGGATCGCCCAGAAATCCAGAAGTTCTACGTACTCGAACAGCGAAAAAAGAAGCCCTGGGTAGTGGGCAACGAGGAAACCCCGTAGAGCGAGCGCGAGGCACGCACGAGCTGCCCCCGGGATGTGGTCAGTCCGGCCCGAGCGGCGCCCGCACGACGGTGCGGTACACGTGCCCCTGCGGCGACGGCTCCGACGACACCAGCTCGATGGCGGGGACCCCGAAGGACGCCTCGAACGGGATCCCGGCCATCTCGCCGAGCGCGGCGACGCCGAGACGGCGCCCCTTGGCACGCGCCAACGTGAGGTGGCCGTTGAACGGGGGCTCGGGCTCGACGGGCTCGGGCGCGATGGGCAGCGTGGCCGCCCGCACCGCAGCCGCCAGGCCGTCCACACCCGTCGCCGGCAGGTGCAGCACCCGGACGCCGGTGAACCAACCGGTCCCGGGGCCGAGCCGGCACTCGACGGGCTTCGCGTAGGCCGCCGCGCACGCCGTCACGGCGTCGACCAGCGGTTCGACCGTTGGCTCGCCGACGTCACCGAGGAAGCGCAACGTCACGTGCCATCGTGCTGCGCCGACGAAGCGCAACCCCTTGGAGCGGCCGAGCTCGATCTCCAGCCCGTCGAGGCGGCGGCGCGTCTCGTCGTCGGGCCACACGGCCACGAAGAGGCGCACGGGTGTCGGGCCCGGTCAGGCGCCGTCGTCGAGAGCCTCGCGGCGCGAGTCGGAGCCCTCGAGCAGCGCCGAAACGGAGCGTTCGAGCGCCCGCCGGGCCTTCAAGATGCGGCGCTCCTCGGCCAACGCGTCGCCCGTCTCCTTGGAATCGGGATCCCCGGCGCTGGCGCGGCTGAGCGCGTCGATCGCCATGTCACCCAGCTCTTCGAGCAACCCTTCGAGCCGTTCGGCCATGCCCTCCATGGCCTCACTCGGCCCGCTCACTTGGGCAGGGGCGTGCTCTGCACCTTGTAGTCGCCTTCGGCGTAGGCGGCCCGCATGACCTTCTTGTCGAACTTCCCCACACTGGTCTTGGGCACTTCGCTGATGAAGGTCCACTGGTCGGGCAACCACCAACGCGGCACCCGCTCGACGAGGAAGTCGACCAGGTCGGACGGCGCGGGACTGCGGCCGGGCTTGGGCACGACGGCGACGAGCGGGCGCTCCGACCACTTCGGGTCCGGGATGGCGATGACGGCGGCCTCGAAGACGTCGGGGTGCGCCATCACCGCATTTTCGAGCTCCACCGAGGAGATCCATTCGCCGCCGGACTTGATCACGTCCTTCGTGCGGTCCGAGATGGTCATGTAACCCTGGCGGTCGACCGTGCCGACGTCGCCCGTGCGCAGCCACCCGTCGTGGAACTTCCCGGGATCCTCATCCTTGTAGTACGAGCCGGTGACCCAGGGGCCGCGGATCTCGAACTCCCCGATCGCGTGCCCGTCGTTCGGCAACACGGTGCCGTCCTCGGCCACCACGCGGACCTCGACGCCGCCGACGATGCGGCCCGCCTTGACCTTGTAGTACATGTCGTCGTGGCCGTCCTGCTTGCGCGCGGGTGGCAGTCCGAACGCGGCCAGCGGGCTGGTCTCGGTCATGCCCCAGCCCTGGATGATCGTCGCGCCGAACCTCTTTTCGAACGCCTCGATGAGCGACTGCGGCACGGCGGCGCCACCCGCCGTGATGGCGCGCACGGTGGAGAAGTCGACCGGTGCGTCGAGCGCCAGCAGGCCGTTCCAGATGGTCGGCACTCCGCAGGCGAGGGTGGGGTGGTGCTCGTTGATCACGTCGGCCAGCTGCTGTCCCATGAGGAACATCTGCGGCATGATCATGTCGGTGCCGGCCATCCAGGCGCCGTAGGGCGTGCCCCACGCCATGGCGTGGAACATGGGCACGATAATGAGGATGCGGTCGGCCTCGGTCATCCCGACGGAGGAAGCCGACTGCTCGGCCATGGTGTGCAACCAGATCGATCGGTGCGAATACACCACGCCCTTGGGACTGCCCGTGGTGCCGCTCGTGTAACACATGGCGGCAGCGGAGCGTTCATCGAGTTCGGGCCACGCGAAGCCCGGCTGCTCGGCGTTCAGGAGGCGCTCGTAGGAGAGCGTCTCGCCCAGCGGCGACGTGTCGCCTTCCCCCGCCACGATGATCGTCTCGACCGTCTTCAAATCGTCCTTGATGGCGGCCAGGAGCGGGATCAGCGAGGCGTCGACGATGATGATGCGGTCTTCGGCGTGGTTGATCACATAGGCCAGCTGGTCGGCCGGGAGACGGATGTTGAGCGTATGGAGCACGGCACCCATGCACGGGATGGCCAGGTAGGTCTCGAGGTGGCCCTGGTTGTTCCAGCAGAACGTGCCGACGCGATCGCCGGGCTGGACGCCGAGGCGGGTGAGCGCCGCCGCCAATTTCTCGGCGCGCTCGGCAAGCTCGGTGAAGGTGGCCGAGCGGAACCCACCGGCCTCGACGGTGATGACGGTGCTGTCGCCGTGCACCTGCTGCCCGTGCCGCAGGATGTCGGCGATCAGGAGCGGTGCGTCCTGCATGGTGCTTTTCATGGCCCAAGTATGGCGAGCGCGCCCTGGCCGTGCCTACAAGGGGACGGCACCGACCGTTCCCCGGCATGGCAGAGAGGCAGGCGAGCGGGGCCCGTGAGGGCGGGCGCCCATGAGGGGCCTCGCCGCGGCCGGCTTGGCGGCCGCGTTCGGCACGGCACTCGTCGGCATGGCGATCGTCACCTCCGCGGTCTCCTTCCTCGGTGGCGCCGACGGCCAGCCGTCGGCGAGCTCAGCCGCCACGGCGGGAATCCCCCAGGCGATGCTCGCCCTCTACCAGGAGGCGGCGGAGACCTGCCCGGGGTTGCCGTGGACCGTGCTGGCGGCCATCGGCACGGTCGAATCCGACAACGGCCAGTCCGACCTGCCCGGCGTCCACAGCGGCGCCAACGCGGCGGGGGCCGAGGGGCCCATGCAGTTCGAGCCCGCGACGTTCGCCGAGTACGCCCGGCCGATTCCGCCGGGCGGAGCCAACCCGCCAACCCCCTACGACCCGACGGATGCCGTCTACGCCGCGTCGCGTCTGCTCTGCGCCAATGGCGCCGCGGGTGGCACGGACATCACAGGCGCCATCTACGCCTACAACCACTCAAATGCCTATGTGCAAAAGGTCCTCGCGCTGGCGCAGTCCTACGCGGGTGGGACCGCAGGCGCCGTCGACTCGTCGGCGACCACTGGCGCCGGCGTCACCGCGGTCCAGTGGGCGCTGGCGCAGATCGGCACGCCCTACGTCTGGGGCGGCGAGACACCGGGGGTCGGCTTCGACTGTTCCGGTCTGGTCCAGGCGGCCTACGCCGTGGCGGGCGTTGCGTTGCCGCGGGTCGCCCAGGATCAGTACGACGCCACGCCCAAGCTCACCACGGGGACCACGTTCGCTCCGGGCGACCTCGTCTTCTTCGGCAGCGGGCCCGCCGGCATCGACCACGTCGGCTTGTACGTCGGCGTCGTCGACGGCCAGACGGTGATGGTCGACGCGCCCTACACGGGCGCCGACGTGCGCGCCGAGGCGTTCCCCGCCACCGTAGGGGCCTCCTACGGCAGCCTCGTCTTCGTGGGCGCGACGCGCCCGGCGTAGGTGTCAGCCCGAAGTGGCCGCGCAACCCGAACGGTGCGCGCCACCGTCGACCACGGCCCCACACTCCGGACAGACCTTGTGGGCCCAACACGCCGGGTCGCCGGCCTCGCAATCCGCACATTCGAGCGGCGTCCCAAGTCGCTCCTGGCGGCCCTCGGCGGTCTGGACCCACGGACGCTCCTGCCACGGCGGGTGGTGGCGGACGTGCTGGCGGTGGCCACACTCGAGCAACGCCACCCAGTCCCCCACCTCGTCACGCTCGAAGCCGACGATGGCGCGCCGCATCGGATCAGTCTGCTGCGCCGGACGGCCGGTCTGGGACCACCCGCTCCGCGGGGCGACGCAGCACCAGGACCCGCTCGGCCTTGCGCTCCTCTTCGAGCAGCTTCTGGCGCGCCTCGAGGAGGTCGAACTGGGTGACCAGGCCCACGAACTTCGACGGATCCGCCCGATCGACGACGGGCAACACGCCGAGGTGCACCTGCGCCATCCGGTCCGCGATGGTGCGGAGGATCTCGTCGGGATAGGCCGTGCCGAGAGGTGTGAGCATGGCGTCGGCGACGGTGCCCTCCGGTCCGTCCCTTCCTTCGAGGATGGCCGACCAGGGCAGCACGCCGACGAGCCGCTGCTCCTCGCCCAGCACCGGGTAGAGGCGCTGGCGCCGCTGCGGTGAGCCCTCGGGCAACGCCGCGTACAGCTCGGCGAGCCGCGCCGCCGGCGCGACGCTGAGCACGTCGGTGTCCATGACCTCGCGGACGAACGTCGCCTCGAGGGGATCCACGGCGTACTCGCGCATGACGTGGAAGCCGCGACGCGCCACCTTCTCGGTGAGGATCGATCGTTTCAGCACGAGGACGCTCACGAGGTGCGCGATCGTCGCGGCCACCAGGAGCGCCAGCAGGCTGTTGGCGTCGTGCGTCAGTTCGAACGCGAACACGATGGCGGTGAAGGGCGACCGCGTCACCCCGGCCATCGCGCCGGCCAGGCCGATCAGGGCCCACACGCCCGGCGTCGTGCCCGGCAGCGCGTGCCCGAGAATGCCGCCTAACGCGGCGCCCAGCATCAGGATCGGGGCCAGGATGCCGCCGCTCGTGCCGCTCCCCAGCCCCGCTGACCAGATGGTCAGCTTCACCACGAACAGCACGGCGAGGACCGAGAGGCCGAGCTGGCCCAGCAACTCCGCGTGGATCGTGTTGTACCCGACCCCGAGTGCCCGGGGCTCGATCAGTCCGCCCAGGCCGATGATCAGGCCGCCGATCATCGGCCACCACATCCAGTGCAGGTGTTCGGTGAGCCGCTTGAACGCGTCCTCCGCCCGGTACACCGCTTGCGTCATCAACCAGGCGCAAAGGCCCGTGGCGAGACCGAGCACGCACGCGCCGAGCAGCACGATGCCACCCAGCGGCGGATGACTCGGGACCGGGAAGATCGGCTGGGGTGACAACAGGCCCGCGCCGGCCATGGCCATGCGAATGCCGTCGGCCGTCGCGGCGGCCAGGCCGATCAGGACCATGGAACGCGGCTTGAACTCGAACGCCAGGAGCTCGACCCCGAAGAGCGCCGCGGCCACGGGCGTGCCGAACACCGCGCTCATGCCGCCCGCGGCTCCGGCCACCAACAGGGCGCGGCGCTCGGCGGCCGTGAGGCGGAACAGCTGGCCGATGACCGAGCCGACCGCCCCGCCCGTGAGGATGATCGGGCCCTCGGCGCCGAACGGCCCGCCGCTCCCGATGCTCACGGCACTCGAGATCGGCTTGAGGAGGGCCAGCCGCGGTTGTACCCGGCTGCCGTTGATGAGGATGCGCTCCATGGCCTCGGGGATCCCGTGCCCACGGATCTGCTCGGAGCCGAACCGCGCCATCAGCCCGACGACGAGCCCGCCGACCACGGGAATGAGGATGGCGATCGCGCCGAGGTGGTTGGCGTCGGGCGAAACGAGGCGCACACTCAGGCGCTGGTAATAGAGCAGATTGGTGAGGAACCCGATCATGTCGAGAAGCACCAGCGCGATCCCGGCTGACAGTGCCCCGATGAGGATGGCCAGCGGCACCAGCCGCAGGATGGCGGGGGTCGTGGTGAAGTCGCCGAGCGCCCGCTCGGCCATCCCCTCCGGGCGGAGGTCGGGCCCGACCACGGCGGCCGCCGGTTCGTCCGCCACCGGCTCCTCCTCGGCGAATTCGGCTCCGTCCGCACCATCCCGCAGATCCATCGTGACACGATGATATCGTAAGACGATGCGATTGACGGATGCCGACTACGAGGACCTCCTGACGCTGCGGACCGGATTGCGGCGCTTCCTCCGCTGGAGCGAGCAGCAGGCCGAGGGCGAGGGCCTGACGCCCGCGCAGCACCAGCTCCTGCTCGCCATCCGGGGCCATTCCGATCCTCGTGGCCCCACGATCGGCGAAGTGGCCGACTATCTCCTCCTGCGGCACCACAGCGCGGTGGGGCTGATCGATCGGGCGGACGCGGCCGGCCTGGTCGAGCGGGTCCGCGATCCCGAAGACCACCGCCTCGTTCGGCTGCAACTGACGACGGCGGGCGGCAAGCGCCTCGAGGCACTCTCGGCCCAGCATCTCGAAGAGCTCCAGCGCCTCGCGCTCAAGCTGCCCGGTGCATGGCGCGGCCTCATGCCCCACCAGCCGCTCCACGGCCTCTCCGCCCCCCAGTAAGCGGGCCGGACGGGGTTTAGACGGGCCGGCCGCGCAGACCCCGGTACTGGCGCACCAGCGACGCCGTCGACGAGTCCTGGCCGCTCAGGTCTGGCGCGGTCGCACTCGTGAGGATGGGCGCCAATTCCTTGGCCATCACCTTGCCCAGCTCGACGCCCCACTGGTCGAACGAGTCGATCTCCCACACGGTGCCCTCGACGAAGACGGTGTGCTCGTACAGCGCGACCAGCTGGCCCAAGACCGACGGGGTGACCTTGGGGGCGAGGATGGTGGAGCTCGGACGGTTGCCCGGCATCACCTTGTGCGGCACCAACGCGGGCGGCGTACCCTCCGCCGCGATCTCCTCGGCTGTCTTCCCGAAGGCGAGCGCCTTCGTCTGGGCCAGGCAATTGGCCATGAGCAGGTCCTGCTGGCCGCCGGTGTCGTGGGTGGACTCGGCGAAGGCGATGAAGTCTGCCGGAATCAGCTTCGTGCCCTGGTGGATCAACTGGTAGAACGCGTGCTGCCCGTTGGTCCCCGGCTCACCCCAGAAGATCTCGCCCGTCTGACCTTCCACCGGTGAGCCGTCGAGGCGCACGGACTTGCCGTTCGACTCCATCGTCAGCTGCTGCAGATAGGCGGGGAAGCGAGCCAGGCGGTGGCTGTAGGGCAGCACGGCGTGTGTCTGGGCGCCGAAGAAGTTGTTGTACCAGACGTTCAACATGCCCTGGATGGCCGGCAGGTTCTGCTCGAGCGGCGTGGTGCGGAAGTGCTCGTCCATGGCGTGAAATCCGAAGAGCATCTCGCCGAAGGCTTGCCGGCCGATCGCCACCATCAGCGAAAAACCGATCGCCGAGTCGTACGAATAACGCCCACCGACCCAGTCCCAGAACTGCAACATGTTGTCGGTGTCGATGCCGAACTCCGCCACCGCCTTTGCGTTGGTCGACACCGCCACGAAGTGCTTGGCCACGGCGTCGTCGCCCGCCGCCGCGCCGAGCCCGGCCAGCAGCCAATCGCGTGCCGCCGCCGCGTTCGTCAGCGTCTCGAGCGTCGTAAACGTCTTGGAGCTGATGACGAAGAGCGTCGTGGCCGGATCGAGGTCGTGGGTGGCGGCGTAGAGGTCCACCGGATCGACGTTCGACACGAAACGGCTCGTCAGCCCGGGCTGGGCGTAGTCCGCCAGCGCCAGCGTCGCCATGGCCGGCCCGAGGTCCGACCCGCCGATACCGATGTTCACCACGGCCGCGATCCCCTTGCCGGTCGCCCCGGTCCACGAGCCGTTGCGGATGCGCTCGGACAGCTCGCCCATCTGGGCGAGCACGCGATGCACGTCGCCCGTCACGTCCTGCCCGTCGACGTGCAGCTCGGTGCCCGGCGGCATACGCAGCGCGACATGTAAGACCGCCCGGTTCTCGCTCGTGTTGATGTGCTCGCCCCGGAACATCGCATCCCGACGCTCCTCCACGCCGGCGACGCGTGCGAGCGCCATGAGGAGTCGGAGCGTCTCGTCCGTCGCGCGTTGCTTGGAGTAGTCGAGTACGAGGTCCGCCGCGCCGGCGGTCATGCGGTCGGCGCGCGCCGTGTCGCCGGCAAAGAGATCACGCAGGTGCCGGTCGGCCATCTCGTCGTAGTGGGCGGCCAGCGCCTTCCATTCTGGGGTCGCGGTCAGGTCCATGGGACGAATCTACGGCGCGACCGGAGCGATCACACCGCCCGCGTTCACGCCAGCAGGAACTGGCGTATCGACGGCAGGGCGGCCGGATCCTGCATGAAGAAGGCGTGCCCGCCGTCGAACAGCTCGAGGGCGGCCCCCGGGATCGCCCCGGCCAGGAATTCGCTGTTCGCGGCGGGTGCGATCCCGTCGTAGCGCCCGCCGCAAACCAGGGTGGGGCACCCGATCTGCCCGAGCCGCCCCGCCGCGTCGTGATACCGGCGCGCCTCGAGTTGGAGCAAGGGGCCTTCGCCCGGGCGCTCCTGGAACGCCTCGGCAAACATCGCCACCATCTTCGGATTCGCCTCCCGCCAGGCTGCGTCCCAACGGGTGTCAAGCAGCGCAAGGCGCTGTTCCAACGCTGCCTCGGGATCGAGCCCGACAAGTTCATGGAGTGGATACGAGGCGCCGCCGCTGCCGCCCGCCGAGGTGCAGGCGAGGACAAGCCGGCGCACCCGGCCCGGGTGACGGACCGCCAGCTCCTGGGCGACCATGCCACCGAACGACACCCCGAGCACTGCGACTTCTTCCCAGCCAACGTGGTCCAGCAAGGCCGCAGCGTCGTCGGCGTAGTCGGCCATCGTGTACGGGCCCGCCGGCACGCCGGAGCGACCGAGGCCACGTTGGTCGTACTGCAGGAGTTCGAATGCTGTGAAATGCGACCCGTCGGTCAGGCGGGGTGACCGGCGCAGGTCGGCGCCCGTGCCGCTGATGAAGAGCAGCCGCTCGCCGGCGCCGGCCAGCTCGAAGTAGAGCGAGACGCCGTTGGCAGTGCATTGGGCCACGTCGTGAGCGTACCGGCGACAGGCACCGCCCACTCGTAAGCTCCGGGCCTTCGACCGCATCGGAGAGGACGCCATGGCGGCTCAGGAACCCGAACCGTTTCACCGCGCCCTCGAGCGCGCCCTCGAGCGCGCCCTCGCGTCCGGCGACGGCGTCGCCGATCACCGCTTCGTCGACCTGCCGGCCAACGAGCCGCCCTGGGCCGACACCGGGCTCGAAGTGCGCGACGGTGACCAGATCACGATCGTGCGTCACGGCCGCAGCTCGCTGGCGGGAACGTCACTGTGGCTCGAGGCCGGCTTCAACGTCTGGGCCCGCGTGGGCGGGCGCGGGCCGCTGGAACGCGGCACCCGGGCCACGCATACCTTCCGGGCAGTACGGGATGGCACCGTCCAACTGGGCAATGCGCAGCCGGCGGAATGGACCGACCGCGACGGGGCCATCGAGGACGACCCGGGCGTCTATGCGCTCATGGAGGGCGGTGCCGAGGCGCTGCTCATCCGTTGGGCCGACGGCGCCGACCCGCTCGAGGCCTTGCGTGGAGCGGCCGAGCGCAGCGCTGACCCGTGGGGCTACCTGGCCGGTGAGGTGGCGCGGCTCGAGTACGGTCTCGGTGCGCCGCCGCCCGGTTGGGAGCATCTGTGGTTTCTCGGCCCGAGCGAGGTGTTCACGCGCTCAGGTGACGTGCTCGACTGCGTCACCCGCGGTGACGCTGCGATCATCTGCCACGACGCGGCGTTCGACCTTGGCGATGACACCGTCCTCGAATGGTCCTGGCGTGTCGACGCCCTCCCCTCGCTCCAGCCCGAGGACGCATTGGAGACCCACGACTATCTGAGCCTGGCGGTGGAGTTCGACGACGGGCAGGACCTCACCTACCACTGGAGCGCCGGACTCCCGGCCGGCACCTCGTACCGCTGCCCCCTCCCCCATTGGTCCGCACGCGAGACGCACCTGGTGCTCGGCTCGGGCCCCGAAGGCCTGGGCCACTGGCACAACGAGGCGCGCCACCTGCGGTCCGACTACGCACGCGCCATCGGCGGCACCACGCCGGCGCGCGTCACGCGGATCTGGCTCATCGCGCTGAGCGCCATGCAGCATCTCGAGGGCCGCGGTGCCTATCGTGGCATCACGCTGCGGAACGACAGCCAAGTGTTGGGCGTCGTCTGAGGTTTCAGCGCGCTGCGGTGACTTCGATCTCGATCTTGATCTGCGGAAAGGCCAGCCGGGCGACACCGAGAAGAGTTGAAGCCGGGAGATTGTCGGCGAAAAACGCTGATGCATGTGGTCCGAGCACGGTGATCAACTCGTCGACGTCTGTCGTGTAGTAGTTGACCTTGACCACGTCAGCGGCGGCGAACCCACTCGCCTGCAGCACAGCACCGAGGTTCTCGAAGGCCTTCTTCACCTGGTCGCCCATGTCCGAGGAGGAAGGCGGCGCCCCATCTTCTTGCATACCGGTCTGCCCGGAGCAGATGAGGATCCGCCCCGCCCCTCTCACCTCGACCGCCTGGGAGAAGCCGAACGCCTTGGACCACTCCCACGGGTTCACCTCAGTTCGATCCATTGGAATCCCTCTCGCGCACAGCGGGCGCGACGTTAGCCCGACCGCATTCCTGCGCGATGGTTGACGGTTTCTGAGGCCGGCATGGGAGGATAATTCCCGACAGAAGAGAAGGATCACATCTTGAGCGCACGATGACGACCCGTGATGGTCGCTTGTTCCACGCCTTTGTGCCACTTGCACTTGTGGGTCTGTCGTGACCCTTCTGGACTGTGGGGCGCCCGGGCCCTCGAAGTCGTATCAGCAGGGCTGGGACCGGGCGGTCACCTCACCGGGGATCGAGTGCAACGCGGTCCCGCCCGGCATCTCTTCCCGCGCCGATTGGTCCAGGGGTTGTTCCGTCGGGCAGGGGTTTCTGAATCCTACTCCGGCGATCCGTAAAGGGCTCCGCAATACACTCGGTGCGGTGGCTCCCGGGACGCAGCTCACCGTACGGGCGATGCAGCTCTCCGAAGTCGGCATCCGCATCGACTACTTCCACGATGCGTCCGACGACTATCTCCGTGTGCTCGGAGTCGACCGGACGTTGCTCCCCACCCGCCAGGCATGGCAAACCCTCTACGAAGAGGACCACGCGCGGCCGCTTCGGGACCGAGTCAACTACTCCCTGTTGTGGGAGCGAGATGGACAGGTGGTGGGCTTCAGCTCGACCGATCGCATCGACTTCGGCAATGAAGCCTTCATGCACCTCCATGTCGTGGAGCCCGGACTGCGCGGGACCGGGCTGGGCGCCCAGTTCGTGAGGTTGTCGGCGCAGGCCTACTTCGAAGTGCTCGAACTGCAGCGGCTCTTTTGTGAGCCCAACGCATTCAACGTTGCGCCGAATCGGACCCTCCAGAGGGCCGGGTTTCGTTATCTCTTCACCCACGAGGCCCAACCCAGCCCCATCAACTTTCCTCAGGTCACGACGCGGTGGGTGCTCGATCGCTTCCCCGTGCCCTGAACGAACCATCCACCCCGCGCACTCGGCATCACGACTGCAACGCGGCCACGGCGGCGTCGTACAAGGAGTGCAACCCGCCGACGGTCTGCTCGCTCCGCATCTGTGGCTCCCAGACGGCGTCGGCCAGCAAGTCACTTATGACGAAGGCGCTCGCCACCTGTACCGATCGGCATCGGGCGACCGAAAAGAGCGCCGCGGCCTCCATCTCCACACAGGCGACACCCTCGTGTTGGTAGCGGCGCGCCTCTTCGACCGTCTCTCGATAGGGCGTATCGATCGTCCACGCGCAGCCGCCGGTGTACGCAATTCCCCGGGTGACAAACTCGTCGGCCAGGCGCGCCGTGAGCTCGGGCGAAGCCCGGGCGTACTTGCCCGGTGGCACGTAATGATGTGAGACGCCCTCGTCACGGATCGCCTGCTCGCACAGCACGATGTCACCGACCCGGCTCGACTTCTGAAGCCCGCCGGCCGTGCCGATTGAAATGAACTTGGTCGTACCCAGCGCGATGAAGTCCTCCATGAGGAGGCAGGCCACCGGCGAACCAAAGCCGAAACCGCCCAGGACGCCGATGCGGTGGTGGGTGCTCGGAAGCGTGTAGATACCTCGAAACGTCCGGTTGGCGGGGACATCGGCGAGCCCCTCAACGGTGCGGCTGTGCTCGACAACCTGCCGTTGATAGCAGAGGACGATCCCTTCCGGGGGTGCAAACCCATCGAGGAGCCCGCTCTCTCGCACGTAGGCGACGTTGTCTTCGGGGTGGAAGAAGGCGTCGAACGCATGCTTGCCCGGGACATTCGGGTAGGTCGGGTGTTCGCCGTCGACCGGATGCGACATTTTCCCATCTTGACGTACGCCTGCGACCGAGGGGGCTAGAGGCTCTCCCAGGCCGACGTGGCGGCCGTCGTCGGCACGGCCGGCGGGTCGGTCGCTTTCCCTTCCTCCTCGCCCTCCGCCGGCTGTGTGCCGTCGGGCCGGGTCGTGGCGACGAAGGCCGTCGTGCGCAGCGGGATCTCCTTGATGAGCCAGCTCAGGAGGAAGCCGAGGACGACGATGGGCACCGCGACGAGGAACGCCGTCTCGACCGAGTGACTGAAGGCATCGACGACGAAGGCCCGCTGGGCGGGCGGAAGGTGGTCGATCTGGGCCGGGTTGGCCGTGAAGTTCGAGCCGCTGACCAACTTCAGCTCGGCCGCGGAGGCGTGCACCCTGAGCTGTGAGATCAGGCGGTTGGCGAAGACGGCACCGAGGACGGCCACCCCGAAGGCTCCCCCGATGGTCCGGAAGAAGGTCGAGGTCGCCGTGGCCACGCCCAGCGCGGAGTACGGCACCGCGTTCTGCACGGCAACGACCAGCACCTGCATGACGAGCCCAATGCCGAGACCGGTGATGAACATGAAGACGGCGACTTCCCCGTACGTGGTGTGCGGTCCGAGCTGGGTGAGCGAGAACAGTCCGAGGGCGAGGACGCCGGTGCCCAGGATGGGGAAGATCTTGTAGCGCCCGGTGCGGGTCACGATCCGCCCGCTCGTGATGAAGGTGATCAGCATCCCGCCGATCAGGGGCAGGAGCTCGAGGCCCGAAAGGGTCGGCGACGCGCCGTGCACGACCTGGAGGTACAGGGGCAGGTAGATGATGGCCCCGAACATGGAGAACCCGATGATGAACCCGACCCCCGAGGTGGCGGTAAAGGTCCGGTTCTTGAACAGCCAGAGCGGGATGATCGGCTCCGAGGCCCTGGTCTCGATGAAGCAGAAGATGCCGAGCGACGCCAGGGCGACGAGCCCGGTACCGATGATGACGGGCGAACCCCAGGCGTATTCGGAGCCGGCCCACGTCGTAAGCAAGATGATGCACGTGACGCCGATGGAGAGGAACGCGGTGCCGGCCCAGTCGATCTTGTGCGGCAAGCGCTTGACCGGCAGATGGAGCACGGCGGCCACGACGAAGAGCGCCACGATGCCGAGCGGCACGTTGATGTAGAAGATCCAGCGCCACGACAGGTGCTCGGTGAAGAAGCCGCCGAGCAGCGGGCCCGCCACGTTGGTGACGCCGAAGACGACGCCGAAGTAGCCCATGTACTTGCCCCGTTGCCGCGCCGACACGACGTCGCCCATGATGGACTGGGACCCGACCATCAGCCCGCCGGCGCCGATCCCCTGGATGGCGCGGAAGGCGATGAGCTCGGCCATGGACTGGGACAGCCCGGAGAGCATGGAGCCGGCCAGGAAGATGACGATCGCCAGTTGGAAGAGGGACTTGCGGCCGTAGAGGTCGCCCAGCTTTCCCCACAGCGGCGTGGAGATGCAGGTGGTCAGGAGGTAGGCCGTCACCACCCACGACAGGTGGTTGAGCCCGTGCAGGTCGCCGGCGATGGTGGGGAGTGCCGTCGCCACGATGGTCTGGTCGAGGGCGGCCAGGCCCATCCCCAACATGAGTGCCCCGAGGATCACGAGGATCCGGCGGTGCTCGGCGCCGGCAGCCTCGGCATCGACCTCCTCGACGGGGGCCGTCGTCAGCTCAGTCACGGGCGTCGTCCAGTTCACGCTCGAGGTCGTCGGCAAAGTGACTGAGCAGGTCGGCCAAGGCGGACAGGTCGACGTCCTTCCAGCCCGCCAAGAGCTGCTCGAGCCAGGCCCGGCGCGCGCGGCGCACCCGTTCGATGGTCCGGCGACCGGCCGGCGAGAGGCCGATCAGCGAGGCGCGGCGGTCGTCGGGGTCGGTCCGGCGCACGACCATCCCGTCGCGCTCGAGCTGTTGGACCTTCCGGGTGACCGTCGGGGTGTCGACGCCGAGTATCTCGGCGAGGTCGGTGACCCGGACCGAGTCGCCCTTCGCCGCGAGCTTGAAGAGCAGGGTGGCGCCGGCCCGGTCGAGCCGGACGCCCGCCAAGCGCAGGAGCCGCTCGTGCAGGCGGACCTGGAGGATCGAGCGGGCGACGGTCTGCAGCGCCTCGTCGAACCGGTCCACGTGCTGGGCCGCCGGGCCCGCCTTCGCGTCGGGCTCGATAGTTGCTTTCAGCACCTAACTATCGTACCAGGCAGGGAGAGCGCCGTCTGGTGGTTCAGCGGAGGGCGAGCTGACCCGGCACCAGCGGCGCCGGCAGGGACGTCGTCCCCATGAGCCAGCGGTCGACCGCCGCCGCGGCCGAGCGGCCCTCCGCGATGGCCCACACGATGAGGCTCTGTCCCCTCGTCTGGTCCCCGCAGACGAACACGCCGTCGACGTTGGTGGCCCACTGCGCGTCGGCCGTCACGCTGCCGCGCGGCCCGACCTCGACCCCCAGCTCGTCGACGGCGTTGCGGCGCTCGGTGCCCAAGAACCCCATGGCCAGCAGCACCAGCTCGCACTCGAGCTCGAACTCGGTGCCGGCAACGACCTCGAAGCTGGTGCGCCCGTCCTCGGTCCGCATCTCGACCGTGTGCCCGCGCAGTGCGCGCACGGCGCCCGAGCCGTCGTCGACGAACTCGGTGGTCGTCACCGAGTAGAGGCGCTCGCCGCCCTCCTCGTGCGCCGCGGAGCTGCGCAGGATGAGCGGCCACAGCGGCCACGGGTTCTCCGCCAGCCGGTCGCTCGGGGGCTCGGGGAGGATCTCGAACTGGTGCACCGAGGCGGCGCCCTGGCGGTGCGCCGTGCCGAGGCAGTCGGCCCCGGTGTCACCGCCGCCGATGATGACCACGTGCTTGCCGGCTGCGCTGATCGGCGACTCCTTGAGCGCGCGCTCGCGCACCAGGTTCGCCGGCTTCAGGTACTCGAGCGCGTAGTGCACGCCGTCGAGCTCGCGCCCCGGCACCGGCAGGTCGCGCGGCAGGGTGGCGCCGCCCGCCAGGACGACGGCGTCGAACTCCGCCCGCACCTCGGCGGCCGGTCGCACCGTGACGCCCGGGGCGCAGGCCCTCCCGAGGCCGCGCTCCTCGCCCGGCTCCACCGGTCCCGCCGCCCCGTCCGGGGCCGGGGCGGATCCGTCGGGGTGGCCTCCCACCGAGGTCGAACACGCGAACGTGACACCCTCCGCCTCGAGCTGGGCGAGCCGGCGGTCCAGCACGGCCTTCTCCATCTTGAACTCGGGGATCCCGTAGCGCAGCAGCCCGCCCGGCTTCTCGGCCCGCTCGAACACGGTCACCAGGTGCCCGGCGCGCACCAGCTGTTGCGCCGCGGCCAGCCCGGCCGGCCCGGACCCGACGACAGCCACCGACTTGCCGGTGCGCACGGTCGGCATCTGCGCGGTGACCCAGCCCTCGGACCACGCCCGCTCGACGATCTCGTACTCGATGCGCTCGATCGTCACCGGGTCTTCGTTGATCCCGAGCACGCACGACGCCTCGCAGGGGGCCGGGCACAGCCGGCCGGTGAACTCGGGGAAGTTGTTCGTCGAGTGGAGGCGTTCCATGGCCTCGGGCCAGTCGTCGCGGTAGACGAGGTCGTTCCACTCGGGGATGAGGTTGCCGAGCGGGCAGCCGTCGTGACAGAACGGGATGCCGCAATCCATGCAGCGCGCCCCCTGTTGCTTCGTCGCGTCGGCGGGGAAGGGCTCGTACACCTCTTTCCAGTCGCGCAGGCGCACCGGCACCGGCCGGCGGCGCGGCAGCTCGCGCCCGTACTCCATGAACCCCGTCGGCTTACCCATGGGACGCCACCATGACGGCCTCTTCCACCGAGCGGCCCTCGGCCTCGGCCAGGCGCGTCGCCTCGAGGATGCGCCGGTAGTCGCGCGGCATCACCTTGACGAACTCGAGGACGTCGGTGTCCCAGTGCTCGAGCAGACGGGCGGCGACGGCCGACTCGGTCTCGACGCCGTGGCGCTCGACCAGGGAGCGCACCATGAAGCTGTCCGACGGGTCGAGGGGCTCGACGTCGACCAACTCGAGGTTGACCCGCTGGCCGAACGTGCGCGTCGGGTCGTAGACGTAGGCGATGCCGCCCGACATGCCAGCGGCGAAGTTCCGTCCCGTCGGGCCGAGCACGACGACGAGCCCGCCGGTCATGTACTCGCAGCCGTGGTCGCCGACGCCCTCCACCACCGCGGTGGCGCCCGAGTTGCGCACGCAGAAGCGCTCCCCCACCTGGCCCCGGATGAAGACCTCGCCCCCGGTGGCGCCGTAGAGGATGACGTTGCCCGCGATGATCTGCTCCTCGGCCACGAAGGGCGAGGCCAGCGGGGGCCGGACGATAAGGCGGCCACCGGAGAGGCCCTTGCCGAAGTAGTCGTTGGCGTCGCCGTAGAGCCGCATGGTCACGCCCCGCGGCAAGAACGCGCCGAAGCTCTGCCCGGCCGAGCCGAAGAACGTCAGCGAGATGGTGTCGTCGGGCAGGCCCTCGTTGCCGAAGCGCCGGCTGATCTCTGACCCGAGCAACGTCCCGACGGTGCGGTCGACGTTGCTGATCGGCAGCTCGAGCGACACCGGCACGCCGCCGGCGAGCGCCGGCGCGCAGGCGTCGAGGAACTGGTGGTCGAGCGCCTTCTCGAGCCCGTGGTCCTGCAGCCGAGACTGGCGCCGCCCGGTGGTGGCGGGCACGTCCGGCTCGGCCAGCACCGACGAGAGGTCGAGCCCCGACGCCTTCCAGTGGCCGACGGCCGCCTCGGTGTCGAGCAGGTCGACGCGGCCGATGGCCTCATCGAGCGACCGCAACCCGATCGAGGCGAGGTGCTCGCGCACCTCCTCGGCGATGTACTGGAAGAACGTCTCGACGAACTCGGGCTTGCCGCTGAACTTCTTGCGCAGGGCGGGCGTCTGCGTGGCGATTCCGACCGGGCAGGTGTCGAGGTGGCAGACGCGCATCATGATGCAGCCCGACACCACCAGGGGCGCGGACGCGAACCCGTATTCCTCGGCCCCGAGCAGCGCGCCGACGATCACGTCGCGTCCCGTCTTCAGCTGGCCGTCCACCTGCACGACGATGCGGTCGCGCAGGCCGTTCACCAAGAGCGTCTGCTGCGTCTCGGCCAGCCCGATCTCCCACGGGATGCCCGCGTGCTTGAGCGAGGTGAGCGGCGCGGCGCCCGTGCCCCCGTCGTGGCCCGAGATGAGCACGACGTCGGAGTGCGCCTTGGCCACCCCGGCCGCCACCGTGCCCACGCCGACCTCGGCCACCAGCTTCACGTGGACCCGGGCCGCCGGGTTGGACGACTTGAGGTCGTGGATGAGCTGCGCGATGTCCTCGATGGAGTAGATGTCGTGATGCGGCGGCGGCGAGATGAGCCCGACACCCGGCGTCGAGTTCCGCGTCTTGGCGATCCACGGCCACACCTTGTTGCCGGGCAGCTGCCCGCCCTCGCCGGGCTTGGCGCCCTGCGAGATCTTGATCTGCAGGTCGTCCGCGTTGACCAGGTACTCACCGGTGACGCCGAAGCGCCCCGACGCCACCTGCTTGATGGCACTCCGGCGGAGATCGCCGTTCTCGTCGGGGGTGTAGCGGTCCGCGTCCTCACCGCCCTCGCCGGTGTTGGAGCGCCCGCCGATGCGGTTCATGGCGATGGCGAGCGTCTGGTGCGCCTCGGCCGAGATGGAGCCGTAGGACATGGCGCCGGTCGAGAAGCGCGCCATGATGGCCGAGATCGGCTCGACCTCCTCAATCGGGATCGGCCCCGTGGCCTCCGGCTTCAGCCGCAGCAGCCCGCGCAGCGTGCCCAGCTTCTCGGCCTGGCCGTCGACCGCGGCGGTGTACTCCTTGAAGATCTCGTAGCGCTTCGAGCGCGTCGCGTGCTGCAGCTTGAACACCGTCTTGGGGTTGAAGAGGTGGAACTCGCCCTCGCGGCGCCACTGGTACTCCCCGCCCACCTCCAGCTCGCGGTGGGCCTGCTCGGTCGGCCGCGGCTCGTGGGCCTGGCGGTGACGCTCCGCCACCTCGGCGGCGAGCACCGGGAGCCCCACGCCGCCGATGCGCGACGAGGTGCCGGTGAAGTACTCGTCGATCACCGCCGTATCGAGCCCGATGGCCTCGAAGACCTGCGCCCCGGTGTAGGAGGCCACCGTCGAGATGCCCATCTTCGACATGACCTTGAGCACGCCCTTGCACGACGCCTTGATGTAGTTGCGCCGTGCCTGGCGGGGCGACACGCCCTCCAAGAGGCCCTCGGAGATCATGTCGTCGATGGAGTCGAGCGCCAGGTACGGGTTGACCGCCGCCGCCCCGAAGCCGATGAGCAGCGCCATGTGGTGGACCTCGCGGGCGTCGCCCGTCTCGATCACCAGGCCAACCTTCGTGCGCGTCTTCTCGCGCACGAGGTGGTGGTGGACGGCTGCGGTGAGCAGGAGCGACGGAATCGGGGCCCAGTCGGCCGTGGCGTTGCGGTCCGACAGGACGATGAGGTTCGCCCCCTCGGCGATGGCCTCGGACACCCGGCGCCGGACCTCCTCGATGGCGCGGGCCAGCGCCTCGCCCCCCGCCTCGGCCGGCGCCCCCGCCCGGCCGGCCTCGCGCACGTCGAAGAGCCCGTCGATGGCGAAGGCCTTGAAGCCGGGCGTCTCGCCGTGCTCGTTGACGTACATGAGCTTGGCCAGGTCGTCCCGGTCGATGACCGGCAACGGCAGCAGAATCTGGCGGCACGAGCCGCACCGCGCGTCGAGCAGGTTCGACTCGGGGCCGATCGTCGCGCCCAGCGACGTCACCAGCTCCTCGCGGATGGCGTCGAGCGGAGGGTTCGTCACCTGCGCGAACAGCTGGGTGAAATAGTCGTAGAGCAGGCGCGCCCGGTCCGACAGCACCGCGATGGAGCTGTCCGAGCCCATGGAGCCGAGCGGCTCGCCGCCGCTGCGGGCCATCGGGGCCACGATGATGCGCAGCTCCTCGTTGGTGTAGCCGAACAGGCGCTGCTGGGTGACGACGCGCCCGTGCTGCGGCGTCAGCATGGTGCGCGCCGGCAACTCCTCGAGCCGGACCTGGTCGGTCGCCAGCCATTCGTCGTAGGGGTGCTGCGACGCGAGCTCGGCCTTGATCTCCTCGTCCTCGACGAGCCGGCCCTTCGACGTGTCCACCAGGAACATGCGGCCGGGCTGAAGCCGTCCCTTGCGCACGACGCGCTCGGGGGCAATGTCCAAAACGCCGACCTCGCTGGCCAACACGACCAGGCCGTCGTCGGTGACCCAGTAGCGCGCCGGGCGCAGCCCGTTGCGGTCGAGCACCGCGCCCACCACCGTGCCGTCGGTGAAGCAGACCGCCGCCGGGCCGTCCCATGGCTCCATGAGCGAGGCGTGGTAGCGGTAGAAGGCGCGCCGGTCGTGATCCATCAGGGTGTGGTTCTCCCACGCCTCGGGGATCATCATGAGCACGGCATGCGGCAGCGAGCGCCCGCCGAGATGCAGGAGCTCGAGCACCTCGTCGAAGCTGGCCGAGTCGCTCGCCCCCGGGGTGCAGATCGGGTAGACGCGCGACAAGTCGCCCTCGATGAGGGGCGTCTCGAGCAGCGCCTCACGGGCGCGCATCCAGTTGCGGTTGCCGGCCAGCGTGTTGATCTCGCCGTTGTGGCAGAGGTACCGGTACGGGTGCGCCAGCGGCCAGCTCGGGAACGTGTTGGTCGAGAAGCGCGAGTGCACCAGGGCGAGGCCCGACTCGAAGGTCGGGTCGCGCAGGTCGGGGAAGAACTCGCGCAGCTGCTCGGAGGTGAGCATGCCCTTGTAGACGATTGTGCGCGCCGAGAGCGAGGGGAAATAGACGTCGTCCACGACGTGCTCGACCCGCTTGCGCAGCACGAAGGCGCGCCGCTCGAGGGCCATCGTGTCGACGCCGCTCGCCGCCGGCGCCACGAAGAGCTGCTCGATCCGCGGCATGGCCCCGAGCGCCGTCTTGCCCAGGCCCACCGGCTCAATCGGGACGACGCGCCAGCCGAGCACCGCGAGGCCCTCCTCACCGGCGACCTGCTCCACCACGCTGCGCGCCTTGTGGGCGTCGTCGGCGTCGTTGGGCAGGAAGGCCAGGCCCACGGCGTACGCCCCGGCCGCGGGCAGCGTGAAGCCCGCTGCCTGGGCCGCGCCCTCCAAGAAACGATGCGGCACCTGCACCAGGATCCCGGCGCCGTCGCCGGTCGAAACCTCGGCGCCGGACGCGCCCCGATGGGCCAGGCGCTCCAGGACGGTCAGCCCCTTGTCGACGATGTCGTGGTCGGGCCGGCCGTGCAGATCGGCCACCATGCCGACGCCACAGGCGTCGTGCTCATAACCCGGGTCGTAGAGGCCAGAGGCCATCGGCGTCCTTCCGAAGGGGAGAAGTGAACGGCTACCGGGACGACGTTGGCCCGTAAGGTCGAACGACCAGGATACACGACGCCGCTCGTAGGCTTGGCACATGACGACGCAAGTGCACGTCGTGGGCGGTGGGGTCATCGGCCTCGCCTGTGCGTGGGAATTGTCACGCAACGGTCATGATGTGACGGTTGTCGCGCCAACGCCGGGGCGCGACGGGGCGTCCTGGGTGGCGGCCGGCATGCTCGCCCCGGTCACCGAGGCGCAGTTCGGCGAGTCCGCGCTGACGGCGCTGCTGCTCGAGGGCGCCCGGTGCTGGCCCGGCTTCGCGGCGGCGCTGGAGTCGGCCAGCGGCCGCAGCATCGGGTACGACACCACGGGGACGCTCACGGTCGCGCTCGATGCGTCGGATCGTGCCAGCCTCGACGACCTCCTCGCTTACCAGCACTCGCTCGGGCTGCGCGCCACGCGCCGCAGCGCCACCGAGTGCCGCCAGCTCGTACCGGCGCTCAGCCCCGCGCTGCGCGGCGGCATCGACGTACCGGGCGACCATCAGGTCGACAACCGCGCGCTGCTCGCCGCGCTCGTCGAGGCGTGCCGCGCCGCCGGCGTCACGTTCGACACCACCACCGTCACCGCCGTGGTCGCCGGCCCCGCGCTCGTCCTGGCGGACGGCCGCCGCCTCCACCCCGACCAGGCCGTCCTGGCGGCCGGGGTCGGCCTGCCCGACATCGGTGGCCCGGCCGCCGGCGCGCGGCCCGAGGTCCGGCCCGTCAAGGGCCATATCCTCCGCCTCGGGCCCCCGCGGGGCAGCACGGCGCCGCTACTGCGACGCACCGTGCGCGGCCTGGTGCGCGGGCACTCCGTCTACCTGGTGCCGCGACGCGACGGCTCGCTGGTCGTCGGCGCCACCGTCGAAGAGCGCGGCGTCGACACGACCGTGCAGGCCGGCGCCGTCCACGAGCTCCTCTGTGACGCCCGGGCCATCGTGCCCGGCGTCGACGAGCTGGAGCTGCGCGAAGCCGCAGCCGGGCTCCGCCCGGCGACGCCCGACAACACGCCGCGCATCGGGTGGAGCGGCCTCGACGGGGTGGTGGTGGCAACCGGGCACTACCGCAACGGCATCCTCCTGGCGCCGCTCACGGCCGCCGCCGTCGTCGACCTGGTCGGCCGCCGCCCGGTGCCGCCGCTGATCGAGGCGCTGGCGCCCGCGTGAGCGGCATCGCCCTCAGCGTCAACGGCGAGACGGTGCGCGTGGCCGACGGCGCCAGCATCGCCGACGTCGTCGCCGGGCTGACCGCGGAAAAGGACCCCAAGGGGGTCGCGGTCGCCGTCGACCGCTGCGTGATCCCACGTTCGCAGTGGGCGACCACCCCCGCCCGGGCCGGCAGCCTGGTCGAGGTCGTGAGCGCCGCCGCCGGGGGATGACGCCATTGAGGCCGCCCGGCGAGGGGTGCCAGAATCACCCGATGCCCGTCGCCCCCCGCCCCGGCCCCACCGCGTTCGTCCTCGCCGGCGGCGGGACCAAGGGCTCCTTCGAGGTCGGGGTCCTTCAGTACCTGGTCGGCGTGGAGCAGATCGCGCCCGAGGTCATCACTGCGACCTCCGCCGGCGCCATCGCGGCCACCGTGCTGGCGCAGGCGCGCACCCTCGAGGAATTCGCGGCGCGCGTCGACGAGATCGAGCAGGACGTGCTGGCGTGGACGCAGACCGAGAACGTCTTCGGCAAGCAGGCCTGGCTCAGCGCGCTCGACAACACGGCGCTCGGCCGCGAGATCCACCACGAGCTCACCGAGGGCACCCGGCCCCCGTTCCCGCTCAACCCCGCCGCCGTGCTCGCCACGAGCGAGGGCGCGCCACCGCCGGCGCAGCCGGGGCGCCACGAGCGCCGCCTGGCAAAGCGGGCGCGGCGCAGGCGCCAGCGCCACCTCCTGCGCCTCGTCGCCGGCGCCACCCTGCGCCTCCCCCGGGTCCGGCGCCGGCTCCGTACCAGCGGCAGCTCCGTCCTCAACCTCGACCCGCTGGCGGACGCCCTGCGCCACGGCTCCGCCGAGGGCATGCGCGCCGTCGACCCCGCCCTGGTCGGACGGCCGGGCCTGCAACTGCGCCTGGCGGTCACGGCGCTCCGCGCCGGCGTCGTGCGCTACGTGACCGAGGACGGGACGATCGTCGAGGCGGACGCCCGGACCCCGGCGCCGGGGGCCGCGGCCGGCCCGGTCGACCTCCTCGACGGCGCCATCGCCTCGGCCAGCGTGCCCATGATCTTCCCGCCCCATTCGATGGCGGACGACGACTACGTCGACGGCGGCGTCGTCGAGATCATCCCGGTGCGCGCCGCCGCCGAGCTCGGCGCGACGCGCATCTTCGCCGTCGTGGCCGTACCGGTCGCCGTACCGCGCGACGACCGGGACTACGCCACGGCACCCGTCGGCTACATCGGGCTGCGCTCCATGGGCATGATCGGCGTGGCCGAGCGCCAGATCTCCAACCTGGGCATCGCCCTGCCCGCCGGATCGACGCTCACCGTGATCGACCCGGTCGTCGACGTGGTCGGCCTCTTCGAGGTCCAACCGGGCCTGCTGCGGATCAACAAGGACTACGGCTGGCTGCGGGCGGCCGATGTGCTGGCCGAGGGGGACCCGGACCTCCTGGCCGACGTGGGTGCCTGCACCCACGAGCTCATCGACGCCCGGCGCGAGGCCTGGCGCCTCGAGGAGTCGCTGTGGACGGCGGAGCGCCCGGGCGGCGGCGACAACGAGGCGGGCACCCTGGCCCTCGTGCGCGAGCAGAAGGAGCGGGTGCGCGACATGGTCGAACAGCGCAAGCAGCTCGGCCTCCCGGTGCCCGACGGCTGCGAGGCCTGGTGGGCCGAGTTCGAATCGCACGCCGGAGAGCACCCGGCGCGCCTGCCCAGCCGCCTCGCGCCGCGCCCCTGAGCGCAAGCCGGCTCTTCTAGACCGTCGGTCCCCCCAGCCAGCCGCGCCGGCGGAAGTAATAGAGCAGGAACACGACCGCCACCAGGTCGAGGCCGAGGCCGAGGACGAAGAAGCTCCACGTGGGCGTGATCCAGACCCGCACCAGGTAGGAGAAGTTCTGCCCGAAGAACCCGGTCAGGAAGCTGAGCGGCAGGAAGATCGTGGCGATGATGGTCAGCTGCTTCATCACCACGTTGAGGCGGTTCGAGACGGTCGACAGGTGGGTGTCCATGACGCCGCTCAGCAAGTCACGGTAGGAGTCGACCTCGTCGGCCAGCCGGATCAGGTGGTCGTAGAGGTCACGGAAGTAGCGGGACGCGTTTTCCGTCATCCACGGGATGTCCGCCACCCCCGCATTGATGCTGGCCATCATGTCCCGTTGGGGCGCGATGACCTTTCGCATTTCCATGAGCGAGCGCTTCATGTCGAACAGCTCGCCCAACTGCGCCTCCGTCGGCGCCTTCAAGATGTCGTCCTCGAGCTCGTCGATGCGGTCGTCGAACTTGGACAGGACCGGAAAGAAGCTGTCCACCTCCGCGCTCATGATCTGGTACACGATCACGATCTGCGGCGGTGTCGCGACGGTCGAGTGGTGCAATTGCTCGAGGCGCTGGCGCGCCCTGGCGATGGGGGGGCAGGCGTCGCCCCGGTGCACCGTCACCACGTAGCGTTCCGTCCAGAAGCAGTGCACCTCGGCGGTCCCGGTGTGTTGGGGGTCCGCGCCGCGGGTGACGAGGTACGTGAACGTGTCGTACTCGTCAATACGAGGCCGTTGATCGAACCGTTCGGCCGACTGTACGGCCAGGGGATGGAATTGGAAGTGCGTGCCCAGCAGCTCCGAGACCGTGCCGTCCGACGCCTGGTCGTCCACGTCGAGCCAGAAGAAGTCCTTGCCCGCGAGCGCGGCCAGCACGTTCTCCGTCGTCGCCGGTTCGTACGTCGTGCCGTCGTAGAGGGTCCCTTTCAGCACGACCCCAGTCTCACGTCCTGGCCGTCGCCGCGGTGGGATGGCACGCCGGCACCGGGATCCTCAGGCAAAACGCACCGGGTCGAAGGACTCGGGCAGCGGCGCCTCGTCGACCGGCAACTCCTCCCCCGCGATCGCGTACGCGAGGACCCGGCCCGAGTACGGCCCCTGGAGCAGGCCGTTGGCGCCGTGGCCCGTGGCCACCCACACGTTCGACCAGCCGGGCAGCGCCCCGACCAACGCGCGGTCGTCGGCGGAGGTCGGCCGCAGCCCCACCCGGGTCTCGCCGTACGTGGCGTCGGCCAGTCCCGGGGCAACGCTGAGGCACTCGCGCAGCAGCTCGTGCACACCTGCGGCGGTGACACGTACCGAATACCCTGCGCCGGGCTCGAAGGTGCCGCCACAGGCCACCCGGCCCCCGGGCCACGGCACGAGGTAGTGCGTGAGGAGCGGCTGCGCGATCGGCCACTCCCCCGTGTCGGACTCGACGCCGAGATGCACGATCTGCCCCTTCGTCGGGCCCACCGGGAGCGCGTGGCCGAGCCACTCCCCCACGGCCGCTGTCCAGGCCCCACCCGCCACGGTCAGCGTCGCGCACTCGACATTGCGGTGTCCCTCGACCTCGAGCGAGGTGACGTGGCGCCCGCCGCCAGTGCCGCCGTCGGCGCCCGCCGCGATCCCGTGCACCGTCCCGGACACGAAGGCGACCCCGCGCGCGCTCGCGGCGTTGCGCAGCGCAGCCGCCATGCCGCGCCCGTCGACGCGCGCCGACGAGATGCAGTAGAGGGCGCGGTGCACCGGCCCGAGGGGCGGGAACAACGCGTGCGCCTCGTCGGGCGAGATCTCGGCGACCGCGCCGCCGGCCCGGCGCAGGGCGATCTCGGCAAAGGGCGCGAACCACGCATCCTCGTGCTCGCGCAGGCCGAGCGAGAGCAGTCCGCACACGCCGTACCCCGTGGCGGCGATGTCCGCGCCGTCGGCGGCCAGTCGGCGCAACAGCTGGGGGTAATGCGCGCCGGCCTGCCGTAAGAACGGCCAGAGCGCGCCGTCCGTCTCGTGGCTCGTCGCCGGCGAGAGGATGCCCGCCCCCGCGTCGGTCGCCCGCCCGGGGTGCGCGGCGTCGACCACGGTGACCGAGGCGCCCAGGCACGCCAGCTCGTAGGCGAGGGAGAGCCCGACCAGGCCGGCTCCGACGACGGCGACGTCACAGCGCTCCGGGGTCACGGACGCGAGTCCACCAGCCCCGGGGTCACCGTGCCAGCCCGTGCGGCACACTGAGGCGGTGGACGTGGTGCGCACACCCGAGGAGCGGTTCGACGACCTCCCGGGCTACCCCTTCGCGCCGCACTACGCCGAAGTCGCCGATGGGCTCCGGATCCACTACGTCGACGAGGGCCCGCCCGGCGCCGAGACCGTCCTGCTCCTGCACGGCCAGCCGACGTGGTCGTACCTCTACCGCAAGGTGATCGCGGCACTCGTCGCACGCGGCCTGCGCGTCGTCGCGCCCGACCTGGTCGGCTTCGGACGGTCGGACAAGCCGCTGTCCCGCACGGCGCACTCCGTCCGGGGGCACATCAACTGGATGGCCCAACTCGCCGACGCGGCGGCCCTGCGGGACGTGACGCTCGTGGTCCAGGACTGGGGTGGCCCGATCGGGCTGGGCCTGCTCGCCGAGCGCCCGGGGCTCGTGCGCCGCGTGGTGGCGGCCAACACGGCGCTCCACACCGCCGATGCCGCGCTGGCCGGGCGACTGGCCTGGCCGGTGCACGTCTCCGCTGACGACACGGTCACGGTGGCGCAGATGCTGCTCGACTACCAACGCCTGACCCAGGAGCTCTCGCCCTTCGCGCCCAGCCTCTTCGTGCAGGGGGCCACCGTGTCGGACGTGCCCAACGACGTCCTGGCGGCCTACGACGCGCCGTTCCCCGACGAGTCGTACTGCGCCGGGCCGCGCCAGTTGCCGTTGCTCATGGGCCTGACGCCGTCGAGCGCCTGCGCCCGGATCAACCGGCGCACCCTCGAGGCGCTCGCGAGCTTCGCGGGCCCGTTCCTGACCGCGTTCTCCGACGGTGACCCCGGGACCGGTGGTTGGGCCGAGGTCCTCCGAGAGCGCGTACCGGGTGCACGCAGGCGCCCCCACGTGACGGTTGCCGGCGCGGGGCACTTCCTCCAAGAGGACCGCGGCGCCGAACTGGCCGACGTCGTGGCTCGCCTGATCACCGGGACGCCGCCGGAACGACCCGGCTGAGCGTCGGTCGGCGGCCGGTCAGGACGCCGGCTTGGCCCCCTCGCCGTCCGCGGCCGGGGCGGCGGCCAGCGCGTCGGGCGCGGGCGAGCCGGTCCCGAGCTGCGCCTTGAGGGCGGCCAGCTCGTCGTCGACCTGGGCGCCCTGGCCGACCTGGTCGAGCTCCTTTTGGATGTCGTCGCCGCCGCCACCGACGTCCTCGAGGGCGCCTGACTCGAGCAGCTCGTCAAGCGCACCAGAGCGGGCCTGCATGTTGGCGATCTTGTCCTGGGCCCGCTGGAGCGCGGCCCCCGAGTCGTTGAAGGACTTCGAGATCCCGGCCGTGCTCTCGTCGACCGAGGACACCGCCGCCGCCGCGGTGTACTGCGCCTTGAGGGTCTCCTTCTGGGTGCGGAAGTCGTTGACCCGCTTCTGCAAGACGTTGAGCGTCTGGGTGAGCTTCTGCTCCTCCTCGTCCAGCTGCTGACGCTGCGGCTCCATCTGGTCGATCTGCTGCTGGGCCGTCGCCTTGCGGTTCAGGGCCTCCTTGGCCAGGTCCTCGCGGTTGGCCTGCAGGGCCTGCTTGGCCTGGTCCTGAAGGTGGTCGACGGAGTGCTGCAGCTGCTCCTCTTGCAGCTCGAGCCGCTTCTTCGACGCGGCGAGGTCGACCAGCGCCCGGCGCACCTGGGTGATCTGCTCGAGCATCTTCTCGTAGGAGAGGTCGAGCATCTCGTCCGGCTTCTCGGCCGCGTCCAGGGCCTTGTTCGCCTTGGCCTGCACGATGTCGTGTGCCCGCTGGAAGATGCTCATCTCTGCCTCCAAGTCCCTGGGTGGGTCGTCGACCCCACCATAGATTCCGATGCCTGGGTGTGCCGCAGCGGGTCGGGGCTCTCTGCGCAGGTCGCCGGCTCAGGAACGAGAGGCGGCGACCGGCGCGACGTTGAGGTACAAGCCGGCTTATTGAGCTCGAACGGTGCGCCGGCGTTCTCGACCTTGCCCAACGCGGGTCACGAACTCGTACCCCCCGCAGGGGCGAAGATGCAAGCCTTCGGGTCGAAGCCCGCAGGCAGAACCGACCCAGCGGCCGGGAGATGACGCGAAATCGTCGCTGGCTTGAGGAGGCGCCCTGCCCGGCGGCGGGTCAGCCCTCCCCTTCGGACTCGTCGCCCTCCTGCTCGTGTGCTGCGGGCGCGCGGCCGCCCTCAGCACCTTCGGACTCTTCGCCCTCGTTCTCCCCGGCCAGTCGTTGCACGCTGGCACCCGTTGCCTCGCCACCGCCTTGCGGCGCACCATGCGAAGGCGAGACGGCAGAGCCCCCGCGCATGACGGACTCCGCCGTGTGCTCCGCCTCCCGCTCGAAACTGTCCGAGGGGTCGGAGACGGCGACGCCGCCGCCGATCGACGTACCGTCCACCGGCCCGTGCTCCTGCTGGACGACGTGGGTCAATTCGTGGGCCAGCACGTGCGCCCCTGCGTCGCTGCCCAGATCCGGATGTCCTTGGCCGAGCACGATGTCGCGCCCGACCGTGTAGGCCTGGGCTCCGAGCTCTTGGGCCGACGAGGCCGCACGGTCGCCGTCGTGCACGCGCACGGAGTCGAAGCTCCGGCCAAAGGCCGGCTCCATCTGCGCCTTGGTCGAGACATCGAGCGGGCGTCCGTGGTCGCTCGCGAGCACGTCATGCACCGAGGCTCCAGGCGCGCCCTGGTGCTCTTCGGTCTCGTGCTCGCCCATCTCCTCCGCGCCATCTCCGCTCAGGAATTGGGCCACGGCCGCGTTGCCGGCCAGTCGCTGGAGGGAGGCCACCTGGGCGGGCCCGACATGCTGGTGGTCCGGGGAGGCGACCCGAGCGGGCAGCGCGGACTTTGGCCCCGCCTCCGCCTCGTTCGTTGCCACCCGCTTCGCTGACCGCTGCTCAACTTCGAGGTCTCGCACGAACACCTCCTCGTCGGACGCGCGAACTATGCCATCGTACGTGTGCACCGCCCAAGCCAGGGGCCGACAAGAGCGGCCGAAAGGGCAGCGTGCATTGCCCGAAGGCGCAGTGTGCGCGTGGGGAAAGGCGAGGCCGACCGGCCGGTGAGCCGGGACGAGAACGGTGAGGTCAGGTGTCGGGACCGGGAGCGTCACCACCCGAGGGAACTGCCCGGCCGGGAAAGGAAACGCGCGGAACGTGCGAACGGCGCAGCGGATGGCGACAGGTACGGGGGCCGGTCATGGCTCCGTACGTCGTCGTGGGCTCATGGTGGTTGCAGCGCTCATGGTGCTGCCGCTGATCGGGGTCGGCACAAGCGCGGGGGCGGCCGCCGGCGCCGCCACAGTGCCGGCGTACGCGCCGCCGGACACGCCGGGACCGGCGCTCGACGTGCCGGCCAGCCAGCTCGACTCGGCGCTGACCTGCTCGACCTCGGCGGCGTCGGCGACGCGCGACATCATCTTGGTGCTGCCGCCGACCCTTTTCGACCCGGGCGAGGCGTACACCTGGAACTATCTTCCGGCCTTCGACGCCCGGGGGTGGCCCCACTGCGAGCTGACGGTGCCCGACCATTCCGACGGGGACATCCAGGTGGCGGCGGAGTACGTGGTCAACGCGGTCCGCTTCCTCTCCGCGTATTCGGGAAGGCAGGTCGAGCTCTTCGGCTGGAGCCAGGGCGCCAGCACGTTGCCGCGCTGGGCGCTGCGTTGGTGGCCGGACATCAGGCCGATGGTGGCCTCGCTGGTGGGACTGGCGCCGGACAACGAGTACGGCACGACGGATCCCGCGATCGAAGCCGTCTGCGCCTACGAATGCTTCCCGGCGGCGTGGCAGGAGACGCATCGCCTCATCGGTGGCGAATCCCAGTTCATGGCCGCCTTGAACTCGGACGAGCAGACGTTTCCGGGCATCGCGTACACCGATATCTGGAACGAGCTGGACGAGGTGGCGGGCTGGAACTTCGGCTCGGACAAGGTGTCGCCTCTGCCGCCGTCGCCCAATGTCCTGAACGTGGCGACCCAGTCGCTCTGCCCCCTCCAGGTCTACGAGCATCTGACCATTCCGGCCGACGGGATCGCCTACCAGGTCGCGATGGCGGCGCTGGCCACGCCGGGCCAGCTCCCAGACCTGGCAGCGATCGACCGCGCCCAGGTGTGCCCGCAGTTGCTGATGCCGTATGTCTCCCCGGCGTCGCTGGCGCTCAACGAGGCGAACCTGGTGGCATTGGTGGCGGAGCGGGCGACGGTGGGGATGATCACGGCTGAGCCGCCGCTCAGGTGTTACGTCACGGCGTCGTGTGGGAGCGGGGGTGCCCGGTCGAGCTCGTAGGAACGATCGGACCTTCCCTCTCAGCGCGTCGCCGGCGCAGCT
The DNA here is from genome assembly GCA_036490155.1 of Acidimicrobiales bacterium. Classification (GTDB taxonomy): domain Bacteria; phylum Actinomycetota; class Acidimicrobiia; order Acidimicrobiales; family RAAP-2; genus Bog-473. The sequence goes on along the minus strand of DASXEK010000023.1, from coordinate 12,782 downwards.
TTCCGCGCCTCCTGCCACAGCGTGCGGGTCATGGACCGCTGCTTTTTCCCGCTCGACGTCTTCGGGATGCCCTGCGGCCCGACGAGTAAGACATCGGCCACGTGCACTTCGAATTCGCGCAGCAGCACGGTGCGGACGGCCGAGGTGATCTCCGCGTTGTCCGGGTCGCCGTCCACCTCGACGACGATGACGAGTGCCTCGACGCCGTTCTCCTCGACGGAGAAGGCCGCCGCGCCGCCGCGGCGTACCGCCTCATGCGCCATCTCCGCGGTCAGCTCGACGTCGTGAGGGTGGATGTTCCGTCCGTGGATCACGATCAGGTCCTTCGCCCGCCCGCAGATGACGATCTGACCGTCGCGGACGAACGCGAGATCACCGGTCCGCATGTAAGGGCCGCCCTCGTCACCGACGATTTCAGTGCCGAACGTGTCCAAGGTGCTCTCGGGACGAAGCCAGTAGCCGGGGCTCACGCTCGGCCCCCGCGCCCACAGCTCGCCGACGCGGTCGTCGGGCAGGACGCTGCGTGTCTCGGGGTCCACGATGCGAAGGTCGTACTGTGACGCGGGGATGCCGTCGCCGACCAGGGGGCGCGCTCCGGCGGCCCCGGCATCTGCGTCCACGACCCGGTCCCGCTCAAGCGCCGTCCCGTCGACCCAGAAGACCATGTCGGAGCCGTCGAGAGGCGACGCGCTGACCAGCACGGTCGCCTCCGCGAGCCCGTAGGCGGCAGTGTGCGCCTCGGGCCGCAACCCGGCCGGAGCGAAGGCCTCGACAAAGCGGTCACGTGTCGGATGGCGCACCGGCTCGGCGCCGTTGATGAGGCAGCGCACGCTCGAGAGGTCCAACTCGGCGCGCTCTTCCGGCGTCGAGCGGTCGACGCAGAGGTCGTAGCCGAAGTTCGGTGAGTAGCCGTGGGTGCCCCCCCAGGCCGACAACGCGCGCATCCAGCTCATAGGGCGGCGGATGAACGCGCCGGGTGGCATGAGGACGGCTGGGCACCCGAAGAAGAGCGACGGCAGGGCACCCATGACCAGGCCCATGTCGTGGGTCAGGGGGCACCAGGACACGATCACCGAGTCGTGGCGGACGTCCAGTAGCTGCGTGATCGCGCCGAGGTTCGCGATGAGGTTCTCGTGCGTCACGATCACGCCCTTGGGATCGCTCGTCGAACCGGACGTGTACTGGAGATAGGCGACGTCGCGATCACCTACCGGTGGAGCGGTCGTGATCGCCGTGGACGAGGTGGAGATGACGGGGAGCTCACCTTCGGTGAGCAGCTCGAGGACGGACCGTTCCGCATCGCCCTGCGGCGTGCCCGCGACGACGGCAACGGCGCCGGCGTTGGCCCGGACCGGTTCCAGACGAGTTGTGAGATGCTCGGCCCGGCGCGGGAACGCCACCGGCGCCGCGATGACGCCTGCCCACAGGCAGCCCATGAGCCCAATGAGGAAGTCGGTGGGCGGTCCGGCGATCAGTATCGCCACGTCGCCCTGCTTTATGCCGGCCTTGCCAAGGGCCGAGGCCACCTCTGCGGCGCGATCACGCAGCTGCGCGGCGGTGAGCCGGGCGGACTCGTTGACGCCGTCCATGAGCTCGACGAACAGCACCTGATCGGGCGTGCATTCCGCTCGCTCGAGCAGGTGGTCGATGGCATCGCGCCTCCCCGACCAACTGTTCGCTTCGGTCCCATCACGTCCCGTCACGCGGGACCTCCTGTCTCGCAGAGCCGCCATTCTCCCGTAGGAGGAAGGACATCCTCGCACGACGCGCCCTTCGACTCGGTGGCCCGCCCGCTCCCGTTCAACCCGAGAGCCCCTGGGGTCTCCCGCAAGGGGAACGAGGGGCGCCGGTCACCCCTACGGACCTCTCGGAGTCCCTCAACCATCCCGTGCGATCGGTGTCTTCGCTGGTCAAAGTGCGAGTCGGGCTGCCGGGATTTGAACCCGGGACCTCTTGACCCCCAGTCAAGCGCGCTAACCAAGCTGCGCCACAGCCCGTACGTCGTCATCCCGGCCCAAGACGTCTACCGCGTCACCGCGAAATCGGTACCGCGCACCGTGAGAACGACCGGATCATCGTAGTCCAGGTCATGGCCGGGAAAAGTAGCCCTGCAAAGGACCCACCGGGAGCCAGCGAGCCGGTACGGTTCTCGCATGGGCGTGGTCGGCGGGCGTCCCCGGGCGGCACGAATTGCGATCGCGGGGCAGTAGAGCAGCCAGGGTCTACCCGCGGGCACGTGCTGTCGGCGGAGTCCTCAAGACCGCCTTCGTCAATCCCGACTTGCGGCGCGTCGGCTTCGGCTACGCCCTCTTCGGTACGGCGGAGCTCGCCATCTGGATCGATTTCCTCGTGTACGCCTACGACCACGGTGGAGCCGCGGCCAGCACGACCATGGTGCTCGTCCAGCTGATCCCGTGCGTCCTCCTGGGGCCCCTGCTCGGCGCCTACGCCGACCGGCACCGGCCCCAGCGGGTGCTCACCGGCGGCTACGCCCTCCAGGTCGTCGCCATGGACGCGGTCGCCACCGCCATGGTGTTGCACGCGCCCGTCGCCGCCATCTTCGTCCTCGCCCCGTTCACGGCGCTCAGCTTCACCGTGACGCGACCGGCGCAAGCGGCGCTCTTCCCCTCCGTCGTGCGCACCGCCGAGGAACTCACCGCGGCAAACGTCATGTGCGGCTGGACCTTCGGGGTGGCCAGCCTGCTCGGACCGGCCCTCGCCGGGGTCGGGATCGCGCTGCACGGGCCCACTCTCGTCGTGATCGTCACGACGATCTTCTCCGCCTTGGCGCTCGTGCTGGTCTCGAAAGTGCAGGGCCTGCCCGAAACCGTTGCCCCCGCCCGTGCGGCTCCGGGGCGGGCGCCGCACCGGAGCGAACACACGGCCGGCGCCGCGCTCCTCGCCGGCCTGCGCGCCAACCTGGCCGCGCTGCGCGGCAGCCCGCCCATGCGCATCCTGTTGTTGCTGCACGCGTTCTATTACGTCCTCGTCGGTGCGGTGGACCTGCTGTGTGTCGTGCTCGCCGCCTCCTATCTCCACATGGGTCCCGGGGGCGCCGGGTATCTCAACGCATCGTTCGGCGCCGGCGCCCTGCTGGCCGGCTTCGTGACCGCATTCCTGGTCGGTCGGCGTCGGCTCAAGAGCACGCTCGTGCTCGCCTTGCTCGCCGCGGTGGGCGCGCTCGCCCTCGTCAGTACCCAAGAGAAGGTCGCGCTCGCCCTGATCCTCCTGGCCGCAACCGGTCTCGCCGGCTCCATCTTCGATGTGTCGGGGCGGACCCTCCTCCAGCGCTCGTCACCGTCTGACGCCGTGGCCGGGCTCTTCTCCGTCCTCGAGGCACTCATGGACCTCGGGATCGCGCTCGGAGCCGTCCTCGTGCAGGTCACGATTACCCTCGGTGGGATCCGCGCCGCGCTGCTCGCGCCGGCGATCGCCGCGGCCGTGTTCGTCGCCCTTCTCTGGACCCGCCTCCGCCGCCTCGATCAGGCGGCGGTCGTTCCCCACATGGAGATACGTCTCCTGCGCGCCATCCCGATCTTCGCCGTGCTGCCCGCCCCCACGATGGAGGGCCTTGCGCGCGAGCTCGAGCCGGTGTCGGTTCCGAGCGGCGCCACGCTCTTCGGCGAGGGCGAGCGCGGCGACCGCTACTACGCCGTGTCCAGCGGCACGTTGCACATCACGCGTCGGGGTGTGCATGTGGCCACGGTCACGCGGGGCCAGGGCTTCGGCGAGATCGCCCTGATCCGCGACGTCCCCCGCAGCGCCACCGTGACCGCAGCGACCGACGCCACGCTGTACGCGCTGCGCAAGGACCTCTTCGTGCAGACCGTGACGGGTCATGCCGTGGCGGCTCAGGTGACCGGCCAGATCATCACCGGGCACGTCGGTGACGACCGGCGGGCCGGCGGCCAGGAGGCCCGGCCGGCCTGAGCAGAGGACCCGGCGTCGCCGGACCCCGTCGTCGCCATGTGATCCAATGGCGCCATGGCCCTCGACATCGCAGCTGACACACGCCTGGACCCCCGTCTCCGCCCTTTCCTCGAATTCGTCCCTAGCGAGGCGATCGGCGACGTCGATTCGCGCGAGGAGTTGCTGGCCCAGGCCTCTTCGCCTCAGGCCGTTGCCATCAATGAGGCGATGCAGAGTTTCTTTGACTTCTGCGACACCGAGGAGGTGGCGCCCTCGACCGGTCTCACCACGACGACGCGAGAGTTCACGTCCCGGCCCGACGGCAACACCATCAAGGTCCAGGTCATTCGGCCCGACTCGGACGAGGTGCTCCCGTGTGTCTATTACATCCACGGCGGCGGCATGGCGGCCCTGTCGTGCTTCTACGGCATGTACCGCGCCTGGGGGCGCATCATCGCGGCCAACGGCGTGGCGGTCGTCATGCCCGATTTCCGCAATTGTGTCTCGCCGTCCTCCGCGCCCGAGGTGGCGCCGTTCCCGGCCGGGCTGAACGACTGCGTGTCCGGGTTGCACTGGGCGATCGAGCACGCCGGCGAGCTCGGCATCGACCCGGGGCGCCTCGTCGTCGCCGGCGAGAGCGGGGGCGGCAACCTCACCCTCGCCACGGGCCTGGCGCTCAAGCGCGAGGGCGACCTCGGCCTCGTCAAGGGGCTCTATGCGCTGTGCCCGTACATCGCCGGGCAATGGCCGGCGCCCGATTGCCCCTCGAGCGTCGAGAACGAAGGCATCCTCCTGCACCTCCACAACAACCGTGGCGCCATCGGCTACGGCATCGAGGCGTTCGAGGCCCGCAATCCCCTCGCCTGGCCCTCTTTCGCACAGCTCGACGACGTGCGCGGCTTCCCGCCCACCGTCATCAACGTCAACGAGTGTGACCCGCTCCGCGACGAGGGCATCAACTTCTACCGGCTCCTGGTCGCGGCCGGCGTGCCGGCGCGCTGCCGCCAGATGATGGGCACGATGCACGGCACCGAGATTTTCGCCATCGCCTGCCCCGACATCAGCCGGGACACGGCGCGCGACATCGCAGCCTTCGCCTCGGCCTAAACGACCGATCGGGCCGAGGCGTTCGGCGCCCGCGGCACCGCGAACTTGCCGCCGAGAACGGAGCCCCTCTCCCGCCAAGGACGCGTCGCGCCCTCACCGCCCTCGCCACGGCCGGCGCCGCCCTCGTGCTCCTCGCCACAACGGCACCCGACGTGGGCGCCACCGCGGACACCTCCTCGAGCGTGACGCGGGCCGCACTGCCCCCGGGCAAGGTCGACCACATCCTGGTAATCGAGTTCGAGAACGAGGGCTACGACCTCACGTTCGGGCCCGGCTCCCCCGCCACCTACCTGAACGGCACCCTACGCAAACAGGGCGAGCTGTTGCAGAACTATTACGCCATCGGCCATAACAGCCTCGACAACTACATCGCCCAGGTCTCGGGTCAGTCGCCCACCGAGTCCGACTGCGCCGACAACGGGTTCGCCTTCGCCAATGTCACGCCGGGCACGCCCGACGCCGATCAGGCCTTCAACCCCGGGCACGTCGACGGAGAAGGCTGTGTCTACCCGGCGTCGGTCAAGACCATCGCCAGCCAGCTCGACGCCAAGTACCCACCGAACCCCGCGACCCACGTGGCCGCCTGGCGGGCCTACGAGCAGGATGTGGGGAACACCCCACCACGCGACGGCGGGTCACCCGACGCCACCGGCGGCACCGACTGCGCGCACCCGGCGCTTGGTGCCACCGACACGGCCGAGGTGGCCACGGCGGCTGATCAGTACACGACGCGCCACAACCCCTTTGTCTGGTTCCACTCCGTGATCGACAACCGAGTGCGACGCCAACATGGTGCCGCTCGGAGCGCTCGCCGCCAACGGGACGCCCTCGCCGACCGGGCACCTCGCGCGCGACCTGCACAGCGAGAGCACCACGCCGCGCTTCGGCTTCATCACACCGAGACTGTGTAGCGACGGGCACGACGGCACCTGCGCCGGCCCGAACAGCACCGGCGGGCACGTCGGTGGCCTGACCGGCGCCGACCAGGTCCTGCAGGCCTGGACGCCCCTGATCCTGCACTCACCCGCTTACACGCACGGCGACCTGCTGGTCGTCATCACGTTCGACGAGTCCGATGTCGGCGGGCCCGATGCCGCGACGGCCTGCTGTCACGAGTTGCCCGGGCCCAATACGCACGCGCCGGGCAAAGCAGGGGACGCCAGCGACAGCGAGGCCCCTGGCGGCGGCCAAATCGGGGCGCTGCTCCTCAACGCCAAGTACGTCGTGCCGGGATCCACCGACACGACCGGCTCGTACAACCACTACTCCGCCCTGCGCAGCTACGAGGACCTGCTCGGCCTGACGACCGGCGGCACCGACGGCCAGGGTCACCTCGGCTTCGCGGCGGCCAAGGGCCTCGTGCCCTTCGGCCCCGACGTCTTCCCCGCCTCCCTGAGCAAGTCGAAGAAGTCGGGGAAGGCGCAGAAGCAGAAGAAGTAGCGAACGCCCGGTTCAGTCGACCCGGCGCAGCGAGGTGCGGTAGCGCTGCGCGTTCATCACGTACTGGGCCGCCGACAGCTTGATCATGGGTACGTCGGAGCGACCCTCGAAGATCTTGGCCGGCACGCCCAGGGCCAGCGCACCCGGCGGCACCACCGTGTTGTTGGGCACCACCGCGTTGGCGCCCACCGTGGCACCCCGGCTGATCACGGCGTGGTGGAGCACGACGCTCCCCGAGCCGGCCAGCGACTCGTCCTCGAGGATGCAGCCTTCGAGATGCGTGAGGTGGCCGATCACACAGCCGTCGCCGATGACCGTGGGGAAACCCGGACCGGCGTGGACCACTGTCCCGTCCTGAATCGACGTGGCCGCCCCGATGGTGATCGTGCCGTAGTCGCCGCGGAGGACGGCCTGCGGCCACACGCTCGATTCGGCCCCGATCGTGACGTCGCCGATCACGACCGCGTCTGGATGCACGTAGGCCTCGGGGTCGATGTGCGGCGTCACGCCGTTGAGCTCGTAGATCGGCACGGCGCTGGACGCTACACGTGCCCGGCGACCCAGGTCACGCCCTGGTAGCCGCGGTAGCCGAGGTACACGATGCTCGCCACCAACATCAGTTTGAAGTACCACGGGATGGGTTGACGCTCCTGCTCGGCGAGGATCGTGCCGCAGGTCGGGCACTCGCCCTCCTCCCCGAGATCCTCGTCCTCGACGAGCGCGTCACACTCCTCGCACCACGCCATCAGATCCCGTCGGTCACTTGCCGCCCAACCGGACGCGCAGCTTCATCGGCGTCGCGCCCAGGTTGAACTTCTCGCGCAGCCCGCGCTCGATGTAGCGCAGGTAGGTCGGGTGCAAGCGCCCGCTCGCGAACAGTGTGAAGGTGGGTGGGTCGATCGCGCCCTGCACCGCGTAGCGGATGCGCGCCCGGGGTGCCGGTTGGCGGTTCTGCAGCTCCTGCAGCGTGCGGTTGAGCACGCCCGTCGGGACGCGACTGTGGTAGGCCTCGACGGCGTCGCGCAGCGCGGGGAGGATGCGGTGCACCCCCCGACCCGAGAGGGCCGACATCTTGAGCACGGGCGCCGCGCCCAGGAAGGCCAGCCGGTCGCCTACTCCGGCCAGCACGTCGTCGCGTTCGTCCGTGGCCACCTGGTCCCACTTGTTGAGGGCCACGATGGCGGGGCACCCCGAGACGCCGATGCGCTCGGCCAGGCGCTGGTCCTGGTGCGAGGCGCCCACGGTGGCGTCGATGACCAGGATGGCGATGTCGGCGCGCTCCAGCGCGCGCAGAGCCCGGAGCGTGGCGTGCTGCTCGGTGCCGTGGTCCGTCTTCGACGGCCGGCGCAGCCCGGCCGTGTCGATGAAGCAGACCGGCCCGTCCGGTGTCTCCACCACGGTGTCGATGGCGTCGCGCGTGGTGCCGGGCATATCGTGCACGATCGAGCGCTCCTCGCCCAGCAATCGGTTGAACAGCGTGGACTTGCCGACGTTGGGCCGGCCGATGATGGCCACCCGCGGCGTGCCCGGCGCCAGGTCCGCGCCCTCGCCCCGCAGCCTCTCTCTCACGATGACGCCTTCGTCGGCCTCGCTCGTCTCGCCCGGCGGGAAGAGGGCCACCACCTCGTCGAGCAGGTCGCCGGTCCCGCGCCCGTGCAGCGAGCTGACCGGAAAGGGGTCGCCGAGGCCGAGGGAGACGAACTCCCACGCCTGTGCCTCGCGCCCGGTGTCGTCGACTTTGTTGACCACGAGCCGGACCGGGGGGCCGGCCCGCCGGATGATCTTCGCCGCCGCCAAGTCCTCTTCGGTGACCCCGGTCGTGACGTCGACGACCATGAGCACGACGTCCGCCTCGCGCAGGGCGCGTTCGGCCTGCTCGCTGACCTTGGCCTCGAGCACGTCGCCCCCCGCCAACCAGCCCCCGGTGTCCATCACGGAGAAGGGCTTGCCCGCCCAATCGGCCGTCAGCACCTTGCGGTCACGCGTGACGCCCTGCTCCTCTTCGACGACCGCCGCCCGCGCCCCCACGATGCGGTTGACGAGTGACGACTTGCCCACGTTCGGACGTCCGGCCACCACGACCATCGGGAGGCTCATGCCGCGCACGCCGGGCGGAAGGAGGTGCCGTCGAGCGCGGTCCGCAACGACGCGCCGTCGCACGGCACGACCTCGACCGGGCGGGGCAGGTCGGCCAGGGTGAGGCCGTCGAGGAAGCGTCCCTCGTTCAGGCAGGCGTCGGGCAGCAGACACCGCCGACCCTCGGGAACCTGGTCCAGCGCGCGGCCGAGGTCCTCGCCCGTCAGCAGCCCCGCCACGCCGATGTTGCCGCCGAAGAAGTCGTTGGCCACCGGGTGCAGCGCCACGTCGTCGCGCCCGTGCGCGGCCAGCAGCGGCGCCAGCACGCGGGACCCGTAGGCGCCCGTCAGCACCGTGACGGGTCGGTCGTCGGCCCCCGCCGGCACCGTGGGGAGGCGCAGGGCCCGGTAGCCCTCGGCCGGCGCGGCGTCGACCGAGGCGAAGAAGCCGTGGCGTACCCCGCCCGGTCCAGCGGAAGCGGGACGAGCAAAGGACGCAGCAAACGAGCGCGCCATGCCGATCCCGTTCTCGTGCTGGGGGTAGTCCTCGTACTGTCGGGCCGCCGGGAAGTCCCGCCCGGCCAGCAGGTAGTACTCGTCGGCTGCGAAGACCATGCGCCGCCCCAACGCGCGGCGATAGATCGCCTGCCAATCCCCGATCGTCTGAACGACGGCGACGGCCTCGTCAAGCGTGTGCGGCCGCATGTCGGGCTCGTTCGAATAGCGGCTCACCCCGAGCGGGACCGCGCCGACGCTGGCGAGTCGCGGGTAGCGGTCCAAGATCCCGGCCAGCGTGTCCTCCAGCGCCGCCCCGTCATTGACACCGGGGCAGATGACGACCTGGCCGTGCACCTCGATCCCACCGTCGAGCAGGACCTGCAGCCAGCGCAGGCTGGTGGCGCCCTTGGGGTTGCGCAGCATGCTGGCGCGCAGGTCGGGGTCTGTGGTGTGGATGGAGACAAAGAGGGGCCCGAGCCGCTCCGTCAAGATGCGTTCGGCGTCCAGTTCCGTGAAGCGGGTCAGCGTCGTGAAGTTGCCGTAGAGGAAGGACAGCCGGTAGTCGTCGTCCTTCAGGTACAGGCTCTTCCGCATCCCCTTGGGCAGCTGGTAGATGAAGCAGAAGGCACAGTGGTTGTCGCAGGTGCGGATGCGGTCGAAGACGGCCGACGACACCTCGACCCCGAGTGGCTCGCCCGCCGCCTTGTCCACCCGCACCAGGCGTGGCAGCGGTGCGCCGGCGCGCCGGACCAGGACGCCCGGGTCCGCGGCATCGCTGAGGCGTTGGAAATCGATGACGTCGCGCGGCTCCTGCCCATCGATGCTGAGGAGCTCGTCACCCACGGCCAGGCCGGCCTGGGCTGCCGGCGACGCCGCGGTGACCGAAGTCACCGTGGGAGCTGACATAAGAGCCAGATTACCCCCGATAACCTGGGCTTAATGCCCGGAGTGGACCGAGTCATGCTCGCCGAGCCCCGCGGCTTCTGCGCCGGGGTCGAAAAGGCCATCAAGGCCCTGGCCTGGATGGTGCGGGTCTTCGAGCCGCCCGTTTACTGCTACCACGAGATCGTGCACAACCGGCACGTCGTCGAGCGCTTCCGCGAGCAGGGCGTGGTCTTCGTCAACGACGTCGACGAGGTCCCGATCGGGGCACCCCTCATGCTGAGTGCCCACGGCTCGGCGCCGGCGGTGGTCGAGTCCGCCCGCGGGCGGCACGGCGTCGTCGTCGACGCGGTCTGCCCCCTCGTCACCAAGGTCCACCACGAGTTGAAGGTCCGGAGCCGCAAGGGCTTCACCGTGCTCTACGTCGGCCACGCCGGCCACGAGGAAGCGGTCGGCACCATGGCCGTGGCGCCCGAGTCGGTCCGCCTGCTCGAGCACGAGGAGGACCTCGAGGCGCTGGCCGACCTCGATCCGGCCCACGCCTCGGTCGCCCTCTTGGCCCAGACGACGCTGAGCCACGACGAGTGGCGCGGCCTCATGGAGGCGGCCCGCCAGCGCTTCCCCGACCTCTGGATGCCCAACCGCAGCGATCTCTGCTTCGCCACCACCAACCGGCAGGCCGCGCTCAAGGCGATCGCCTCCGAGTCGGACGCGGTCGTCGTCATCGGCTCGGCCAACTCTTCCAATACGGTGGCGCTCGAAAAGGTCGCCCGGGCCGGCGGGTGCCCCCGCGTCCTGCGGATCAACGAGGCGGACGAGCTGCCCGGCGACCTGTCCGGGACGGTTGGGGTCACCGCCGGTGCCTCGGCCCCGGAAGCCCTGGTGGAGGACGTGATTGCCCGGCTGGCCCCGGCCCAGGGCGTCACCGAGGTGACCGTGACCACCGAGGATGAGTACTTCCCGCCACCCCCCGAGCTCCGTGAGCTCCTGCGCTCGGTTGGTTCGACGCTCGCCTTTTTGGCCGGCCGCCCCGGTTCGGGCCGAACCGACCCGGCGGCCCAGGATCGGGCCGTGTCCGCCGCGGACGTTCTCGACCTGCTGGCCTCGTGACCCTCCAGGAGGGATAATTGCCCAATGACGTTTACCCGCATGGACCAGTCGACGGCCGAGCAGTGGCAGCACATCATCGTCGAGTCGATCGAGCACCAGCCCCGCGTGGCCGATCGGGTCCTGGACATGCTGTCCTCCCTGGAGGAAATCACCGACGGCTTCGAGGTTGACCAGCTGGTCCATTCGTTGCAGACAGCGACCCGGGCCGAGGAGGCGGGGGCGACCGATGAGGTTGTCGTGGCTTCGCTGTGTCACGACATCGGCAAGGCCGTCTCGGTGATGAACCACCCCATGATCGCGGCGGAGATCCTGCGGCCCTACGTGAGCGATGACACCTACCAGATGATCCGGGCGCACCAAGACTTCCAGGGTCGGCATTACTACGAGTACCTGGGCCAGGACCCGAACGCGCGGGACCAGTACGTCGGCGCGTCCTGGTATGCCTTGGCCGAGCAGTTTGCCGACGATTGGGACCAGATCAGCTTCGACCCCGACTACCCCACCAAGCCGCTCTCTCACTTCGAGCCTCTGGTCCGCCAGGTCTTCGCTGCGCCTCGCTCGTTTTGAGCTCCCGGCGCGGCGCCACCTCCGGCGCCAGCATTCACACCGACCCAGACCGCGCGCGCCGCGTCATCGATGCCTCGCGGCAGGAGTTCGAGACCCGCTACCCCGACCTCAAACTCTCACCCGTAGTTGCGCTGATCTGCGCCTACGAGGAGGAGGACAACATCGGCCCGGTCCTGGCCGCCGTCCCGGCTGAGTCCTGCGGACTCGCCGTGACCACAATCGTCGTAGTCGATGGCGGTGCCGACCGGACCGATCAGGTGGCCAAGGACGCGGGCGCAGTCACCTTCGTCCTGAGCGAGAACCTCGGGCACGGCTACGCGCTCCGCGTCGGCTACGCGTTGTGCATCGAGCTGGGCGCCCAGTATGTGGTGACCCTCGACGCCGATGGCCAGAACGACCCGGCCGAGATCCCCGTCATGCTCCAGCCTTTGGTCGACGACGAGGCGGACTTCGTGGTGGCCTCGCGCCGTCTGGGGCGCGACACCACGACCGACCGCTTCCGCAAGCTCGGCGTGCTCTTTTTCTCGTGGATCATGAGCGCCATGGGCGGAACCAAGTTGACCGACACCTCCAACGGCTACCGCGCCCTGCGGGTGTTGATGCTCGACGACGTGGTCCACCGCCTCACCCAGTCCCAGTACCAGACGGCCGAGTTGCTCATCACCTGCATGAAGCGGGGCTGGCGGGTGGCCGAGCGGCCCACGCTGTGGCTCCCCCGGGCCTCGGGCACCACCAAGAAGGGCAAGAACTACCTCTTCGGTTTCCGCTACGCGCGGGTGGTGCTCACCACCTGGTGGCGAGAGCGCAAGGGACCCGGCTGAGCCAGTGAGCGGGTGAACGGGTGAACGGGTGAGCCTGAGGCGGGCGGGCGTGCGGCGGACGGGCGGCGGACCGATCCCCGCCACGGCGGCCACGATGGCCGCGACATCCATGGCGCTCTTGATCACCCTGTGCGGATGGAGCGGCACGGCCGCGGCCACCACCGGCTCGACGGCCACGTCCCACGCCACCACCTCACTCTCGGCCGCGCAGTCCCTGGCCCGGGCCGAGGTCAGCTACTACACCAGCCAGTTGCCGGCCGGGACCCAGGTCAACTGCGTCGCCCCGGCCGGCAATCCTCCCTTCCCTTCGGCGGCCTGGGAGCTGCGAGATCTGGAGAACGAGGTCTGCGCCACCGGACGCCTGACCGATGAG